>JAUQWM010000001.1 GCA_030835125.1 Gemmatimonadaceae bacterium | reverse complement strand
CCCCCTCGGCCAGGTGCTCACGCGTGTCCGTCAGCGCGAGCAGACGCCGCATGCTCTCACCGGTCGAGAACTCCGGCTGCTCGGCCAGGATCGACGCCTGCCCCAGCACCACGTCCTCGGTCGCCGGCGCGATCGGCAGGTCGAACAGCACGTCGCCCTCCTGCACGAACACGTTGAGCAACTCCCGCGTCCCGGCCTGCGCCCCGGTGTCGCGCAGCCGCGCGCCCAGCGACGACCGGATCTCGCGCAGCGACAGTCCGCTCAGGCGCTCGTTGAGCACCAGCGTCACCTCGGCCAGGGCACTTTCGGCGATCGACCCCGGCACCTCGACGAAGATGGTGCGCACGGCGCCGCCGCTCAGCGTCAACACGAGGAGCAATCGCTCCTCCGAGGCGCGCACCACGTCCAGGCGCTGCAACACCGTGCGATCGAGGCGCGGACCAAGCGCGACGCCCAGTTCCTGCGCGACGACCGAGAGGCTCTGCGCGGCCCGACGGAGGATGGCCTCGATCGCCGACCCGCCGCCACCGATCTCCTCCGCCAGGCGATCCGCTTCCTGCGCCGACAGCGTGGCCGGGCCCATCAGCGAGTCCACATAGAGGCGATACGCGCTGTCGGTCGGGACACGACCAGCCGAGGTGTGGGGATGAAAGAGATATCCCTTCTCCTCCAGGTCGCTCATGGTGCTCCGGATGGTGGCCGGAGACACGCCGAGGCCGAACCGGCGGGAGAGAGTCCGCGATCCGGCAGGCTCCGCCGTTTCTACATAGCTCTGGATAACGGCTTCCAGAACGCGGCGCTCGCGTTCGGACAGCGCGGGAAGCGGCATAAGTGTAAATCTACTAACGACTTCTGACGTTGGTCAAGGCGGCGACAAGGGAGTCGAGGCGCAGCCATCCGGCGGGCGTGAGCCGCCCGATACCATCGACCACGACGGCCCATCCGCGGTCACGCCAGCGCTCGAAATGTACCTCGTTGGCAGGGCTGAGCCGCAGCCCTTTCGAGCTGCGCAGTCCCAGGTACGCTTCCTCGATCGCCACCGAATCCCCCTCCACCACCTCCTTCCCCCCGACCGGGTCGGTCCCGGTCGCCGTTTGCTGGAGCCAGGCGGCGTACTCGCGCGTGTTCCAGCGTCGCACGACGCCATCGAAGCTGTGCGCCGAAGGGCCAAGTCCGACGTATGGTACGCGATCCCAGTAGGCGGAGTTGTGCCGCGCCCTCCGACCCGGTTTGGCGTAGTTCGAGACCTCGTAATGCTCGAAGCCCGCTTCCCCGAGGACCTGGTCCGCCGCGAGAAACTCGGTCTCGTACTGCTCCTCGCCGGCGTCGTGCACCTGGCCGCGCTCGCGCCACCGCAGGAGCGGGGTATGTGGCTCCACCGTCAACCCGTACGCGCTGATGTGCGGCGGCTCCAGGGCCACGGCGCGCCGGAGGTCGTCGGTCCAGGACCGCTGGACTTCCGAAGGCAACGCGAAGATCAGGTCGAGCGACCAGTCGTTGAGCCCGGCCTGCCGCAGGGAATCCGCCGCGCGGTCGACCTGTCGCGCATCGTGCGTCCGGTGCATCCAGCGCAGTACGTCGTCGTTGAAGCTCTGCACGCCGAGGGACACCCTCGTTATGCCCGCGTCGCGCCACTGGCGGGCCGCGTCCAGCGAGACGTCCTCCGGGTTGGCCTCGATGGTCACTTCCGCACCGGGCGCGACCGGGAACCGTCGACGCACCACGCCAAGCGCGCGCTCGAGGCCCGCGGGCCCCAGGCGCGACGGCGTCCCGCCGCCGAGGTACAACGTCTCGACCGTGGACGGGGCATCGCCGGCGAACCGCGCATCGATCTCGCGACCGAGCGCATCCACGAAGTCATCGACCGGGACGACGCGGCGCACCGCGATCGCGAAGTCGCAGTACGAGCAGCGCCGCGCGCAGAACGGCACGTGAACGTAAGCGTGTCCTGGATGCACTCCGGAAGTTAGCGCCGCTGGCCGACCAGGAGGTCCGTGACCGCGAGGTCGCCGGACGGCGAAATCGCCAGGTGCCCGCCGATTTCCAGCGCGGACAAAGCTCCCGCAACCTGGCGCGCCGAAAGCCGCGTGCTCCTCGCCAGGTCGTCCACGTCGGTGACGCCAGCCTTCACCGCGTTCAGGATGGCGGTCATTGCCGGATCGGACCCTGGTGGCACGTCCGGCATGGCCGGCGGACCGCCGAGGTCCGGGTCGGTCCGCTTGCCGTCAGGCATCAACCCCGCCAGGGCCGGCAGGTCGTCCACGGACGAGAGGAACGCCGCGCCGTCGCTGAGGAGGCGGTTGGATCCGACATGACGTGGGGAATCGATCGGGCCGGGAACGGCGGCGACCGTGCGACCGAGTTCGAGCGCCATGCCCGAGGTGATCAACGCGCCGCTGCGCTCTCCCGCCTCGACGACCACCAGCGTCGCGGACAAGGCCGCGATGATCCGGTTGCGCCGGGGAAAGGCGCCAGGTGACGGACGCGTTCCTGGCCGCGATTCGGACACGACCAGCCCGTCGCGCGCAATGTGCCGGTGCAGCGTGAAGTGGGTCGGTGGATAGGGAAGGTCGGCGCCGCCTCCCAGCACGGCGATCGTTCCTCCGCCGGCGTCCAGCGCCCCGCGATGCGCGGCGGCATCGATCCCGAGCGCCATTCCGCTGACCACCACCGCGCCCGCCTTCACCACAAGCGTCGCCATCTGGTGGGCGATGCGCTCTCCGCCAGGTGAAGCGTGCCGCGTGCCCACGATGCCAACCGCCGGCCGTTCCAGGAGTGACACATCGCCGATCGCGAAGATCATGCTCGGCGGAAGCCGCAAGTCCATCAAGGCCTGCGGGTATCCCGCTTCCCCGAGGATGAGGATGGTCGCCATTGCCACGCCCGCCTCGGCAAGGACGGCATCGGCCTCGCGCAGGGCCGCCGCGCGCGCGCCTGGCTCGACGCTCCACGCCCGGAAGGCCTCCGAGGCGTCGCCGTGCTGCTCCACGCCGGCACGGAACGCGAGGCATCCCACCTTCGGCAGCAGCGCGAACGCGATCGCCTCGCGCCGCGATTCCTCAGGGGAGCGCGGCGTCCTGCTCACGACGCTCGGCTTCCGCGCGAAGGCGCAGCAGTTCCTTCCACCACGCGGCGAGCAGGGGGTCCAGCCCGGTCCGTCCCGCGGCGCTGATCGAGAACGCGCCGAACGCACCGGGTGCCGTGATGGGTGGTGTGTAGTCCTCGCCAAGCAGGTCGAGCTTGGTGAAGACGACGCAATGCGGCTTGGCCGCGAGTTCGGCGGAGTACGACGCGACCTCCCGCCGCAGCTGGTCGTATTCGACCTGCCAGTCGTCGGCGTCGATCGGCACGAGGAACGCGAGGATCCGCGTGCGCTCGATGTGCCGGAGGAACTGCAGGCCAAGCCCCTTCCCCTCCGACGCGCCCTCGATGATCCCCGGAATGTCGGCGACGACGAACGTGCGGTGATCGGTGAGCTGGACGACACCCAGGTTCGGCGAGAGGGTCGTGAACGGATAGTCGGCGATGCGGGGCGTGGCCTTGGAAATCACGGAGAGGAGCGTGCTCTTGCCGGCGTTGGGGCTTCCGACGAGCCCGATGTCGGCAATGAGCTTCAGCTCGAGTTCGAGCGTCCGTTCCTCACCCTCGCGACCGGGCTCCCACTCGCGCGGCGACTGATGGGTCGAGCTGGCGTAGGACGAGTTGCCGCGCCCACCGCGTCCGCCCTTCGCGACCACGTACTCCTCCCCGTCGGCGAGCACCTCGGCGATGAACGCCTTGGTGTCGTGGTCACGGATGATGGTCCCCGGAGGGACCGGCATCACCACGTCATCGCCCGAGCGACCGGTGCGGTTGGAGCCCTCGCCATGCTGGCCCCGCTCCGCTTCCCAGTGATCGCGATACGTGTAGTCGAGCAGCGTCGACAGGTTCCGGTCGCCTCGCACGATCACGTCGCCGCCGCGCCCACCCTCGCCGCCGTCAGGACCGCCCATCGGGACGAACTTCTCCCGGCGGAATGACGTCGCCCCGGATCCACCCGTCCCCGCCTTCACGCGGACGACGACGCGATCAATGAACATTGGCCGTCTCCCGGACTCGCGCCCAGAGCAATCGATGGCGATCGGCATCGTCAGGCGGAACGAGATCCGCCACCACCGAGAGCGTGTCGCCGATGGCCTCGACCGATGCCCCGGCGTGCAGGGCGCCGTGCAGGTGCGAGTGCAGTTGCCGCTCCTGGCGCGACGCCGCGCAGGCCGCGACGATGCACAGCTCCCGGCGGGCGAGGTCGAGCGCCGGCCGGGACAGCACCTTGCCGTATCCCTCGACGATCATCCACGCATCGAGGGCGGGGTGCAGCGCGCGGATGTTCTCGCGCAGGCGATCGTAGAACACCCCGTAGACCGTCGCGCAGGTGCGCTCGCCGTCCGCCTTCCAGCGGCTGGCCTGGTCGAGGCGTTCACCATCGTCGGCGGACGGCGCCGCGCGTCCCGAGACGCGGCGCCATTCGCGGGTCGCGTTCAGCGTGCGGGGGAATCCGGCAAACAGGTACGACTGCAGGAGGACCTCCTCGATCCATTCAGGGGGCGCGCCGTTGGTGGCGCGCGCCAGTTCCGAGCGCATGGCGGCCTCGCTGCCGGCGGCGATGACCGCGGCGACCCGGACGAGCATGCGCTCCTCGTCACCCAGGGCCGTCACGGTAACACGAGGCTGGCCGGGGAGCGTCATCATTCCATGGCGTGGTGTATCCTGGCGACGCAGGCGTCAGGCCGCGACGACATGGACATCGCCCACCACCTCGCCGCGCGTATTGCGGATGCGCGGCGCCGCGAACTCCACCAGGCGAGCCGGGAGCGCCTCGGGCAGGACCTCGAGCCACTGGAGCGCGCGCAGCACGGCCGGGTACTGCGCCCTGCTCGCGCCGTCCTCCACCTTGATGGCGATCCCGATGCCGCGATCGAGCACCGCCGCCGAGTGGACGCCCTCGGCTCCGATCTTCGACAGCACCCGTCCCTCGGTTTCTTCCATCAGCACGGTGTCGAAGCGGTCGGTGCCGCCGACAAGGAACGGGCGGGTGCGCATGGCCGTGGTGATGCGCGCCGGGATCTCGGCGCCGGACTGCGCGTCGCGGGCGAGGCGCGCGTAGGCGCCCGCCATGCCATCGAGCGGCAGGATGAAGACGGCGACACCGCACCCGTCGACCGCGGTGCCGATCTTCTCCTTCGGAACGTTGCTCCACGCGGCGACCGTGCCGAGGCAGGAGTCCTGCACCGGGTGTCCGAGCTTCTCGTAGCCCTGGGTGGGCCAGCCGGCGAGCCTGGCGCGCGCGAGCATGGCGGCGTGCTTGCCGCTGCAGTTGTTATGCAGGCGGGTGGGGGCAAGGCCGGCATCGCGCAGGAGCCTGGCACCACGGCGGGCCATCGGTTCGTGCGGTCCGCAGGCGAGGTCGCCCTCCTCGAGCCCCAGGTCACGCAACATCTGCGCGGCGATGGCGACGTGCTCGGGCTCACCGCCGTGGGAGCCGCACGCCAGGGCCACCTGGTCGCTGCCCCAGCCCAGCCGCTCGAGGCCTTCGGCGGCGATGAGGGGCATGAGCTGGAAGGGCTTCGCGCACGACCGCCAGGGCGCGACGTCGTGCGGATCGCGGGCGCTGGCGATCAGGCCGCGCTGGGCATCGACGATCGCCGCGTGGACCACGTGGCGGGATTCGACGTGGCTGCCGCGGGTGACGAGCACGTCGAGGTTGAGGGCTTCCATGAGTGCAGAAAGGTAATCAGTCGGGAGAGGAGAGATGGGAGACTCGGGATGGCCGGTCCCATCTCCCATCTCCCACCGCCGATCGGTACTATTTGCCATGCCTTCCCCTCGCAGCCCCATTTCGCGCCGTCGCCTGACGCAGGTGCTGGATGGCATGCAGCGAAAGCGGGTGGTCGTGGTGGGGGACGCGATGCTCGACGTGTACCTGGGCGGCGACGTCGAGCGGATCTCGCCCGAGGCGCCGGTCCCCGTGGTCCGGGTGCGCGAGCGTCGTTATGCGCTCGGTGGGGCGGCCAACGTGGCGCAGAACGTGGCGGCGGCCGGGGCCCGGGTGTCGCTGGTGGCGGCGGCGGGATCGGACAGCGCCGGCGAGCGGCTGCGGGTGATGCTCGAGGCCATCGGCGCCGACAGCACGAAGGTGATCGGCACGAAGCGTCCCACGACCTGCAAGACGCGGGTCGTCGCCCGCGCCCAGCAGATGCTGCGGTTCGACGAGGAAGACGACGCCGACCTGCCGGCCCGGGACGTGCAGCGCGTCCTCGACACGCTGCTGCCGCTGGTGGCGAAGGCGGACGCGCTGGTCCTCGAGGACTACAACAAGGGCGTCCTGGTGCCGGCGGTGATCACGGCGGCGATCGATGCGGCGGTGCGGCGCGGGATCCCGTCGGTGGTCGACCCCAAGTTCCGCAACTTCTTCTCCTATCGCGGCGCGACCGTCTTCAAGCCCAACCGGCGGGAGATGGAATCGGCGCTGGGCGCGACGGTGAACCTCGACGATGCCGGGGCGCTGCCGGCGACGTTCGAGCGGCTCGGCGTGGCGTACCTGCTGCTCACGTTAGGCGAGCGGGGGATGGCGCTGGTGGCGGCGTCCGGGGACATGCAGCTGATCCCGACCGCGGCGCGCGAGGTCTACGACGTCGTCGGCGCCGGTGACACGGTGACGGCCTACCTGGCCACGGCCCTGGCGGCCGGCGCCACCGCCTACGAGGCGGCCCTGATCGCGAACTATGCGGCGGGCGTGGAGGTCGGGAAGCTCGGTGCCGCCACGGTCTCTCCCGACGAGATCATCGAGGCGTGGAAGCACTTTCGGGATGGGGGATGGGGGACGGGAGACGGGCGCTAGGGTAGTTCCCTCCCGTCCCGCGTCACTCGTCCGGTATCTTGTTGTGCACGGGCCCTTAGCTCAGCCGGTTAGAGCAGCGGACTCATAATCCGACGGTCGCAGGTTCGAGCCCTGCAGGGCCCATCGCGGGAGACGGGAGACGTGAGACTCGTTCGCGCCGCAGTGCGTGGACGGCCGGGGGCCGCCGGCATCCTTCCCCACCACGACACGGTTCCACCCTCCATGACCGAAATTCCTGCCGCCGCTCGCGCCACGTTGCTGCTGATCGGGTCCAACGTGTTCATGACGTTCGCCTGGTACGCCCACCTCAGGAACCTGCGCGCCAAGCCGCTCATCGTCGCCATCGCGGTGAGCTGGGGCATCGCGCTCTTCGAGTACATGCTCCAGGTGCCTGCCAACCGCATCGGCTACGAGACGCTGTCGCTCGGCCAGTTGAAGATCCTGCAGGAAGTGATCACCCTCGCGGTCTTCATCCCGTTCGCCGTGCTGTACATGCGCCAGCCGCTCAAGACCGACTTCCTGTGGGCAGGGCTGTGTCTGGTGGGAGCGGTGTACTTCGTGTTCCGAAGCTAGGTCACGGGAAAGCGCGAACGGAACGCCGAAGGGGAGCCGGAAGCGCCTCGAATCCAGCCCCCTGACGCGTTGCGCCCTGCGCTTCGTTCGCCTCGTCCCCTCTGCCGTTTGCCCCCGGCCCCGATTAACCTTCCCTGCCCGCGCCACCGGCGCGGATCGGTCGCGTAGCTCAGCTGGTTAGAGCGCTGGTCTCACATACCAGAGGTCCGGGGTTCGAGTCCCTGCGCGACCATGATGAGGTGGAAGATGGGAGGCGCGAGATTCCTCGTGCCTCCCATCGGTCATTCCAGGCCCCCCTGATGTCGGCTAGCGCGTGGAGCGCTCGGAGGCTTCGCGTTCCGCCAGCGCCAGGTCCGCCTCGGTCATCTCCCGCACGAGGTCGTGGAACGACGTCGTTGGCGTCCAGCCCAGCACCCGCGCCGCCTTGCCGGCGTTCCCCTGCAGGATGTCCACCTCGGCCGGGCGGTAGTACCGGGGATCGACGTCGACGTACGGCGTCCAGTCCATCTCGAGGATGGCGCCCACCTCGTCGAGGAAGTCGCGCACCGAATGGGTGTGGCCGGTGGCGATGACGTAGTCGTCAGGCACGTCCTGCTGGAGCATGCGCCACCTGGCCTCGACGTAATCCGCGGCGTGGCCCCAGTCACGCCGCGCCTCGAGGTTCCCGAGGTACAGCTTCGGCTGCAAGCCGAGCCTGATCCGCGTCAGGCTCCGCGTGATCTTGCGCGTGACGAAGTTCTCGCCGCGTCGCGGGCTCTCGTGGTTGAACAGGATCCCGCACGAGGCGTGGAGGCCGTAGCTCTCCCGATAGTTGACCGTCACGTGGTGCGCGAGCACCTTGGCGCAGGCGTACGGGGACCGCGGGTGGAACGGCGTCTGCTCGGTCTGGGGGACCTCGGCCACCTTCCCGAACATCTCGCTCGACGACGCCTGGTAGAAGCGCGGCGACATGTCCAGGTTGCGGATCGCCTCGAGCAGGCGCAGCGTCCCGACCCCGGTCACCTCGACCGTGTACTCGGGCACGTCGAAGCTGATGCGCACGTGGCTCTGCGCGCCGAGGTTGTACACCTCGTCAGGCACCACCCGGGCCAGCACACGCTGCAGCGACGACGCGTCGTTCAGGTCCCCGTAGTGCAGTTGCAGGTTGTGCGCGGGCAGGTGCTCGTCGAGGTAGACGTGCTCGATGCGTCCGGTCCCGAACTGGCTGGAGCGGCGCACGAGTCCATGGACCTCGTACCCCTTCGACAGCAGCAGCTCGGCGAGGTACGACCCGTCCTGGCCGGTGATCCCGGTGATCAGCGCTTTCGGCATGGGCGAAAACTAGCGCAGGATGGCCGGGCGGGGAGCGACGGTCCCTAGGTCCCCTCGGGCCGCACCTGGGCGCCGGCGCGCCGCAGGCGCCCCAGCGTCGTCTCGTCGACCCGGGCCCGCAGCACCATCTCCTCGCCCTCGTGCCGCTGCTCGAGGACCTCGCCGCTGCGGTGCACGTCCGCGAGGAGACGGCCGTCCCCGATCGGGATCCGCAGTTCCGCCACCGGACGATGTTCGCGCACCGCCTCACGCAGCGCCGCCCGCAGCGGGTCGAGGCCGGCCTCGGTCATCGTCGAGACGTAGATGCTGCCTGGAAGCAGCGAGTCCATGCGCGCCCGCAGCGCCTCGAGGTCCGGCGGCGACAGCAGGTCGACCTTGTTGAACACGTGCCGCACGTCCCGCGCCTGGACGCCAAGGTCCGCCAGCACTTCCTCCACCACGACGCGCTGCTCCTCCCACGTGGGATGCGAGGCGTCGATCACGTGGAGCAGCAGGTCCGCCTCGTTCACCTCGTCGAGGGTCGCGCGGAACGACGCGACCAGGTGGTGCGGCAGCTTGCGGATGAACCCGACGGTGTCCGTCACCACCGCGCGCTGTCCCTCGCCGAGGTCCACCTCGCGCGACAGCGTGTCGAGGGTGGCGAACAACCGGTCCTCGACGAAGACGTCGCGATCCCGGCTCAGCCCCCGCAGGATCGACGACTTGCCCGCATTGGTGTAGCCGACCAGCGCCGCCTTGAAGGCGGACTTGCGCGACTGCCGCTGGACCTCGCGCGAGCGCTTCACCTCCTCCATCCGCTCCTTGAGCACGCGGATGCGGTGCCCGATGAGGCGCCGGTCGGTCTCGAGCTGGGTCTCGCCGGGTCCGCGCATGCCGATGCCGATGCCGCCGCGGGTCTTCTCGAGGTGCGTCCACATCCTCGTCAGGCGGGGCAGCATGTACTCGAGCTGGGCCAGCTCGACCTGCATGCGCGCCTCACGGCTCCGCGCCCGGGTTGCGAAGATGTCGAGGATCACCTCGGCGCGGTCCATGACCCGGCAGCCGGTGGCCTCCTCGATGTTCTTGCCCTGCGTCGGCGACAGCTCGTCGTCGAACAGCACGAGGGAGATGTCCTCGGCGGCGATCCGGTCGCGGAGTTCGTCGATCTTGCCCTTGCCGAGGTAGGTCGCCGAGTTGGGCCGGTCCAGCTGCTGCGTGAGCTGGCCCACGACCTTCGCCCCGGCGGTGTCCGCGAGGCGCTCGAGCTCCTGGAGGTGCTCGTCGAGGTGGTGCTTCGCGCTCGACCGCTTGAGCGGGGCCCCGACAAGGAGGACGCGCTCAGTGGGAGCGGAGAGGTCGATCAGGTCGCGTGAAATGGGATTTCAGTAAGAGTTCAAGGCTGCGTGCTGATTGCTGCGTGCTGCTGCTGCCGCTACGGGCTGGGGCTGGGGCTGGGACCTCAATCCTCAGGCCTCAGTCCTCAGACCTCGGACCTCAGACCTCTGACCTCTGACCTCGGACCTCCGACCTCAATCGTCAGCCCTCGATCCTCACCGAATTGTGCTCAACCGTCCCCGTCCAGTGTAAGGTCGCGTGAAGGCGCCGAGGGGCGTTTGTACCGTGATCTCGCCGGCCACCGTGTACTGTACGCTGCCGGTCTGTATCAACTGCCGGCCGGCCTGGCCGACGCCGGCATACGTGAAGCTCAGCGGCAGGCGCACCTGCGTCGAATCCCCCTCCTGCACCGCGAACCGGTCATTCAGCTCGCCGGTCCCGAACGGGATCGAGTCCACGCTGACGCGATAGGTCAGCCGGGTCCCGTCCAGCCTGAAGCTGTTCGGGTTGTAGATGCCGAGCACGACTTCCAGCGACCCGCCCGACACGCCCAGCCCCGTGATCACGGCATCCTTGTACGTGACCACCGGTTCCCGGAACGTGCCGCGCCCCAGGCTCGCGCAGGCGGCGACGGTCGCCAGCAGCAGTCCACTCGTTATGCGTCGCATTCAGCCCTCCTGGGCGTCGTCCCGCGCGCGTTCCTTCAATCCGGCCCACCACGACATCCGCTTCGCGACGTCCTTTTCGAACCCCATCGATCCGGGCTCGTAGAACGTCGTGCCCTCGAGCGCGTCGGGCAGGTAGCGCTGGGGCAGGTACCCCTCGGGGACGTCGTGGGCGTACTGGTACCCTTTGCCATACCCCAGTTCCTTCATCAACGACGTCGGCGCGTTCCGGATGTGGAGCGGCACGCCCTCCGCAGGATACTCCCGCGCCGCGGCGAGCGCTGCCCCCCAGGCCGCGTAGACCCGGTTGCTCTTCGGCGCCGTCGCGAGATACACCGCCGCCTCTGCCAGCGCCAGTTCACCCTCGGGCGAGCCGAGGAAGTGATACGCGTCACGGGCGGCAAGCGCGACGCGCAGCGCCTGCGGGTCGGCCAGGCCGACGTCCTCCGACGCGAACCGCACCGTCCGGCGCGCGATGTACATCGGGTCCTCACCGCCGTCGATCATCCGCGCCAGCCAGTACAGCGCGCCCTGCGGATCGCTGCCCCGCAGCGCCTTGTGGTACGCCGAGATGAGGTTGTAGTGCTCTTCACCGGACTTGTCGTAGCGGGCGACCCGCCGCTGCATCGCATCGCGCAGCACGTCCCGCGTGAGCGTGCCGCCCTTCCCCACGTGCGCGGCCGCCGCCTCGAGGATATTGAGCGCGCGGCGGGCATCGCCGTCGGACTCCACGGCCAGCCAGCGCAGGCCCTCGTCATCGGCGGTGAGGTCCCATGACCCCAGCCCGCGCGCGGTGTCGGACAGCGCGCGGCGCAGCACCACGAGGATGTCGTCAGGCGTCAGGGGCTGGAGGACCACCACGCGCGCCCGCGACAGCAGCGCGCCATTCAGCTCGAACGACGGATTCTCCGTCGTCGCGCCGATCAGCGTGACCGTGCCCGACTCCACGGCCGGAAGGAACGCATCCTGCTGCCCGCGGTTGAACCGGTGGATCTCGTCCACGAACAGGATCGTGCCCCGTCCCATCTCCAGACGCCGCTCGGCCTCGGCGATGATCTCGCGCACGCGCGGCACGCCCTCGGTGACCGCTGAGAAGGGGACGAACTCCCGGTCGGTGAAGTGCGCCACCAGGTGGCCGAGCGTGGTCTTCCCGCTTCCCGGCGGCCCCCAGAGGATGAGGGACCCGACCGTGCCGCGCTCGATCGACTCGCGCAGCGGCTTCCCCGGCGCCAGGATCGGGGCCTGCCCGACGAACTCATCGAGCGACGCCGGCCGCATGCGCGCCGCCAGCGGCGCCGACGACGGCGAGGGGCTGAACAACGACCCGCTGGCCCGGTCCTTCCGCGGCATCAGGACAGGAGGCGGGCGACGAGCGCGAACAGCGCACACCCGCCGAAGAAGTACAGCGCCAGGGGCCAGCCGCGCTTCGACTGGAACTCGGGGACCAGGTTGGACGCAGCGACGTAGAGCGTCACGCCGGCGGCGAGCGGGAGGCCGTGCTCGGCCAGCGGGCCGATGAAGTCGGTGGCCGCGACCCCCAGCAGCGTCGTCAGGCCTAACGCGCCCGCCGCGGCGACCGCGACGCGCGGCGACTGCCCGGCGGCCAGGAACAGGCTGGCGATGGCCAGCCCCTCGGGCAGCTTGTGCAGCACGACCGCCGTGAACACCAGCAGGCCCAGTTCGCGCCCCACCGTGAAGCCGGCCGCGATCGCGACACCGTCCACGAACGTGTGCATCAGGAGCCCGGCCAGCGCGGACATGCTGATGGCGGTGGTGACGCGGTGGGTCTCCTCGCCGAAGTGGAAGTGCTGCGTCAGCGTGTGCTGCGTGAAGTGCACCGCCAGGTACCCCAGCAGCATGATGAACGGGGCGCTCGTTCCCCCGCGCGCCAGCGCCTCGGGCACGAGCTGCGTGAGCGCGACCGAGATCATGAAGCCGGCCGCGATCGCGATCATCGCGTCGAGCAGCCGCATTCCGCGGCGGGCCCGGCCGGCGACCGCCAGCGCACCGGCGACGTTGGCCAGCGCCGAGACCAGGGCGTAGACGAACGGACTCATGGCTGCTCCGCCTGCCAGGCCGTCGCGAGCTCCAGCAGGACGTCGCGCCGGTTTCGCGCCGGATCCTCGATGACCGCCTCGACGAGTCGCTTGAGCGTGGTCCCGATCGCGGGACCCGCGGGGACGCCGGCCTCCATGAGGTCGCTCCCGTCCACGGCCAGGTCGCCCGCCGACAGCGGGTCCCGCCAGGCAATGCGCACGCCCCGCCGGAACGCGGACACGATCCCCGGCGCGAGCGCCTGGTGGCCCTCCGCCTCCCACCGCGCGACCGCAATCCGCATGAAGTCCTGGAAGTGCGTCCTCCCGGTGCGGGCAGCCCATCGTCTCAGGTCGGCGTCAGTGACGTCCCCGGTGGCGAGGTGCTGCCGCATCCCGTCGCCGAGCCCCTGCCAGCACGAGACGACATGGGTGACCCAGTCGGTCTCCCGGTTCGAGCCTCGCAGGCCCTCGAGCACTCTGCGGGCCTCGCGCGGCGAAAGGTCCAGGAAGAGCGACGCGAGCCGGTTCCGGCTGCGCGCCAGCGCCCGTTCCTCGCGGCCTGTCGTCCCCGGGGCGCCGATGTGATCCGGCGCGCGCAGGGCGGCGTCCGGCACGGTCGCCAGCTCGGGAACCAGGGACGCCAGCGCGCCTGACGAGCGCCAGAGCTCGAGCGACCGGGAGGGGCGCGCCACCTGCGCCATCGTCTTCTCCAGCTCCTGCCGCACGCGTTCGCGCGACAGCCTGGGGAGGAAGGGCGCCGACGCCACGATCGCGTCCCACGTCGCGGGGTCGATCGTGAACGCGAAGCGACCGGCGAAGCGAAGGGCGCGGAGGGCGCGGAGGCGGTCCTCCACCATCCGGGCCGACGCGTCGCCGACCGCGCGCACGACGCGCCGGTCCAGGTCGGCCTGGCCGCCGAACGGGTCCCGCAGCTCGCGGGTCCCCGGGTGAAAGGCGATCGCGTTGATGGTGAAGTCCCGGCGCGCGAGGTCGTCGTCGAGCGAGACGCCGAACTCGACGACCGCGTGCCGGCCGTCATGCTTCACGTCGCGCCGGAACGTCGTCACCTCGTGCATCACGCCGCGCCGGTCGAGCACGCCCACGGTCCCGAACTCGATCCCGTGCGGCACGGTGCGATTGAACAACGCTCGCACCTGGACGGGGGTCGCCGCGGTGGCCAGGTCCCAGTCGGCGTGCGACTCCCCGAGCAGCGCATCGCGCACGGCGCCACCCACGCACCACGTCTCGAATCCCGCCTCCTGCAGCCGGGCCGCGATGCGCAGGACCTCCGTGGGCGGATTCAGCCGCGACCCGTCGCGTGCCGCCGCGCCTGGACTCACGCGATTCCCGGCGCGGGATGCACCGTCGTCAGCCGCACAGCACACTCCCGCCGTTGACGTTCAGGATCTCGCCGGTGATGTGCCGCGCCGCCTCGGTGCACAGGAACACGATCGGGGCGGCGATGTCGTCCGGGGTGGCAATGCGGCCGACGGGAATGCCGGCCGCGATCCGCTCCCGGCCGCCGGCGGCGAACGGCTCGGCGCACATCTCCGTATCCACCCAGCCCGGTGCCACACTGTTGACGGTGATGCCGCGTGGCGCCACCTCGATGGCCACCGACTTCACGAACGAGATCATGGCCCCCTTGGAGGCCGCGTAATCGGCGTGCATCGCCTCGCCGCGCTGCCCGGCGGTACTGGCGACGAGAACGACCCGGCCGCCGTCGGGCATGGCCCGCAGCGCCGACCGCGTGACGAAGAACATCCCGTCGACATTCTCGGCCATCGTGCGGGCCCAGCGCTCGTCAGGCATGTCGCGCACGGCGACTTCTTCGGCGGGCCAGATCCCGGCATTGCCCACCAGGATGTCCACCCCGCCCCAGGCCGAGACGACCCGGGCGACCATGGCATCCACCGAGGCGCGATCGGCCAGTTCGCCGGGCACGGCCATCGCCTGCCGCCCTGCGGCGCGGATCCCATCCACCACGGCGTCGGCGTCCGCCTGGCGCGTGCGATACGTGATGGCGACGTCGGCGCCGCACAGCGCCAGCAGGCGCGCGGCGGCGGCGCCGATCCCGCGCGAGCCGCCGGTGACGAGGGCGCGCCGGCCGGCCAGCCGCTGGAGCGGGGTGTCAGGCATCGTCCTCGACCAGTTCGCAGATGACGTGCTGGATCATGAGATGGATCTCCTGGGCGCGATCGGTCCGGTCGGTGGGAACCACGATCGCCAGGTCGGCGAGGGCGCGGAGCGCGCCGCCGTCGCGCGCGGTGAGCGCCAGCACGCGCGCGCCCCTGCCCTTCGCCGCCTCCGCCGCCCGGAGCACGTTCGGCGAGTTGCCGCTGGTGGAATGGACCACCAGGAGGTCACCGGCGCGCACCAGCGCTTCCACCTGCCGCGAGAAGACCTGGTCGAACCCCAGGTCGTTCCCCGCCGCCGTGAGCAGTGACGAGTCCGTCGTCAGGGCAATCGCGGCCATGGCGCGGCGCGTCCTCATGTAGCGTACCACATACTCCGTGGCGATGTGCTGGGCGTCGGCGGCGCTGCCTCCATTGCCGCAGAAGAACAGTGTCCCGCCGGAGGCCAGCACCTCGTGCACCATCCGCGCGGCACCCGCCACCGCGTCAGGCAGCGCCTCGGCCGATTCCTCGGCCTGGCGCGCCAGT
>JAUQWM010000013.1 GCA_030835125.1 Gemmatimonadaceae bacterium | reverse complement strand
CTTGCCCGGCCGCCGCGCCACCCTGAACCTGCGACCTGCATGGAATCCAACCAACGTTCGCTCGTTCCCACCCGGGTAGCCGGTATCACCGCGGCACTGGCCGGTACCGGCGCGGTGCTGGGCGGTGGCCTCTCCGCCGGGTTCGTCGCGCTGGCGGCTCTGGTGTCCCGGGTGGCGGGGATGCCGCTCCTGCATCCGACGTCGATCCTCACGGCGGCGGGAGTGGGCGCCGGGCTCGGAGCGGTGCTGATCCCGATGACCGCGCTGTCGCTGCTGCGCCGAGTCGCCCTCGGCAAGGCGCTGCTCTTCACAATCCTCGGAATGGCGTCAGGCGTCACCGCCGGCGAACTCGCCACCGGTCAGCACGCGGTCGCGGCCGGGGCCGGGGTCGGCGCCTTCCTGCTGGTCGCGTTGCTGCTGCGACTTGGTGCGCGGGGTCCCGCAAAAGGCTGACGGGGTGCTGGTCACGATGTAGCATCCGGTAACACCCGACCCGGGAGACGGATGCCCAGCCCACTCGACGACCTCGGCAAGCTCATCCTCCGCCTCGCGGTTGGCGGCCTGATGCTGTTCCACGGCGTGGCGAAGGTCACCAACGGCATCGACTTCGTCGCGCGCATGGTCGCGCAGGCCGGATGGCCACCGTTCTTCGCCTACGGCATCTACGTCGCGGAGGTCCTGGCGCCGGCGCTCCTGATCCTGGGCATCCTGACACGCCCCGCGGCGATGATCATCGTCCTCGACATGATCGCCGTGGTCATCCTCGCGCGTGGAGACGCCATCACGCAACTCGGCCAGGGGGGCGCGTCATGGGCGCTCGAGGTCGAGGGGTTCTTCTTCCTTGGAGCGCTCGCCATCGCGTGCCTGGGGGCCGGCCGGATGGCGGTCCAGAAGCCGGGCGGCCTGAACTGATCGCTCGTCAGGCGCGGATGCGCTTGTTCAGCTTGAGCCACCGCGTCACCGCCCAGGCCACGAAGACCACCGCCATGAGGGCGAGGATCCCGTTGATGAACCCCCGCTGCTCCGCGTAGGGCTTCACCATCAGCGACTCGGCGATGATCATCAGGCTCGCCGTGCCGATCCAGGCCGTCCAGCTGCCGTATTCCTTCAGCAGCACGCGCCGCCAGTTGAACGGGATGTCGCGGAGCGCCTCGGGGGCCTTCGTGAAATCGGGAATCCAGCGATTCACCGTCAGGCAGTACTCCTGGTAGGCCACGCCGAACTTCTTCATCAGGAACGCTTCCTCGGCGGCGACGATCCCCATGTAGCCGACGAGCGTGAACGGCACGCCAATGAGGTAGAGCAGGGGTGCGTTCCAGATGATGAACAGGCCGAACAGGACCATGATGTTGCCGACGTACAGGGGATTCCGGGCCAGGGCGAACACGCCCTCGGTGACGAGGTCCTCGGCGTGGACGCGGCGGTTCTTGCCGCCGCGCGCGATGTACCGGTACCCGATCACCATGATCCGCAGCGACTGGCCCAGCAGCGCGACCAGGATGCCGGCGGCATCGAGCCAGAGGTCCGCCGTGCGGTCTCCATTGGGGAACTGCGGCCGGGTGACGACGATGGTGGCGAGAAGAACCGCCGGAAAGACGACGTCGCGGTACTTGAAGAGGAACGTGCCCCAGCGCTCGAGCAACGACGGCTGTTCGGGGTCTCCTACCACGCGTCCGCCGAGACGTAGGCGTCGATGACGGCGCGTTCTCCGTCGCGTCCCTGTCGCGAGTTGCCGTGCTCCATGCCCACGATGCCCTGGTATCCCTTGGCGTGAATGTGCCTGAAGATGTTGCGGTAATTGATCTCGCCGGTGCCGGGTTCACGGCGCCCCGGATTGTCGCCGACCTGAAAATAGCCGATCTCATCCCACGCCGCGTTGATGTTCGGGATGATGTTGCCCTCGGTGATCTGCTGGTGGTACATGTCGAACAGGATCTTCAGCGAGGGGCTCCCGACCGCCTTGCAGACCTGGTAGGCCTGCGGTATCCGCGTGAGGAACTGCCCCGGGTGGTCACGGAGGGTGTTCAGCGGTTCGATGACGATCACGAGTCCGTGTGGCTCGAGGAGCGCCGCGGCGCGCTTCAGCGCCTCGACCACGTTGGCGGTCTGGAAGTCCAGGTCGAGCCGCCGGTCGAGGTGGCCGGGAACGACGGTCATCCACGTCGCGTTGACCCGCCGTGCAACATCGATCGACTCGCGGACCTGCTGGAGGAACGCGTCCCGCGCCGTCGCGTCGCCGTTGGTGAGGTTGGCCTCGTTCCAGGCGATGGTGTGGGCGACGAACACGCCCATCCGCATGTTGAGCCGCGCCAGCGTGCGGCCGACAAGCTCCTGGTCGGCGATCGAGCGATCCTTGAGGCCATTGTCCTCGAGCGCCGTGAAGCCCTCGGCCGCCATGAACTCGAGTTCGGCCACAAGTCCGCCGGTGGCGTGCTGCCGGAACATCCCGAAATGCGGCGCATAGGGCAGCCGGAAAGGGCGCCGTGCCTGTGTCGCCTGCGACGAAGCCGTCGCCGGCACCGCGGCGGACAACGCGGCCACTCCGGCGGCCGCGAACAGTTCCCGCCGACTCGTGTCGATCGCTTCGGCCCGCGGGCCACCGTTCCCGGTTTCCATGCGTTCGGACCCCGGACCTCGGGCCTCCGAACTCATTCAGCAAATCCCCTGGCGAGTTTCGTCCTTCCCGGCATCGGCACCGGCGGTACGGCGAGTGGCCCGAATCCGGAGAATGGCGGAGTGAGGTCCATGGGAGCGTTGAGCAAGTCGTCCCATGCGATCGCCTGCCCGGTATACGCCGCCTCACGTCCCATGATCGCGCTGAGGGTACTCTCCGCGACCTGTTGACCCTCGTTCAGTGGCTTGCCGGCCTTGATGCTGGCGATCAGGTCCACGTGCTCCTCGACATACGGATTCTTGCGCGGCCCCGACCAGGTGTAGGTGGCCTGGCCGGTGATGCTCGAACTGGGGTCGGTGAAGCCGCTGGTTCCGATGAAGCGCTCCCCGACGTGATTCGCCGTGCCATCGATCTGCCGGCACATGCTCATGATGTGAACCCCGTTCGGGTACTCGAAATCGACCGCGAAGTGGTCGAAGATGTGCCCGTACTCGGCCCCCGTGCGCCACTGGCGTCCGCCGACGCCCACGGCGCGTATCGGATGCGCCTGGAGCGCCCAGTTGGCAACGTCGATGTTGTGGATGTGCTGCTCGACGATGTGGTCGCCAGAAGCCCAGGCGAAGTACAGCCAGTTGCGGACCTGCCACTCGACGTCGGTCCAGCCGGCCTCGCGCGCGGCGTTCCAGAGGCCGCCCTGGTTCCAGTAGACCTGGCCGCTGGTGATGTGTCCAATGGCGCCGTCATGTACTCGCTTCATGACCTCCATGTACGCGGGGTCATGGCGTCTCTGCGTGCCGGCGACGATCGCCAGGTTCTTCGCCTTTGCAGCGGCCGCGGACGCGATCACCGACCGCACGCCAGCCGCGTCCACCGCGACCGGCTTCTCCATGAAGATGTGCTTCCCGGCAGCGACCGCGGCCGCCAGGTGCACCGGGCGGAATCCGGGCGGTGTGGCCAGGATCACCAGGTCGATATCCGTCGCGAGCACCTTCTGGAAGGCGTCGAACCCGCTGAAGCACATCTCGGGTGTCACCTTGAACTGCTTGGCGACCATGGCGTCCTCGCTCGCCACCTTGGCCAGGTTGGCGCGTGCGCGCTCGAGCCGGTCGGGGAAGAGGTCACCCATTGCCACCAGGACCACGTCGTCACCGCCGGCCCGCATGCAGTCTCGCGCCGCCCCGCTGCCGCGGCCACCGCAGCCGATGACGCCCACCCGCAACGCGTCGGCGGAGGATCCGGTGCCCGACATGGCCGACAATCCACGCGGCAGCGCGATGCCGGCCGCGGCGAGTCCGGTCGTCTTCACGAACGTCCGGCGCGAGAACGGAGTATGAGGCATTTGCTTGAGGTCCGAGGTCAGAGGTCGGAGGTCAGAAGAGTACTGCAGTACCGGGATGCCGAGTCACGATTCACGAGTCACGAATCCCGAGGACTACCCTGGTTCCCGCACGATACGGAAACCGACAAACGGTGCGTCCGACATCCACCACCTGCTCTGGGGGATCTGCGGATCGCGTTCATTCCACTCATCCTGCCTCACGGCGCGGGCGGACGGGCCGATGCTCGCTGCTGCATCACGAAACGAACCCCCTCTCACGACGGGCCGGCCCGAGGCCACCGTCACCCACTCGGCGGCATTGCCGAAGAGGTCGTAGAGGCCGACCGCGTCGGCTTCCTTTCGACCGACGGGATGGGTCGTGCCACCGGCATTCGCGGCGTGCCACGCGAGGTCCGCGGGGGACTTGCCCGTGGCCGCCGCCTGTGCCACCTGTTCCCATTCCGCCTCCGTTGGGAGACGATACTTCTTTCCGGTGCGTGCTGACAACCACTCGCAGAAGGCCTCCGCGGCCGTGTGCGCCACGCTGATGACGGGGAAGCCGGCATGTCCCCAACCGTAGTCGGGAGCCCCGTAGGGACGGGTGGGCCGCGCGACCGCATCGGCGGCGGTGCGGCGCTCGCTGGAGTCTGGTCGCGAGAGCGCGAACGCGTCGTAAAGGTCCCAGGTGACCTCGGTCCGGCCGACCCAGAGGCTCACTCCCTGGACCTTCACCATCTCGAAGCGAACCAGGGTGCCGGGAACGGAATCGGTGTACGCCTCCTGGCCGCGGGCTGGACGGGCGAAGGCCGCCAGCAGGAACAGGAATGAGGCCCGGATCACGACACCGCGTCCTGCGTGCGGGGCTCGCTGTCCTGACGCTGGTGCTCGGGGCCACAGCCGGTGCCGGCGCACAGGACCGTCACGAGTTCACCGCGGTGCATATGGGGGTTCGGGTCAGGATCGTCCTGTACAGTTCGAGTGAAGGCGAGGCTCGCGAAGCCGCCAGGGAAGCGTATTCGCGCATCGCGGCGCTCGAGGACAAGATGAGCGATTACCGGCCGCGGAGCGAGGTGCGGAGCCTTTCGGCACGACCGCGGGAGTGGCAGCCGGTGAGCCGCGAGTTGCTGGAGGTACTGGCGAAGGGGCAGGAAGTCTCGAGGCTGAGCGGCGGCGCATTCGACGTTACCGTCGGCCCGCTGGTGACGTTATGGCGCGGTTCGCGGCGGATCGGTCGCCTGCCTGACGCGGCCGCGCTGTCGAGGGCGCGATCGCGGACGGGTTGGCGTCTGCTCGAGGTGGACACGACGCGCTCGGCGGTCCGGTTGTGGGCGGACAGCATGCAACTCGACCTGGGCGGGATCGCGAAAGGTTACATCCTGTCGCAGGCGCTGGCCGTCCTGCGATCGCGGGGCCTGACGTCGGCGATGATCGAGGCCGGGGGAGACCTGGTGGTGGGCGCAGCCCCGCCGGGCCGCGCGGGATGGAGCGTGGAAATCACGGGCGCGGATTCGGCGACGCGGGCGTTGTCACAGGCGCTTGTTGACGTGGCCGTGGCCACGTCGGGCAGCTCGGAGCAATTCGTGGAGATCGATGGGGTGCGCTACTCGCACGTGGTGGATCCGCGCACGGGGAGGGGGGTCACGGGTCGGCATTCGGTCACGGTGATCGCCACGGACGGTGCGCTCGCGGACGCGCTCGCGACGGCATCCGCGGTACTCGGGCCGGACCGTGCGCCGCGGTTGCTGCGAAGGAAGGAGCTGGGAATAGGGGGGGTCGCGTGGGTGCCGCCGGGCAGCTGACCCGGATCCCGCCGAGGATGGGCGTGCTTCGATCGACCGGGTCCTCCACCCGCTGAGCCGTCGCGGCACTCGAGACGCGAGGCGAGCCGGACAAACAGCCTTGACGTTCAGGCTTGCCTCCTGATCCGGAAGCAGTACCCTTGGACGCGCACCAGCCCTTCAATCGACGGAGTACCAGCACCGGGGGGAGCCATGTCGACGAGTCGGTGGATCCTGGGCCTGATCGTCATCGCGACCGTGGCCCCCAGCGTGAATGCGCAGCAGGTCACGCGCGACAGCGCGGGTGTTCGGATCGTCGAGAACGCGCGCCCGGCATGGAGCGTCGCACAGGCCTGGAGGCTCGCGGCGCAGCCGTCGATCGACATCGGCTCCGGCGAGGACTCGCTCTACGAACTGGCGACGGTCATGGGGGCCGCACGACTCAGCGACGGCCGCATCGCCGTCGCCAACATGGGAACGGGCAACATCCGGATGTACGACGCACGCGGGCGATTCGTGCGGGCGATCGGCCGGCGAGGGCAGGGACCCGGCGAGTTCCGCCAGGTGATGGGACTCGTCAGGCGGCCGGGCGACACGCTGGCCGTCATCGATTCGCGCGAGGAGGTCGAGTTCTACTCGGCGGACGGCAAGTTCGCGCGTGGCGCCCGGGCCTCGTCGCACTGGAATGGTCTCGTGATGTCGGGATTCGAGTTCCTCGACGACGGCTCGTTCGTTCGCACGTCGTGGCCGCAGGGTACGAATCACCCCGATGGCCGCTGGGTGGATTCCCTGGCGGTGGTGGTGATCAGTCCGAACGACACCGCCGGCCGGATCGTTGGGCGCCACCCGGCGATGGAGTTCACGAAGACGCCCGCGCTTCCCTTCGCGCAGGCCGTAACGTTCTCCCCGTTCGGCTTTGTCGTCGGTGACCGCACGGGATACTACGTGGCGTACGCCGACCGGTACGAGGTTCGCCGCCACCGTCCCGACGGCAGCCTCGAGCGCATCATCCGCGCCGCCTGGACCCCGCAGCCGGTGCGCGACGCCGACCGGGACCGGTACCGGGACTTCATCATCAACCTGGGCGCGGAGGGAGGCGGGGCCGTGGACCCGCGCCTGCTCGCCCAGCGCCGGAAGATGATGGAGGAAGTGTCCTTCGCCCGGAGCCTGCCCGCCTACCAGTCGATGCTCGTGGACAGCGAGCGGCACCTGTGGGTGAGCGACGCCACCCTGGAGTGGTTCCTGGGCCAGGGCTTCTCGCGGGTGCTGTCGACGCCGACGACGTGGCGGGTGTTCGACCCGTCGGGGCGCTGGTTAGGCATCGTCACGATGCCGGCGCGATTCCGGCCGATGGACATCGGTCGCGACTATGTGCTGGGACTGTGGCGGGATGCCGACGATGTCGAGCACGTCAGGCTTTACGGCCTGGCGAGGACGGCGCGGTAGCGCTTCCCCGACGCCCATCGGCGGCGCAGCACCACGAACACCACCAACAAGGCACTGACGGGCAGGGCCAGGTCCTCGCGCATAGCGAGTTGCAGCGTCGCGCCGGTGGCGGTGACTGCCCACAGGACCGGAATGCCGAGCAGCACCAGGGGAAATCGGTTCGGCGACCACAGCAGGATGGCGAACGTGAAGATGGTGATCGGACACGGAGCGCCGAAGGACGGCCCACCCGGGTAGCCGTGTCCCTGGATCCAGCCAAGGAGGGGGTACACAACAAGCGCATACGCGATCAGGACCCATCCAGCGACCCTGGCGCCGCTGTCTCGTGGCGAGACGTGCAGCCGGCCCCGCCATCCGGCCACCGTGAGGAGCATGGCCTGTGCGATGAACGCGATCGCGAAGGCCCTCGCGACGGGGTTGATCCGGGCGAAGAAGACGCCAAGGTAGACGATCCCGGACCACAGCCATAGGACGGCCAGCAGCATGGAGATGACGCGGTGTCGCCAGGACCCGGCCTTGTGAGCGACGGCAACCAGGGTGACCGCCAGCAGGGTCAAAACCAGTGGCGCCACGCCAATTGCGGAGTGGTACGCGCGAAATGTCTCGAGGAACTGCTCGACCGTGAACGGCAGCGACATGGATGGCTCCCTCAAACGCAACCATGGCCGCCCTGGCACGTCACGCCTGTCGGACTTGCGCCACGCGTTGCGTCAGGAGTCTCCCGCGACGGAACGCGCGGGCCTTGATCCGGGAACGGTGGCGCCGGTGGCCCCTCCAACCGACCTGCGGGCACACGAGTGATGGAGCGTCAGATGCCTTCCCTGTTCCTCCGCGGAGCACCGTACTTCCCAGTGGCCGACGTTGCCGCGACGACGGTCTACTATCGTGACACGTTAGGGTTTGCGGTCGAGTACATGGCGGGCCACCCCCCCGAGTTCGCCATCGTCAGCCGGGATGGCTGCGCGCTGATGCTCCGTCGGGTGCTGGATCCGGCTCGCATCCGGCCAATGGAGGCGCAGGGCGGAACGTGGGATGCGTTCTTCTGGGTGTCGGATGCCACGAGGCTCGCGGATGAATTGTCGTCACGGGGAGCAGTGTTCGTGTATCCCGTCACCCGGCAGCCGTATGGCACCCTGGAGTTCGCGGTCCGCGACCGGGACGGCCACGTACTCGGGTTCGGGCAGGACGCACCCGCGCCAGCCAGTTCCTGACCGCGCCGGCGGGGACCGGCCAGTCCATTCCTGTCGCTTCGTCCGGGAGCCCCTGACATCAGCCCCGGTCCTCGCCCGACTCAAGGCGCGGCTGCATGGGGTCAGGTTCCGTCAACGCATGGTTGGCAGGACTGGCTTCGTGGGCGGTGGCGTGTCACAGCGCCGTTGCCAAGGGAGGATGGCGGCATGTCGGCTCAGGGGCATCACGAACCCATCATCGTGACCCACGATGGTGGACTGCGGTTCTCGGCCCAGGTGCGATCGCACCGGGTGGTGGTCGACCAGCCACTCAGTGCCGGGGGACTGGACTCGGCCCCGATGCCGATCGAGATGCTGGGGGTGTCGCTTGGCACGTGCATCGCGCTCTATGTGCAGCAGTTCTGCCACGCGCGCAGCCTGCCGTACGAGGGGATGCGGGTCGAGGTGGAGCAGCACGGCGCCCGGAATCCCAATCGCGTGGGAGAGTTCGTGGTGCGGGTCGTCCTCCCGAAGGAGCTCCCACCGGTGTACGCCGAGATGCTCGAGCGGGTCGCGCGGAGTTGCCCGGCACACAACACCCTGGAGCAGGAGACCGCGGTCCGCGTCCTCATTGAAACGCCGGTAGCGGCCTGACCGACGGGGATTCACGCAGGGCGAGGACGCTGAAAACGAAAGCAGGGATGCGCCGCCTTCAATGGCGACGCATCCCCACCAGGGCCGCAGGCAACCCACGGGTTACCAGGACATGCCCGCCGAGAAGGCCACACGGCTCCGGGTCGGCAGTCCGCGCTCGCGGTTGATCTCGCGAACCGACAGCACCGCCTCCTGAAACCGCAGGGAGACCCCGACCGAGTTCCCGACCCGCCAGCCGCTGTCGCCGCCCATGCGGTCACCGTCCAGGTAGTCCCGCTCCCTGGAGTACGCGCTGGTCACCGCGAAGAAGGGCGCGAGCGTGGCGCGTCCGAGGCGAATGTCATAGGACATCCCCGCGGTAAGCGGAGCCGACGCGATCACCCGTCCGCGATCGCTTGCCGCGCCCGGCGCGTCCTGACCCCAGACCATGGCGCCCAGGCCCGCGGCACCGGTGATCGACAGCCCGTTGATCGCGCCCACGCGGTGCGTTGCGGCCACCGTGAGGCCCGCATCGACGATGCCGTCGTCGGCCCCGCTGTTGGCCCGGGCCGCGGCGCGGCCGAGCACGCTGACCTCGACGATCGCCGCGTCGGCATTGAGCCGCCGGCCATAGACGCCGCCGAACACGGCGTCCCGTTCCACGCTGATGCCATCATGACTCAGTTCCGTGACGGAGATGCTGAGGTGGTTCCTGCCCACGAAGGGCACGCCCAGCACGGACTGCGCCTGCGCGGCCTGCGTGGTTGCCAGCGACAGGCCGACGATCGCGGCGGCGATGGCGGTGCGGAGGTGACCCGTGCGGTCGCTCCCCGGTGCGAGGTACTGCGTTGCCTGCGTCATGGTTCGCTCCTGTATTGGTTGTGGCGGCACGAAGAATCGAGCTACATTGGCCGGGCCTCGGTGCCCGCTCCACAACCAGGAACGTGATTCGATGCCGGATCCGGACATCGCTCCCTCGGCCGACGATCAGGCCGGGCTGACCCAGCGCCTGCTGGACGCCCGCGACGGCGGTGCTGCGGCGCTGGACGCCCTGTTCCCCATCGTCTACGAGCGGCTGCACCGCATCGCCCACGCCCACCTCGGTCGCGACGGTGAAGGCCGCACGATCTCGACGACGGCGCTGGTACACGAGGCCTACCTCAAGCTGTTCGACGCCGCGCGCGTCGAGTGGCAGGACCGCAGCCACTTCCTGTCCCTCGCGTCACGCGCCATGCGGCAGATTCTCATCGACTACGCGCGCCGGCACGGGGCGGCCCGTCGTGGCGGGGAGCTGCAGCAGGTCGACCTGGACGCGGTGCAGATCGCCGTTGCTGAGCGCGCGGATACCCTCGTGTCCCTGGACGCGGCCCTCGTCCGCCTGGCCGCGTTCAGTCCGCGGCTGGCGAAGGTCGTTGAACTGAGGTTCTTCGGTGGCCTGACGGAAGAGGAGACGGCACAGGTGCTCCTGGTCACCGACCGGACGGTCCGACGCGACTGGATCAAGGCGCGCGGATGGCTGCACCAGGAGATGCAGGTCAGCTGACGGCATCGCGCGTTCCCTCGTCAGGCACCTGATGGCCGATATTCCCCAGGATCGCTGGACAACAATCGAGGCGCTGGTCGACCAGGCGCTGGACCGCCCCGCCGCCGAGCGCGCGGACTTTCTCAGGGTCGCGTGCGGCGACGACGTGACCTTGCGGCAGGCCGCGGAGGAGTGGCTCGCCGCCTGTGAGAACCCGTCGTTGTTCCCCGATGGCCAGGCGGCGGTCTTCGCGGCTCCCCTCCTGTCTGGCAGCGCCGGGAGGTTCTCCGACAGCGAGCCGCCGGCCCCGGAACGGGTCGGGCCCTACCGCATCCTGCACGAGCTCGGGCGGGGAGGCATGGGCGCGGTCTTCCTCGCCGAGCGGGACGACGGCCAGCTCGATCGCCGGGTGGCGGTCAAGGTCATGCGCCGCGGCGCCGACGACGCGACGTTGCGACGCCGCTTTGTCGATGAACGCCAGATCCTTGCCCGGCTCGAGCACCCGCACATCGCGACGCTGCTCGACGGCGGCGTCACGCCCGACGGCCGACTCTACCTCGTGATGCAGTACGTGGAGGGCGTGCCGATCGACCGGTACTGCGATGACCTGGGCCTGCCCGTCGACGCGCGCCTCCGCATCTTCGTCAGCGTCTGTGGTGCCGTGCAGCACGCCCACCGGAACCAGGTTGTCCATCGCGACCTCAAGCCGGGCAACATCCTCGTGACCCCCGAGGGGCAGCCCAAGCTCCTGGATTTCGGGATCGCCAAGTTGCTCCAGCCGGCGTCGTCGCTGTCGCCGGAGCTGACCCGCACCGGGGAGCGGTTGCTCACGCCCGAGTATGCGAGCCCCGAGCAGATCCGGGGCGAGGCGGTGACGCCGGCGAGCGACGTCCATGCGCTCGGGGTCCTTCTCCACCGGCTCCTGACCGGTCAGCGACCGTTCCGGCGGCAGGCGCTCTCGTCACATGATCTCGAGCGAGCGATCCTCGAGGACGATCCGACACAGCCGTCCGACGTGGTCACCGCTCCGGGCGAGAGACGAAGGCTCCTCGGTGACCTCGATGCCATCGTGCTCACGGCGCTTCGCAAGGACCCGTCCCAGCGGTATGCCGACGCCGGTCAGCTCGCGGATGACATCGAGCGCCACCTGGATGGCCGGCCCGTGCGCGCCCGGGGACGGGCCCCTGCCTATCGACTGCGGGCGGTTCTCCGGCAGCATCGGGGGCTGGTGAATGCCGGCGCGGTCGGCGCGTTGGTGGGTGCCGCGGCGCTGGCGCTGTGGTCCTGGCCGTCCCGCGTGCCGGCCGACTCGGCGGCCAGCGTCGTACTCGCGATCGGCCGGATCGCGGACTACCGCGACGGTCCCGACGTCCAGTCCGCGGCGCCGCTGGTGGACATGCTGGCGACGAACCTCGCCCGCGCACAGGGACTCAGCGTGGTGAGCGCCGGCCGCATGTATGACCTGGTCGCGCAGGTGGGGTCCGAGGTCGCCGCCGAGGAGGCGACCTTCCGCGCGGCGCGCAACGCCGGAGCGACGCAACTGCTGACCGGGGCGATCCACGCGCTGCCCTCAGGGGAGGTCCGCCTGGACCTGCAGCGGGTCGACGTGGCAAGCGGGACGATCCTCGGGGCCCAGAGCGCGCTCGGCGCCGACCTCTACGGCCTCGCGGATAGCGCCACGTCCCACGTGGTCGCGGATCTCGGACTGGCGGCTCCCGTCGGCTCCATCGCCGACGTGACGACGCGATCCCTGGCCGCGTACCGGCACTACACGGAAGGACTGCAGCACTTCTCCGCCGGGAGGCTGGCGGCTGCGGATACGGCCTTCGGCGCGGCGCTGCGTGAGGACTCCACGTTCGCGATGGCGGCGCTCTACCACGCCCGGAGCAGTGGCTACCAGTGGCGGTACGCGAGCGCCACCACGGCAGATCGCGCCGAATTCGAGGGCCGCTACGCCCGTGCGCAGCGTCTGGCCGGGAAAGCCAGCGATCGTGAACGGCTCATGATCCGTGCGTACTACGAGACGTATCACCTCTCTCCGGCGGCGATGGCCGTGGCGGAAACGCTGGCGGTCAGGTACCCGCGGGAGATCGACGGCCACCTGATGCTCGGCATCAACCAGGCGATGCAGGGCGACCTGCAGCCCGCCATTGCCCGATACTCCTTGGTCCTCGAGATGGACTCCGCGTCCATGCGGCTGGGAGCGGATCGCTGCGCAGGATGTGTGGCGATCAACTCGCTGGTCGAGGCCGCCGTGCTGATGGACTCGCTGCCCCGGGCGGAGCGTTATGCGCGTCTCTGGCTCGAGCTGCAACCGTCATCGCTCGGTGCGCGGGGGAACCTGGTGCAGGTGCTCGACGCGCAGGGGCGGTTCAGCGAAGCGGCGATGCTGCTCCGGAGCGCGCCGGTGGCCGGCACCGCGCAGGACTCCGTGATCGAGCTGGCAAAGCACCTGATACGCGCCGGCGAACTTCCAGTGGCCGATACGCTCCTCGACACCTGGATTCGCCGCGCACGCGGGCGCACCGGGACGCCGCTCCTGTTCCTTCGTGCCGTTGTGCTGCGCAACCAGGGCCGGCTGCAGGATGCGCTGGTGGTCGCGCGACACCTGCGCACGGCATCTGGAGATCGCGCGGTGGGCGGCGCGGCGCCGCCATCGGCGATGCTGCAGGCGCAGACCCTGTTCGACATGGGCCGCATGCGTGCAGCGAGCGCGCTGTTCGATTCCATCAGCCGCTGGCCAGCGACCGGTCAACCGCCATCGGTGCAGGCAACCTTCCGGGTCCTCGCGTTGAGCATGTCGGCGGCAAGCCTCCATGCTGCCGGCGACACCGGCCGGCTGGCCGCGCTGGCGGACACCGTGGAGCGGGACGGGCGTCGTGTGCTCCTCTCCCGTCCGCAGGACCAGCATCACTTCGTGCGGGGCCTCCTCCTGGAGATGCGAGGGAATGGTACGGCCGCGATCGACGCGTTCCGGAGCGCCCTGAAGCACGTCACGATCGACTTCGGGCGCGCGAACATGGAACTCGCCGGGCTCTACCTGCAGGAGAACCGACCGGGTGACGCGATTGCCACGCTCCGTCCAGCGTCCCGGGGGTGGTTCATCGAAACCACGAACCTGCACCTGACGCTGACCGAAGTGCACGAGAGGCTTGCCCAGGCACATGAACGGGCCGGCGCACCAGACTCCGCCGCCGCCCACTGGACGTGGGTGGCCCGCAGCTGGCAGTCGTCCGATGCAGGTTTCAGGGAGAGGCGGCAGCACGCCGCCGCACGCGCGGCCGCCATCGCGGACTCAGCCCGGGTTGCCCGCTGACGACGCAACGTCGTCGCGGTACCCCGGGGTCGCACGGTTCAACCGTGCCCGTCAGCCGGGCAGGTACGGCCGTGGTGCGGGTCCTACCAGAGCTTCCACCACGGGCGCTCGGACGCGTGTGCGGGTGATCGCGTCGGCGACGCGCCGGAGCGGCACGCGCAGCGGGCGTTCAGGGGAACGTCGTGCAGCACTTCCTCGACGTGGCGGCCGCAGCCGGCGAAAGTAGGCTTGCCACAGGATTCACAGGAGACGCGTCGACACATCGCTCGAACTCGGGTGGTCTGGTGCCAGGTGTGAGCGAGAAAAATACACGAGCCATGGGCACAACGCCGGTCGGCGTTCGCCTGACCCGATGGTCAGTGCGCCAGGGCCGCCTGGGCCGCGGCCAGGCGGGCGATGGGCACCCGGTACGGCGAGCACGAGACGTAGTTCAGGCCCGCCTGGTGGCAGAACATGATCGACCGCGGATCACCGCCGTGCTCACCGCAGATGCCCGTCTTGAGGCCGGGACGGGCGGCACGGCCATCATCCACCGCCATCCGGACGAGCTTGCCCACGCCGTTGATGTCGAGCGTCTGGAACGGGTCGTCGGGGAGGATGCCACGCTCGACGTACCCCGGGAGGAATCGCCCGGCGTCGTCGCGGCTCAGGCCTAACGTGGTCTGCGTCAGGTCGTTCGTCCCGAACGAGAAGAACGCGGCTTCCCGCGCGATCTCGGCCGCCGTGAGGGCGGCACGCGGGAGCTCGATCATCGTCCCGATCTCGTAGTTCACGGGTCCCAGCGGTCCCAGCACCTGTCGCGCGATGTCCTCGAGGATCGCCTTCTGGTGGCTGAACTCCTTCACGGCCGCCACCAGCGGGACCATGATCTCGACCTGGACCTCGATCCCGCGCTTGCGCGCCCGGACGGCGGCCTCGAAGATCGCGCGCCCCTGCATCTCGGTGATCTCGGGGTACGTGATGCCCAGCCGGCACCCACGATGCCCGAGCATCGGGTTCGATTCGCGCAGCCCCTCGACGATGTGGGCCAGTTCCGCCCGCGTCAGACGCAACCCGCGGGCCAGCAGCTTGGATTCCTCGCCCCCGTGGGGCAGGAACTCGTGGAGCGGCGGGTCCAGGAGGCGGATGTTGACGGGGTACCCGTTCATCGCCTCGAAGATCGCCTCGAAGTCGGCCCGCTGCATGGGCAGCAGCTTCGCCAGCGCCCGTCGCCGGCCGCCTTCATCCCGCGCGACGATCATCTCGCGCATGGCGTGGATGCGGTCGCCCTCGAAGAACATGTGCTCGGTCCGGCACAACCCGATGCCCTCGGCGCCGAAGCCGCGTGCCTGACGAGCATCCTTCGGCGTGTCGGCATTCGCGCGCACCCGGAGCGTGCGGGCTTCGTCGGCCCAGGCGAGCACGCGCGCGTAGGCCTCGTAGACCGGGGCCCTTGACGCGACCAGCGAACCCTGGGTGACGCGCACCACCTCCGACGGGACCGTGGGCAGGTCGCCCACGAAGACGCGACCGCTGGCGCCGTCGAGCGTGATCCAGTCGCCCTCGCTGACGACCGTCCCGTTGGCGCGGAACTGGCGCTTTTCGCCATCGACCGTGACGTCGCGCGCGCCGACGACGGCGCACTTGCCCATGCCGCGTGCGACGACCGCGGCGTGGCTGGTCATGCCGCCACGGGTGGTGAGGATGGCGCGCGCGGCGACCATGCCGTGGAAATCCTCCGGCGTGGTCTCCTCGCGGACGAGGATGACCGCCTCACCGCCCGCGGCGCGGGCCACCGCCACGTCCGAGTCGAAGACCGCGACGCCACTGGCGGCTCCCGGCGAGGCCGGCAGTCCGGTGACCAGCGGCGTGGCCCGGGCGCCCGGGTCGATCACCGGATGGAGGAGCTGGTCGAGCTGCGACGCGTTCACACGCTGCAACGCCTCGTCGCTGGCGATCAGGCCGTCGTCGACCATGTCCCGCGCGATGCGCACCGCGGCGGCGGCAGTCCGTTTGCCGGTTCGCGTCTGCAGCAGGTACAGGGTCCCGCGTTCCACCGTGAACTCGAGGTCCTGCATGTCGCGATAGTGCGACTCCAGGCGCTCCTGGACCGCCATCAACTCCCCGTACGCGGCCGGAAGGCGCTGCGCCATCTCGTCGATGTGGAGCGGTGTGCGGATTCCCGCCACGACGTCCTCGCCCTGCGCGTTGACGAGGAACTCGCCATAGAACTTCCGTTCGCCGGTCGAGGGATCCCGCGTGAATGCCACACCCGTGCCCGAGTCCTCACCCATGTTGCCGAAGACCATGGCGACGATGTTCACGCCCGTGCCCAGGTCGTTAGGGATGTTGTTCACCTTGCGGTAATCGACCGCCTTCTTGAGCGTCCAGGAGCGCCAGACCGCCTCGATCGCGCCCCAGAGCTGCTCCTGGGGATCGGCGGGGAAATCACGGTCGGTCGCGTTCCTGACGAGCGCCTTGTACTGCGTGACCAGCGTTCGCAGCGTCGCCTCCGGCAGGCCGGAATCCGACTCGACCTTGTGTAAGAGGCGCTTCCCCGCGAGCAATGACTCGAACTGTGATCCGGGGACGCCGAGCACCACGTCCGCGTACATCTGGATGAAGCGCCGGTACGAATCCCACGCGAAGCGCGGGTTGTCGGCCAGCCTGGCCAGGCCCTCGACGGTTTCGTCATTGAGGCCGAGGTTCAGGATCGTCTCCATCATGCCCGGCATGGAGACAGCGGCTCCGCTGCGCACCGAGACGAGGAGTGGATTCCCCGCATCCCCCAGCCGCTTGCCCGTGGTCTCCTCGAGTCGCGTGACGTTGGCCGCGACCTCGGCGCGAAGGGCCTCGGGAATGCCTCCGGAGGTGAGGTACTCCATGCAGGCGCTGGTGGCGATCGTGAACCCCGGCGGGACAGGCACGCCCAGGTTCGTCATCTCGGCGAGGTTAGCGCCCTTGGACCCCAGGACGCCCTTCATCTCGCGGGTGCCGTCGGCGCGGCCGTTACCGAAGAAGTAGACCAGCGGAGGCATAGTGGAGCGAGATCCTGGGCGGGAACTGGTGCTCTGGCGGTGCGGAATGCTACCCGCTCATGCCCGGCAGGACATGCCGCGTCCAGCAGGCACCGCCGTCAGTGTACCAAACTGACTGTCCGGCAGGTATCGAGCAACGTCTGCAGGACCTGCCTGGCTCGCGCGTCCCCCGCGTGGCCTAGCGCCTGAGCCAGATCGCCACGAATTGCACCCGCACGGCATTCCGCGAGAGTTGCGCCGGTGACGCGTCGGCCCGGCCATTCTCGAACGCCGCCCTCGGCCCCGAGGCGTTACCGCAGATGGTGCGCGGCGGCCACCGTGACGCCAGCGTGCCGGTCGGGTCACTTCGGCCCATGGGGGGGCCGTAGACCTCGACGGCCTCGATCTCCTCGATGGCGAAGTCGCGGATCGTCGCTCCGGGTCGCGGGATGCCGTCCACGAACAGGCACGCGTTCTCCCATCCATCGCGGGCCGGATAGAAACCGGCCTTCATGAACCCTTGCGCTTGCGGGATGGCGGTGTCGAGGCCGGTCGTCGGTTCGCCGTGGAGTTCCTCGCGCGAGATCATCGCAGCCGTGGTTCCCATCCAATGGACGCGCGAGTCCAGCTCGCGAAAGAGCTGTTCCATGTGGGCATCCCGGCTCAGGAGTCCGCGTTCGACGACGAGATCGAGCTGCGTGCCTCCGCCGGCGGGAACGACGATGGACACGTTGCGGGACTCGAACTGGCTGTGGCGGACGCGAACGAGGTAGGATCCGGGTTTCAGCTTCGGGAAGTTGAAGGTCCCGTCCGTCTCGGTGGTGTCGCTGGTTCGCGCGCCCAGCACCTCGATGCGCGCATCGGGCACCGGCAACAGCGAGTCGCGCGCGATCACCGAGCCGTACAGGCCCGTCCGACGTGCCGTCACCTCGACGCCGGCAAGCTGCGTCACCAGTCGCTCGAGGGTGACCTCAATGTCGACGACGCCCCGGGGCACCGTCACCGGACGGTCAATGGGGCGATAGCCCACGAAGGCCACCCGCACCGTGTGCGGGCCGACCGGCGTCCCGACGAAGCTGAAGCGACCGTCGCGGTCGCTGCGGGCCTGCCGGTTGGCGCCGGCCGGATCGAGCGTCACCTGCGCGTACTCGATTGGCCGGCCGGTCTCATTGCGGACGATGCCGCGGACTGTGCCCACGCTGTCCTGTGCGAAGGCAGGCACCGGAAGGAGCGCCGCCAGGAGGAACAGGGCGATCCGCGGCCAGTTCGGTCCAAGCCTGCGAAGCACCGAGCTCATCGACTCACCTTCGTGGAGTGAGTCGTGAGTATGGAACACCCTCATCGCATCCTCCCGGAGCGGACGCGGCTGCTACACCGGCCTCTGGCGTTTGATCCGGGTGCGCGCTGGCGCCGCCACCTACCTGGCCCCGACGAGGTGCAGCTTGTCGGCCACCAGCGGTGGGGCGGTGGGATAGTCCCCCGAGAAGCAGGCGTGACAGAACCCTTCCGGGCCATGCGGCACGGCGGCCAGCATTCCTTCCAGCGACAGGTAGCCCAGCGAATCCACACCGATCCGCTTCGCGATTTCCGGGACGCTGTAGTTCGCCGCGATCAGCTCTTCCTTCCGCGGCGTGTCGATCCCGTAGTAGCACGGCCCGGTGATCGGGGGCGACGACACCCGCATGTGCACCTCGCGCGCGCCGGCCGCGCGGACCAGCGCGACCAGTCCACGCGTGGTCGTGCCGCGCACGATGGAGTCATCCACCATGACCACGCTCTTCCCGGCCAGCACCTCGCGCACCGGGTTGTACTTCACCTTCACCTTGGCGTCGCGATCACCCTGCGACGGCTGGATGAACGTGCGCCCGACATAGTGGTTCCGGATGAGCGCCAGCTCCAGCCGGAGTCCCGATTCCTCGGCATACCCCACGGCCGCCGAGTTCGACGAGTCCGGGACGGAGAACACGAGGTCGGCGTCGGGGCAGGGTTGCTCCCGTGCCAGCTGCCGGCCTAACGCGCGGCGCGCCCGGTCGACCGAGCCGCCGAACACGTAGCTGTCCGGGCGCGCGAAGTAGACGTGCTCGAAGACGCAGCGCTTGAGGGGCAGGGACGGCATCTGCAGGGTCCGGAAGCCGTCGCGGTCGATGGCGATGATCTCCCCCGGCTGGACCTCCCGCTCGATCGTCGCCCCGACGATGTCCAGCGCGCAGGTCTCCGAGGCAAACACCCAGGCCTCTCCCAGGCGGCCCATCACCAGCGGACGCCAGCCCCGCGGGTCGCGCGCCGCCAGCAACGTGTTGCCGACGAGCACCACGAGGCTCGACGCCCCGTCGACCTTCGCCATTGCGTCGGCCAGCCGATGCTCCGGCTTCACCGCCGACGACCGGGCCATGAGGTGCACGATGACCTCGGAGTCCATCGACGACGAGAAGATGGACCCCCGGTCCTCGAGCTCGCGGCGCACCTCGACCGCGTTCACGAGGTTGCCGTTGTGGGCAAGCGCGAGGTGCCCATCCCTGAACCGCGCGAGGACCGGCTGGGCGTTGTCGAGGGTGGACGACCCGGCCGTGCTGTAGCGGGTGTGCCCGATGGCGACGGACCCGGTGAGCTTCGCCACCTCCGCGGCCGCGAATCCCTCGGACACGAGCCCCATCTTCCGGACGGCCCGCGCCACGCCGTCAGGGTCGACGGCAACTATCCCCGCCGACTCCTGCCCGCGATGCTGGAGCGAATACAGGCCGAGGTGCGTCAGCGCGGCCGCGCGCGAGTGGCCCCAGACCCCGAAGATCCCACACATCCTATGACTCCTTGGACACTAGACAGCCTCAAACCTGCAAGGCATCAGGCATCGGGCATCGGGCATCAGGCATCGGGCATTGACGATCAAACACCCACCCCAGATGCCTGATGCCTGATGCCTGATGCCTCTTCCTCATCCGTTGCCGTTGCCACTCGCGACATCATGGCAGGGATGGCGCCGTGGTACGCCGCCGCGAGCCGTGACACCGAGGCCTGGAACCGGTTGCTGCCGACCTGCATGACGAGGCTTCCGTTCGGCTCGCCGACCGTTCCGATCCGTGTCGCCGGGACGCCATGCCTTGCCGCGATTCCGAGCACCGCCGCCGGGTCAGGGGAAGATACCACAATCCGGCCCTGGGCCTCGCCAAACAACAGGGCCCGGAGCGTCAGCCCGGCCCACGGCGACAGGTCCACGGTCGCCCCGAACGGCGCGTCCTCATCCATGACACAGCATTCGGCAATGGCCACCGCCAGCCCGCCATCGCTGCAGTCGTGTGCCGACGCGATCGTGGCGTCCGCGATGGCCTCGAGAAGGGTATCCACGAGTCGCCGTTCCGCGGCGACGTCGCAGGCGGGAGGCCTGCCACCCACCACGCCGTGCACCCAGCGCAGGTACTCGCTTGCACCGAGCTCGTCGGTGTTCTCCCCCAGCAGGAGGATCGCGTCGCCCGGGGTCCGGAACACGGCGGTCGTGGCCTGCGACACATCCTCGAGGAGGCCCACCATGCCGATGGTGGGTGTCGGGTAGACCGCGCCGGCCGGGCTCTCGTTGTAGAAGGAGACGTTGCCGCCGGTCACCGGCGTGCCTAACGCTTCGCACGCCTCTCCCATGCCCGCCACGGCCTCGCGGAACTGGAAGAACACCTCCGGCCGCCGGGGGTTCCCGAAATTGAGGCAGTTCGTGATCGCCATCGGCCGGCCGCCCGCGCAGGCGACGTTGCGCGCCGCCTCGGCCACCGCGATCCGGCCGCCCGTGCGCGGGTCGAGGTGCACGTAGCGCCCGTTGCAGTCGGTCTTGAGGGCCAGCGCGCGCCGGGTCCCGCGGAGCATGACCACCGCGGCATCCGCCGGGCCGGGGCCGACGATCGTGCTGGCCCGGACCGTACTGTCGTACTGCCTGACGACCCAGGTCTTGCTCGCGATCGTGGGCGACGACAGCAACTGCTCCAGGGTCCACATCGCGTCCGCTTCCTCGGCACGCGGCAGGATCGCCTCGACGTCGCGTTCCCGTTCGGCGCGAATGGCGTCGCTCTCCCGTGCTTCCGGGGAATAGACCGGGCAGTCGGTGACGAGGCGCGAGCCCGGGAACTCCGCGACCACGCGGTCTCCCTCCTTCACCCGGTACACCGGCTCCGCAATCACCTCGCCGATCACCTCGGCGGTAAGGTCCCACCGGGCCAGGATGGCGCGGACCTGCTCCTCGCGACCCTTCTTCGCCACCACCAGCATCCGCTCCTGCGACTCGCTGAGCAGGATCTCGTACGGCGTCATCCCCTCTTCGCGCAGTGGCATCTTCGTCACGTCGATCTCCACGCCCACGTCGCCGCGGGCGGCCATCTCGGCCGAGGAACTCGTCAGGCCGGCGGCGCCCATGTCCTGGATGGCGACGATGTGTCCGCTCCGGATCAGTTCCAGGGATGCCTCGAGGAGCAGCTTCTCCGTGAACGGGTCGCCGACCTGGACGCGCGGGCGCTTGGCGTCGCTCTCGTGGGAAAGGTCCTCCGACGCGAAGGAGGCCCCGTGGATGCCATCACGTCCCGTGCGCGCGCCGACGGCGATGATCGGGTTGCCGATGCCGCTGGCCACCGCGCGCATGAGCTCCTCCTCGCGCATGACGCCGACACACATCGCGTTGACGAGCGGGTTCCCCGCATACGCATCGTCGAACACCACTTCGCCCGCCACCGTCGGCACACCCATGCAGTTGCCGTAGTCCCCGATGCCCTTCACGACCCCGGCGACCAGCCACCGCGTCCGTGGATGCTCGAGCCCACCAAATCGCAGGGAGTTCAGCAGGGCAATGGGCCGGGCGCCCATGGTGAACACGTCACGCAGGATCCCGCCAACGCCGGTCGCGGCGCCCTGATACGGCTCCACGGCCGAGGGATGGTTGTGCGACTCGATCTTGAACGCGACCGCCAGCCCGTCTCCGACCGCGATGACCCCGGCATTCTCCCCAGGGCCCTGCAGCACATGCTTCCCCTTCGTCGGCAGCGTCTTCAACAGCGGACGGGAGTGCTTGTACGAGCAGTGCTCGCTCCACAGCGCGCTGACCACGCCCAGTTCCGTGAACGTGGGCGTCCGGCCGAGCATCGCGACCAGCTTCTCGTACTCCTCGTACGTAAGCCCATGCTCGGCGACGAGCGCGGGCGTGATGACAGGGTCTCCGGGTCGGGGGACGGCGCTCATTTCTTGAGGCCGAACATCGTCCGCACGAAACTCCGGATGTTGCTCTGGTCGATGTGCTCGAGCATCTCCATTTCGCCCTTGTCGAGCCAGATCCCGCCGCAGTCCTGGCAGCGGTCGATCTTCATGTGGTGAAACTCGACCTCCTCGAGCTGTCCGCCGCACTTGGGGCAGCGCATGAAATGGGAGTCGCGCTCGGCCCTGGCGCGGTCGGCGTCGAGCTTGGCACGCTGGGCCTTGATGAGGTCCGCATCGAGCTTGACGAAGTACTCGTCTTCACCCTTGGTCGGCTTGAAGTCGTCCATGGTCGGGATGGGGGGCAGGGGTCGGAGGTCAGGGGTCGGGGTGTCAGGCTGCCACGCGGGAGAGGAGCGACTCGAACAACCCGAGTCCATCGGTGGAGCCGAGCAGGGGATCCACGGCGTCTTCGGGGTGCGGCATCAACCCGAGCACGTTGCCGCGATCGTTCACGATGCCGGCGATGTCGTTCAGCGAACCGTTCGGGTTGGCGGCCGGAAGCGGATTGCCCTGGCGGTCGACATAGCGGAACACCACCTGCCCGGCTTCTTCGAGGGCGGTGATCGTGTCGGCGTCGGCGGTGAACCGGCCGTCACCGTGGGCCACGGGAACGCGGATCAACTGGCCGGCTTCATACGCGCTGGTGAAGAGTGTGTCCGCGTTCTCGACCCGCAACGTCACCCACTGGCTCGCGAAGCGCAGGCTGGCGTTCCGGAGGAGCGCCCCGGGCAGCAGGTGCGCCTCGCAGAGGATCTGGAAGCCGTTGCAGATGCCCAGGACCGGGCCTCCGCGCTTCGCGTGCTCCACCACTTCCTGCATGATGGGACTGAAGCGCGCGATCGCGCCGGCGCGCAGGTAGTCGCCGTAGCTGAAGCCACCGGGCAGGATGATGACATCGGCGCCCTGGAGGTCGTGGTCCTTGTGCCAGAGCGTGACGACCTCCGCGCCAACGGCCTGGGCCGCGAGGCTCGCATCCACTTCGCGATTCGACCCGGGAAAGGTCACGATGCCGACCTTCACGGGGTGGTCACCCCGGCAATTTCATAGTCCTCGGTGACGGGGTTGGCCAGGAGCTTGTCGCACATGCCCCGCACCGATGACTCCGCGGCGCTCCGGTCGGCCGCATCCAGGTCGAGGACGAGGTGGCGACCGACGCGCGTCTCGTGTACCGCGCTGAAGCCGAGGGCGTGCAGGGCATCCGAAACCGCCTTGCCCTGCGGGTCGAGGACGCCCTTGCGGGGAACGATGTGGACAGCGACACGAAAGCGGGTCATGCCCGTGGTCCCTCTGGAGGAGTGTTCTCTGGCGGCCCGGGCCGGCCCTGCCGGCGCCGCCGACGGCGACGATGCTCGCCCTCGATCAGGGTACCCTGGGCGCCAATCTCGCGTTCGAGTTCATCGTACGATGGGCGGCGGTCGAGGAAGCCCACGAACACCGTGCGCGCCACGCCAAACGTCACGTACGCCATCAGGGCAGGGAAGAAGAAGGTCTTGGGCAGGAACACGACGCCGACGAGTGTGCCGACCACCAGGAGCGTCCCCAGGATCTCACGCACTGAACGATAGCCGATCGTCGGCACTGCCGCGTACCGCACCTGGCTGATCATGAGGAACGAGAGCCCGACCATGATGAAGCGCAGCATGACGGGCCAGGGCAGGTCGACGAGCAGCTCCGTCTGGTACAGGTCCGATTCCCGGAACCAGTAGAAGGTCGCCAGCGTGAGGCCCGCCATCGGGCTGGGCAGGCCGTTGAAGTACGTCTTGGCACGTCCGGCCTGCTCGACGTTGAACCGGGCGAGCCGGATGACCGCGCACATCGTGAAGAGGTAGCACCAGATCCAGTCCCAGCGGTGCTCGTTGAAGACGGCGAAGTACATCAGGAGCGCCGGCGCGAGCCCGAACGAGATCGCGTCGACGAGGGAATCGAGCTCGGACCCGAAGCGCGTGCCGGACTTGGTCGCGCGGGCCACGCGGCCGTCGATCGCATCGGCGACGCCGCCCAGCACGATGTACAGGCCGGCCGCACTGTAGTTGCCGCGGCTGGCGGCGACGATCGAGAAGACCCCGAGGAACAGGTTGAGGAGCGTGAACCCGTTCGGGAGGAGGACGATCGGTCGGCGGGCGGGCCGCCGGACGGGTTCGATCATGATCCGCCCAGGCGCGCGATGACGGTCACGCCGGCGAGCGTCGTTGCCCCGACCGCGATCGAGGGCACGGCCGTCGTGGGCAGGAAGACGTCCACCCGCGACCCGAACCGGATGATGCCCATGCGCTCTCCCTGTTCCACCTGGTCGCCCTCACGGCTGTAGGTCACGATGCGGCGGGCCACCAGCCCCGCGATCTGCCTGACGAGGACGCGCGTCGAGTCGTGCTCGATGCCGACCGACATCTGCTCGTTCTCGAGGCTCGACTTGTCGGTCGCGGCATTCAGGAACTTGCCGGGGTTGTAGTGCACGAACCGGACGGTGCCCGACACCGGGTACCGGTTGACGTGCACGTTGAAGACGTTCATGAAGATCGAGATCCGCAGGGCGCGCCCGTGCAGGAAGGCCGGCTCGTCCACCTCGGTGATCATGACCACGCGCCCGTCGGCCGGGGCGATCACGATCTCGCCACCCCGTTGGCCGGTCCGTTCCGGGTCGCGGAAGAACCAGGCGGTCCAGAGCGCCAGCACCAGGAAGGCGAACGCGAGGAGCCACAGGGGCCACGACCGCCAGAGCACGGCGGCGACGAGCGCGCCGATGGCCAGCACCGCGCCGATGCCGATGAAGACCAGTCCTTCGCGCGCGAAGCTCATGCGGCCTCCACGGCGAGGCGCGTGCCCGTGATGCGCTCGAAGGCGTCGAGGTAGCGGGTGCTCGTCGCCGCCACCACCTCACGCGGCAGTCGCGGCGGGGGGGGATCGCCGTCCCACCGCCCCTCGCGCCGCTCGCCATCGAGGTAGTCGCGCAACGGCTGCTTGTCGAAGCTCGGCTGGGAGCGGCCGGGCTGGTAGTCCGCCGCCGGCCAGAAGCGCGAGCTGTCGGGCGTCAGGACCTCGTCCACCAGCATCACCTGGCCGTCCATGACGCCGAACTCGAACTTCGTGTCGGCGATGATGATCCCGCGCGGCTCGGCGCGGCGGTTCCCGAACGCATAGATCTCCATCGACAGGGCCTCGAGGCGGGCCGCCGCGTCCGTGCCGACGATGGACGCCATGCGCTCGCGGGTGATGTTCTCGTCGTGTCCCGTCTCGGCCTTGGTCGCCGGGCTGAAGATGGGGCTGGGCAGGCGGTCGCTCTCCCGCAGGCCTTCCGGCAACGGCTCACCGGCGAGCGTGCCTGACGAGCGGTATTCCTTCCAGGCCGACCCGGCGAGGTAGCCGCGCACGACGCACTCCACCGGAAAGACCTCGGTGCGGCGGCAGAGCATCGAACGCTGGGCGAGCACGGCCCGGCTGCCGGCAAGCGCGGGGATGGCGTGGAGGATCTCGTCGACGTCGGCGCTGATCATGTGATGGGGCACGATGTCGCCGAGCTGACGGAGCCACCAGGCGGAGATCTGCGTCAGCACCGCCCCCTTGTGTGGCACGGTCTCGCGCATGACGACGTCGAAGGCCGAAACCCGGTCGGTGGCAACGATCAGCAGGCGGTCTTCATCGACCTCGTAGACGTCGCGGACCTTCCCGCGCCGCCAGAGCGTCAGGGGAAGTTCCGTGTAGGCGACCGTCATACGCGGATGGCCTCGGCGTGTGCGCTCATGTCCCCGGCCGTTGCGAGGATCGGCGCCACCACCTCGCCAAGGAACTCGTCGACCTGCTCCGGGGCTCGTCCCACGAACCGCGACGGATCGGCGGCGGCCTGCAGGTCGACGCCGGCGGGGAACTCCGGGTCCGCGGCCAGGCGGTCGAAGAGGTCGTTGTGCCGTCCCTCGTTCTTCATGGCGGTCGCGGCCTCGACGCTGTGGCGACGGATGACTTCGTGGATCGCCTGCCGGTCGCCGCCGGCCTCGACCCCGCGGACGATGATCTGCTCGGTGGCCATGAACGGAAGTTCGTCCATGATCCGCTGGTGGATGCGTGCCCCGTGCACCTCGAGCCCCTGTGCAATGTTGTCCATCAGCAGGAGGATGGCATCGGTGGCGAGGAAGGATTCGGGAATGACCAGCCGGCGGTTGGCGCTGTCGTCCAGCGTCCGCTCGAAATACTGCACCGCGTGCGTCTGGTTGGCATTGGCCTCGAGCGATCCCGTGAACCTGGCGAGCGAGGCGATGCGCTCGCTCCGCATCGGGTTTCGCTTGTAGGCCATGGCCGAAGACCCGATCTGGCCGCTCTCGAAGGGTTCGCTCAACTCGCCGAACGATTGCAGCATGCGGATGTCGCTGCTGAACTTCGCGGCCGACGCGGCAATGCCGCACACCACGCCCAGGACCTGCGCGTCGAGCTTGCGGGAGTAGGTCTGGCCGGTGACCGGCAGGGCCCGGTCGAATCCCATCGCGCGGCAGACATGCGCCTCGAGGGCACGCACCTTCCCATGCTCGCCCTTGAAGATCTCCAGGAACGACGCCTGGGTGCCGGTGGTTCCCTTCACGCCGCGCAGCGGCATGGAGGCGATGCGCGTGTCCAGGTCGGCCAGGTCGAGCACGAGGTCCTGCATCCACAGCGTGGCGCGCTTGCCGACCGTGGTGAGTTGTGCCGGCTGCAGGTGCGTATACCCGAGCGTCGGTTCCGCGCGCCACTGCTTCGCGAACGCCGCCAGCGCGGCCACGACCCCGATCACCTTGGCGCGCAGCAGGTGCAGCCCCTCGCGCATGAGCACGAGGTCGGCGTTGTCCGTCACGAAAGCGCTGGTCGCACCCAGGTGAATGAACGCTCTTGCGGCTGGTGCGACGTCGGCAAAGGCGTAGACGTGCGCCATGACGTCGTGCCGGAACTCCTTCTCGTAGCGTGCCACCGCGTCGAAGTCGATGTCATCGAGGTGCGCCCGCATCTGTGACAGGGCTTCCTCGGGGATCGCGACTCCCAGCGCGCGCTCGCCCTCGGCCAGGGCCAGCCAGAGCCGGCGCCACAGCCCGTACCGGCGATCGGGCGACCAGAGCTGCAGCATCGCGCGCGAGGCGTACCGTTCGGCGAGCGGGGAGGACCAGGTGTCGCGCGGGTTGCTCACTGGATGACGAAGTCGGTGTAGTAGAAGACGCCGCGTCGCTCGAAGGACGCGCGGTAGACGGTGCGTGGACCGGCCTGGCTGATGGCGCGCTGCACGTCCTCGGCGCTGCGGACGGCGTTGCGGTTGACCTGGAGGATGACGTCGCCGACGTCCAGCCCGATCTCGTCGCGCAGGCGATTGCTGATGCTGGTGACCATCGCCCCCTGCGCGCTGCGGATGCCCCGCTCGGCGCGAATCGCCGGCGTCAGCGTCGTCAGTTCGATCTCGCGGAGCACCGTGACCTTCGGCGCGCTCACCTCGGGCCGGTCGGCGACCGTGACCGTGATGGTGACCTCCCGGTTGCCACGCCGGATCACGAGCGGGACGCGGTCGCCGACGCGGAGCGAGAGCCGGGCCGCTTCCCAGTCGAAGGCGTTGCGGACTGTCCGATTCCCGGCGCGCGTGATCTGGTCGTCGGGCCGCAACCCGGCGAGGGCGGCCGGTGAGCCGGGAACGACGGCACGCAGCACCGCGCCCGAGGTGATGACGTCGCGCGGGTTGGTAGCGCCGGCGGGTGTCCGCAGCAGCTCGCCGATCCAGGGCCGCCGGACCTGGCCGTGCTCGATGAGGTCATCTGCAACCCGCCGGGCCCGGTTGATCGGGATGGCAAAGCCCAGCCCCACGGATCCCTGGGAGGGTGTGTAGATCGAGCTGTTGACGCCGATCACCTCACCCCTGGCGTTCACGAGCGGGCCACCCGAGTTGCCCGGGTTGATCGACGCATCCGTCTGGATCATGTCGACGTACACGCCGGCACCCTCGGAGCTTCCGAGCAGGTTGCGTCCGGTCGCGGAGATCACGCCGGCGGTCACGCTGGGCTCCGAGTTGGCGAGCACGAACCCGAAGGGATTGCCGATGGCGATCGCCCACTCGCCGATCATGAGCGCATCGGAGTCGCCGAGGGGCGCGACAGGCAGGTTGCGGGCGTCGATCTTCAGCACGGCAAGGTCGTTGGTCTCGTCCTCGCCCAGCTTGGTCGCCGGGTAGGTGGTGCCGTCGCGCATCATGACGGAAATGCGCGTCGCGTTCTGGACGACGTGGGCGTTCGTCACGATGACGCCGTTGTCGCGAATGATGAAGCCGGATCCGATGCCCGGGGACACGCGCTGCTGGGCGCCCCCGGCTCCGAAGAACATGCTGAAGATGTCGGGCGGGATGCGCTCGACCGTCTCGGTCTGGATGGTCACGACCGCGGGGGCGATGCGCGCGGTCGCCTCGGTGATGGCAGTGCGCCGGGACGAGTCGATCTCCTGGCTCACCGCCGACGCCGGCCGCGACGAGGGCACGGTCTGGGCGCTCGAATCCGGCGGCGACGCGCCCTGGCAGGCGACGAACACGAAGGTCAGGAAGGTGATGGTCAGCTTCATGGCAGGTACATCTCCGCCGGGTAGGTCACGCGCTCGAGCGTCAAGCCGTGCGCAGGGGCCGGTGGGGAGACCTCGTCGTTCGTCTCCGCGATGAGGAGATCGCTCACGGCCGTGGCGGCCCGCTTGCCGCTGGCCTGGTCGAGCATCGTTCCGACGAGGAACCGGACCATGTGATGGAGGAAGCGGTTTGCCTCGATGATGAAGGTGAGCCCGCCGGGCCGGTCGAGCCAGCGCGCTTCCAGGACCGTGCAACGATGCGAGTCGGTCGGGGGCGCGGTGCCACGGACGGCGAAGCCGATGAATCGGTGCTCGCCCAGCAGGAGGGCGGCCGACTCGTCCAGCCACTCACGCCTGAGCGGATGCCGGTACGCCCATTCGGTCTTGCGCCGAAAGGGAGAGCGGGCCGCTTCGTCTGTACCGACCTGATAGGCATAACGCCGGGACGTGGCGCTGAAACGAGCATGGAACTCGGGACGCATCTCATGCGCCGCCGCGACCCACACGTCGTCAGGGAGGAGTGCGTTGAGGGCGCGACGAAGGTTCGGCGCAGTCCACTTCTCCGGCACTTGTACACCGACCGCCTGCCCGCGCGCGTGCACGCCCGCGTCGGTCCGGCCGGCTCCCTGAGCCACCACACGATGTCCGCAGAGTCCGGCGAGCACGCGCTCGACTTCGCCCTGGACGGTCCGTTGCTCGGGCTGGAGCTGCCAGCCGGCGAAGGCGGTCCCGTCATAGTGCAGCACGAGCTGCACAGTGCGCGCCGTCATCGCATCGGAACTTAGCCCGGCGCCACTTCAAGTCAAGCAAGCGGTGAACCAGCGGAAGCGATTGACATAGCTTGACCTAGGGACTCACATTCACACCGCAAGTCGGGGGACGGGAGACGGGGGACGGCGTCCGCAGAACGCCTGCACGACGCCGCCGTCCCGAGGTGCTTCTCCCGGCCCACGTCACCCGTCCTCCGTCACGAATGTCCCGCGCCCTTCCGTCGCTCGCCCACGCGCTCGCGCTCGCTCCGGACCTGAACGCTGGCCTGGTGGCGCTCGGTGAGGCGCTGATGGACAGCGACCGGAGCGCCATCGTCGCGCTCCTGCGCTACGACGGCCGCAAGGAGATGCTCCGCGAACGCCTGACTCCCGCCGGCGGTCATGTCGAGACAGGATCGGTCGACACTACCTTCGATCACCTCCCTCCGCACGTCCGCACGCTCATCGCGGGGGGCGGGCAGTTCGTCGACCTCGGGGAACGTTCGGCCGAGTACGCGCGGTTGTTCGGGTTGACGCCATTCGCCGACGGGGGCCTCCTCTCGCTGCGCGGGCTCACGACCGATGGCACCCTCGCGGCGGTGCTCGCGCTCTACGAGCAGCGCAAGATGTTCGGGACGCGCACCAGCGAGCGCTTCGCCTCCTCGGCCGCGTTGTTCGACATTGCCTTCGCGAGGTTTGCCGATCGTGAGGCGCGCGACGAGGCCGTCACCACCCTCGAGGAGGTGACGCAGAAGGTCCACGCCGACTACCTCATGCGGCTGTCCGAACTCGAGCGCGAGCTGAGCCAGGTGCGCGACACCGCGCACTCCGGGGAACATGACGCGACCGCGCGCATCCAGCTGGAGCAGTCGCTCCACACGGCCGAGGAGGGCGCGCGGCGCGCGACGCACCGCGCCCAGTCGCTCGAGCAACAGCTGATGGCGGCGGTGGGCCAACTGGAGCAATCGCACATCGAGTTGCACCGCCGGCACGAGGCCCTCCGGCAGAAGACCCGCACGCTCTACCTGCTGGAGCGCGCACTGGCGCTGGACAACGTCACCGGTGCGCCCGACCAGCTCGTGACGGGGTTGCTGGCCCTGGTGGGAGACGACATGCAGGCGCAGCGGTGCTCCCTCATGCTCAGCGCGCCGGAGCCCGAGACGCTGTACCTCGCGGCGGCGCGCGGCCTGCTTCCCCACATCCGGCTTGGCCAGCGGACGAAGTTCGGAAAGGGCGTGTCGGGCATCGTCGCGGCGACGCGGGAGCCGCTGCTGGTCCAGGACGTCGCCGATGGTGCCGCGCATCCCCTCCTGCGCGATGAATACCTGACGACAGGTTCGTTCATCAGCTTTCCCCTGGTTTACCAGGGCGAGTTGCTCGGCGTCGTCAACCTCACGAACCGCGCGAAGCGCGGGGTGTTCATCGAGGAAGACGTGGAGCGGGTGCGGCTCCTGGGGCTGGTGATCGCGCTCATCGTGACACGCGCCCAGCTCGTCGACCGCCTGCTGGCCGGGATCGATGGCAACTGACGCCGTCCAGTCCGCCGTTCGGCGCCTGGCGCACGGCGGCTCCCTTTCGGCGGCCGAGTCCGCGGAAGCCTTCGGCGCGATCATGTCCGGGGAGGCCACGCCGGCGCAGGTCGCGGCGCTCCTGATGGCCCTGCGCGTGAAGGGGGAAACCGCCGATGAGGTGGCGGGCGCCGCCCAGGCCCTTCGCGCCGCGATGATCCCGATCGACGCCGGGGATCGCGCCGGATTGGTGGATACGTGCGGGACCGGTGGGGGCTCCGTGACGACGTTCAACATCTCGACCGCGGCGGCCCTCCTCGCAGCCGGGGCGGGCGTGCGCGTCGCCAAGCACGGCAACCGGTCGTTCACGTCGAGGAGCGGCAGTGCCGACGTGCTGGAGGCGATGGGCGTTCCGCTCGACGCCACCCCGGCGATGATGAGTGACGTCCTGCGTCGCGCCGGCATCGTGTTCATGTTCGCGCCGACGCTGCACCCCGCCATGCGCCACGTCGGCCCGGTCCGTCGCGAACTCGGCATCCCGACGGTGATGAACATCGTCGGTCCATTGGCCAACCCCGCCGGGGCGGGACGCCAGGTGGTCGGGGTCGCGGATCGGAACCGGATGCCGTTGCTGGCGGGTGCCCTGGCCGCGTTAGGCTCGATCCATGCGCTGGTCGTGCACGGGGAACCGGGGATGGACGAGATCTCCCCGATCGGACCGACGGCGGTGGCCGAGGTGCGCGAGGGCGCCGTGAGGGAGTGGGTCATCGACCCGGCCGTCCTTGGTTTCACGGTGGGCTCGGCGGCTGACCTGGCGGGCGGGGATCCGGCACGGAATGCGGAGATCATCGTCGAGGTGCTCGGCGGCGGCGGGCTCCCGGGGGCGCAAGCCGCGGTCCTGCTCAATGCCGCGGCGGCGATCTACGTCAGCGGCGATGTCGCCACGCTCGAGGCGGCGGTCGAAAGGGCGCGTGACGCGCTCGCGTCGGGGGCGGGGATGCGCGCGCTGGAAACGATGAAGGCCGCCTACCTGCGAGAGCCAGGGCCAGCCAGGCCCTGAACCCGGAGCGCGCAGGGAACGACAGCTTCGCGGTCGATGTCGCGAGCGTCCGCGTGCCCAGCCTTCACACTCTACTGGCGGTCCAGCCCAGGGCTCCCGCGGGTCAGTACTTGCGGATGACGCCAACCACGACACCCTGAACCAGGATGTCGTCCTCGTGGACGTACATCGGGGTCATCGTGTCGTTGGCTGGCTGGAGACGGATGCGCCCATCGCGCTCCCGATAGAACCGCTTGACCGTCGCCGCATTCCCGTTGAGCAGCGCGATCACCATTTCGCCGTTGTCTGCGGTCCGCCGCTCATTCACGATCACGAAGTCGCCATCGCGGATCTGCTCGTCGATCATCGAGCTGCCCTTCACCTTGAGCACGTAGTGCTCACCCCGGCGCCGGACGAGTTCCTCGGGGACCGCCATGGTTTCCGTCCCCTGGATCGCCTCGATCGGCATGCCGGCTGCCACGCGTCCGTGCAGCGGCAACTCGACGGCTCGCTGGAACACCTCGGAGGGCAGGATGTTGATCGCCCGGCTCTCGTTGTAGGTGCGCTTGATGTAGCCCTTGCGCTCCAGGTTCGTGAGATGCTCGTGGACCGTCGCCAGCGAGTTATAGTTGAACTGCGTGGCGATCTCGTCGAAGCTCGGAGCGTAGCCATGCTCCTCCGCATACGACTGCAGGTAGTTCAGGATCTCGCGTTGGCGCTTGGTCAGGGGCATTGCGAACCTCTCTGTGCCAGGGAGCCGACCGGGACGGTCGTACCCGAAGATCAGCCGAAGACCACGATAGCCGAATAGGTACCGAAGTGCAAGCTCGGACTCTCTGGACGCCGCCCGACGGGGCGCTCGGTCGGCTGACCCGCCAGGCGCGGGGACGAGCCGACGCGCTCGGGAGCATCCAGGAGTGGCAAGCGCGCGCCGCTGAGGCGCCGCTCCTGGTCGAGAGCTTCCGGGAGTGTCTCGCTCGCGGTCCCGTCGCCGTCATCGCCGAGGTGAAACGCCGGTCGCCTTCGAAGGGCACGCTCGACGGGTCACTGAACGCAAGCCAGCGAGCGCGACAGTATGTGGACGGGGGTGCCGCGGCGCTGTCGATTCTCACCGAGCCGGCGGAATTCGGTGGGTCGAACGCTGACCTCGAGGCCGTGCGCGGCGTCCTTCCGGTACCGCTCCTGAAGAAGGACTTCCACGTGCATCCGGTCCAGTTGTTCGAGGCACGCACCCTTGGCGCGACGGCTGCGTTGCTCATCATGCGGGCGCTTGGCCCCGATGACACCGCGATCATGGCCGACGCCGCGCGTGCTGCGGGCATCGAGGCCCTGTTCGAGGTCCGCGACGAGGCCGAACTCGCCTGGGCGATCGACGCCGGCGCGACGGTCATCGGCGTGAATCGCCGCAACCTCGAGACCCTGGTAATGGAGCCGGAAGTCATCGACCGGCTCATCCCCGCAATCCCACCGTCGTGCCTCGCCATTGCGGAGAGCGGAATTGCCACGCGCCAGGACGTGGAAGCGGTTGCGGCACTGGGCGGCGATGCGGTCCTGGTGGGTTCGTCGCTCTCGGTCGTCGCCGAGGCATCGTCGATGGTCCGGGACCTGACCGGGGTCCCCAGGAACGCCCGGCATGGCTGAGGTCAAGTTCTGCGGAATGACCCGGGAAGAGGACGTGCTCGAAGCCGCGCGGCTTGGCGCGTCGTACATCGGCGTCATCCTGACCAGCAGCCCGCGCCAGGTCACGCCGTCGCGCGCCGCGCAGCTGTTCGAGGTGCTCGACGGGACGAGCGTCCGGCGCGTCGGTGTCTTCGGCGATGAGCCGGCGGATGACATTGCCCGAGCCGCCACGCTCGCGTCGCTGGACGTCATCCAGCTCCATGGGCGCGGTGACGTTGCCGGCACGTTCGAGGCGCTGCGGGGCCTGTCCGGCGCGGAGTGCTGGCGGGTGGTGCGCGTCGGTCCGACGGGCCTCACCGACGCGGATCGCGCGGCATTCACCGGTTCCGATGGTATCCTCCTCGACACGATGTCCTCCGCGTCCCTCGGCGGAACGGGTGAGGCCTTCGACTGGTCCCGGGTGGCTGCCGACGTCGCCGCGCGGCGCGCGGGCCGGCGCCTGATCCTCGCGGGCGGGCTCCACGCCGGGAACGTTCGCGACGCCATCGACCAGTTGTCACCCGACGTGGTGGATGTGTCGTCAGGCGTCGAGATTTCTCCCGGCGTGAAGGACCATGCGCGGATGGGGGCGTTCCTGCGCGCCGTCCGACCACCGACTCTCGTTCCCGATCGATGACTGCAACGCGCTTCGGCGCATACGGCGGGCAATACGTCCCCGAGACGCTCATGCCCGCATTGGAAGAGCTCGAGGTCGCGCTCGCGGCGGCGCAGGCCGACCCCGCATTCACCGCGGAGCTCGACCACCTGCTGGCCGAGTATGTCGGCCGGCCGACGCCCCTTACGTCGGCGCCGCGCTTCGGCGAGCGCATCGGCGCCAGGGTCTGGCTCAAGCGCGAGGACCTGAACCACACCGGCGCGCACAAGATCAACAACACGGTGGGGCAGGCGCTGCTCGCCGTGCGCATGGGCAAGCGCCGGATCATCGCCGAAACCGGCGCCGGGCAGCATGGCGTGGCAACGGCCACGATCTGTGCGCGCTTCGGGCTCGCCTGCGTGGTCTACATGGGCGAGGAGGACATGCGCCGGCAGGCCCTCAACGTGTACCGCATGCACCTGCTCGGGGCGAAGGTGGTGCCCGTCACCTCCGGCACGCGGACGCTGAAGGATGCGACGACCGAGGCGATTCGCGACTGGGTCACGAACGTCAGGGACAGCCACTACATCATCGGGTCGGTGGTGGGGCCGGCGCCCTACCCGCGGATGGTGCGGGAATTCCAGTCGGTGATCGGGCGCGAGGCGCGGGCCCAGGTCCTGGCGCAGGCGGGAGCGCTGCCGCGCACCGTGGTGGCGTGTGTCGGGGGTGGCTCGAACGCCGCCGGGATCTTCGCGGGATTCGTTGACGACCAGGGCGTCGAACTCGTCGGAGTAGAAGCGGCGGGCCGGGGACTCGAGAGCGGACACCACTCGGCGTCACTGACCAGCGGCCGGCCCGGTGTGCTCCATGGGTCGCTCAGCTACCTGCTGCAGGACGAGCACGGGCAGGTGCATCCGGCGCACAGCATTTCGGCGGGACTCGATTACCCGGGCGTGGGACCGGAGCATGCCTGGTGGAAGGACAGTGGCCGCGGCACCTACGTCGCGGTCACCGATGACGAAGCGATCGCGGGGCTCGGGCTCCTCAGCCGGCTGGAAGGCATCATCCCGGCGCTCGAGACGGCGCATGCGATCGCCTGGATGGATGCCTCGCGCGGCCGCTGGACGCCTGACGAGAACGTGGTCGTCTGCGTCAGCGGTCGCGGAGACAAGGACGTGGCACAACTCAGCGAATCGGGTATTTTGCCAGCGTGACCTCACCGGCGACACCAGGACAGCGCGACACGGAGCGATCCGAGCCCCCGTTCAACATCACCCCGGTCGAGGAGATGTTGCGGCTCGTGTCGCGCGCGGTGCGTGCCCACCTGTTGTACCTGCAGAACAACCCCACCTACCTCAAGGCCCTCGAGACGCTGCGCGGTTCCTTCGCGGCGGTCTGGGCGCACACCGACGAGGTGACGTTCCAGGTGACGGACACGCAGATCCTGGTGGACGGGCACGCGGCGGTCACCGAGACGGAGAAGACGAGCGATGCGCTGCCGTGGATCCTCTACAAGGACGGGATCCGCGAGTTGAAGCTGTCGAAGGGGGTCGAGGACCAGGAGGTCCTCGCGCTCGTGCAGGCGATCGCGCGGGTCCGGAAGGGCGGGAGCGAAGACGACCTGCTGACGCTCCTCTGGGAGCACGAGTTCGCGTTCATCCGCTACCGGTACGTGGACGTCGGCTTCGATTCCGCCGGACCGATCGATCGCACCGACGACGACCAGGTGCGGCTGGTGGATCCCCGCGCCCTCCGCGAGCCGGCGCAGGAGGACATCGCGCCCGCCGGGGTGGTGAGCATGGACGACTTCGACTCCACGCTCTACTTCCTCGACGAGAACGAGGTGCAGTACCTCCAGCGCGAGATCCGCGAGCACTACGCGACCGAGCTCCGGCAGAACGTGGTGTCGATCCTGCTCGACGTCTTCGAGCAGCAGACGGACCCGGCCATCCGCGACGAGGTCTGCGGCATCCTCGACGGGATGCTGGTGAACCTCCTCACGACGGGCCAGCTCCGCGCCGTCGCGATCCTGCTGCGCGAGGCGAACGTTGCGGCGAACCGGGCCCGGGACATCACGCCGGCGCAGCGCGAGCTGCTGCTGTCGCTGCCCAACCGGATGAGTGAACCGGCCGCGGTCTCGCAGCTGCTGCAGTCCCTGGACGAGCGCACCGACCTGCCGTCCCAGGCCGAGCTGAACGAGTTGTTCGAGCAGCTCCGGGTCGGGGCGTTAGGCACGATCTTCGAGTGGATCGGCCGCATGGGCACGCCCGGCGTCCGGGCGCTGCTGGAATCCGCCGCCGACCGCCTGGCCGCGGCGAACACCTCCGAGCTGGTCCGGCTCCTGGGGTCGGCGGAGCGCGACGTGGCGCTCGAGGCAATCCGCCGCGCGGGCGCGCTCAAGGCGGCGGCCGCCGTCCCGGCGCTCGCGCGGCTGCTGCAGCAGGGGGAGGCCTCCGTCCGCCTCGCCGCGGTCACCGCGCTGGCCGAGATCGGGACGCCGGGCGCGATGCAGCACCTCGATCGCGGGGTCGACGACGAGGACCGCGAGGTGCGGATCGCCGCCGTCCGGTCGCTCGGCGCGCGGAACCACCGCGCCTCGGTCCAGAAGATCGAGGCCGCCATCACCGGCAAGCGGCTGCAGGCGGCGGACCTCACCGAGAAGATGGCGTACTTCGAGACTTTCGGGGCCCTCTGCGGCGAGAGCGGCGTCGGCATGCTCGACGGACTGCTCAACCGGAAGGGCCTGTTCAGCCGGAAGGAGGATGCCGAGGTGCGCGCGTGCGCCGCCATGGCGCTGGGGCGCATCGGCACGGACGCCGCCCTGGCCAGCCTGCGCCGGAGCGGGGCCGACAAGGACATCCTGGTGCGCAATGCGGTGAGCAAGGCGCTGCGGGGAACGCCATGACCGACGCCAGGGCAGGCGCCGCCGCCCCGCCGCCGGCATCCGGCGACGCCGTCGCGGACGTCGCCTCCGAGTCATTCGTCCGGCGGGCCGGGCGCGTGCTGATCGTGTCGGTCTACGGTGCGATGCGCGTGATCCGCCTGTACCCGCCGGAGAACGAGGCCGTTCGCAACGCGCTGAATGACCTGGTCGCCGCCGCCAGGACCCTGATCGAGCACGATCGGGAGCTGGAACTCCGCACGTCCGGTGAATTCATCTTCGTCAACTCGACCCGCCTCCGGCTCGACCTCGACAACTACGCCAGCTTCAGTCACCTGCTGTCCGTGCTGCGGAAGTGCGGCGTGGGGACGGTCGACATCGCCGAGGGCGCGACCGCGCGCGACTGGCTGGTGCTGCTGTCGCAGCTGCTGGCCCTCAGCCAGTCGGGCGAGGACGTCACGGTCCACGACGTCGCCGAGAAGCTGGACGCGGCCGGCGTGACGACGTTCACGCTGGGACAACCGCCGGTCACGGACGACGACTCCGACTTCATGCGGCGCGCCAAGGAAGCCGCCAAGCGGACCTACTCGCACTCGGTGGCCGTCACGCGCGAGGTCATGGCCTCGGTGCGCATGGGGCAGGCGCCGAACATCAAGAAGATCAAGCGCGTGGTGCAGACCATCGTCGACCAGATCCTCAACGAGGAAACGTCGCTGATCGGGCTCACGACCATCCGCGACTACGACGAGTACACGTTCACGCACTCGGTCAACGTCTGCATTTTCTCGGTGGCGCTGGGCCGCCGGCTCGGGCTGACCAAGCTGCAACTGTATGACCTCGGGCTCGCCGCGCTCTTCCACGACATCGGGAAGTCGCGCGTGCCGCTCGGCGTCCTGAACAAGATCGAGGGGCTGAACGACGACGACTGGCGCTGGCTTGCCGCGCACCCGTGGCTGGGCGTGCTGGCGCTGTTCCAGATCCGGGCGCTGCAGGACATGCCCTACCGGGCCATGGTGGTAGCCTACGAGCACCACATGAAGACCGACCTCTCCGGGTACCCGCGAAGCGTGCGGCCGCGGACCCAGAGCATCTTCAGCAAGGTCGTGGCGGTGGCGGACGGCTTCGACGCAGCCACCACGCGTCGGGCGTACCAGACCGTGCCCCTCTCGCCGGCGGCGGTGCTCGCCGGCATGCGCGACAACCCGCGCCGCGGCTTCGACCCGGTCATCGTGAAGGGGTTCATCAACCTCGTCGGCATCTACCCGGTCGGGACGCTGGTCGTGCTCGACACGTTCGAGCTGGCCATCGTGCACTCGGTGAGCCCGAACCCGGCGGCGATCTCGCGCCCGGTGGTGCGCATCGTGAGTGACGATCGCGGCAACGTCCTGTACCCCGGCGAACTGGCCGACCTCACCGAACAGTCCGCGCCGAACGTCTTCCGGCGCACCATCATCAAGACCGAGAATCCCGAGCGCTATGGCATCAACGTCGGCGACTACTTCGTCTGACGCGCTGCGGGAGCGGTTCGCCGCCCTTGCCCGGCAGGGGCGGAAGGCGCTCGTCCCCTACATCACCGCCGGCCACCCGTCACCGGTGCTGTCCATCACCCTCCTCCGCGCGCTCGAGGAGGCTGGTGCCGACGTGGTGGAGGTGGGCGTCCCGTTCTCGGACCCGATGGCCGACGGCCCGGTGATCCAGGCCAGCTCGCAGTCCGCCCTGGCGCAGGGGATGACCTTCGCCCGGACGCTCGACCTGGTGCACGAGGCGAGACTGGGCGTGCCGGTGGTGCTGTTCAGCTACCTCAACCCGGTGATCGCGGCCGGGCCGGGCGCGCTCGAGCGGGCCGCCGCCGCCGGGTGCCACGGCATCCTGGTGACCGACCTCCCGGTCGGGGTCGACCCGGAGCGGGAACACTGGCTCGGCAGCGGCCCACTGGCCTTCGTGCGGCTGGTAGCGCCGACCACGCCTGACGAGCGCATGCGCGAGATCGGGTCGCATGGCAGCGGCTTCGTGTACCTGATCAGCCGGCTCGGCGTAACCGGAGCAAGGGACGACGTGCCTGACGAGTTGCCGTCGACGCTCGGACGGTTGCGGCGTGCGACCTCGCTGCCGATCTGCGTGGGGTTCGGCATCTCGAACGCGGACCAGGCGCGCCGGATCGGCGCGCTGGCCGACGGGATCGTCGTCGGGAGCGCGATCGTCCGCGCGGCGGGGGAGGGGATTCCCGTCGCGGCCCGGCTGGCCTCGGAACTGCGGCGGGCCCTGGACGCCGGATGACCCCCCGGTCGCCGGCGGGTCTCGGGGCACGCCTGGCGGCGATTCTCGGGACCCTCGTCCTCATCGCGGGGGCCGCCGGGGACCCGCGCTGGGTGGACCACCCTTGGGCCCTCCTCGTGATGGCGGCCGCGACCGCGTTGTTTCGCACGCGATCCGTGTCGATCACGAAGTTTTCGACCCTGACCGTGGTGCAGGTGGTCGCGATGGCCGGGCCGCTCGCGGTCGGCCTCTCCCCGACCGGGATCGCGATGTACGCGGGTATCCTGGTCGCGGACCTGGCCGCCCACCGGAAGCCGTTCACCGCCGCCTGGATCAATGCCTCGCGCGAGGTGCTGACCCTCTACGCCGCCTTTGGCGTGTACGCCGCGCTGGCCGTCCGCCTCCCGGCGGGGGCCGGCGCGCTCTCCGCGGAGGCCGCGCCGGCGGTGGCAGCGTTCTTCGTCACCCACTTCGTGCTCAACCGGTCCGCGCAGTATGCGACGCTGCTCGTCCGCGGCAAGCTCCTGCCGGACGAGCGGGCGCTGATCCTGCGCTACGAAGTGATCGTGTTCTTCGCGTCGATGATCGTGTCGGTCGGCATCCTGGTGGCGATGACCATGATCGGGCGCCTCGGGTGGTGGATCATCGGCGTGGTGATCCTGTTCGCCGGGATGCTCCTCAAGCACATCCTCGAGGAGGCGGTGTCGGCCGAGGAACTGAACCGCATCCACGCCATGGACATGGTCGTCGCCGCCGACGCCAGTCTCGAGGAGTCGTTCCGCCGCATCGCCTCCTTCGCCAACCGGCTGGTGAACTGGCGGGACTTCCGCGTGCTGCGCGTGGACGACGGCGCCCCGCTCCGCGTGGTCTTCAGCGTCCGCGAAGGGCTGCTGGCCGTGCCGCGGCCCGCGGACAGCGGCCTCGAGCGCCTCTACCGCAACGTGATCGAGCGCCGCCAGGCGGTCGTGGTGAACGACACGCAACGCGACGAGCGCACGGCCGGCGGCCGCCTCGAGGCCCGCAGCCTCGTCGTTGCCCCCCTCCGCTTCGGCGACCGGCTCCTCGGCCTGCTCGAGATCGAGCACCACAAGCGGCAGGCCTACGGTCCCAAGCAGCTCGTGGTCGTCGAGCGATTCGCCGCCCAGCTCTCCACCACCATCCAGATCCAGGAACTCCGCCGGCCGCTCGCCGAGGCGTTAGGCAGGCTGGAGGGCCAGCTCGACCGGCTCGGGGATTCCACCCGCCTGTTGCGGGGCGGCGCCGACGCGGTCGTCCGGCTGGTCGCCGACATCAACCGCGGGATTGCCGAAGAGGCGGGCGAGGCGACGGCGAGCCGCACCGCCGCCGACGAACTGTACCAGTCGACATCGGCCATCGCCCGCGATGCCGGCGAGGCGGCCGCCGCCAGCGAACGTTCGGCCGTGCTGGCTTCCGAGCACCAGGCCACGGTCGGCACCGCGGTGGAGCGGTTGATCAGCGCCAAGGGCGTGGTGGCCGAGTCCTCGCAGATGGTCGGGGAACTGCAGCAGGGGGCGGTGCGGATGACCGAGTTCATTCGCGTGATCCGGGAACTGGCGGACCAGACCAACCTGCTGGCGCTCAACGCGGGGATCGAGGCCGCCCGGGCCGGTGAGGAGGGGAAGGGATTCGCGGTGGTCGCCGGGGAGATCCGGAAGCTGGCCGCCCAGAGCGCGCGGGCCTCCGAGGACGCGAACACGATCCTGACGGGCTTCGCGGCCCAGATGGACCGCGCCACCCGGCAGATGAACCGTGGCCGGGAAATGGTTGGCGACGTGGAGGCGCTCTCCGCGTCGGCGATGAAGGCCCTCGCTGCCATCCTCTCCGCCAGCGACGCTGCGGCGTCGTGGTCACGCCGGATCGCCCAGGTGTCGCATGAACAGGAACGGTTCGTCGCGGTCGCCCGGGACCGGGCGGGTCGCATCGACGAGATCTCGCGGCGAAACCAGGAGGGGTCTGACCAGGTGACGAAATCCGCCGCGGAGCAGGCCGGCGCGCTGCACGAACTGGAGTCGGCGACCCTGGAACTGCGCGAGCTGGCGTCGCACCTGGGGGACCTGACGCGGAAGCTGACGAGGATCGAGACGTGAGCCCGGGGATGCGAGACGGGAGCGGGGAGATGGAGATGGATCTCCGGGGCGATAAGTTCTCCTGATGGACACTGCTGGCGGCGCGTCACCTGTGGTCCTCCCTTCCTGGGCTCGCGTCACGGAGCGCCGGCGGGAGCATATCGTGCGCGTCACCACGCTCCTCGACCGCTGGGCGGCCGAACTGGGGCTGTCCTCGGCGGAAGCGACGGCATGGCATGACGTGGGCGCCTGGCACGACGCGTTGCGTGACGCCGACGAGCCGGAGCTGCGGCAGTGGGCGACCGGCGCGCCCTGGCCGCTCTCGGTGCTCCACGGACCGGCGGTCGCGGCCCGGCTCGCCGCCGAAGGAGAGACCCGGACCGAGGTGCTCGAGGCCATCCGCTGGCATACGTTAGGCAGCCCGGCGTGGGGCCGGACGGGACGGGCGCTCTACATGGCGGACTTCCTGGAGCCCGGTCGCCCGTTCTCGCGGACCGAGCGCGCCTTCCTCGCGCGCACGCTCCCCAGTGACTTCGACGGCGTCTTCCGGCAGGTCCTCCAGCTCAGGCTCGAGTGGACCCTTCGAGAAGGAAAGGCTGTGTTTCCCGAGACGGCGGCATTGTGGAACCAGGTGCTCTGAGGCGGGTCGCGGTCCTGGCGGCCGCCAGCATCGCCCTCATCGCCGCCGCCGTCCTCTGGCGCGGCGGGGGGCTCAATCCGCCCGATCGGATAGGGGTCATGGTGCCCGACGGCGTACGGATCAAGGTCGAGGTGCTGAACGCCTCAGGCCAGCGCGGGCTTGCCCGGCGCGCGACCTTTGCGCTTCGCGATGCCGGGTTCGACGTGGTCCGCTTTGCCAACGACACCGCCCGCCGCGACAGCACGCTGGTGCTCGCCCGTTCCGGTCGCCTGGACTGGGCCGAGGACGTCGCCAGGGCGCTGGGCGGGGCGCGCGTGGAGTCGCGCCCCGACTCGGCGCGTTACCTCGACATCACGGTGTTAGTTGGCACCGACTGGCGGCCGCCGTCGAAGCCGTTCCACCCGTAACTGCCCGCACGCGGCCGCGATGTCCAGCCCGCGGCTCTTCCGGACGGCCACCTCCACGCCGGCGCGCCTCAACTCCGTCGTGAAGCTACGCACGGAAGCCGGCACGGAGGGCTTGAAGTTCCCCGTGCCCCCTGGATGCAGCGGAATCAGGTTGACGAAGGCGCCACAGCCGCGCGCGAGGCGCCCCAGGGCCATCGCGTGCTCGACCGCGTCGTTCACCCCGCCAAGCAGCACGTATTCGAACGTGACGCGGCGATCGAATCGGCGTGCTGCCTCGATCACGTCGGCCAGCGGGTACTTCACGTTCACCGGCATCAGCGTGCGCCGGAGATCGTCCGTCGGCGCGTGGATCGAGATGGCGAGGCGGAACTGCTCCGGACGCTTCGACAGGGCGAGGATCCCCGGGAGCACGCCGACAGTGGATACCGTGATGTGCCTCGCACCGATCCCGAACCCGTCGGGGTGATTCAGGATCGTGAGTGTGGGGTCCACCGCCTTCCAGTTCATCAGCGGCTCACCCATGCCCATGAACACGATGTTCGTCGGCTGGAGCGGGGGATCGAGCAGTGCCAGCTCGCGCACCTGTCCGGCGATCTCGAAGGCCTCGAGGTTCCGCGCGAACCCCATCGCCCCCGTGGCGCAGAACGCGCACTGCAGGGCGCACCCGGCCTGCGACGAAATGCACAGCGTCAGGCGCTTCCCGTCGGGAATCGCCACTGTCTCGATCGCCTGGCCGTCGGCGAGCCGGAACAGGAACTTCCGCGTGCCGTCGGACGATTGCACGTCCATGTCCACGGCGAGTCGGGGGATCGAGAACTGCCCGGCCAGGCGCTGTCGCACCTCGCGGGGGATGTCGGTCATGTCGTCGAACGACCCCGCCGGCTTCGTCCACAGGTGCCTCAGCACCTGGCGCGCCCGATAGGCGGGTTCACCACATTCGGCGAGAAAGCCGGCGACGGTCTCGAGCGCCTGTGATGGCGTGAGGTTCAGCAGGTTCGTGCGGGGACCGATGGTGCGCGATTCGTCGTGGACGCGCCCATCTGGTGGTCCTTCCGACAATGTCGCGGACTCGTCATCAAACCCGTTGTGTGGCATATACTTAACGTAGTCCTGTTCAGAAGACACGTCAACTCGGACCGCTACCAGATGGGTCCCTCGATCCCTAGATTCCTCGCCAACATGCCTTCACCTGTCCAGCGTGCGCGCGCCCGGTTGATTGGCGCGATTCCTCGTTGAGGGTTCCGGCGGGCGCGAATGCCCACGAAGCCCCGGGCGTGCACGTGCCTGTTCGCGCGATCGATTGCCCTCACGTGACGCCGTGCTGACTGGTCGCCGAGACATTCGAGGACCGCGATAATCGCACACGTTGCGCGCCCCTGTCGCCGCACCGCGCGGGCGACGCCGATTGACCATTCCCACGGAGGATCCGAGTGACCGAAGCAAGTCCGCTGTCGACAGGGCTACGCACCCACCAGTGCGGTGTCCTGAGGCAGGAACACGTTGGCCAGCAGGTTCGCCTTGGCGGCTGGGTACACCGGAGTCGTAACCTTGGTGGTCTCGTGTTTGTCGACTTGAGGGACCGGACCGGCCTGGTCCAGGTCTCCTTTGATCCTCGCAGTGCCGGCGCTGACGCGATGGCGGTGGCCGAGCGGTTGTCCGCGGAGTCGGTCGTGCTGGTCGAAGGCGCGGTCGTGGCTCGCCCCGAGGACGGACGCAATCCGGACCTGGCGAGCGGCGACGTCGAGGTTCGCGGCACGAGCATCAGGGTGGTGGGTCCGGCGGTGACGCCGGCCATTCCCGTCGCGCGCGGCAAGGGTGAGAAGCTCGCGGCCGAGGAACTCCGCCTGAAGTACCGCGTGCTCGACCTGCGCCGGCCCGAGCTTCAGGAGAACCTGGTCCTGCGCCATCGCCTCATGCAGCGCGCGCGGGCGACGATGTCGGCCATGGGCTTCCTGGAGATCGAGACGCCGATCCTCACCAAGCCGACGCCCGAGGGCGCGCGCGACTACCTGGTACCCAGCCGGGTCCACCGGGGCGAGTTCTACGCGTTGCCGCAGTCGCCGCAGATCTACAAGCAGCTGCTGATGATGGCGGGCATGGACCGGTACTTCCAGATCGCGCGGTGCTTCCGCGACGAGGACCTGCGCGCCGATCGCCAGCCGGAGTTCTCGCAGCTCGACGTGGAGATGAGTTTCATCGAGCAGGACGACGTGCTCCACGCCATCGAGCAGGTCCTCGTCGCGATCTGGGATGCGGGCGGTGTGATGATCCGCGCGCCGTTCCTGCGGATGCCGTACCGCGATGCCATGGAGCGCTTCGGCGTCGACAAGCCGGACCTCCGGTATGCGCTCGAGATCCGGGACCTCACCCCGCACGTCGGTGACGACGCGGCCCCGTTCGTTCGCGACGCCGTGTCCGCCGGTGGGCGCGTGCGCGGCCTCGTCGTCGACGCGGCCGCGGATGCCTCCCGGAAGGAACTCGACGCACTCACCGCCGCCGCGAAGGAATCCGGCGCCGGCGGCCTGATCTGGGCGCGCCGCACCGAGGCGGGATGGGAAGGGCAGGGCGTGAAGGCCATCGGGCCCTCCGCGCTCGAACGTCTCGGCGCGCAGGCCGGGACACTGCTCCTTGCCGCGGTGGGCCCCGATCGGGCGACCTCCGCCGCGCTCCATGCCGTGCGGAGCCTCGTCGTCAGGCGGCCGGGGATCACCCCGATCACCGACCATGCGTTCTGCTGGATCGTGGACTTCCCGCTGTTCGAGCCGGACGCGGCGACGGGGGCGCGGGTCTTCGCCCACCACCCGTTCACGTCGCCGCATCCGGAGGATTTCGCTCACCTGGAGTCGGACCCCGATCGATGCCGGGCGCTGCACTACGATGCGGTTTACAACGGCAACGAACTGGGCAGTGGGTCGATCCGAATCACCGATCCGGAGGTACAGCAGACCGTGTTCCGCCTGCTCGGGATTCCCGCCGAAGAACAGCAGCGCCGGTTCGGGTTCCTCCTCGACGCGCTCGCGTCAGGCGCGCCACCACATGGCGGCTTCGCGCTGGGATTTGACCGGATGACCATGCTGCTGGCGGGCGCGCCGTCGCTCCGCGACGTGATCGCGTTCCCGAAGACCACGGCGGCACGCGCGCTGTTCGAGGGCGCGCCGGTGCCGGTGTCGCCGGCCGACCTGGCCGACCTGCACCTGTCGGTGACCTGAGCCGCCCATGCCTGACGAAGCGGTCATCCAGCGATTGAGCGTCGAGGGGGCGGACCCGCTCACGCTCTCGGGCGTCAACGACGCCAACCTCAGCGAACTGGCGCGCCAGACCGGCGCGCGCATCGCGCTGCGCGGCGACACCCTGACCATGTCCGGCTCCGCCGAGGCCGTGGAACGCGCCGCCGCGATCGCGCAGCGCATGATCGATGCCGCGCGGCAACGCATGCCGCTCGAGGCCGACGACGTGCTGCGCATGACGCTCGAGGTGTCGCGTGACGGCAGCGAGGGCGGCGAGCGGATCGTTCTCCCTGGCGTGCGGCGGGTCATCCAGCCCAAGACGCCGGGGCAGGCCGAGTACCTGCGCCTCATCGTCGACAACGACATCGTCGTCGGCATCGGGCCGGCCGGCACGGGAAAGACATACCTTGCCGTGGCCGCGGCGGTCGATGCCCTGATGCGAAAGCGCGTCCGCCGGATCATCCTCGCCCGGCCGGCGGTGGAGGCGGGCGAGAGCCTGGGGTTCCTGCCAGGCGACATGCAGGCCAAGGTCGACCCGTACCTGCGCCCGCTGTACGACGCGCTTGAAGACATGATGCCGGCCGAGCGGATGCAGCGCGCGCTGGAGACGCGGGTCATCGAGATCGCACCGCTCGCCTACATGCGCGGGCGGACGCTGAGCGACGCCTTCGTCATCCTCGATGAGGCGCAGAACGCCACCAACGCCCAGATGAAGATGTTCCTCACCCGGCTGGGCGTGAACTCGCGAACGGTGATCACGGGCGACAAGACGCAGGTGGACCTGCCGTCACGCGAGGAGTCGGGGCTCATCCAGATCGAGCGCATCCTGACGGGGATCGACGGCATCGCGTTCCACTACCTGACCGACGTGGACGTCGTCAGGCACCGACTGGTGCGCGACATCATCAAGGCGTATGCTGCGGACGACGAGGCCTGACCGCGGGATCGACGTGGATGCAGGACGCCGGCGGCTCGCGCTGCCGGCGGCGACGGTGCGCGCGCTGGCCGGGTTCGTCCTCCGGCGCGAGAAGGTGCCGACGGCACTGCTCTCCATCGCCTTCATTTCCCGCCGGACGATGGCCACGCTGAACCGCGAGCACCTGGGGCATCGCGGTGCCACGGACGTGATCACGTTCTCGCTGGGCCGATCGACGCCCTCGGCGCCGCTGGTCGGCGACATCTACGTCGCGCCCGACATCGTGCGCGCACAGGCCCGCCGCTGGCGAGTGCCCTCCCGGGAGGAACTGGCCCGGGTCGTCGTCCATGGCGTACTCCACGCGATCGGGTACGAGCACCCGGAGGGGGCGTCGCGCGAGGCATCGCCGATGTGGAAGCGCCAGGAACGCTGGCTCGCCGCGGCCCGGACGGAGGGCGTCTGGTGATCGTCGCGTCGCTCCTCGTCATCACGGCGGGATCACTTCTCGCGGCGGTGTGCGCCACGGCCGACGGCGCGATCCTTTCGCTCGACCCGGACGAGCGCCTGGCACCGGCGCTGGCCGAACTGCGGGCCAGGCGGGAGCGCATCCATCGTGCCCTCGCCTTCGCGCGGGTGATGGGCCAGCTGCTGACCGGGGTGGGCATCGCGTTGCTCGTCTTTCGCGCGCCCGTAAGCGGATGGGTGGGAGTGGCCGCCATTCTCCTTTCGGCGTTCCTGCTGGTCGGCGCCTCCGAGAGCATTGCGAGGAGCGTCGGCGACGCCCGCGGCGCGGCCGTCGCGACCCGGCTGGCGCCCGTGGTCGTCACGCTCGAGCGCCTGCTGTCGCCCGTGGTGATGCTCGGCGAGTCCATTGACGGCTGGCTGAACTCGCTCCTGCCCCCACCCGCCCAGGACGACGAGGATCGGGAGACGATCACCGAGCAATTCAAGGCCGTGGTCGCAGCCGAGGCGGAGGTCACGGCCGACGAGCAGGTGCTGTTGAACGGCGTGTTCCGGCTCGCGCAGACCGAGGTGCACGAGATCATGGTCCCGCGCATCGACCTGGTCGCCATCGACTCCACCGCCACCTGGACCGAGGTCGTCGACCGGGTTCGCGCGCTGGAACACTCCCGGGTGCCGGTCTACGCCGAGAGCGTCGACAACGTCGTGGGCGTCCTCTACGCACGCGACCTGCTGCAGCCGATCCTGGACGGACGGGAACCTGCAGGCGGCTGGGCGACGTTGGTCAGGCCCGCGGTGTTCATCCCGCAGTCGAAACCCGCCGACCGGCAACTCCGTGACTTCCAGTCGACGCGGACGCATTTCGCGGTCGTGGTCGACGAGTACGGCGGCACGGCCGGCATCATCACCATCGAGGATGTCCTCGAGGAGATCGTGGGAGACATCCGGGATGAGTACGACGTCGAGGAGTCGCCCATCGAGCACGTGGACGCGAACCGGACCCGCGTTTCCGCGCGCCTGACGCTCACGGAGGTGAGTGAACTGCTGCACGCGGACTTCGAGCGCGACGACGTGGCTACCGTGGGTGGCCTGGTGTATGAACAGTTCGGCCGTGCGCCGCGCCAGGGTGAGTCGTTCCAGCTGGCCGGCTATCGGGTCACGGTCGAGCGGGTGGAGCGGCGGCGCGTCCAGCGCGTGGTGTTCGAGCGCCTCGGCTCCCGGGAGGGTCACGCCGCGTGACCACCACGACCCTGCTCCTCCTGACGATCGCGGTCGTGGCGTGGCTCACGGCGGGCGCCACCGCCGTGCGATCGGTCAGCCGGATCTGGCTTCGCCACTGGGTGGAGCAGCAACTGAGCGGTTCGGGGGCCGCCGCGCTGTACCTCGAGAAGCCGCATGGCCTGTTACTGTCCGCCGGCACCGGGGTCGCGCTTACCGTTTTCTCGGCGGGCGTCATCATTGCCAGTGATGCGGGCGACTCGGTTCCGGCGCTGCTGGGCGAGGCGCTCGTGTATGCCCTGGTCCTCCTGGTCGCGGGACAGTTGCTCCCGCGGGCGATCGGGCGGCGCTGGGCGCCCCAGCTGATCCCCATCCTGCTTCCTCCCCTGCAGGCCCTGGAAATGGTCCTGGGACCATCGCTGCGACTCGTCAGGCGCATCGCCGGCCGCGCGAACGGGACGGCGCCGGAACCGCCGCCCACGGATGAGGAGGCCCTGGAGGAGCTGCTCCGCGAGGGCGAACTGGAAGGCGTCGGCGAGGCCGGGGAGATCGCGATCATCAGTGGAGTGATGCAGTTCGGGGAGAAGCGGGTGCGCGACGTCATGACCCCGCGCCCCGACGTCTTCGCCGTTCCGATGGACGTTTCGCCCGGAGAACTGGCGCGCCGCGTCGCGACCGCCGGCTACACCCGGGTGCCCGTCTACCGTGAGACGCTCGACCAGGTCATTGGCATGGTGCACGCGTTCGACCTGATCAAGAACTCGGGCATGTCGATGCCAACCCTGCGGCCCGTCGCCTTTGCCAGGGCAAGCACCTCCTGCAAGGAGCTGCTCTCCGGGATGCTGCGCGAGCGGCGGCACCTCGCGATCGTCCGTGACGATGCGGGCGCGACGATCGGTATCGTGACCCTCGAGGACCTGCTCGAGGAACTGGTGGGCGATATTCGCGACGAGCACGACGAGCCCGCCCCGGGTGCGGCGCCGGGACCCGGCACGCCGGCGCACGCCTCGTGACGGCGACCGCGGCGCGCGCCGACGACCCGGTCGTCCAGCTGCTGTCCGCGTTCGACGCCGGGAAGCCCGCGGCGCTCGCCCGTGCCGTGTCCATCGTCGAGAACCAGCGGGACGGGTTCGAGCAGTTGCTGGTCGCACTCCACCCTCGGGTCGGTCGCGCGCGCCGCATCGGCGTCACCGGACCGCCGGGTGCGGGGAAGAGCACTCTCACGACCCGGTTGGTGAACGACTACCGCGCGGCGGGGCTCCGGGTCGGCGTGATCGCCGTGGATCCGACCTCGCCGTTCACGGGCGGGGCATTGCTGGGTGACCGGGTGCGCATGGAGGCGATCGCGCTCGATCCCGGCGTCTTCATCCGCTCGCTCGCCACGCGCGGCTCGCTAGGCGGCATTTCCTCCGCCACACGCGCCGTCGCCGATGTCCTCGATGCGTTCGGCTTCGACCGGATCATCATGGAGACGGTCGGCGTGGGACAGAGTGAGCTCGACATTGCCCGCGCCGCCGACACCACGATCGTGGTGCTCGTGCCCGAGAGCGGTGATTCGATCCAGGCGCTCAAGGCGGGACTGATGGAAATCGCGGACCTGTTCGTGGTGAACAAGGCCGATCGTCCCGGGGCGGAGCGGGTGCGGAACGACATCGAGTTGATGCTGGGGATGCGCGGGGGGATGGCCCTGGAAGCCCCGGCCCACCACGGCGTGGACCTCAAGGCCCTCGCCAACCCGGGGAAGGCCGCACGCGCGGCCGCCCGGCGCGACGACGCAACCGGGTGGACGCCGCCGGTGATGCTCACCGTGGCCCACAAGGGCGAGGGCCTTCCGGAACTGGTGGCGTCGCTCAACCGCCATTGGCAGTATCTTGAGGCCAGCGGCGCGCTCCAGGATCGCCGTCGGCGCCGGCTCCGCGAACAGGTGATGGACGTGGCCGAGACGAGGCTGCATCGTCGCCTGTGGAATGACCCGCAGGTCATCGCCTTCGTGGACGCGGTGCTCCCGCGCCTCGAGCGCGGCGAGGTGTCACCGTACGGCATCGCGGACGAGTTGTTGAGGACCGGAGCACCGGCCATAGCCAGGACATCGTCATGACCACATTGGGAACGATCAACGACCAGCAGCGCGACCGCGAGGATGAACTCGAGCGGCTGCGCGCCGAGGTGGCGCACTGGCGCGCGCGGTACATCGCCGGCGAAAAGCGCGACCTCGCCTTCGTGAATTCGGAAGGGGAAGTCGAGCCGGTGTACTCGGCGCTCGACGCCGAGTCCCCGGACACGTCGGCCCTGCCGATGCCTGGCGAGTATCCGTACACGCGCGGGATCCATCCCACGGGGTACCGGGGGCGTCTCTGGACCATGCGGCAGTTCGCCGGGTTCGGCAGCGCCGCCGACACGAACCGCCGCTTCAAGTTCCTCCTCGAGCATGGCCAGACGGGCCTGTCGACCGCGTTCGACTTCCCCACGCTGATGGGCTATGACTCGGACCACCCGCGATCCGAGGGTGAAGTGGGGAAGACCGGGGTCGCGATCTCCAGCCTCGACGACATGGAGACCCTGTTCGCCGGCATCCCGCTCGACCGGGTGTCGACGTCGATGACGATCAACGGGCCGGCGGTCATCCTGTTCTGCTTCTACGTGGCCGCCGCCGAGCGGCAGGGCGTTCCGTCGACGGCCCTGCGCGGGACCGTTCAGAACGACATCCTCAAGGAGTACATGGCGCAGCACGCGTGGTGCTATCCCATCGAGCCCGCGCTGCGCCTGATCATCGACCTGTTCGAGTGGGGCGCCGAGCATGCGCCCCAGTGGAATACCGTGTCGATCTCGGGCTACCACATCCGCGAGGCCGGCGCGACCGCGGCGCAGGAACTCGCCTTCACGCTCGCCAACGGGTTCACCTACGTGGAACGCGGCATGGCGCGTGGCCTGGACGTCGACCGGTTTGCGCCGCGCCTGTCGTTCTTCTTCGACATCCACAACGACTTCTTCGAGGAAGTCGCCAAGCTGCGTGCGGCGCGCCGGATCTGGGCGCGACACATGAAGGAGCGGTACGGGGCGAAGGATCCGCGATCGTGGATGCTCCGGTTCCATTCGCAGACGGCCGGGGTGACGCTGACCGCGCAGCAGCCCATGAACAACGTGGTCCGCGTCGCGTACCAGGCGCTGGCGGCGGTGCTCGGCGGGACGCAGTCGCTGCACACGAACTCCATGGACGAGACGCTCGCGCTGCCGACCGAGGAGGCGGTGCAGGTGGCCCTGCGCACGCAGCAGGTGCTGGCCTACGAGACCGGCGTGCCGAACGTCATGGATCCCCTGGGGGGGTCGTACTACGTCGAGGCCCTCACCGCGAAGCTCGAGCGCGAGGCCGAGGCGATGTTCGGCGAGATCGAGGCGCAGGGCGGGGTGGTCCGCGGGATCGAGCAGGGGTGGTTCCAGCGCCGGATCGCGCAGTCGGCCGCGCGCCAGCAGTGGGAGATCGAGCAGCGGCGGCGGCTGGTCGTCGGCGTGAACGAGTTCGTGACCGACGAACCGGAGCTGACCATTCCCGTCCTGCGGGTGGGCGCGGAGGTGGACCACGCGCAGCGGGAGCGGCTGGCCGCGCTCAGGACGTCACGGGACCAGCAACTCGTCAGGCAGCGGATCGACGCCCTGCGCTCCGCGGCGGCGACGGACGCCAACCTGATCCCGTATATCCTCGACTGTGCGCGGGCCCGCGCCACGCTGTACGAGATCCGGCACGCGATGGAGCACGTGTTCGGCGCCTACCGGGAACCGGTGTTCTTCTAGGCCGTCAAGGTCCCCGGGACACCAGGCGCTGGCGGGGATTGCGGTGCCGATCCGGGCGCGTATGCTATCTGGTCCCTTGACGACGGGTGGCGTGCCGATGGCGGAGACAGCCCTGTTGAATCGCGTCCGGTCGGTGGATGTGGTGCGTGGCCTGGTCTGTGTCCTGATGGCGATCGACCATGTGCGGGTCTATTCGGGAATCCCCGCCGGTGGACCGACCGTGGGCATCTTCCTCACCCGCTGGGTGACGCATTTCGTCGCGCCGGCCTTCTGCTTCTTCGCCGGCACCGCGGCCTACTTCCTCGGCAAGCGGCTCAATGACCCTGCGGCCCTGCGCACGTTCCTCGTCACCCGCGGCTTGCTGCTCGTCCTCCTCGAACTGACGCTGATCCGGTTCCTCTGGTCCTTCAATCCCGACCTGACGGGGTTCTCGCTCGCCGGGGTGATCTGGATGCTGGGCTGGTGCATGGTGCTGCTCGGCCTGTTCACGCGCCTGTCGGCGAGGGCGATCGGCTGGATGGGCCTCGCGATCGTCGGGTTCCAGCAGCTCTTCGCGTTGCCGCCCAGGGCACTGGGCGCGATCGCGCCAACCTGGTCGTTCCTGTATCCCTCGGGCGCCGAGGCGCCCCTGGGCATCAACGTGCTGTACGTGATCGTGCCCTGGGTGGGCGTGATGATGGCGGGCTTCGGTTTCGGACTCCTGTGGGAACGCGACGCGACGTCCCGCGATCGTGTGTTCGTCAGGCTTGGATTGGGCATGACGGCGGCGTTCGTGGTCGCCGCCACGGTGACCGCCCTGGTGGCGGGCGGCGATGGCGACGGACCGGCCTGGATGCGGATCCTGAACCAGCAGAAATACCCGGCGTCGCAGCTCTTCCTGCTCATGACCCTCGGCCCCGCCATCGCCCTCCTGCCTTACGCGGAGCGGTGGCGCGGCTGGTCGGGACGCGCGCTCGAGATGTTCGGTCGCGTGCCCATGTGGTACTACCTCATGCACCTGCTCGTCATCCACGTCGCGGCGCTCGTCACGATGGGTGTCCGCACGGGAGGGTACCGGAACGGCTGGTACCTGACGGCGCCATATGCACAGGTCCCGGGTGACGCCCGGTGGCCGTTGTGGCTGCTGTACGTGGTGTGGGCGGCGTGTCTCCTGGCGCTCTATCCGGTCTGCCGCTGGTATGAGGCGCGCAAGGCATCGAACCCGAGCCGCTGGATGCGATACCTGTAGGCCGGGCCTAGGAGGCCCGCGAGGAACACTGGCGTTGCCCCGACTTCTGCAGTCCGCATAGACTTCCCGAGGGCAAAACGTCACCCGCATCCAGACCATGTCCCGACCAATCCGCGTCCTCATCGCCAAGCCTGGCCTCGACGGCCATGACCGCGGCGCCAAGGTCGTCGCTGCCGCCCTCCGGGATGCCGGCATGGAAGTGATCTACACGGGCCTGCACCAGACGCCGGAGATGATCGCGACCGCGGCGGTGCAGGAAGACGTCGATGTCATCGGGCTGTCGATCCTGAGCGGGGCCCACATGACCCTGTTCCCGCGGGTCCGGACGCTGCTGCTGGAGGCCGGACGCGACGACGTCCTGATTACGGGCGGCGGGATCATCCCGAAGGAAGACATGGACGCCCTTCGCCAACTGGGCATCGGCGAACTCTTCGGACCCGGCACCTCCACCTCGGCGTTGATCGACTACATCCGCCAGTGGTTCGAAAGCCGGCAGCAGCAGCGGGCGTGACGTCCCGGCTCAGGGAGTCCAGCGACCAGGTCCGGGCGCTGGAGGCTCGCGTCAAGGCCGGTGGCGGTCCGGAGCGCACGGCGAAACAGCACAAGCAGGGGAAGCTGACGGCGCGGGAACGCGTCGCCGCGTTATGCGACGCCGGCAGCCGGTTCCTCGAGGTGGGCCTGCTCGTCGCCCACGACCGCTATGAGGGCGACGCCCCCTCGGCCGGCGTGGTGACCGGCGTCGGGATGGTGCAGGGACGCGAGGTCGTGATCGTCGCCAACGATGCCACGGTGAAGGCGGGGTCGTGGTGGCCCGAGACGATCGCGAAGATCCTGCGGGCCCAGGAGATCGCCATGCGGTGCCGCGTGCCGATCGTCTACCTCGTCGACTCGGCGGGGGTGAACCTGCCCTACCAGGAGGGCGTCTTTCCAGGACAGTATGGCGCCGCGCGGATCTTCTACTACAACTCGATCATGCGCCGGTACCTGCGCGTCCCGCAGCTCGCGGCGGTGATGGGGCAGTGCGTGGCCGGCGGGGCGTACCTGCCGGCGCTCTCGGACGTGATCGTGATGGTGAAGGGCACGTCGTTCATGGGACTGGGGGGCCCGAACCTGGTGAAGGGTGCCACCGGCCAGGCGGTGGACAGCGAGTCGTTAGGTGGCGCCACCATGCACACCGAGGTGAGCGCCGTGGCGCACTACGCCGTCGACGACGATCCGGCCTGCCTGGCAAAGCTGCGGGAACTGGTGGAGCGCCTGCCGCCGGCAACGGCCCGGCCGTCACGCGGGGGATCGCCGCTTCCCGCTTCCCGGTTCCCGATTCCCGACCTGTACGACCTGCTCCCCGGCGATCACCGCATGTCGTACGACATGCATGTCGTCCTCCGGGCGATCGTGGACGACGGCCAGCTCGATGAGTTCCAGGGCAACCTGGCGCGCGAGATGATCTGCGGGGATGCACGCATTGGCGGCATCCCCGTGGGCGTGATCGCCAACCAGCGAGGGCTGGTGAAGGGGCGCCCGGGGGAAAAGCCGCGATTCGGCGGGATCGTCTATGCCGAGAGCGCCGAGAAGGTGGCGTTCTTCATCGACCGATGCGACCGCGAGGGAATCCCGCTGCTGTTCGTGCAGGATGTGTCCGGGTTCATGGTCGGCCCCGAGGCCGAACAGGAAGGAATCATCCGGTCCGGCGCACGGTGGGTGGAAGCGATGGCCTGCGCCCGCGTGCCGAAGATCGTGCTGACGGTGAACCACGCATCAGGCGCGGGTTACTACGCCATGGCGGGGCAGGGCTTCGACCCGGATTTCATCTTCAGCTGGCCGACGGGCCGCATGGGCGTGATGGAGGGTGAGTCCGCCGTGCAGGCGGTGCACGGTCCGGTGCTGGACCGGGCGACCCGGGAGGGGAAGGCGCCGTCGGCGGAGGTGCAGGGGGCGGTGGACGCCATGCGCGAGGACTACGAGCACCAGCTCGACGCGCGGTACGCGGCGGCCCGGGGATTCGTGGACGCCATCGTGTACCCTGAGGAAACGGCTGAGGTGCTGGCGATGGCGCTCCGGACAGCCCTGCATAACGACGGACCGCACCTGGGGCCATTCGTGCTCCCCCCGCAGCCCCCGCCGGCCCGATGAGCGTGCTGACGCGGGTCAAGATCGTGCTCGCGCTCCTGGGACTGGGGCTGTTCGGCGCCGGGGTCCGGCTGGAGCATGCCAGCCTCCGGTACGCGGGGATTGGTCTCGTGGCGGCGGCCTGGCTGACGCGATTCGCGAAGGCGGGCGGCGCTGGCGAGGCAACGCGGGGAAGTGAGTAGGTTTCCAGCCCCAGCCCCAGCATCCAGCGCCAGCTCGCTGCAAGTGCAGCAGCACGCAGCAATCAGCATTCAGCAACCAGCATTCAGCAACCAGCCCGCCGCCGTGAAGATACCAGAGCTTCTTGCCCCCGCCGGATCCCTCGATGCCGTTCGCGCCGCCATCGCCAATGGCGCGAACGCCGTCTACATGGGGGTGGAGCGCTTCAATGCCCGCGACGAGGGGGCGCAACTCACGTTCGACGAGCTGGACCAGGCCTGCGCGATGGCACGGGCGCGGGGCGTGCGCGTCTACCTCACCCTCAACGTGCTCCTCAAGCCGTCCGAGCTCGCCGATGCCCTGAGCCACCTGGGCGAGGCCATCGACCGCGGCGTGAGCGCGGTGATCGCCCAGGACCTCGGCTTCATCCGGCTCGTCCAGCGCGTGTACCCCGGCTTCGAGGTCCACGGCTCGACGCAGATGACGGTGCACGATGCCTCCGGTGCGCGCCTCGCCCGTGAGATGGGGGTCGAGCGGGTCGTGATGGCCCGGGAGAACACGCTCGACGACCTGCGCGCCGTGCGCGCCGCCGTCCCGGACGTCGGGCTCGAGACGTTCGTCCACGGGGCCCTGTGCATCTCCTATTCCGGCCAGTGCCTCATGTCCGGCATGATCTCCGAGCGGTCCGCCAACCGCGGATCGTGCGCCCAGGCCTGCCGCAAGGACTACCTGCTGACCGACGACTCGTCAGGCGACACGCTGGATCGCGGCTTCCTCATCTCGGCGAAGGACCTGGCCGCCCACGACGTGCTCCCGGACCTCGCCGACATCGGGATCGGCTGCGTCAAGATCGAGGGACGGAAGAAGAAGCCGGAATACGTGGCGATCGCCGTCGACGCCTATCGCGGGTTCCTCGACAAGGTGGAGCACGGTGACCGTGACCGTCCCGCGAGCGCGGACGTCCAGCCGCTCGTGCAGATCTACAGCCGCGGCTTCACGACCGGCATGTACACCGGGCGCAGCGGGCGGGAGTACGTGACCCGGCTCCAGCCCGATAACGGCGGCACGGAACTCGGCGTGGTGACGGGCTGGGAGAAGGGCGAGGTGCTGGTCGAGGTCCGGGAGGCCGTGCAGCCCGGCGATGGCCTCGGCTTCGAGCCGCCCCCGGGCTCGAACGCGGCAACCATCGGCTTCGCGGTCGAGAGCGTCCGCACCCTAGGGACGCGCATGGGGATGACTCGTCAGGCAGTCCGGGCTCGCACACGGGTGCCGGTCGGCTGGCGCGTGGTGCGCAGCTCCCAGGCGGCGCTGCTCGACCGGGCCCGTGCCACGTTCGGGCGCGTCACGGTGCCCGAGGGGCGCCGGGTCCGGCTCGACGTCCGGTTGCGAGGATCCCCGGGCCAGCCCGTGCAGGCGACCTTCTCGGCCGAGGGACAGGACGTCGAGGTCGAGGGTCGCACGCCGCTGACGCCTGCGCTGGCGCACGGACTCGACGACTCCCGCCTGCGCGACCAGCTCGGTCGCCTCGGCAACACGCCGTTCGTCCTGGGCACCGTGGATCGCGCCGGCCTCGCGTCGAGCCTGTTCGCGCCGGTGAGTGAGCTGAACCGCCTTCGGCAGCAGGCGGTGGACGAGTTGATGACGCGGCGCGACTGGGTGGAGGCCGAGCGTATCCGTGCCCGGGAGTCGCTGGTGCGCTCGTGGGTCGACGCGGTCGCGGTCACACCGTCCCCGTCCCCGGCCGCGGCCGCCTTCACCCTTGCCGCCGAGGTGTACCGCGTCGAGGACGCTCGTCAGGCGGCCGCGCATGGCGCGACCGAGGTGGTGCTCGACCCCTTCCTTCGCCATCCGGTGCCGCCGGTCAGTCGTGTCATGGCGCTTCGCGATGCGCTGGCCGCGGAGGGCATCGGCCTCAGGCTCAGGACCCCGACGATCGTCCGACCCGAGGACCGCCCGTCGCTGGACAAGTGGCTGGCCCTCGACCTCCCGCTCCTGTCGGGCCACGTGGGACTGGCGTGCGAGCTGGCCGCCGGCGGGCGCGACGTCGTCGCCGACTACGCGGTCAACTGCTTCAACGGGCACACCGCGGCCGAGCTGTTCGCGCGGGGCGTGCGGGGAATCACGGCATCGGTCGAGTTGACGGTCGACGAACTCGATGCGCTGGTGCGGCCGTGGTCAGGCGCGGGTTTCCAGGTGCTCGTCTACGGTCGCCCGGAAGGCATGACGATCGAGCACTGCGTGCTCTCCGCGGCGTTCGACCGGGAACCCACGACGTGCCGCGACCTGTGCGTGAAGAAGCATCCGGTCGTGTCGCTGTCCGACCCGACGGGATACACCTTCCCGCTGGCGACCGACTCCGATTGCCGCAACCGCCTGCTGCACAGCCGGCCGATCGAGGGCTCGGAGTACCTGCCGCGGCTGTGGGCGAGCGGGATCCGCCAGTACCGCCTGGTGTTCAACGTGCCTGACGAGAACGTGGCCGGCCTGGTGGCCGGGTACCGCGCCATGCTGGAACGCCTCGACGCCGGCGAGTCGGCGTCGGCGACGCCGGTCCGCGAACTCGTGGGACGCGCGTTCACGCGCGGACACTTTGCGAGGGCTGTTTAGGACGCCCGCAGGCCGGGACCGGGGATCGTGTGCGTGGGCCGATGTGCCCCCGAGTCAGCTGTAGACCTCGCCCATCGCAACGGTCAGCAGGTCGCCGTTGACCTCGAGCAGCAGCCACGTCGCGCTTGATCCTGGACTCCTGTACGCGACGCGGATGAAGGGACCGAATCGCTCGACGGGGGAAATCGTGTAGCCGCCCGATGGCCACCGCCGTGTCGTGGTGGAGTCCGGGCCCTGGAAAAGCACTCGGCCTTTCCAGCGTTCAGCCAACGACGCGGCAACGCCGGTTATCGGCACCTTGTCCCGGCGGCCACCGAAGGAGATGCCGGAACTGGTGGACGCGACCCACGGCCGGATCGACCGAAACGGGGTGGTTCCGTCCACGAGGTATCCGATGAGGCGATCGACCACGAGGGCCGTCGTTGCGGAGTCTGCGGGCACCCGCGGTGCCTTGCGCTGGCTGCGGTTCAGCAGCTGGTTGACGTCCACGATGGCGAGCGCCGACATCACCGAATCCGGACCTGTGATGAGGGCCGCCAACTCATCGAGTGTGTACGGCAGCTGGTTCCTTCCCGAGAGAAGCCTGCCGAGCACAAGCCTGCCGGAGTCCGAGCGTTCGCGTCGGAACTCATCGAGCAGCTCCGCAGTGACGTCGCGTCCCGTGCGCGCCTCATGGAACTCCAGTTGCTGGAGATGGTCAGGCAGGACTCGAGGGATCCAGGGAGGTGGTCGGCGAGTTACGCCCGCCTGTGTGCTCGAGGCAAGCGGCAGCGCCTGAGCCCCCAAGGCACGTGCGCGCGGGGGTGGCGTTGTCCCGGTGCGAGCGAGCCAGGCGAGCCAGGTGCGCCAATCGCTGCCGGTGACGGGAATGGCGTCAGGCTGGCTGGCGCGGACCAGGTTCGCGGCACGACCGTAGGCCTCCGATTCGTCGGACGGGTGGCGGAGCAGGGTGTCAGCCCACTCGGCCGGGTGCACCATCGCCAGCGCGATCAACCCCCACCGACGCAGCGTGGGGTTCCGAGCCATGCGCCACTGCGATCCCAGGAGTTCGCACGCCTCGGGGGTGCATGGCCACAAGGCGGTGTCGGCCAGGATCGCTGGAGGATGGTCCGTCAATCGATACGCGATGTCCTCCCAGGAGGCCGGTTGCCGCATCCCCATGGACCAGAGCCACTCGGGCCGGGACATCGCGTCGATCAGCTGCCGCATGTCCCGGACGTCAAGGCGGAGTGAACCTCTTGCGGTGCGCCCCAGCGACGCCAGCAGCGACATCGTATCCGGCGCTGCGGGTCGCGAAACCGGCGAGGCTTCCGGCGCGGAGCGGGCAACTCCACTTGCGGTACCGCCCCACTGTCGGAGCCGGTCGATCGAATCCATCCTTGCCGCGCTGGAGAACGGGATCCACGACCGCACCGCGTGGTACCGGGCCGGCGTCCGGAGCACCTGGCGACCGGCGTGACGGTACGCCGTGCCCTCCAGTTGCACCGTGTCCGCGCGTGACACGAGGGAACCGTCCGTGTGCAGCACAACCAGTTGGCCCGTGATCGTGCCGGTGGCCTCACGGACGATCGTGTCGCGATCCCCGGCGTTGACGTCTTCGATCTCGAAGCGTTCGCGATATCGGACGGTCGCGGAATCGCGAAGAAGCCAGTAGCGACGGCCATTCGCGCTACTGTCCCCGACGATGGTCCGCGACCGCGTTCCGCTGAGGGTCAGTGTATCGACGAGCGAGGTGGCCTCGAATGCGACCGGTTCTGTCCACGATAGCCCCGCGCGCGCCGCGGAAGGGACCGGCCCCGGAATCGAGTTCCACAGGACCGCGGCCGGCAGGTTGAACGCGCGGACCATTCCGTCCATGCTGGGCAGGCGAAGTCGAGCGTCCGGAGCGTGGAATGCGCTCGGATGTCCGCTGGCCGTGGTGGTCACGCTCCCGCGGACGTCCCGCGTCAACGGCATGGCGAGGGACAGGTGGACGATTCGCCCCCCACCGGTCGGCGCGGCGACCGACGAGTCGATCCCGTAGCGGGCCTGCAGCGGCGACGAAGGAAGCGAGGGCGTGCGACCGCCGTGGGTCCATTGCTCATGCACCTCGAGGCGCATCGAGTCGTGCGGTCGTTCCGTAGGTGTCGGCACGGAGTCCTTCACTACCGGCTCGAGCATCACCCGATCGAGGTCCATCACCTGGAGGGTGCCTGACGAGAAGTTCGTGAGGTAGAGGGTCCGGCCGTCAGGCGCGAGGTGCAGTTGCCGGGGGAATGCGCCCGCGCGGATGCGACCTCGCACGGCCACCTCCGGGCGGTTCGCCCACGCCGCCTGGATGACGAGGAGGTCCTGGCCGTCACTGGCCGGGCCGAAACGGTTCGAGCTGGTCACCACCACGCGCGCCCCGTGCTCGATGACCGCCACCCCGACCGGCGCCGTACCCACGGGAACCCGGGCCTGCGGCCCCTCGGCCGGCGCGTCCTCCATCCGGCGCGTGTCGAACAACAGCAACTGGTCATCCGTGCGCGCGGTGACCCAGGCGAACTGCCCGTTAGGCGCCAGGGCGAGCCGGACCGGATTGCACCCCGCCTTCACGGTCGCCAGGATCGCCGCCGCCGGGTCCCGGGTGGCTCGCTCGACGTCAACGACCAGCACCGCCCCCGCGACATGGTCGGGCGGAGCGGCCCGGTTGGCCTGCGGCCGGCATTCGACCGGCCAGCCGAGCGAGGCCGGCGCCTCCTGCGACGTCACGTAGAGACGCCTCCCGTCCGCCGACAACTCGACGGCGATCGGTGCCCGGCCGGTGGGGATCCGGCCAATGATCCTCGCGCCTTCGAGGCGCGAGGCGCGGACCGGCCCGCAGGCGCGGATGATGCCCGGATCTCTCGACCCGCAGTCCGCCAGGACCGGCGACGAGCCGCGCATGCTGCGCAGGTCGACGACGGATACCGCCGCCGCCCGCTCCTGGCTGATGAACATGAACTGCCCGTCGGACGTGACGTTGACCATCACCGCACCTGCAAACGAGCCGTCACGAATGATGCCCACCACCGGTGCCTGGTCCAGCCGCGTCGCCAGCACCACGTCGACAATGGAGACGTTGTCACCAGCGGCCACGTACACCAGCGTGCCGTCCTGGCTCAGTCGCATCCCGAACGGACTGCCCTCGATCGGGATGAAGCGCACCGAGTCGAAGCGCGCCATGGTCCGTCGAAGCAGGAGGATCCCCGACGGCCCTGAGTCCTTCGCGATGGTCACGAACACCAGGCAGCCGGTGGGGTCGGTCAGCACGTCGACCGGACGGCCGCCGGTGGGTACGACGACCACCGAATCGGGCAGTGGTGTGTCGCAGCGGGTGGACTGTGCAGGACCCTGGGGTCCGGACCACACCGCGGCGATCAGCGGCGCCGCCATGGCCGAAAGGATTCCCGCCCGGATCGGGATCATTGGCGCAACCTACGCGGATCCGGCGCCGCCGGCCATACGCGACCCAACCGCGTCACTGGCCCGCGTGGTCCGAGCGCTGGCGGCCGGGTCGAGGAGACGTGATCGGACCGCCTTGGCTGGCGGAGAGACGAGCCGTAGACTCCATGCCATGCCGATCTTCGAGTACGAATGTGAAGGCTGCGGCCATCAGTTTGAGGCCCTGGTGCGGAGCGGGGACGTGCCGAAGTGTCCTTCCTGTGGCGTCGAGAACCTGAGGAAGCTGCTTTCGCTCCCGGTGGTGAAGTCGGACTCCACCAGGGCGCAGGCCCTCAAGGCCGCCAAATCGCGCGACCAGAAACTCGGCACCGAGCGGACCCAGGAACAGCTCAAGTACGAGCGCAGCCACAACGACTGAGCGGCAGTTCCGGCTCCAGTCCGGCGGAGCCTCCAGCCGTGGGTTCGGGTCACGGCAACGCTTTCCGGCATCGTCCCCTCTAACACAGAGGGGACACCAACACGATGCTCGATCCGGAAGGCGGTCTCGTTCGCGGCACGCTCGATGTGCTCATCCTGAAGGCCCTGTCCTGGGGTCCGAGGCACGGCTATGCCGTCGCCGAGTGGATCCGCACGGTCACCGACGAGCAGTTGCTCGTCGAGGAGGGCCCGCTGTACACGGCGCTCCATCGGCTCGAGAAGCGCGGCTGGCTGGTGGCCGAATGGGGCTACTCGGACAACAACCGCAAGGCCAAGTACTACCAGCTCAGCCGCTCCGGCCGCCAGCAGCTGAAGGCGGAAATCACCGGTTGGGAGCGCTATGCGGGCGCCGTGACCAAGGCGCTGGCCGCGGTCCGATCCAGCCCTGCCTGACGACGATGCGACCGACCATCCGCACCCGCTTCGGCCGCCGCTCGATCGCCACGGACGTGGACGACGAGCTGGCATTCCACCTCGACATGCGCACCCGCCATTTGATCGACGCCGGGCTCGACCCCGCTCGCGCCCGCGCGGAAGCCCATCGCCGGTTCGGTGACCTGGGCGAGGTGCGCGACTCCTGCATGACCCTCGACGAAGGGAGAATCCGGACCATGAATCGTGTCAGCTTCCTGCAGGACTTCCGCCAGGACCTCACGTGGGCAGCGCGCGTGTTCCGGCGCACGCCCATGGTCTCGGGGGTGGTCATTGCCACGCTGGCCCTCGGGATTGGCGCCAACACCGCCATCTTCGGCCTCGTCAATGCGGTCCTGCTCCGGGAGCTCCCGGTCAGGGCGCCTGACGAGCTGGTCATCGCCGGCGACCCCACGCGGACGTCGAGCATGGGGTTCGACAGTAACCCGAGAGGGGACCTGTTCAACTTTACGACGTACCGCCAGCTCGATGCCACCGCCGTGGGCCTTTCCGGGCTCGCGGCCACCGGGCGCACCGAACGGCTCGACCTGCGGATCGACGGCGTGAACCGCGACCAGGCGCCGCCCCGGGGCCGGATGGTCTCTGCCAACTACTTCCAGGTGCTCGGCGTCGGCGCGTTCCTCGGTCGCACCTTCATTCCAGGTGACGAGGACATGGTCGGGGGCGCGCCCGTGCTCACCATCAGCCACGGATACTGGCTGCGCCGGTTCGGTGGCGACTCGTCAGTGATCGGCAGGGACGTGCTCCTGAACGACGCGAAGTTCACGATCATTGGAGTCACGCCGCCGGGCTTCCGCGGTGAGATCGTGGGGCAGGAGATCGAACTCTGGGTCCCGTTGGCGATGCAGGGAGTCCTGTGGCCGAACACTCCTGTCCTGGATGACACGCAGGCCTACTGGCTGCTGCTCCTCGGGCGACGGCTGCCGGGAGCGTCACTGGAACAGGTGCGGTCTGCCCTCGCCGAAGGGGTGCGCGGCCTGCTGACCACGCAGGCGGCGACACCCGCGCAGGCGGCACAGGTGCGGGACCTGACGGTCGAGGTCTCGGCGGGCGCCAGGGGACTGTCCCGCGTGCGGAGCACCTACCGTGCGCCGCTGCTGATCCTCATGGCGGGGGTCGCACTGCTGCTGCTGATCATCTGCGCCAACGTCGCGAACATCCTCCTGGCGCGAGCCGTCGCCCGCACGCGCGAGATGAGCGTACGCCTGGCGATCGGGGCAGGGCGCGGACGACTCATCCGCCAGTTGCTCACCGAGAGCTTCCTGCTCTCCCTGCTGGGCGCCGGGGCGGGCCTGGTCGTGTCCCGCTGGATGAGCCGGATGCTCCTCGTGATGGCGGCCGGTGGCGGGTCGGAGCTGCCCCTCGATACGACGATCGGCCTTCCCGCCCTGGCGTTCACGATGGTCCTCTCCCTCACCGCCGTCGTGGTGTTCGGTGTGACGCCGGCACTACGTGCCTCACGAGTAGTGGTGGCGACCGCGATGCGCGCCAGTGGCAAGGCACTCACCGGTGCCGGTTCCGGCATGGGGCAGCGCAATCCACTGGGGCGCCTGCTCATCGCCGGCCAGGTGGCGCTGTCGCTGATCCTCGTCGTCGGCGCCACGCTGCTCGTGCGGAGCCTGCAGCACCTGCAGCAGGGTGACACGGGTTTGGCTCGCGAGCAGCTCGTCATCGTCGACGTGGACGCAACCGCGCGCGGGTACACGGAGACCCGGCTGACCGCGCTCGCCGTGTCGCTCCGCGCACGCCTCCTGGGCATGCCGGGGGTGACCGGCGCCTCATTCACCGAGAACGGCATCTTCACCGGCACGGAATCGATCAGCAACCTCGCCGTCCCGGGTTTCGAGATGCGCGAGCGGACCGATTCGCTGTCGTACTACGACCAGGTCGGTCCGGCATTCGTCGCCGCGACCGGCGCACGCCTGCGACGAGGCCGGGACTTCAACGAACAGGATGCCGAGGGCACGTCTCCCGTGGTGCTCCTGAACGAGAGCTTCGCGCGGCACTACTTCAAGGACCAGTCGCCCATCGGGACGACGATCCGACTCGGGGACTCCGCCTCTGCCGAAGTCGTCGGCGTGGTCGCCGACGTGAAGGACCATTCACTCACCGGATCCGCGCGGAAGCGATTCTACGTTTCCTACCTGCAACACCCGCTCGGATACGCCGGCCTCCTCCGACTGGTTATCCGCACCTCCGGCGACCCCGCGCTGCTCATCCAGCCGATCCGCGCCGCGATCGCGGCGGAGAACGCGGACCTGCCGATCCGCAGCGTGGACCCGCTCGCGCGACTCATGCGCCAGTCGATTGCCGAGGAGCGACTGCTCGCGAACCTCGCGATCGTGTTCGCCGGCACGGCGTTGCTGCTCGCGGCCATCGGGTTGTACGGGGTGATGAGTTACGCGGTCTCGCGGCGCTCGGGTGAGATCGGCCTGCGCGTGGCGCTTGGCGCGCAGCGCGCGACGCTGGTAGCGATGGTGTTGCGCGACGCGCTCGTCCTGGTGGCCATCGGCATCACTGTCGGCGTCCCGTTGACGCTCGGGGCCAGCCGGATCATCCGGAACCAGCTTCACGGGGTCGCGCCAACCGACCCGGTCGCCTTTGGGGTCGCCCTCGCGGTTCTCGCGCTTGGCGCACTCCTGGCGGCCCTGGTCCCGGCGATCCGGGCATCGAGGGTTGCTCCGGTCGTGGCGTTGAGGGCTGAGTAAGGACCATGAGGTCGCCATCCATCGCTGCCGGTGGATCGGGCGCCGTTCGCCGGACGTCAATCCATGCGCAATGCGTCCGTCGGCTGAACGGAAAGGGCTCGACGTGTGGGGACGATGCACGCCAGCAGGCACACGGCGAGCATGAACGCCCCGAAGACCGCCACCGCTCCCAGCCTCATGACAACCGTCGTTGTCGCCTCTGACCGGACGGCCTCGACCGATAGACCGCCGGTCAGGAGACCCGTCAACAGCGTCCCGTTGAACGGCAATGGGGTCTGACCCCATTGCCGCGCGGCTACCTGGTCCCCAGCATCCGGTTGATCTGGCGCGTCGCGTACTCGACGCGCATCCGGAACAACCGCTCGCCCAGTTCCTTGCTCGAGCGACGGGCGTCGCCGGTGATGCCGTTGTTGGCGCGGGGCGCCGCGGGATCGCGCCGCTGGCCGCGCGCCAGGACCGGGTCCCCGACAGCCCTCGGCAACACCTCCATGCGAACGCATGCCGCCCCGCACGTATACAGCATGTAGGAGGTGTCGAACAGCGCGGCGTGACCGCTCGGCGGATACCCTTCCGCCTGCAGTTGCTTCTCGAAGTCGTTCTGGGCCGGCGCGTACACGGAGTCCGCATAGATCACCCGCATGCCCTGGTCCGCGTACCGGGCGTCGAGCTTCGCTGCCACTTCGGCGTAAACCGTTGGCTGTCCCCCGCCGTGGTCGCCCATCAGCACGACGTTCCGGAACCCCGTCGCAATCGCCTGCTCGGCCAGTCGCTCGAGGATGGCACCAAGGATCTCCTCGGTCAGCCCGATGGTGCCGGGCAGGGACGCGCTCGCGTTGTTCGGCGTGTAGGGAAGCACCGGCA
>JAUQWM010000012.1 GCA_030835125.1 Gemmatimonadaceae bacterium | reverse complement strand
GAGTTGAGAGTTGAGAGTTGAGAGTTGAGAGGGGGCCTCTCCCAACTCCCAACTCTCAACTCTCAACTCTCTTTCAGCGTACATTCCGCCAGCACCACCCAACCCCGAGGGAAATCCTGATGCTCCGCATGGCGGCAGTGCTCCTGGCGACGTCGATCCACGCGGGCCTCCTGCCCGCCCAGTCCGTTCCCACCCCGGCCGCGATCGCGACGATCCGCGAGCAGGACCTGCGCCGCGACCTGTTCGCCATGGCCGGCGACGCCATGCGCGGCCGCGAGGCGGGCACCCTCGACGAGATGCGCGCCTCGATGTGGACCGCCGAACAGCTCCGGTCCATCGGCGTGCAGCCCTTGGGCGAGGACGGCACGTACTTCCAGTGGTTCAACATGCGCCGGACGCGCGTCTCCACCGTCGGGAGCACGGTCCGGATTGGCGGGAAGTCGTTCGAGCTGTGGTCCGACATCACCCCGGCCTCGAACACGGTGGGCGACGTTGTGGCCACGACCGTGTTCGTCGGCGACGGACGGGACAGCACGATTGACGTGAGGGGCAGGGTCGCCGTGGTCACGCTCGTCCCGACCTCGCAGGGCACGCGCTCGACCATCAACACGCCGGAGTATCGCGCGGTCCGCCAGGGCATCACCGTGCAGGCCAACGCGCTCGCCCGGCGGGGCGCCGCAGCGGTGATCGTCGTCGCAGACTCGATCGGCGAGACGGTCTTCGACGCGGTGGCGAAACTGCAATCCCGCGGGGCGTACACGGTGATCGGCGGCGCGAATCGCTTTGCCCCCGTGGGGCGCGGCGGCGGTCGCGGCGCCGGCGCTGGTCGGGGTGGACAGGCGCAGGCCCAGCCCGTGCCCATCCTCTTCGCCCACCGCGGCGCCCTCCTGCAACTCCGCGAAAGCGGCCAGGGGGCCGAAATCCACCTGCGGAGCGAGCGCTTCGACACGCCCAGCGTCAACATCATCGGCGTGGTGCGGGGGACCGACCCGGTGCTGCGCAACGAGTATGTCGTCTTCAGTTCCCACCAGGACCATGACGGGGTGCGCTTCGCCATCGATGGCGACTCCATCTGGAACGGCGCCGACGACAACGGCTCCACGAGCGTGGCGCTGTTCGCCATCGCCCGCGCCTGGGTGAAGCAGCCGTCGAAGCGCTCCGCGCTCTTCATCTACCACGGCGCCGAGGAGCGCGGGTTGCTCGGGTCGGTCTGGCACGCCGGAAATCCGGTCGTGCCGCTGTCGTCCATGGCGGCCGTGCTGAACGGCGACATGATCGGGCGGAACCATCCGGACACCGCGTCGCTGCTGGGGAGCCAGCCGCCGCACCGGAACTCGACCACGCTGGTGCAGATGGCGTTCGACGCCAACAACCGGACGGCGAAGTTCGTGGTCGACTCGTTATGGGACCGACCCTCCCATCCCGAGGGGTTCTACTTCCGCAGCGACCACGCCCCATACGCCCGGCTCAACGTGCCGGCGCTGTTCTTCACGTCGACGCTCCACCCGGACTATCACACGCCCCGCGACGACCCGGAGCGGATCGACTACGGCAAGCTCACGCGGATGACGAAGTGGATGTACCTCACCGGGTGGATCGTGGCGAACACGCGGGCGCGCCCGGCGATCGACGCGGGGTTCCAGCTGGAGCGATGAGCCGGGCCGGGCGGTGACGCGCCCCGCCCGGGCGCCTAACGTCTGGCGCGTCTCAACTCGAACTGCCCCACCGCCAGCTCGTCCGCCGAGCCGTTCGGTCCGATCGTGTAGGTGATCGTGGAGCGTCCCCGCCACCAGTCGTCCCACACGACCCGGAACGTGTCGTACTGCCAATGCTCGAGCGTCCCGGCCTGCGTCGAGCTCAGGCGGTAGCGGAGCGCGCCTTCCTCCATCGTCACCACGACCTTGCCGTAGAGGGAGTCGACGAAGGTGCCGGCGTAGCGATCCAGCGCCAGTGAGGGCTTCGTCCCTTCCACGCGCTGCGGCTGGTTCCGGGCGCTGGCCGAGTCGGCGCGGGCGTCGTCTTCCCGGTACAGGGCCAGCATCTCGCCGGACCAGTCGCGCGGCGGCAGCCCGAGGAAGGTGTCGAACACCTTGAACATCAGCGCGTGCCGGATCTCGGTGCTGGTGTTGCTGAGGATGTAGACGCCGATCCCTTCCTCGCGAATGAGCCCGTTGATCGCGATCATCCCGGTGAGCGACCCGGTGTGAAAGTCGACCTGGCGTCCCTGGTAGTCCTGCTGGAACCATCCCAGCGCATAGGTGCGGAAGTGCGGCTTCGACATCCGCACCGCCGGCGTTCCGCGCCCGCCGCCCGGGATGATCGTGGCGGGCCGGAACAGCTCGGCCCAGGTGGCCGGCGTGAGCAGCGGCGTCCCGTTCACGCGCCCGGTGTCGAGCAGGAACCGCACCCATTTCGACATGTCGGCGACGCTCGACCAGACCGATCCCGCCGGTCCGATGCCGTCGGCGAGCGAGTTGCCGCTCACGCGCAGCGTGTCCCCCCGGCTGCCGTGCGGCATCGCGCGATTGTCCTTCGTCACCGCCTCGGCCAGGGTCGTGACCGACCGGGTCATCCCCAGCGGCTGGAAGATGCGCTGCCGGAGGAAGTCGTCCCAGGACATGCCGCTCGCCGCCTCGATGACCGCGCCGGCGACCGTGTACATCACGTTGTGGTAGGTGTAGCCGCCGCGGAACGAGTACGACGGCTCGATGAACCGGATCCGGCGGATCACCTCCTCGCGCGGGTTGTCGCCCCCCGTCCAGAGGTAGTCGGCGTTAGGCAGGCCGCCCCGGTGCGTGATCAGGTCGCGGACGGTGACCTCGCGCGTCGCCCACGGGTCCTTCATCTGGAACCAGGGCACGTGCTTCGTGACGGGGTCGTCCCAGCGGACCTTGCCCTCGTCGACCAGCATCCCGAGCGCCGCCGCGGTGATGGCCTTGGTGGTCGACGCGATGGCGAAGAGGGTCTGGGTGTCGACCGGTGCCGGCTGGCCGACGTCCCGCACCCCGTAGCCCTTCGCGAAGAGGAGTTGGCCACGATAGACGATCGCGACCGCGAGCCCCGGGACGTTCCAGTCCTTCGCCGCCTTCGCGAAGTATGGGTCCAGGTCGCGGGCCAGGTCGACCGGGCCGCGGGCGCGACCCTGCGCCTGGAGCGGTGACAGCGCCGCAAGGAGAAGGAGACAAGGGGGGACACGCCGCCAGATCATGATCTCGCTCCTGATGGATGAACGGCGCAGGCGCCGGGACTGCTCCCGTCGAAATAGTATCCAGCGAAGCCGGGCGCAACCACCGCCACATCCCGCGATTCTAGTCGGACGATAGGACACTGACCGCGGTGATCCGCATCGCGCGGATGGCCGGCACCACGCTCGCCAGGGCCGCGGCCGCCACCAGCACCACCACCGTGCCGGCGAGAACGACGGGATCGAACGGCGACGTGGCGAACATCAGCGACGCCATAACGCGACCCAGGCCGAGGAACACGAGGACACCCGCACCGATCCCAAGCATCACGACGCGAAGGCCGTCGCCGACCACCATCGACAGGATCCTCACCGACGTGGCACCGAGCGCGATGCGGACGGCGATCTCGCGCGACCGGTGCGTCACGTCGTACGCCACGAGCCCGTAGATGCCGGCTGCCGCCGCGGCGAGCCCCAGGGCGCCCAGCACGAGGAACAACGTCGCCGCGACGCGCCACGGACGCAGCTGCGGCGCCAGGGACTCGGCCAGGCGCTGCATCGACAGGTCGGCCGGATGCGCCATCAGGGGGGTGATGACCGTGCGAAGCCGGGCCACGTCGGCGGGAGTCGCGATCCCGCGCATCCGCACATACAGGTAGTTCGGGACCAGCGCCCGGTTCGGGACGCTCCACGCCTGCGGAAGCGGAACGTAGACCCGGTACGTCGCCGGCACCGTGACGTCCCAGCGGACGTCACGGACGACGCCGATGACGTCGCGACACGGACTCCCCGGCTCGCGGACGTGCACGCAGGAACCGACGGCATTCCCGGCGGGGAACAGGTCCTGCGCCAACGAAGCATTGAGCACGGCCACGGTCGCGAAATCGTCGCTCGCGGAGGGCAGCCTTCCCGAGACGAGACGGATGCCGGTCGCGGGCATGAACCGCGCGTCGACGAACTCCAGCGACGGGCCGCGGGCGCCGAGCCCGATCGTGTCGCTCGCGTTGGGTCCCACCTTGCTGGGCATCCCGAGCTGGCCCACAGGGGTGAGGGTCCGGCCCACCGCCTCGACATCGTCCAGTGCGCGAAGTCGTTCCGCGACGCGCTGCAGCTCCCCCTCGGCGTTGGCGTCGACCGCACGAATCGCGACCTGGATCGTCCGGTCGGGATCGAAGCCGCGGTCGAACTCGCCGGCCCGGCGCAGGCTCTGCAGGAACATGCCGCCACTGGCCAGTAACGCCGTGCACAGCGCCGCCTGCGTCACCAGCAGTGCGGTCCGCAGATCGGGCCCCGATGGCGTGAAGCCTGACGAGGACTTCAGGGCCGCGCTGACATCGGTGCGAATGGTGAACAGGGCAGGGACGAGACCGGCCGCCACGCCCGTCGCGATGGCGACCGCCAATCCAAACCAGATGACGCGCTGGTCCACGACCGTCGACGTCCACCGGAAACTGGAGAGCTGCGCGCGCAGCACGCTCCCGGTCGCGTTGGCGACGAGCAGCGCCACGCCACCCGAAATCAGCGCGAGGATCACGCTTTCGGTCACCAGCTGAACGGCGAGCCGTTGCCGGGACACCCCGAGGGCGACGCGGATAGCGATCTCGCGTCGGCGGCGCAGCGCGCGCATGAGCAGGAGGCTGGCCACGTTCGCGGCAGCGATCACCAGGACGATGCCGCCGAGCAGCCCGAGTCTCGCCAGGAGCGCCAGGTTCCGGTCGGGCATGCCCGGGATCCGCAGCACGGAGACGCCGGCCAGCGTTGGCCCGCGGGCGGCGAGCAGCGGCGCCGAGAGGATGGCCGAACTGTCGTCCACCGACGGGTCACCCGCATGCGCCCGCCGGTAACCCCCGCTGAGCTTCTGGTCGAGCGCGGGAGGGCTCGCCGATCGATCCAGTCGGGCGAATAAGCGCAACGACGTGATGTCACCACCACCGACGTTCGTGAGGGGAAGCCAGAGGTCCGTCACCTCGAGCTCCAGTCCCTCGAACTCGCGAGGCGCGATGCCGACGATCGTGAGCATGGTGTCGTCGACCTTCACGGTCCGACCGATCACCGCCGAGTCGGCGCCGAAATGACGGCGCCAGAACGCATCGCTGATGACGGCGACCGGCACCGCTGGTCCGGGGAGCCGGTCCTCGTCAGGCGCGAAGAAACGACCGCGCGCCGGCCGGACGCCGAGCAGCGCGAAGTATCCTGGGGACACGTAGGTCTGGCGGACACGCTCGCCGCCGGGATCGAGGCGCCCGCGCCGGTCCAGGTAATCGCCAGCGACCATGGCCGTGCCCCGGGCGGCAGCCTGCAGCGAAAGCAGGTCCCGCGTGGTGAGGAAGGGAGTCACCTTGCCGCCCGGCCCGTACTGCGGACCGCGCTGATTGTAGATGCGCGCGTAGAGCCGCCGGATTGCCCCCGGGTCTTCCACACCCGGCGGCGCGCGGAAGAACACGCGGTCGATCGCCGTGAACACCGCCGCGTTCGCCCCGACGCCGAGGCTGAGGGTCAGGACGATGGCGAGCGTCAGTCCCGGCGACCGACGGAGTCCGCGCAGCGCATACCCGGTGTCGTGACGAAGGGCGTCGATGGCGCGCGAAATCGAGGAGCGTGTGGTCATGGACTGCCGTTGCTGGTCACGCATGCCCACTCCCGCGCTCGAGAAACCGAACCCGCTACGTGCCGCCTGCGCCAAGGAACTCGGCGATCGCCTCCGCCACTTCCGATGGCGCTTCTTCATGGGGCCAGTGCCCGGCGTTGTCCAGTGCCAGGACCTGCGCGTCAGGCAGCTCGCGCCGCCACCGTTCCAGTTGATGGGGACGGAACGCCGTGTCGCCCAGTCCCCAGATGATCGACGTGGGAATCGCGCGCAGCCGATCGATCCGCGAGTACAGGTCGCGGTAGAAGGGTGCCGACCCCAGCAGCGCCTTTGCCAGCGGCCACAGCACCATCACCCGATCCTCGGCGTTCCGGAATGGCTCCAGGTACTGACGGTGGACCGCCCGCGTGAGGAGCGATCGCTTGCCGTACGCGGAGGGCATCAGGAGTCGCAGGGACGCATTGAGGTGGCGGTACATCCATCGACCGAGCGGCCCGGACGCGAGCCGTGCCCGGTTCTGCATCTCCTTGTCGTCGTCGAACGGCCACATCCAGGAGTTGAGGATGACGAGTCGCGTGACCCGCCCGTCGAGCGCCAGGGGAAGCCCGATCGGGCCACCGTAGTCGTGGACGACCAGCGCGAACCGGTCGAGCCCGAGATGATCGACAAACTCCCGCAATCGCGCCGCGTGCGCCTCGGGCGTGTAGGACGCACGAGGCGGCCGCTCCGACAGCCCGAATCCCAGGTGATCGGGCGCGATACAGCGACAGGAGTCGGAGACGGCCCGGATGACGTGCCGGTACTCGAACGACCACGTGGGCGTCCCGTGGACGAGGAGCACCGGCGGACCGTTCCCCACGTCCACGTAGTGGAGCCGCCCATCCGCCAGTTGCGCCCAATGCGGCGCGAACGGATAGGCGCCCCGATCGACCCACGGAGGACCGACGCTCGTTATGCGGGAGTCCGTAATTCCACCTTTAGCGTGACGCGTGACGCGTGACTCGTGACTCGTGACTCGCCTAACCGATTCCCGGGACTCTCAGACCTCAGACCTCAGACCTCTTTTTGGCCCCAGGCCTATTTGGAAGGATCATTCCTGCCAACATTCAGGTTGTCAAAATGCAGGATCGTGTTGAACACCAGGCCATACGTTCCCTGCGTCGATCCACGCCAGACCGGGTTGTTCGCGAACAGCACGATGTGCCCGCGCTCGACCGGCACGTCCACCACCACCGGCCGCTGCGCGATCTGGCCGGCGCCGTTCAGGAGGCCGGACACCAGCAGGTCCCGCTGGTCGCTGAACCGCAGGATGACCCGCGGCCGCTGCTCCGGCGGGATCAACTGCGTCGGGTTCCGGAGCTGCTCATCCGTCACCGGCGCGAGTTGCCAGGGCTGGACCGTGGGACGTGGCGGGAGCGCGAAGCGATCCTCGAGCATCGGCCGTCCCTGCACGACGTCGGCGTCGTCCGGCGTGCCGCGGCCCGTGGCGCGTTGTGGCGTGCTGGCGCCGCCGCCACGACCGCCACCCCGGGTGCTGCCCACGCTGAAGCTCTCGCCGCCGCTGCTGTACACCGCCAGGCTGTCCCGAACGCCATACGCAATCGGGCTCGCCTCATCCACCAGGCGCGAGCGCAGGAGGCTTCCAACCACCGCATTCCCCGGGGGCGTGTTCATGGTCACGCCGCTCGTGTAGCCGAAAGTGATCGCGAACTGCGCCGTGTTCTCGACGGCCACCAGCACGCCGCCCTGCTTCACGAAGTTCTCGAGGTTGGCCACCCCGGTCCAGCCGAGCCCCGGGCGGATGTCATCCGTCTGCGCGTACGTGCCGATGTTGGGCGTCTCGGGTGAGTTCTTCCACGGCATCGCGTTGCGCCACAGCGGCATGCCCTGGACGATCGACTGCGCATTGCCGCCGCCCGGGGGGAAGAGGATCACGTCGTACTTCGCGCGCAGGTTGGCGTCGCGCGACGCTTCCTGCGTGCTGATGTACTCGTACGGGATCTGGAGCCCGTCGAACGCGAGGCGCCACCAGCCCTCGGTCTGCGTACTGGCCCAGGTGTGCATCAGCGCGATCCGCGCGGCCCGCACCGGGTGGGTCTTCACGGAAGGAGCGCTCGCCGTCGCGGCCACCCTGAGGCCAAGCTCCCGCGCCGCGCGGTCGAGCTCCGCCTGCGCCACGCCCCGGATGATGAACGACCCGCGCGCATAACGAGTCCCGCCGGCCTCGAACGGCTCCTCGGCCGCCTGGAAGTCCGCCGAGCGCAGGCGATAGCGCAGCGTGGTGAGGGCGTTGTCGGCGTTCGCGTTGATGAGGAACACGTCGCCACTGCCGGTGACGCCGCCCGGCGCCACGATCGGCCCCGTGACCGCCTCGACCGGCACGCGCAGCACGGTGGTGTCGGTCACCCGCACGCCCTGCGTCGCAAAGCCTTCGGGGAACGTCCAGCCCGTGTCGTCGTACGGGTTCGTCTGCGGGTCGTTCGGGGCCCAGTACTGGTAGTCGAGCAACGCGTCGGCGATGCGCGAGTACGGCTGGTCCATCCGGATGATGTACGACCCAGCGGGGAATTCGCGTGATTCGTTACTCGTCACTCGTGACCCGGCGCTGGAGTCCCTCGACCCTCCAGCCGCGACCCCCGACCCTCCCGTCGTGTCCCTCTGACCCCGGACCTCCGACCTCGAACCTCGCTTCGGCACCGAAACCGTGAACGCCGCAGTGGCCCGCGAAATCTCCACCCGCTGCTTCGCCATCACCCGCAGCAGCTCCGCCTGGGCGCCGGGACGTGGGTCGTTCGCGGGCAGCACGTAGGCCGCCGGACCCTCGGTCCGCGCCTTCAGGATCGACCGCTTGCTCTTGTCGTAGAAGTTCTGGAGGAAGAGCCGCTTGTTCGTCGCGAAGTAGTTGAGCGAGACCAGCACGCCCGTCTGCTCGTAGTTGTTGTTGTTCCGGAGCGACCACTGCACGCGGGGCAGGGGCGGGTTCTGCCGGTACCACGTCCGCGACGTCTGGCCTTCGGACAGCGTCCGCTCCAGCGTCTCGGCGCTGCCGCCGTTGCCGAACGTCTCGTAGAGGCGGCTGATCCCGTTGTGCGTCGCCGCGATGAACATCAGGTAGCCCGGCGACCAGGTATCGAAGTTGCCGAACGCGAACACGCCGGGCATGCCCAGCCGGGTCATCTCCTGGACGTTGTTCCACCCGATCATGTGCCACTCGTTGGTGAGCAGCGGGTCCACCCAGGCGTTGTACGGGCCGTCGCCGATCGTGTTGTCGTACAGGTAGGGCACCGACTCGTGCAGGTCGTGCAGGACCTGCGCCTTCCAGTCGACGTAGGTGTTGAGCACGTTCTCGGTGAGCTTGAGCGTCACCCCCATCGCGTCACGATTGTTGTCGTGGGCGACGTACTTGCCCCAGTAGATCAGGTTCGGCCACGTCCGGTCCGGGTACTTCATGTGCCAGTTGAAGATGTCCACCTGCCGGTCACGCCCATCCACTTCCACGATCGGCGTGATGAGCGTGATGAGGTTGTCGCGGATGTGCCGGATGTACGGGCTCTCGTCGACTGCCAGTCGATAGGCCAGTTCCATCAGCGCCGTCGGCGCGCCGGCCTCGGGTGAGTGGATCGTGCCGGTGATGTAGTAGACGGGCGCCGTCGTCGCCGCCAGTCGCGCCGCCTCGGCGTCGTTCATCCCGATCGAGCGCGGGTCGGCCAGCTTCGCCAGGTTCGCCTTGTTCTGTTCGAGGCGATTCATCAGCGCCTCCGAGGCGACCGCCACGGCGATCATCTCCCGGCCTTCCTCGGTCTGGCCGATCGAGAAGACCCGAACCCGCGGGCTCGCCGCGTCGAGCCGCCGCATGTAGTCGTAGACCTCGCGCGAGTACGGCAGCTTGTTCGGCGCCCCCGCGATGTCGCCGAGGACGACCTTCGGCGTGGGCACCGTGCGCGAGGCCGGCAGGTAGTCGACCAACGGGGACAGGAAGAAAGGCTCGGTGGTGTACTCGAGGATCTTCTTCGTGTACTCCTGGTCGATCGCCTGCCTCGGGTCGCGCCCGGGCCGATCGGCCGATGGCGATGCCGAGGTCCCGCCTTGCGCAACGACCGAAACCGGCAGGAGTGCAACCAGGAGGAATGCGAGGACGCGACGGGGTGTCATGAGGGAGGAGTCAGTTGGTTCGCGGAGCGAAGAGGAGGCGCAGCGACGAGTGCAGAGTGCAGAGTGCAGAATGACGAGTTGAGAGTTGAGAGTTGAGGGTTGAGGCCTTTGTGCTTTGCGCTCCTACTCGGACCTCCGACCTCAGACCTCGAACCTCACCGAACATACTTCCAATTCCTGATCTTCCCCTCGGCCATCCACTCCACCGCGTCCGCCAGGCGCGCCTTGCGCGTGACGTCCCGCTTGGCCTCGGTGATCCATTCGATGTACTCGCGCTTCTGGCTCGGGCTCAGCGCGTCGTAGGCCGCGCGAGCCTGGGCATTGTTGCGGAGTGCGGCCAGCAGGTCCGCCGGCGCGCGCACCGACTTCGGCTCGGTATCCGGTGCGGGCCGCGGTGGCTTCACGCCTTCCTCGTTCAGCCGCGCCGCCGTCTTTACCATGCGCACCATCACCGCCTTCGACGGCAGGTCCTTCACCGTGGTCAGGCGGCCGAACTGCCCCATGGCCTTGCCGCCGGCCTTGGCGACGTCGGGGAACTCGTCGGCCAGCAGGTCCGACTTCCAGAACCCGAAGACGCAATGCGCCTTGAACGAGGCCATGCCGCACAGGATCCCGTGATGCTCGAAGGCCGGCGCGCCCCACTTGATCGTCTCCACGACCTCAGGGCATCCCGCGTGCACGACCGATCGAATGTGCTTGAGGATGGGCCGCGCGAATGGCGCCGATTCGGCGATGTACTCATCGATGCGCGGATCCTTGCTGGCCATGGTGCCGCTCCTTCTGTGTGCCCGGTCCTGAGTCCCCGCAACCTACGTCCTCGCCCGTCCCGGCTCCACCGGCGGGAACTGGCGTACGAGTCCCCAATGCACAAGGGGCGGCCACCAGCAGCCGCCCCTCGTGGTTCACGCACGTCCACACCCTGATTCTACGGGCCGCGTCGCGGCGCGGCCAGCACCGCCAACGAGACGACGCGTCAGTTCCTGCCCGGGGACGACGTGGCCGCCGACTGCCGTTCCCAGACGAAACGATGCAGGAATTTCCCGATCCGCTCCCAGGTGTCGAGCCAGAGGCCATGGATCATGGACTCGTGGAGGTCGTCCGGGATGACCATCAGCTCGTAATGGACGTCGCGCGCCCGGAGGAGCTGGACGAGACCGACCGTCTGCGCGAAGTCCACGTTCCGGTCGTCGTCCCCGTGTACCAGGAAGACTGGCGACTTCCACGTGTCGATCGCCGAGATGGCCGACGAGCGATAGGAGACCGCGGCCGTGTCGAGCGAGCTGCCCCACAGGTGGACACCCGCCAGGTCAGCGCCGGCGACGAAGAGGTCGGAGTTCCGCGCCAGCGCCTGCGACGTGAGCACGCCGCCGTACGACAGCCCCCAGATCCCCACGCGCGAGGGATCGACATCCGGACGTCCCTGCAGGTACTGGCCGGCGGCCAGCACGTCCTGGTACTCGGCGTTGCCGTTGCGTCCCGTGTTAGGCGCCTGGCGGAACGAGCGGCCGTAGCCGATGCCGCTGCGGTAGTTCACCGACATCACGACGTAGCCCTGGCTCGCCAGCCACTGGTTGTACGCATAGGCCCAGTGGTAGAACTGCATGTAGTGATACCCGGGGAGCATCTGCCGCGACGGGCCGCCGTGGACGAAGATCAGCGCCGGCCGCCGCTCGCCCGGCTTGAGGTCCTGCGGGAGGAACAGCTGGTTCGGGACCTCGAGGCCGTCCGCCGCCTTGATGCGCACCACCTCCGGGACCACGTGGGCTTCGGTCGGGAAGTCCTTCGGCAGGGTGGGGAAGATCACCCGCGCCGCGCCGCCGCCCGCTGGCACGAGGCCCACCGACGCCGGCCGCTTCGCGTCGAAGTACAGCACGCCCACCTGGCGCCCGGAGCCTAACGGCTGCGGGTACGTCTCGATGCCGGCGCCGGTGGTGACCTGGCGCGGCTCGCCACCCCCGACCGGCACCGCCCAGATGTCGCGGTGCTCGATGTCGCGCGCGTTGGTGCAGTAGTACAGCACCTTGCCGTCGGGCGAGAGGATCGCCGACGTGGCGTCCTCGATCAGGCCGTCGGTGGTGGTGAGCAGGATGGGACGCGTCGTCGATCCGTCGAGCTTCACCGACCAGTAGCGCTCCCACTCGTCGTTCGGCGGCGGGGCGGTGGGGAAGACGAGATGCCCGTCGCCCCAGAACAGGCGATTGATGGTGGTGAAGACCGGATCGTCAGGCGCGTTGTGCCACACCTCGCGCGCCGGCATCGCGCTCTCCTCGACGTGCCCCATCGTTCCCGACGGGATGTCGGCGACCATGATCGAAAGCGTGTAGCCGCCCCGGAACGTCGCGCGACAGAGTCCGGGAAACTGCCGGTCGACCGCGGTGGCCGTGTCCGGCCCGCCACCGCGACCCCCGCGACCTCCACCCTGGCCGACCGCCGCGCACACACCTGCCGACCCTCCGCGACCGGCGGGTCCCGCCGGGTTGCCGAGGCTCGCCGCCCCGGCGCCCACCTGGCCCTGGCGCCCGAACGGCAGGCCCGGACGGCGCGTGAACGCGAGTTGCTTCCCGTCCGGCGACCACGTCGGCATCGCGTCGTAGTCCACGCTCGGCGACACGTAGGTCACCGAACGGGTCGCGACGTCGTAGAGGCCGATGAACGAGTGATTCGTGCGCGTCGACACGAAGGCGACCTTGCGACCGTCGGGCGACCAGCGCGGCGCGTTGTTCGTGCCCCACGCGTTGATGAAGGGCTTCTCGCCCTTGTCGATGTCGCTGGCCTGCGGCGCCTGCGACACCCGTGCCCGGTAGATCTGTCCTTCCTTCACGTAGAGGACCGAGCGCCCATCGGGCGAAAGCTCCGGGGCGTTCCCCTCCGCCAGGCGCCAGGCCGCGCCGCCCGTGGTGCGCACCGCCCAGATCTCGCGTGCGCCGCCGTCCGGATCGTGCGACGGATTCGCGACCCAGCCCGCGCTGTTAGGCGCGGAACCCCGCACGAACACCACCACGCCGCCGTCGTCGGAGACGGTGACGTCGGTGATGTCGATGCCGTTGTCCTCGAGGAACCGCGTCAGGCGCACCGGGCGGAAGTCCGGGGCCGCCGCGGTGTAGACGTTGCGCATCCCGCGCTCGTAGGCCATCCACGCGAGACGATCCGCCTTCTTCGCCGACGCGAGGTCGAGCGGTGAGGCAGGGCTCATGAACTGCGCGATCGTGGGCTTCTGCTGGCCCGCGGCGTCCGCGGCCGCGACGGCAAGCGCCAGGACGGTGGCGGCAAGGGCTGTACGTCTCATTCGGGTCTCCAGGGCCGTGCCGGGTTCCGGCGTCGGCTCGACGCTAACGCGCGCACGGAGCCCTCACCAGAGGACACGTTCTGAGGTCCGAGGTCCGAGGTCCGAGGTCGATCCGGTGTTGGCGCCCCTGAGGTCCGAGCCGCGCTTCGAGCGTCTGCTCGCCCGGATGAGGCTCGCGGACGAGATCAGGTAACAGGCTCCGCAAGCCATTGCAGAGCAATCGGTTACGCTATGGTATCGGCGATCCTGCAGGCCTTGACCCCACGACCGGTCCTGTCTATGATTCACGCCCGCTAGCACTCACTGTCATAGAGTGCTACTGGCGAAGAAACCATCACCGTTCCCAGCAGGAGGGATGCACCCTATGGCCACCAAGAGCGCGGCGGCGACGAAGATCGCGCCGCTCGCTGACCGCGTCGTCGTGAAGGCGCTGGAAGAGTCCGAGACCATGCGCGGCGGGCTTTATATCCCGGACACCGCGAAAGAGAAGCCGCAGCAGGGAGAGATCATCGCCGTTGGCCCCGGCCGCACCGAGGACGGCAAGCGCGTCGCCATGGAAGTGAAGGTCGGCGACAAGGTGCTCTACGGGAAGTACAGCGGGACCGAGGTCACCATCGAGGGCGACCAGTACCTCATCCTGCGCGAGAGCGACGTTCTCGCCGTGATCAACTGACAGTTGCGACTGCGAGTTGAGCGTTGAGAGGCTGCCGGTTCGCCCCTCGACCTCCTCGCTGACCACTCTCGCAACGCACAACTCACAACTCTCAACTGGATTCATCCATGGCAGCCAAGGAACTCTTTTTCAACACGGAGGCCCGTGCAGGCCTCAAGCGCGGCGTCGACAAGCTCGCCGAAGCGGTGAAGGTCACGCTCGGCCCGAAGGGACGGAACGTCGTCCTCGACAAGAAGTTCGGTGCCCCGACCATCACGAAGGACGGTGTCACCGTCGCGAAGGAAGTCGAGCTCTCGGACCCGATCGAGAACATGGGCGCGCAGATGGTGAAGGAAGTCGCCACCAAGACGTCCGACGTCGCCGGTGACGGCACCACCACCGCCACCGTGCTGGCCCAGGCCATCTTCCGGGAAGGCCTCAAGAACGTCACCGCCGGTTCCAACCCGATGGCCATCAAGCGCGGCATCGAGAAGGCCGTCACGGCCGTGATCGAAGAGTTGAAGAAGATGTCGATCATGACCACCGGCAAGAAGGAGATCGCCCAGGTCGGTTCCATCTCCGCCAACAACGACAAGGAGATCGGTGACCTGATCGCCGAGGCGATGGAGAAGGTGGGCAAGGACGGCGTCATCACGGTCGAGGAAGCCCGCGGCATCGAGACGACGCTCGAGACGGTCGACGGCATGCAGTTCGACCGCGGCTACATCTCGCCGTACTTCGTCACCGATCCGGACAAGATGGAAGCGGCGCTCGAAGACGCCATGATCCTCATCCACGACAAGAAGATCTCGGCGATGAAGGACCTGCTCCCGATCCTCGAGAAGTCCGCCCAGGCCGGGCGTCCCCTGCTGATCATCGCCGAGGACATCGAGGGCGAGGCGCTCGCCACGCTGGTCGTGAACAAGCTCCGTGGCACGCTCAAGGTCTGCGCCGTGAAGGCGCCGGGCTTCGGGGACCGCCGCAAGGCGATGCTGCAGGACATCGCGACCCTGACCAAGGGCCAGGTCGTGTCCGACGAAGTCGGCTTCAAGCTCGAGAATGCGGTCCTGACGGACCTGGGCCGCGCCAAGCGCATCGTGATCGACAAGGACAACACGACGATCATCGACGGCGCCGGCGACTCCGAGGCCATCAAGGGCCGCATCAAGGAGATCGAGGTCGCCATCGAGAAGACGACCTCCGATTACGACAAGGAGAAGCTCCAGGAGCGCAAGGCGAAGCTGGCCGGCGGAGTCGCGGTCATCAACGTCGGGGCGGCCACCGAGAGCGAGATGAAGGAGAAGAAGGCCCGCGTCGAGGATGCGCTGCACGCCACGCGCGCCGCGGTCGAGGAAGGCATCGTCCCGGGCGGCGGTGTCGCGCTCATCCGCGCGCAGCGGGCCCTCAAGGGCCTCAAGCTCGAGGAGCACGACGAGCAGATCGGCGTCGACATCATCCGTCGCTCCCTCGAGGAGCCGATGCGCATGATCGCCTACAACGCCGGCGCCGAAGGGTCGATCGTGGTCGAGAAGGTCCGTTCGTCGAAGGACGACCAGTTCGGCTACAACGCGCTCACGGACACGTACGAGAACCTGGTCACGGCCGGCGTCATCGACCCGACCAAGGTCGCCCGTACGGCGCTGCAGAACGCGGCGTCGATCGCCAGCCTCCTCCTCACGACCGAAGCGCTGATCGTCGAGAAGAAGGAAGACAAGCCGGCTCCGGCCGGTGGCCCGCCGGGTGGCGGCATGGGCGGGATGTACTAGACAGACGCTGGGTGCTGGTTGCTGATTGCTGCATGCTGAAAGGAAGGGGGCCGCGAAAGCGGCCCCTTTTTTTTGGGACAGCGATGAGTGGGAGCAATGAGGATTCGTGAGGCGGCTCCCGACTCCAACACGTGGCGGGGACCGTCTGCCCGGGGGCCAAACTGGACACGTACCGACCCCTGCCGCAGCTTCAACCGATTGTCACTCGGCCCGACATGCACCCGACCGACCAGCTCAATACGGCACTCGCCGGACGCTACGCCATCGATCGCCTCATCGGCGAGGGTGGGATGGCCACGGTCTACCTGGCGAGGGACGTCCGGCACAACCGCCGCGTGGCGCTCAAGGTCCTCAAGCCAGACCTCGGCGCCGTGGTCGGCGTCGAGCGGTTCCTGAGCGAGATCCAGGTCACCGCCAACCTCCAGCACCCGAACCTGCTGCCGTTGTTCGATAGCGGCGCGGCGGAGCACCTGCTGTTCTACGTCATGCCGTACATCGAGGGCGAGTCGCTGCGGGCGCGGCTCGAGCGCGAGAAGCAGTTGCCGGTCGAGGAAGCGGTGCGCATCGCGGTGGCCGTCGGCAGCGCGCTGGATTACGCGCACCGGCATGGCGTGATCCACCGGGACCTCAAGCCCGAGAACATCCTGCTGCACGAGGGGCAACCGCTCGTCGCCGACTTCGGCATCGCCCTGGCGGTGTCGAACGCCGGCGGCAGTCGCATCACCCAGACCGGCCTGTCGCTAGGTACGCCGCAATACATGAGCCCCGAGCAGGCGACCGGCGACCGCGCCATCGACGGCCGAACCGACATCTACTCACTCGGCGCGCTCACCTACGAGATGCTGACCGGGGAGGCGCCGCATACGGGCACGACGTCGCAGGCGATCATCGCGCGATTGCTCACCGAACGACCGCGCAGCATCCGGTCGAGCCGCCCCACCGTCCCCGGGCACGTCGAGGCGGCGGTGGAACGCGCCCTCGAGAAGTTACCCGCGGACCGATGGGCGACGGCGAAGGAGTTCAGCGAGGCGTTGAGCGGCGCCAGGATCGTCACCCGCGCCACGTCGGCGGCCCCGGTGGGCACGACCGGCACGGCGACCGCGAAGCGACCGGCGGCCCGGGAGATGGCGGCGTGGGGCGTGGCGGCCGTGGGGATGGTGGCCGCGGCGGTGCTCGTTATGCGTCCGGGGTCCCCGGCGGGCCCGCTCGTGCCATCCGAATTCGAGATCGTCCTGCCGGACAGCATGGACATCGGCACGGGAACCGGTGGCGCCAACAGTCTCTCACTCTCCCGGGACGGCTCCACGCTGGTGTTTGCGGCGACGCGGGGCCGCGGTACGGGAGCCATGCTGTATACCCGCCGCCTCGACGAGCGCGAGATCGTGCCTGTGCGCGGCAGCGACAGCACGGGATCACCGGTCGTCTCACCGGATGGCCAGCAGATTCTGTTCCCGTACCGGAACGGCAGGGCCGGAACTCTCTCGGTGAAGTTGCTGGCGGTACGCGGAGGAACAGCGCGACAGGTCGTCGACTCCAGTCCGGGGAATGGCCAGATCTCGTGGAGCGATGCTGGCCCGTTCATCGTCGTCCATCGCAACGCCCTGTGGACAGTGCCCGCCCAGGGAGGTCCACGGACACTGCTGGTGGAACCCGATACGTCGCGGCGCCACTTCCGGTATGGATTCCCGCGCGCGTTGCCCGGAGGGAAGGCAGCACTCATCACGATCTGGCTGGACGTCGCGGAACTCGATTCGACCACGTTGGGCGTCGTCACGATTCCGGACGGGAAAGTCACGGACCTCGGCATTCGCGGAACGAATCCGCAATACTCCGGCTCCGGCCACATCGTCTACGCGACAACAGATGCCTGGCTGTTTGCGGTGCCCTTCTCGGCACGTTCGCTGAAGGTGACTGGAGCATCCTTTCCAATCGTGGAAGGGATAGCCACCGGTCGTGGAGGTGCCGCCGGATTCTCGGTGGCGGACAACGGAACCCTGGTGTACCGGACCGGCAATGTCGCCGACGGTGGAGACGGCAATGCGCAGTTGTTCCTGGTATCGCGCGCTGGCGTCGAACGCCCGTTAGGCACGCCCTCGGGACGCTATGGGTCGCCACGGGTGTCTCCTGATGGACGACAGATCGCCTATACCGTGCCACTTCGGGGCCCTGTGAACCCCGTTCGGCACCCGGACATATGGCGATTCGACACCGCGTCAAAGGTGCGCACACGGGTCACCGCCGATTCGGGCAGCATCTATCCGGCCTGGAGCCCTGATGGTGAACGCCTCGTCTACGCGCGGGATGGGGGCGACAGCGTCGTGATGTCGCAGCCACTCTACCAGCCAGGAATGGCGACACCGCTGCTCAGCGCCGGAGCTTCGATTCGCGCAATCTCCCTGAGCAAGCGGGGGAGCTACGCTGCCTTTCGCGTCGGACGTGAGAGTAACCTCGATGTCTGGCTGGTTCACATGGACTCGCTGTCCGCGGCACGTCCGTTCCTGGCCGAGGAGTACACCGAGACGTCGCCGGAGATGTCGCCTGACGGCAAGCTGATCGCGTACGTGACGAATCGAACCGGACAGAACGAGGTGTACGTCAGAAGGGTGCCGAGTGGAGCGGACGAGGTGCGCGTCTCCGTCAACGGAGGCACCGAACCGATATGGGCACCGGACGGCAAGGAGTTGTTCTATCGGGCGGGTCGAGTGACGACGGAGTACATGATGGTGGCGCGCCTCAGCGACGGTGCGCGGTTGGACGTCACCAGGCGCGACACGTTGTTTCGGGATGTGTGGGCGGGAACCACCAACAGGAGCAACTACGACGTGTTCCCTGATGGAAGTGCGTTGGTGATGATACGGAACGTCGACCCCGTCGAAACCCAGACGCGCTCACGGCTCATCGTGCTCATGAACTGGCACCTGAGGAATCGCGCGCGCGCGGCGTCGGGAGAACGGTGAGAAGTGCAGAGTGCAGATTGCGGAGCCTACGGACGTGCGAACGACCACGACCAATAGATGCCGCCCCCGACATCGTTGCGACCCTGGATGAGAGTGCCGTTCGCGCTGACGTTGCCTGATCCGCTGAGCCAGATCATTCCCAGGGGGAAGAAGCCGGGCGCACCCCCGGGACAGGTTACGGTTACCGGGAAGAGTACCACGGCGAGCCCGCCAAAGGCCGGTGGCGTTTCACCGTAGTCGACCGACAGGCCGCCATCTTCGGAGCCGTCGTCCTCGTTGATGGGAAAGACGGTCTCCGATACCGAGCACCCCATGCTGTTCCAGCGGATCCATTTGACGGTTGCCGTTCCGGTCGCCATGTACCTCACCAGGCCTGGATCTGTGACCCTCGGGTTTCTGGTCCACGTGACGCTCACGTCGATCTGGATCTCGTCGGGCTGGAAGAACGTTGCCGTACCCTGCCACGTGTCGGAGCAGGTACTTGTCGCCGCCACGCTCTCGTCGGCCCGGGGTGTCGAGAAGCATGATACCAGCACCTTCGCAATCGAGTTCGCGGAAACTTCGAGGCCCGGTACCGGGAAGTCCGTCGCGCTGTAGACCAGCGCCGCGAACTCTGTCGTCCCGAGGTCGTCAAGCGTCGGTTGCCACGTATAAGTGAAGACCGTCTGATTGCTCGCCGTGACGTTGATGTCCCGGAAATGGGTCCAGTTGGTGTCATTCGGCTTCTTCCGCCACAGGACCACATGACGGACGTTGTAGCCGATCCCGAAATAGTCGGTGTTCGTCAGGTCGACCCTGAGGTCGACGCTCACGCCCGACGGCGGCACGATCGCCTGGCTGACGGAGAGTACGCCTTTGGGTGATTCCGATAAGGTCGTGGAGGCCTTTCCCTGGAACGTGACGTGGCCCGGCCCAAAGGTGAAATTGAGGAGCTCCTGCAGGCCCGACCCCGGCTCGACGACCGCCTCGAGCTTCAGGTCGTAGGTTGACGCATACGTGGGGACGATGACCTGGTCCTCCTCGAAGCCGAGGTCAACGGATTGGACGGGTCCGACCCTGGCTTCGACAACGCCTAGCGTGAACGACGTGAAGAACACGGCGTCGAGTCCCACCAGGGCATACAATTGCCCGGAGAGCTTCACCCGCATTCCTTGACGCGGGCTGACCACCTCGTACTTCGGCGTCAGTTTCCTGATCGGCGTCAGGCTCTCGAGCGCCCGGCAAACGGACGTAATTCCGCCGCACTCCCATCCCACCTCGAGCTGCGTCCCCACTTCTCCGGTGATGGACAGCTCGCCAGCCGTCAATGCAATCTCCCCGTCGAGGCCCACACCAACGCCGACCCGCACTCCCGGCATGATGCCGAGGGCGAGCGGGCCTCCGATCGGGATCCTGATCAGCACCTGCGCCAGGCATTTCCCCGAAAACTTGAATCCGGCATTGAGCTTGACCGCCACGGTGCCGACGGTCTTGAATGAGCCCACGACGGCGCGGCGCGTGTACCCGGGGTCGTCAACAACATCAAGGCGCAGGTCCGCGGTCGGGGCGAGCTGGACGGTCCGGCTCAGGAGCACCGGTGCCAGGCTGGCTTCGCAACTCACCGCCGAGAACGGTTGTATGAAGTTGGCTGCCGGCGGTGTCGACGGTGGCCGGAGGCGCGCTGCTGGTGAGACACTGCCGGCCGACGAACCCGGGGTCGTCAGGTCGAGCACCGCGGGGAACGCGGCGAGGTCGATGCTCCAGTTGATGCTGTATCGCGAGAAAAGCTCCCGCAGCGGGGCCAGCGCGAGCGTGACCACCAAGGCCCCCGACTCACTGCGTGTGGAGACGACCTTCCCCGCCACGGCTGAATTCTCGGCCGACAGGACAACCGTGCCGGGGGCCGGCGGAGTCGCGACTCCCGCGAGGCGAACTTCGTACGTCGTCCCGATACCGGGCATTTGCCCGGCAGCCAGCCCGGCGGGAGGAGTAATCAGGAGAACCTGAGCATCGGTGACGAGCAACGTCCCCGCCGGCGGTTCCGCGACCACGATGAAGACCGGTGGCGACTTCACGCCGCCAGAGGTCGCAAAGACCATCGCGGACCCGATGGCTCTGGCCGTCACGCGTCCCGTCGCATCGACGCTGACCTGGTCAGGCGCCGAGGAACTCCAGGCGACGGCGGCGTTCACCGCTGCTCCAGAACTATCCATCGTGCGCGCCGTGAGATGCTGCGATTGACCGATCGCGGTGAGCAACGCCGATGTTCGGCTGACGGCTACCGTCCCGGACGTCAGCGGCGGCCCTGCCTGGGGGGGCTGCGTGACCTCGGTCGAATCGGAGCTGCACCCCGCGACCAGCGCGACAATGGCGCTCGACATCCAGCGGACGGACCGTCTTCGTGTCTTCATGGCGTCCAGCGTAGCCGGCAGCCGTCAACACACCGTCATGGCGCTGTCAGCCGGTTGTCATGCGAGCCTCGCTGGTTCGGAAGCAGGGCAGTGGGGTGGAGACTCGAGTCTCGATCACGTCCGCCGCGCCGGTGAGCGCGCCCGCGCGTGGCTTGAACCCGGGGAGGTGGCACGTAGCTTAGCCTTCATGTCGATGACCCTCTCCGCCCAATGCCGAACCCTCGTTGCCTGCGTCGCGCTGATCCTGCCCGTCGCCGGACTCCGCGCACAGGACGCCGACCTGATCGTCCGCAACGCGCGCGTCTGGACCGGCGACTCCGCCCAGCCACGCGCCGAGGCGCTGGCGGTTCGGGGCGAGCGCCTGATCGCGGTGGGAACCAACGCGCAGGCCGACGCGCATCGCGGCGCGCGGACGCGCGTGATTGACGCCGGCGGGCGGTTCATCACGCCCGGCTTCATTGATGATCATACGCATTTCGGGCAGGCCGGCGCACTGCTCCTCGGTGCCAATCTGCTCGACGTCCACACGCCCGGCCCGTTTGCCGGGCGCGTGAAGGCGGCGGCGCAGCGCATGAGTCCCGGCGCCTGGCTCACAGGCGGGGACTGGGGTGCGTACGAGGACAATCCGGCTAACGCCACTGGCTCCGCCTCGAACCGGCCCACGGCGCGGTTCTCCCCTGACCGTTCGATCATCGATTCGGTGACGCCCAATACGCCGGCACTGCTCAATCGTTGGGACCGGAGCGCGTGGCTCGCGAACGGGGCGGCGCTCAGGGCCGCGGGCCTGGACTGTACCGGTTCTATAGACGGTTTGGAGTGCGCCAACGGCGAGCCCACCGGCCGCGTCAATGGTGCCGCGCTCTCACGCCTGCGCGCCGCCATCGCACCCAAGACGTTCGATCAGCGACTCCGTGAAGCACGGGCCGCCCTGCAGCACCTGAGTGAACTGGGCGTGACGACGATTCACGACAATACGCCGCCGGCGCAGCTGCCCGTGTACACGGAGCTCAAGCGGCGCGGCGAACTCACGGTGCGGATCTTCGCGCGGCCCACGCTCGACAAGTGGAACGAGCTCTCCTACGCCGGTATCTCGCCGGGGTTCGGGGACGACTGGATTCGCATCCGCGCGCTCAAGGGGTTCATCGACGGCATCCAGGGAAACTCCACGGCGCGCTTCTACGAGCCGCAGCTTCACTCGGGCCGCGTTGGCGAATGGCGTGACAGCACGAACACCGCCGCGACCGACGGCGCCGGCTCGGGCATGAGTCCCCCCGGCAACATGGAGCGGCTCCTCTTCGGGCTCGACTCGGCCGGCTGGTGGGCGAACGTGCACGCGATCGGCGACCACGCCATCGACAGCGTGCTCACCATCATGGAAAAGGTGATGCGCGTGAACGGGCCGAAGGAACGGCGCTGGCGCATCATCCACTCGCAGGTGATTCGCAACGCCGAGGTCGCGCAGCGCTACAAGCGGTTGGGCATCATCGCCGAGGTGCAGCCGTATCACGCGATCGACGACATGCGGTGGATGGAGGAGCGTATCGGCACGCGCGCGCGCTGGGCGTACGCGTTCAGGACGTTCCACGATGCGGGCGTCCCGTTGCTCTTTGGCTCGGACTGGCCGGGCACCAACGCGAGCTGGTACACGGCGAACCCGATGGTCATCCTGTACGCCGCGGTGACGCGCCAGACCCTGGACGGCAAGCCCGAGGGTGGGTGGTTCCCGATGGAGCGGCTCGACCTCGAGACCAGTCTCCGCTCCTATACGGTGAACAACGCGTGGGCGGAGGGGGAGGAGGCGAACAAGGGTTCGCTCAAGGCAGGACTGCTCGCCGATTTCGTCATCATCGACCGGGACCTGTTCGCGATCCCCGCGCCACAGTTGAAGGAGGCGAAGGTGCTGCTCACGGTCACCGGAGGCCGGATCACCCACGCAGAGGCGCCGTTCCGCCAACGCGCTCCGCAATAAGGGCAGGACCGCGCGACGCGTTCCCTGAGGTTGCTCCCTTGAGTTCGAGAGACCGCGGCCCACGCCGCGGTCTCGTCGTTTCCGCGACGGCCACGTGAGTCAGGAGCACCCGGCCATCGGCCCGAACCTCCCCGGAACGGACTGTCACCCGCTCGAGGCCTTCCTCTTGCGCTTCTACAAGGCCACCACTACCATCGCCTTGTAGAAGCCGAAGGGGAGCAAGAAGCTCCCGCAAGTCACCACTGTGCCCCCCTGCACTCGCACTCTGCAATCCGCAATCTGCAATCTGCAATCTGCACTCGAATGCTCCCTCGTCTCGACCTCCCTCAGGGCACCCTCGACCTGCTCATCCTGAAGGCCCTCTCGCTGCAACCCATGCACGGCTGGGCCATCTCGGAGCGCCTGCACCAGGTCTCGCGCGCCACGCTGCAGGTGCCACAGGGCTCGCTCTACCCGGCCCTGCATCGACTCGAGCGCCGAGGCCTCATCAAGGCCGAGTGGGGCACCTCCGACAACAACCGCAAGGCCAAGTACTACGACCTTACCCGCGCCGGCCGGAAGCAGCTCGCCGCCGAGACCGACGCCTGGCAGAAGCTGACCGCCGCCGTCGGCCTCGTGCTCGACCAGGCCTAGCCAGGAGTCACCACCATGCGCCAAGCCCTCACCGACCTGCGCTACCGCCTGCGCGCGCTGTTCCGGCGCGACGCCATGGACCACGAGTTGGACGCTGAATTGCAGTTCCACCTCGAGCAGGAAACCGCGAAGCACGTTCGCGCCGGCATGGCGCCTGACGAGGCACGCCGGCGCGCCCGGGCGGCGTTCGGCACCCTCGAGGGAACCAGGGACGACACACGCGACGCGCGAGGACTCGTAGCGCTGGAGACGCTCGCCCAGGACCTGCGGTACGCCGCGCGTGGGCTCGTCGCGCGTCCGGCCTTTTCCCTCGGCATCGTCGTCACGCTCGGTCTCGGCATCGGCGCGAACGCCGCGATGTTCGGCATCGTCGATCGACTCCTCTTCCGCCCTCCACCGACCCTGCGCGACGCCAGCACCGTCCATCGGGTCTACACCGCGTACAACCTCGATGGGGAGCGCCGCGTCGAACGCAACCTCGCCTTTCCGGTGTATCGCGACTTCGCGCGTGCCACAAAGTCCTTCGAGACGATCTCGGCGTTCCAGACGATCGTCACGCCGGTTGGCGACGGCGCGGACACGAAGGAGATGCGCGTCACCGTCGCCACCGCGAACTACTTCTCGCTGTTCAAGGCCCGCCCCATCCACGGCCGATTCTTCGACGCGACCGATGACAGCCTGCCCGCCGGAATGCCGGTCGTCGTGCTCGGTCACGCCTTCTGGCAGACGCACTTCGGCGGGAGCCCGGACGTCATCGGTCAGCCGGTGCGCATCGGTCGCGCGATCCGCACCATCATCGGCGTCGCACCCGAAGGCTTCGTCGGGATGGGTGACCAGGGCGTGCCCGCCGCGTTCATGCCAATCACCAGCTACGCGTTCGAGCGCCGGGGCGCGGCCTATACCAACGCCTACACCTGGAGCTGGCTCGAGCTGGTCGCTCGCCGCAAGCCGGGGATCAGCGTCGCCGCGGCCGAAGCCGACCTGACCGCGGCGTACTACGAGAGCTGGCGGCGCGAGGCCAGCGCCCAGCCGCAAATTGGCACGCCGGACAGCGCGCGCGCCGCGGTCACGCTGGGACCGGTACAGATTGACCGCGGGCCACAGGCTGGACAGGAGTCCCAGGTCGCCAGGTGGATCGCTGGTGTCGCACTCATCGTGCTGCTGATCGCGTGCGCCAATGTCGCCAACCTGCTGCTGTCACGTGCGGTGGGCCGCCAGCGCGAAATCGCCGTGCGTCTCGCGCTCGGCGTCAGCCGTCAGCGGCTGGTCCGTCAGCTCCTCACCGAGAGCCTGGTCCTCGCGGTCCTGGGGGGCGCGGCCGGCCTTGCCATCGCGCAGTGGGGATCGGCAACACTGCGTGCGTTCTTCTTCACGCCCGAGGAGGCCGTCGCGGTAACCACCGACGGGCGCACGCTGCTGTTCGCGGCGATCGCGACGGTGATCGTCGCGCTGCTGACCGGATTGGTGCCGGCACTGCAGGCGGGTCGTGGCGACCTGGCGAGCGCCCTCAAGACAGGTTCACGCGAGGGCACGTATCGCCGTGGACGCACGCGGACCGCGCTGCTCGTCTTCCAGGCGACGCTCTCGGTGGTCCTGCTGGTGGGCGCCGGCCTGTTTGTGCGCAGCCTGCAGAAGGTCCACGGGTTCCGGCTCGGCTACGACGCCGATCGCATCGTGTTCCTGGGCGCGAACCTCCGGGGCGTGACCCTCACGCCGGCCGAGCAGCGAGCGCTCACCGACCGCATGCTGCTGGCTGCGCGGGAAGTTCCCGGCGTGACGCACGTAACGCTGGCGGCTTCGGTTCCGTTCTGGAGTAACGAAGGACGCGGCCTGTGGGTGCCCGGTGTGGACTCCATCCGGCGTCGTGGCCGCTTCATTCTCCAGGCAGGAAGTCCCGACTACTTCGCCACGATGGGAACCCGCATCCTGAGGGGACGCGCGTTCGACGCCACGGACCGGGCCGGAAGTCCGCCCGTGGTCGTCGTCAGTGAAGGAATGGCGCGCGCGATCTGGCCGGTCGAGGAAGCCCTCGGCAAGTGTGTCCGCATCGGCGCCGACACGGCTCCCTGTTCGACGGTGATTGGCATCGCCGAGGAGATGCGCGTTCGCACGCTGACCGAAGCACGTGAGTACACGTACTACGTTCCGACGGAGCAGTTCGACGGCTCGGTGGACTTCCAGATGTTCGCGCGGGTGCAGGGCAACGTGGCCGACTACGTCGAAACGCTGCGTCGCCGGTTGCAGCGCGAGATGCCCGGCGCGGCCTATGCCGGCGCCATGCCACTGAGCCGGCTGATCGATCCACAGCGGCGCTCGTGGGAGTTCGGCGCGACGATGTTCGTCGCCTTCGGCGGCCTGGCCCTGGTGCTGGCCGCCATCGGCCTCTATTCGCTCATCGCCTATGACGTCGCGCAGCGCACGCAGGAACTCGGCGTCCGCCTGGCGCTCGGCGCGTCGGTCAGCGACGTCATGCAGCTGGTCATTTCGAGCGGACTGCGGCTGGTCGCCGTGGGTCTCGTGCTCGGCGGCGCCCTCGCGTTCCGTGGATCACAGGCGATGGAAGGGCTGATGTTCCAGCAATCGCCGCGCGACCCGTTGGTCTTCGGGCTGGTGACGATGGTGCTGCTCGTGGTGGCCCTGGCCGCGAGTCTGGGGCCGGCTCTTCGCGCCGCGCGGGTGGATCCGAACGTGGCCCTGCGAGGTGACTGAGCCATGATTGATGGAGAGGATGGAACCTGCCGGTCATCTGGTGGATTCATCAGCCATTCCACCCGAGCCTCCATCCATGCGCACCGCCATCGCCATCCTGTCCGTCGTCGTCACCGCTCGAGCCGGTGCGCAACAGGCGTCCTTCGTCTACCGGCTCGGCAAGGACACCGTGGCCATCGACCAGTACACCCGAACGGCCAACCGGCTGTCCGGCGAGATGGTCCAGCGCACGGGCGCCAGCGTGATCCTCGTCCGCTACGAGATGGCACTCCGCCCGGATGGGCTGCCGGCGTCGGCCTCCGTCCGGCGGATGCAGCCCGACGGCACACCGTTCCCCAACCAGCCCACCGAGGTCCGGTTCACCGTCACCACCGACTCCGTGGTGCGTGAGTTCGTCCGGCCTGACACCGTGCAGCGCACCGCGATGGCGGCGCGACAGGGGACGGTCGTGCTGCCGGTGTACGTCTATGGCGCGATGGAACTGCTGGCGGCGCGACGCCGGTCGGGAGGCGCCACGGATTCATTGCCGTCGCTGAGCGTCGCCGGCCCCGCCGGGTTCGTCGGGCTCGAGGGGGCGGGTGGTGATACGCTCCGGATGCGCGGCGTCGGGATCTATCCGATGCGCTTCCTCTTCGACTCGCGCGGCCAGTTGCAGCTGGTGGATGGCGCGATGACGACCAACAAGGTGGTCGCCGTGCGCGGCCCCGGCGGCCTGGACATGGCCGCGATCGCCCGCGCGATGCGACCCACCGGCACACTCTCGGCACGAGACGTGGCCCGGGGCGGCTTCGGGCCAGGCGCCATCGTCCTGGTGGACTACGGTCGGCCCATGGTCCGGGGGCGCACGGTGTGGGGCGGGGCACTGGTCCCGTTCGACTCGGTGTGGCGGGCGGGCGCGAATGATGCAACGCACCTGTTCGTCACCAGGGCGATGACCTTCGGATCGGTCACGGTGCCGGCGGGCGCGTATACGCTGTGGATCCAGCACACGCGCACCGGCACGAACCTCATCGTCAGCCGCAAGATCGGCATGTGGGGGACGGAGTACGATCCAGCCCAGGACGTGGCGCGGATCCCCATGCAGCTCACCCCCACGCCTTCGCCCGTGGAGGAGCTGACCGTCACGGTGCGCAACCAGAGTGGCCTCGGTGGCGTCCTGGAATTCGCGTGGGGCGGGTCGGTGGCGAAGGCCGCGTTCAACCTGTCCCTGCGCTGATTCCTGGCCTCCGGTACACCCTGCGTGCCTGGGGATCGGTCGTCTTTCGCGGCCGCGAGCGGGCGCTCAGGTCGGGTCGGCAACGTGCCGATACTGAAGGTGCGGGGCGTGGCCTCACGGGGCCGGTAACCGCATCAAACCCGACGACGTGCCAGGACTAGCCGAAGCCGCCACCGACACCTCCGTCCAATTCGACGTCCTGCTCGCACGCCAGCCCATCTTCGATGGCGGGGGCGCGCTGCATGGCTACGAGCTGCTGTACCGCGGCGGCCTGAACCCGACCTCCGAAGGCTCCGGGGACGACCGCATGACGTCGCAGGTCCTCGTCAACGCCTTCCTCTCCATCGGCATCGGGCGCCTGACGGGCGGACGGCGCGCATACCTCAACTTCACCCGGCAGTTGCTGCTGGATCGCGTTCACTCCGTGCTCCACCCGGGCACCGTGGTGATCGAGGTCCTGGAGCGCGTCGTCCCCGACGACGAGGTCCTGGCCGCGTGCCGCGACATCGTCGACGGCGGCTACCTCCTGGCGCTCGACGACTTCGAGTACTCGCCGGCGATGGACCCGCTCCTCGACCTGGCGCATGTGGTCAAGCTCGACGTCCTGGGCAAGGACGAAGCCGAACTCGCCCACACCCTCGATCGCCTGCGACACTTCAACGTCCGCTTCCTGGCCGAGCGCGTGGAAACGCCGGCGATGCGCGACGCCTGCCACCGACTCGGCTTCTCGTACTTCCAGGGCTACTACTTCGCGCGCCCCGAGCTGGTCTCCCAGCGCGCCCTGCCAGCGTCGCCGGCCACGATCATGAAGCTCATGGCGATGGTGCGCGACGATCGCACGACCGAGGCCGACCTCGAACGCGCCATCCAGGGAGACCTCACGCTCACCGCCAAGCTGCTGCGGGCGGTGAACACGGTCTCCGTTGGCGGGCGGGGGATCAGCTCGATCCGCCATGCCCTCCGGCTGCTGGGCCGGCAGGAATTGCGGCGCTGGCTCGCCCTGATGCTGGTGACGAGCGTGGGCGCCACGACCGCGGCCGAGCGGGAACTGCTCGATATCGCGATGCGCCGCGCCCGCATGTGCGAGGAGATCGCGCGCGCTGCCGCGGGCGAACGGGAGGCGGAGGCCGCATTCATCGTGGGACTCTTCTCGCTGCTCGACGCGGTCCTGCGCGCCCCGATGCGCGACCTGCTGGATACCCTGAACCTGGCCCCGGAACTGCGCGCCGCCATCGAAGGGCGCACCGGCCTTGCGGGACACGTGCTGTCCGTGGTCGAACTGTTCGAGCAGGGCGCCTGGGACGAAGTCATGGCGGAGGCCGGCGGACTGGGGGTCTCCCCCGTCTCACTGCGACAGGCCTACACCGACGCCCTGGCGTGGACCGCGGACCGTCTGCACGGGCCGGATATGGTGGGATAGGCATCAAGCATCAGGCATCAGGCATCAGGCATCAGGCATCAGGCATCAGGCATCAGGCATCAGGCATCAGGCATCAGGGGCGCGAACAGCCGCCCTGGCCAGGCCCAGGCCTCCGACCTCCGACCTCCCACCTCCAACCTATCCCTTAAGAGCAATAGCGCTCCACGCGCCAGATGCCATACTGGTCTGTTCAGAACCCTTGGACGAATCAGGCTCAACCGGCTTCCTGATCAGGTATCCACGGCGCGCGATGCACCCTGAACGGCCCGAAACAATCGCTGGAAGCGACCCGGGGCGGGCATGAGCGATCGCCTGTCCTTGCGCTGGCGGATTCCCGCCATCATCGGCCTGATCCTCGCGGTCGCGATGGTGACCCTGAGTGTCCTCGCCTACAGTGCGGCGAAGCGTTCGGCCATCGAGGCAGCGACCGAGCGGATTGACCGCGCGGCAGACCGGGTTGCCGAACTGTCCAGCACCAGTATGCGGGCCCTCCTGCGCCGGGCGGACTCCGTCGCGAGCCATCCCGCCGTTGTGAATGCGCTCCGGAACCCGGGCAAGCCGCTCACGCCCGAGGCGCACGCGGCGATGCGACGGCTCCGCCCCGACACGGCGCAGCGCGTCAAAATCGGCCTCTTTGACGCTCAGGGTCGGCCCGTGGAAGGCGTCGCCCCGGAACTGGTACCCGAGGGACCGGTGGAGCGACCGGTCCCCATCGACCAGCCAGTCATCCAGCCGTTCCGCCAGGTGCCGGGCGGTATCAGCTTCCTCGTGGCCGTGCCGGTCCGGGACAGCGGGAAGGTGATCGGCCAACTCGTGCAGTGGCGCCAGGTGACCCGGGTCACGGCATCCCTGCGCCTGCTGACGGATCTCATCGGCCGGAGCGCAACGCTGCTGATCGGGAACACCGATGGGTCCCTCGTGACGGAGATGTCCGACACCCTGCGCCCGCCGGTGATCCGGGACGAGGCGCGCACTCGTCAGGCACTCGACGCGAACGTGCAGGTGTCGTCGCCGATCGCCGGCACGCCGTGGTCGATACTCGTGGAGTACCCGTACGCGAACATCCTTGGCCCCCTGAAGGTGCTCTCGGGCCAGTCCATCGTGATCGCGGTGCTCGTCCTTGTGCTGGCGATGCTCGCCGCGGCCTTGTTGAGCCGCGGCGTCACCTCGTCACTCGCCGAACTCACCACGACCGCCGAGTTCATCGCCGGCGGCGACCTGAGTCGACGGCCGGTGGAGGTGGGACGGCGCGATGAAGTCGGCCGCCTGGCACGTTCGTTCAGCGCCATGGCCGACAGCATCCGCGATTCGCACGACCAGCTCGAGCGGCGGATCCAGGCTCGCACCGCCGACCTCCAGGCCGCGCTGACCCAACTGCGCGACACCCAGGACGAGCTGCTGCGGAAGGAGAAACTGGCGACCATCGGCCAGCTCGCCAGCAGCGTGGGCCACGAGCTCCGCAACCCGCTCGGCGTGATGATGAACGCCGTGTACATCCTCGAGCGCAACATCGACGCGCCGTCGCCCAAGACGCAGGAGTGCCTGCGACTCCTCAACGCGCAGATCAAGCTCTCGGAACGGATCGTCACCGACCTGCTCGACTCGGCGCGCAGCAAGTCGGCGCAACGCCGGCTGGTCGACGTGCCCATGCTGCTCGCCGACCAGCTCCAGCGCGTGACCGTCCCGCCGAACGTCCGCGTCGAGCTGTCCGTCGACAAGGGCCTGCCGAAGACGCACGTGGACCCCGACCAGGTCGGCCAGATCCTCGTGAACCTGCTGACGAACGCGGCGCAGGCCATGACGGACAAGCCCGGTGTCCTGTCCGTGCGCGCCAGGAATGGCCAGGGGCGGATCCGGATCGACGTGCGCGACAACGGTCCCGGCGTCCCGGTCGACCTGACCGAGAAGATCTTCGAGCCGCTGTACACCACGAAGGCCCGCGGCATCGGGCTGGGCCTGTCGGTCTCCCGGTCGTTGGCGGTCGCCAATGATGGCTCGCTCACCGTGGTGAATCATCCGGACGGCGGCGCCGTATTCACTCTCGAACTTCCAGCGGGTGGAGCTGAGTGAATCACGGGAGAAAACGCGTCGCGGTAGTGGACGACGACCGCGACATGGTGCAGACGCTGTGCGACATCCTCGAGCTTCACGGATGGGAGACCGTCCGCAGCTATGACGGGGAGGGCGCGGTCTCGATGAGCGAGGCCGGGAACGTGCACCTGTACCTCATGGACGTCCGCATGCCGCGCCTGAGTGGGGTGGAGGCGTGGCGCGCAATCCACCGGCGGCAGCCGGAAGCCCGGTCGATCCTCATGACGGCGTACGCCCCACCGGAGGCGCTGGCCATGACGCCCGAGGAAGGGGTGATCCGTATCCTCCGGAAGCCGGTCTCGGTGCCGGACCTGTTGTCGGCGCTGGAAAAGGCGAGGGTGGAGGCGGCCGGGAACTGACCCGGGGGGAGCAACCGCGCGCGCCACAACGCTGTGCGGCGTCACGACGTAAGGGCGGGACCGGATATGCGCCTCGCCCTGTGCGGGGCGGTGTCCCGTGACGCATATTCCCCCGTCTTTCAACCGCCCCTTCATGGCCACCGCCACCACCCAGACGTCCCCGGGCACGCCCGCCGCCCCGTTCCTGCCCGCCCTCATCCTGCTGTTCGTCGGCAGCGGGTGCGCGGCCCTGGTCTACGAGGTCGTCTGGTTCCAGATGCTGTCCCTCAGCCTCGGGTCCAGCGCCATCTCGTTAGGGGTGCTGCTCGGCACCTTCATGGGCGGCATGTGCCTGGGCAGCCTGCTCCTGCCGCGGTTCGTGAAGCCCAGCCAGCACCCGGTCCGGATCTACGCGCTCCTCGAGATCGGCATCGGGATCATGGGGCTGGTCATCCTGTTCATCCTCCCGTACGCGGGCGGCCTGTACACGACCATCGGCGGACCCGGCTTCGGCGGACTGCTGATCCGTGGCCTCATCGCTGCCCTCTGCCTGCTGCCGCCGACCCTGATGATGGGCGCCACGCTCCCGGCGATCGCGCGCTACGTCACGGCCACGCCGAGCGGCGTGTCCTGGCTCGGGTTCTTCTATGGCGGCAACATCATCGGCGCGGTCTTCGGGACGCTGCTCGCCGGCTTCTACCTGCTGCGGGACCACGACGTCACCTTCGCGACGTTCGTCGCCGCGGCGATCAACTTCGGCGTCGGCCTGCTCGCGCTGACCTACGCGAAGGTGACGCCACACACGCCACCGGTGAGCGACGCGTCGTCCGCGTCGGCGGCAATGCCGAAGGGTGCGTGGCCGGTGTACCTCACGATCGCCCTCTCGGGATTCACCGCCCTGGGCGCCCAGGTGGTCTGGACGCGGCTGCTCACGCTGCTCCTCGGCGGCACGGTCTACACGTTCTCGCTGATCCTCGCGGCCTTCCTCATGGGACTCGGGGCCGGCAGCAGCGCCGGCGCCGCGCTCGCGAAGACCATCAGGAACCCCCGCGCCGCGCTGGGCATGTGCCAACTGCTCCTCGTGGTCGCCCTGGCCTGGGCCGCGTACTCGCAGATGGTGGCGCTGCCGAACTGGCCGGTGAACCCGGCGCTGGCGCCGGATTCCATGGCGACGTTCCAGATCGACCTGGTGCGCGCGCTCTGGGTCGTGCTCCCGGGCGCGATCCTGTGGGGCATGAGCTTCCCGCTGGCCCTCGCCTCGGTCGCCGACAAGGACCAGGACCCCGGTCGCCTTGTCGGCTACGTGTACTCCGCCAACACGGTGGGCGCGATCTTCGGCGCCATGCTCGCCAGCCTCGTCGCCATCGCCACGCTGGGCACGCAGGGCAGCCAGCGCGCCCTGATGGTCGTTGCCGCGATCAGCGCGCTGGTCATGTTCACGCTCGAGTTGTCGCGCGAGTCCGGGCGGCTCCAGATGTCCCCGCGCGGTGGCCTGTACGGCATGCTGACCATCGCCCTCACCGCGCTCCTGGTGGCGTCGGTGCCGTCGATCCCGCCGCTGCTCGTCGCCTATGGTCGGTACGCGGTCACCTGGCGCGGGAGCCACGGGGAGTTCATCTACGTCGGCGAAGGCATGAACTCGTCGATGGCGGTGTCGCGTGAAGCCAGCGGCGCCCTGAACTACCATAACGCGGGCAAGGTGCAGGCCTCCAGCCTGCCGCAGGACATGCGCCTGCAGCGCATGCTCGGGCACCTGACCACGCTCGTCCCCGAGAACCCGCGCAGCGTGCTGGTGATCGGTTGCGGCGCTGGCGTCACGGCAGGCGCGGTCAGCATCAGCCCCATCGTGGACTCGGTGGTGATCGCCGAGATCGAGCCGCTCGTGCCCGAGGTCGTGTCGACGTACTTCTCCGAGCACAACTACGACGTCGTGCGCAATCCCAAGGTGCACGTCCAGATCGACGATGCCCGCCACTACCTGCTGACCTCGCGCCGGAAGTTCGACGCCATCACGTCGGACCCGTTCGATCCGTGGGTGAAGGGCGCCGCGACGCTGTACACGAAGGAGTTCTTCCAGGTGATCAAGGACCACCTGAACCCCGGCGGCGTGATCACCGTCTTCGTCCAGTTGTATGAAAGCGGCACGCAGGCGGTGAAGAGCGAGATCGCGACCTTCCTCGAGGTCTTCCCCAACGGGATGATCTTCGGGAACACGCACCAGGGCGGTGGCTACGATGTCGTCCTGCTCGGCGTGAACGGTGACGCGAAGATCGACGTCGACCGCATCGAACAGCGCCTGGCGGATCCGAGATTCGCGAACGTGGCCCAGTCGCTGTCCGAGATCGGCTTCTACAGCGGCGTCGAGCTGCTCTCGACGTTCGCCGCACAGGGGCCGCAGCTCCAGCCGTGGCTGGCCGACGCGCAGGTCAATCGCGATCGCAACCTGCGCCTCCAGTACCTGGCCGGACTCGGCGTCAACAAGTACGAGCAGGCGCAGATCTACTCGGAGATCCTCCAGTACCGCGCCGTCCCGCAGGACCTGTTCGTCGGGTCCCCAGAGCGACTGCAGTTGCTCTCGGCGGCGATCATGAACCGGTACTGATGCAGGCAGGTTGCCCGCGTGCAGCGGGTCCCATGGTGAGTGCGGGATGAGAGCGGGCTGACGGCACCATCGTCAGCCCGTTTTTCGCTTGCCCTCCGGCGGTCACCAGTGCAACCTGCGTGTTCTGTGTTGACGCGTACCCGGATCGCTCTGGAGGGTGGGGATGATGCGTTGGGCTCGACGGACGGCTCTTGGCGTGCTGACCGGCACCTCGGTGCTTCCTGCGGAGGGACGCGGACAACAGCAATCGACCCAGCCGCCAGCGGCGACGATCGCTGTCTACCTCGACTGTGACGACGGGTGCGATACCCAGTACATCCGCACAGAAATTGCCTTCGTGAACTGGGTGCGCGACAGGACGGTGGCCGATGTGCACGTCCTGGTGACGTCGCAGGACGCGGGCGGAGGTGGCGATGCCTTCACGCTCGCCTTCATGGGCCTCCGGGGATTCGTCGGTCGCGGTGACACGTTGACGTTCACCACGAATGCGACCTCGACCAATGACGAGGAGCGCCGTGGCCTGACGCGGACGCTGGCCCTGGGCCTTGTGCCGTTCGTGGCCCGCACACCCGGCGCCCAAGCGCTTCGCATCCTCGCGCCCGAGGTGGTCGCGAACACCCCGGGCCCGCAGACCCTTCCGTCCCACGATCGATGGAAGGCCTGGGTCTTCGAGTTCGACGTCAGCGGGGACGTGAGTGGCGAGCAGAACTATCGCAATCGCGAAGTCGACGCCGAGTTCAACGCCAACCGGACCACGGCCGAGTGGAAGGTGGAGTTCGAGTCGCGATTCAACTACGAGAGCGAACGGGCCATCGACGAGGATTTCGACGACGAGGGCAACGTGGTCTCGGCGGACACCATCTTCAACCGGCAGCGAAGCTGGGGGTCGGAGATGGTCGTGGTGAAGAGCCTGGGCGGCCACATGTCGACGGGCTTCCGGAGCGCGGTGGGCTCAGAGACGTTCCGGAACCAGAAGCTGCGCGTGGAGTTCATGCCGGCGTTCGAGTACAACGTGTTCAACTACGACGAGTCGACCCGGCGGTACCTGGCCCTGCAGGTCGGCGCCGGGGTCGATGCGTTCGTCTACAAGGACTCGACGATCTTCGACAAGCTGCGCGAGACGTTCCCGATGTACATGACCGCCGCCGAGTATGCGACCCGCCAGCCGTGGGGGCAGAGCAACGTGCGGCTCGAGCACCGGGGCTATTTGAGCGACGGGTCCAAGCAGAGCACGGAGTTGTCAGGGAACCTCAGCGTGCGGCTGTTCCGTGGGTTCAGCGTGCGCTTCGGTGGTAGCTACAGCTGGATCCACGACCAGGTCTACCTGCCGAAGGGAGAACGGGACCAGGCGGACGTGCTGCTGCGGCGGAGGGCGCTCCTGACGGGCTACGAGTACAACGCATTCTTCGGGTTCACGTACACCTTCGGTTCGATCTTCAACAACGTCGTCAACCCGAGGTTCTTCTGACCGCTGGGAGCTTACAACAGGGGACACGGATCAACCCGGAAGCATGTGACCACAGGGGACACGGTGGGGTTGACCCGGTTTGATGGACACCTAACCAGCCCTAGGTTGAGGGCGAAGAGGACTGCCGAGCCGTCCCGAGTCCCGATCGTGAAGCTCCTGTCAGGAAGCGGCCAACACGATTGCCATCACGGCAAGCATCAAGGTCCTGAAGAGTGAACCCCCCGTGACCTCCGTGTCCCCTGTGGTGAAATGCCGTTTTCAGGAGAATGGCACTCCGAACCTGCCAGGAGCATCAACCACAGAAAGCATTCACCACAGGGAACACTGAGATCACAGAGAACTGCGCCGAGTCGTCCCGAGCCCCGATCGTGAAGCTCCTGTCAGGAAGCGGCCAACACGATCGCCATCACGGCAAGCATCAAGGTCCTGAAGAACGAACCCCCCGTGACCTCCGTGTCCTCTGTGGTGAAATGCCGTTGCAGGAGAATGGCACTCCGAACCTCCCAGGAGCATCAACCGTAGAAAGCATTCACCACAGGGTACACAGAGATCACAGAGAACTGCGCCGAGTCGTCCCGAGCCCCGATCGTGAAGCGTCTGTCAGGAAGCGGCCAACACGATCGCCATCACGGCAAGCATCAAGGTCCTGAAGAGCGAACCCCCCGTGACCTCCGTGTCCCCTGTGGTCAATGCTGTTGGAGCCGTCACAACGCGCACGGCAGGAGATGGAAACTCGTCAGGCTCGTGAGCTGTTCCCGCGTGCCACCAGCCCGAGAAAACCCAGCCTACCGTCGTATCGGACTCTGTGGTATCGCTCCCCCGTCGTGCCGCGGCTCCGAAGCCCCGAAATGCACGCCCGAAGGATTGCTCATCACCACCTGACCCCGGCCGAACGTGTCCGTCCGCGGCGGCACCAGGCGCACCTCGTGCCCCAGCGCCTTCAGTCCCTCGATCGACAGCGCCGGGACCAGCGCCTCGACCTGGACATCGCACCCGCGGAACGAGTTCTTGACGAAGCGGCCCGCCTCCAGCGCCTGCTGGATCGTCATCCCGTGGTCCGCGATGTTCGACACGAACTGCGCATGCGCCTGGGACTGCGTCCAGCCACCCATGATGCCGAACCCGATGCGCGTGCCGTCCTTCTCCATGAACGCCGGGATGATCGTGTGCAGCGGCCGCTTGCGCGGCGCCAGCGTGTTCGGCTGTCCCGGTTCGATGGTGAACAGCGCCCCGCGGTTGTGCAGTGCGAACCCCGCCTTCGGCGGCACCAGCCCGGAGCCGAACGCGGAGTAGATGCTCTGGATCAGCGATACGATGTTGCCCTCGGCGTCGATCACCGTGAGGTAGATCGTGTCCCCGCCGTGCGCGCCCTCCAGCCCCGCGATCGCGGCGGGCATGACGTCGCACGCCGCCTTCGACAGTGACAGGAGCGATGCCCGCGCCGCCGCATGCTCGCGCGACAGCATCTGGCTCACCGGCACGGTCGAGATCTTCGGGTCGCCCACGTACTTCAGCATGTCGGCGTAGGCCAGCTTCTTCGCCTCGATCATCACGTGCAGCGACCGCGGGTCGTGGAACCCCCACTCGCCGAGCGGATAGCGTTCCATGATGTTGAGCATCATCAGGGCCGCGATGCCCTGGCCCTGCGGCGGCATCTCGTACACCGTCCAGCCGCGGTACGTCGTCCTGATCGGCTCCTGCCACTCGACCTCGAACTCCGCGAGGTCCGCGGCCGTCATCGTCCCGCCCGCGCTCTTCGAGAGGGAGAGGATCGCCTCCGCGGTCGCCCCGTGGTAGAACCCGTCGCGGCCATGCTCGGCGATGCGCGTGAGCGTTGCCGCCAGGTTGGGGTTCCGGAACACCTCCCCGAACTTCGGCGGGCCGTCGCCCAGGAAGTAGGTCGCCTTCGCTTCCGGCGTCGCTGAGAGCTTGCGGACCTGCTCGCCCCACTCGCCCGCGATCACCTCGCTCACCGGGAAGCCGTGCTCGGCGTACCAGATCGCCGGTCCGAGGAGTTCGCTGAACGTCTTGGTGCCGAACCGGCTCCGCAGGGCATCCCAGCCCGCGACGGCGCCGGGCACCGTGACCGAGAAGATCCCGTTGTTAGGCATCCGTGCCAGCCCACGCTCCGCCAGCAGCGCCGGTGTCAGGCCCGTTGGCGCCCAGCCGGAAGCGTTCAGGCCGTGCAGCTTCCCCGTCTTTGCCTCATAGATGATGGCGAACAGGTCGCCGCCGACGCCGTTCATGTGCGGCTCGACCAGCCCGAGGACCGCGTTGGCGGCGATCGCGGCATCGATCGCATTCCCGCCACGATCCAGCATCTCCGCCCCGGCCTTCGCCGCCAGCGGCTGGCTCGCCGCCACGATCCCGAGTGTGGTGGTGACGATCGAGCGCCCCGGGACGGGCAGGGGAGTGCGGGCGGGAGCTTGCTGAGCGGACGCGGTGAGGGCGACAGTCATGGCGAAAAGTGTTTGCGCTCCCCAACCACTCACAGGGCCAGTTCCATCTGCGCCACTCCCCCCAGCGTCAACGCCCGGTCCTGCGGTGCCGCCTGAAGCGATCCCCGGAACCCCGTCCCCTTCAGCGCCGAACGCATGGCCCGCAGCGCCATGTCCGGCTTGTTGTTCACCTTGCTGAGGTGGCACAGCACCAGGTGGCGGAGCCCCCGGTGCACACAGGCTTTCGCCATCAGGCCGCACTCCGCGTTGCTCAGGTGGCCGTTCGGTCCCGCCACCCGCTGCTTCAGCGACCACGGGTACGGTCCCGTGCGCAGCATCGCCTCGTCATGGTTCGACTCCACCAGCAGCACGTCGACCTCGGTGAAGTGGCTGATGAACCGTTCCGTGATGTGCCCGATGTCGTAGGCGATGCCGACCCGCTCCCCGGTCGACTTCACCGTGGCGATCAGCGAGACCGGCTCGCGCGCGTCGTGCGGCGCGCGGATGAACCGGATCGTGAAGTCGTCGAGCTGCACCTCGGTCCGCGTGTCGACCACGTGCTTCACGATCCGCTTCTTCTTCCGGCCCGCGGTCGGCTCGATGGCGACGGAGACCGGCATCGCGCTCTCTCCCGTCCCCCGTCCGACGTCGCCCGTCGGCTTCGACTTGAGCGTGCCCGCGGTCGCGTAGACCGGCAGGTTCCAGCGCCGCGCTGCCGCGCCCGCGCCGCGCACGTGGTCCTGGTGCTCATGGGTGACGATCAACGCGCTGATCGACTCCGGCTCGATCCCCACGCTCTTCAGCCGCTGGGCGAGGTTGCGGACGCCGAAGCCGGCGTCGATCAGGATCCGCTGCTGCGCGCTCTCGAGGACCGTGGCATTGCCTTCGCTGCCCGATCCCAGGATGTGGACCCTCACCCCGGATCCTCGGTGGCGCGCTGCCAGGCGGCGGTGAGCTGGCGCTTCGCCCCCTCGCTCAGGGGCACGTTGCGGCGCTTCATCGCCCGTTCCGCCGTCTCGAGGAACGGCTCCAGTTCCCACACATCGGTCCCATCCAGGCCCCACGCAAACGGCGGCACATGACGCGGTGTCATGCCCGTGCCGTACACATTGGCGCCGGCACCTATCACCGCGCCAGTCGTCAGGCGCGTCCCGATGGCGGTCTTGGCATGGTCACCCAGGAACGAGCCGAGGAACTGCATCCCCGTCTTCCGGACCCCGGTCGGCGTCCACAGGGCGACCTCGGAGTAGTTGTTCTTCAGGTTGCTGTTGGTGGTGCCGGCGCCGAGGTTGACCCAGCGCCCCAGCACCGAGTGGCCGAGGAAGCCGTCGTGCCCCTTGTTCGCGTAGCCGTTGAACACCGTGGTGCTGACCTCGCCGTTCACGCGACAGTGGTCGCCGATGCTGCTGCCGGTGATGCGGCCGCCGTTCACCACCGTCTCCTCGCCGATCACGCAGGGTCCCGCGATCCGGGTGAACGACTGGATCAGGGCGCCCCGCCTGACGAGGATCGGGCCCACGCTGGCGTCGAGCACCACCATCGGCTCGACCGTCGCGCCCCGCTCCACGAACACCTGGTTCGGGCCGATCGTCGTCACCCCCGATGGCGTGGCGACGGGCAGGGTGGCGCCCAGGAAGGGAATGTCCGCGGCCAGCAGGTCGGGAAGGAGCCGGACCAGGTCCCAGACGTGCTCCAGCCAACGCCCCTCGATCGGGATGTGCCGCTCGACCCCGGCCAGCCGCGCCAGGGAGCCGCCGTCCGCGAGAACCTCGTCGACCGTGACCGGAACCCGGACGCGCACCGCCGCCAGCGTTCCGTCGCAGGACCACGCGTTCCCGTCCGCCGGAAACCCTGCGAGCCCCACCGCGCACCGCGCGTTCACCACGATGCTGCCCGCGGGCACGACGTCCCGCACCACCGCCGCCGCCCCGGGTTCATCGAAGTCCAGCAGGTGCGGGGCACCGATGAACCCGTACGTGGACGCCCCGGTCGCGATCTCCCACCGCCGCCTGACGAGTTCCGCCCCCGCGCGCAGCTCGCAGCACGGACGCGTGAGGGCGAACGGCTGGAAGTCGGCCGCGACCGCGTCGTCGACGAAGACGAGGCTCACTCGCGCTCCCGCACCCGCGCCGGCAGCGCCGCGAGCAGTTGCTTGAGGTCCGCCGCATGCTCCACCGTGGTCAATAGGGTCAGACCCTTCTGGGTGACCACCACCAGGTCGGAGACGCCGTACAGCACCACCTCGTTGCCCTCGGCGTGCACCACGTTCCCCGAGGCGTTCACGGCGTAGACCGGGCCATGCGTCACGTTGCCGGACGCATCCGCCGGGCGGACCCGCAGGAGCGCGGCCCACGTGCCCACGTCGTCCCAGCCGAAATCGCCCGGGATCACCGCCACCTTGTCGCTCCGTTCGAGGACGCCCACGTCCACCGCGATCGGCGTCTTCACCCCGGCAAAGAACGCGGCCAGGTCGTTCGCGTGCGCCGCCAGCGACGGCGCCACTTCATGGCAGTGCTTCCGCACCTCGGCCAGGAAATCGCCCACCGTCCACACGAAGATCCCCGAGTTCCACAGGCATCCCTCGCGCACCATCACCTCGGCGCGCTCCGGGCTCGGCTTCTCGACGAACTGCGCGACGCGGCGCGCGCCGCCTGTCGAGTCCGCGAGCGGCTCTCCCGGGCGGATGTAGCCATAGCCGGGGTCCGGACGGCCCGGGACGATCCCCACCGTCACCAGCGAGCGGGTGGATGACGCGATCGTCGCCGCTTCCTGCAGGGCGAGCCGGAAGCCCCCGGGGTTCGCGACGGCCCAGTCGGCGTGGACGCTCATCATGATCGAGTCCGGCCCGTGCTCCCGCTCGATGTGCGCCGCCGCCCAGGTCAGCGCCGCCGCGGTCCCGGCCGGGCGAGGTTCGGCGATAATGTTCGCGGCCGGGATCTCCGGCGCGAGCGCCCGGATGGCATCCACGAGCGACGCGTTGGTGAGGACGAGCGTGTGCGCGGGGTCGCAGAGCGGCGCCATGCGATCCAGCGAGTCGCGGAGCAGGGGACGGTCGCTCGCCAGCGGCAGCAGTTGCTTGGGCCGGTGCGCGGTGCTCACCGGCCAGAACCTCGAGCCAACGCCCCCAGCCAGGACCACGCACCACGAGGTTGCCGCGGTCCCGTTGCGCCTCGCGCCTTGCGCTTCGCGCTCAGCCACTCTCCACCCGCACGCCCGCCAGCTCCGCCGTCCTCGCCATCAGCTTCTTGGGACTGAAGGGTTTCGTCATGAAGTCCGTCGCGCCCAGCGTCATCGCCCGCTCGCGCTGCGTGTCGTGTCCCGCCGCGGTGAGGATGACGACGGGCAACTCGCGCGTGGAATCGTTGGCGCGCAGGCGCGCCAGCACCTCGAGGCCCGAGACGTGAGGCATCATGATGTCGAGGAGGACCATCTTCAGGTCGCCCTCGCGCTCCAGCGCTTCCAGCGCCTGGATGCCGTCGTAGGCCAGCGTCACCCGAAACGGGCCCTGCTCGAGCTTCATCTGGATGATGCGAACCACGTGCGGCTCGTCATCCACCACCAGCACGTGCGCGCGCTCCACCGGGGCGGCGTCGATCACACGAGGGAGGCGATGTTCGCCCGGTGCCGGCGGAGGTCGAACAGCAGCGCGCCAAGGTTGGCGCTGTCGTGGACGACCAGGAGGAGCAGCGCGTCGCCGGAGATGGCGGAGACGATGGCGTGTCCGCGCTCGTATTCGACGACCGTCGTGACGAAGGAACCGTGACCGGCGGCCTGCCCGAGGGCTTCCGCCGCCGATGCGATCGCGGGGGACAGGGCGGCGAGGTGCTCGCCGTCGAGGTTGCCCGCGGTCCGGGTGTCAATCAGGAGGCCGTCTCGCCCGAGGATGACCACCGCCTCGACGCCTTCGCGCTGGGCGAGGGCACGCACGAGGTCGTGGATGGTGGGCAACGGCGACTCCGCGGTCGGTTCGAGGCGAAGCATAATTGGGGACAGGATGAAGTCAAGCGAGCAATCGCTTGAAGTATCACAGGTTAGGAGGTTACTGTTCGCCGTGATCCTCAGCTCACTTTTCAGCCGGAATCCACGCCCGGGCGCCCGCCGGATTGCCCTTGTCGCGCTCGCCGTGACGGGCATCGGCGCTGCCGCGTGTGACGATCCATTCGCGCCCCAGGCCACGACCTCGGTCCGGACCGACAGCTTCATCGTCTACTCGGTCTCGCAGACCCCCGTGAACGTGCCGGCCGCGTTCAACGTGATCTTCTTCACGCCCCTGCGACTCGAGCCGACCTACGGCTTCGACCTGGTGTTCGACATCGACGAGAACGGGAAGGTGGTGCTGATCCCCGTCACGCTGGTGGGCGGCGCCGTCACGGCCGGACGTCGCGTCGGACTGCAGAAGGTGACGGGTGACTACGCGGCCGTCTCGCGCGCGCCGAACAGCGGCTACAAGTACGACTCGACCCTGGTGCTCGGGATCGACGAAGCCGCCCTCGTCGAGCTGTCGACGGATGTCTGCCAGTTCCAGACCTCGCAGCTCGTCTACGCCAAGATGCAGATCAAGGCCATCGACCCGGTTGCACGCACGATCGTGTTCAGGATGACCTACGACCCGAACTGCGGATTCCGATCGCTCCTCCCGGGCGTTCCGACGAACTAATGTAGTCCCGGATTGCACCACCGGCCGATCCGCAATCCGCACTCTGCACTCTGCAATCCATCAATCCCATGCACGACGCGCGGATCTTCCGCGAGCAGGTCGAGCTGCTGCGGGACGGGATGCGCCGACGCCAGAAGCTCGACGCGCTCGCCCCCGTCATCGACTGCGGCCTCGCCCTCGACCTCGAGCGCCGCTCGATCATCCAGGCCGTCGAGGAGCGCAAGGCCGCGCGCAACGCCAGCTCCCAGGAAGTCGCCCGCCGCAAGAAAGCCGGTGAGGATGCCGACGACCTGATCGCGTCCGGCCGCGCCCTCGGCGAGCAGATCCAGAAGCTCGAGGAGGAACTCGCCGCCAGTGAGGTGGAACTGCGCGACATCCTCCTCGGCCTGCCCAACCTCACCCTCCCCGACGTCCCCGAGGGCGGGGAAGAGGCGAACCGCATCGTGCGGACCTGGGGCGAGCCCCGCCCCTCGGACGGCGTCAAGCCGCACTGGGAGATTGGCGAGCAACTCGGCATCCTCGACCTGCAGCGCGGCGCCAAGATCAGCGGCTCCGGCTTCATCGTCTTCCGCGGACTCGGCGCCCGCCTGACGAGGGCCCTGATGAACTTCTTCATCGACGTCCACGTCCGCGAGCACGGCTACGAGGAAGTCTGGGTCCCGGTGGTGGTCAATCGCGCATCGATGACCGGCACCAGCCAGCTCCCCAAGTTCGAGGACGACATGTACGCGCTGAAGGAGGAGGACCTGTTCCTCGTCCCGACCGCGGAAGTGCCCGTGACGAACCTCTACCGCGACGAGATCGTCGACGCCTCGACGCTGCCGCGTGGCTTCGTCGCCTACACGCCCTGCTTCCGCCGCGAAGCCGGCGCCGCCGGGAAGGACACCCGCGGGCTGCTCCGCGTCCACGAGTTCGACAAGGTCGAGATGGTGCGTTACTGCACCCCCGAACAGGGCGACGAGGAGCACGAGCGCCTGACGAAGCACGCCGAGTCCCTGCTCGAGCGCCTCGGCCTGCCGTACCGGCGCGTCCTCCTCGCCGCCGGCGACACCGGCTTCGGCGCCGCCCGGTGCTATGACCTCGAGGTCTGGGCCCCCGGCGTCGGCAAGTGGCTCGAGGTCTCCTCGTGCAGCACCTTCGGCGACTTCCAGGCCCGCCGCGCGAATATCCGGTACCGCCCCGCCCAGGGCGAAAAGCCAAGGTTTGTGCACACCCTCAACGGCTCCGGCCTCGCCTTCCCCCGCGTAATCGCCGCCATCCTGGAGCACTACCAGTTGGAAGACGGCCACGTCACCGTCCCCGAGGTGTTGAGGCCTTACATGGCCACCGAAGTGCTGTGATCCGCCCCGCCTTGCGCTTTGCGCCCTGCGCTTTGCGCTCGAAATGAAGCGCAGCCTCATCCTCGCCGTAGTCGCAGCCGTCGTCCTGCTCCTCGGCTCCTGGGTCCTCTTCACGCAACGCGTCGTCGCCGAACTCCGCCGCGAGGCCCAGCGCACCTCCGAGATGTTCGCCGAGGTCCTCGCCGCCCAGGACCCTAACGTCGATCCCGTCTCGGCACTGCTCGAACTCGCCAACGACATCCGCGAGTCCGGCGTCCCCATGATCGTCACCGACGCCAACGGCAACCCCACCGCCGTCGCCAACCTCCCGTTCGACGAGGACGACCCCCGCGCCCGCGAGTACATCCAGCGCCTCGACGACCAGAACTCCCCCATCGTCGCCCGCGGGCTCGGTACCAACCAGGTCATCCACTTCGGGCACACCCGCCTCGTGCTCGGGCTCCAGTTCATTCCCGTCATCCAGGTCGCCACGCTCGCGCTGCTCCTCCTCGCCGGCGGCTACGCCCTGCAGACCCGCGCCCGCGCCGACCGGGAGCGTGTCTGGGCCGGCATGGCCCGCGAGTCCGCCCACCAGCTCGGCACGCCCATCTCCAGCCTCTCCGGCTGGATCGAGCTGCTCGGCGACCGCGAGGGCGACGACCTCGGCCAGCGCGCCGTGGGGCACATGGCGGGGGACATCGAGCGCCTGGAACGCGTCGCCCACCGATTCGAGCGCATCGGCCGGCCGCCGCAACAGGAAGAAGTCGACGCCGCCGCCATCCTCGAGCGCGTCACCACGTACTTCGGCGCCCGCGTGCCCACGCTCGCGCACACGGTGCAGATCGAGTTGCGCAGCCAGGGCGAGTTGCCGATGAAGGGCGACCCCGTGCTGATCGAGTGGGCCCTGGAGGCGGTCGTGAAGAACGCCGTGGACGCCCTCGCCGGTCGCGGGGGACACATCCTGGTCGAGGGCGACCGGCTGCCGGAGGGCGACATCCGCATCCGCGTCACCGACGACGGGCCCGGCGTCCCGCGCGAACTGCGCCGCCGCATCTTCGACGCCGGGTTCACCACCAAGGAGCGCGGCTGGGGGATTGGCCTGGCGCTGGCCCGGCGCATCGTCGCCGAGTGGCACAAGGGATCGCTGGCACTGGTGCCGACCGAACGGGGAGCGCGGTTCGAGTTTATTTTTCCAGCATGACTTCAGTGGATGTTCGTGGCGACCTGCTGTCCGGGCTGAACCCCGCGCAGCGGGAGGCGGTGGAGCATGGGTCGGGGCCGATGCTCGTCCTGGCCGGGGCCGGGTCCGGGAAGACGCGTGTGCTCACGCGCCGCGTGGTCCGGCTCATCGAGCAGGAGGGCATTCCGCCGCAGCAGGTCCTGGCGGTCACCTTCACCAACAAGGCCGCCGGCGAGATGCGCACGCGCATCGCCGACCTGCTCGGCGCCGAGCCGTCGGGCATGTGGGTGGGAACCTTCCACTCGATAGGCGCCCGGCTCCTGCGCATCCACGCCCAGCTCACCGGGCGCACCCAGGGCTTCACCATCTACGACGAGGACGACACCCTCGCCGCGGTGAAGCACGCCATGGAGCGGCTGAAGATCTCGCCCAAGGACCGCCCGCCCCAGGCCATCGTTGCCGCGATCTCCGACGCCAAGAACGCCCTCGTGTCGTCCGCCGAGTACGAGCGCCTGGCGATGGATCCCTTCTCGAAGGCGGCGGCGCAGGTCTATCGCGAGCTGGACGTGGCCCTGCGCCAGGCGAACGCGGTCACGTTCGACGACCTGCTCGTCCTCCCGGTGTACCTGCTCGAGCAGAACCCCGACGTCCTCGAGAAATACCGCCGGCGCTTCAAGCACATCCTGGTCGATGAGTACCAGGACACCAACCGCGCCCAGTACCGCTTCGTCTCGCTGCTCGGCGCCGGCCATGGCAACGTGACCGTGGTGGGCGACGACGACCAGTCCATCTACGGCTGGCGGGGCGCCGACATCCGGAACATCCTCGACTTCGAGCACGAGTTCCAGGGCGCGCGGGTCGTCCGCCTCGAGGAGAATTACCGCTCCACGCCGCAGATCCTCGCCGTCGCCAACGCCGCCATCTCCGCCAACACGTCGCGCAAGGGCAAGACGCTGCGCACCACCCGGCCCCCGGGCGATTCGGTCACCGTGGTGGCGACCCTCGACGAGCGGGACGAGGCCGAGTTCGTGGTGGAGGAGATCAGCGAGCGTCGCTATGCGGCGAAGCGGCGCCCGTTGCGCGACTTTGCGGTGTTGTACCGGACCAACTCGCAGAGCCGGGCCATGGAGGAGGCGCTCCGGCGCCATTCCATCCCGTACCGGCTGGTGGGCGCAATCCGGTTCTACGACCGACGCGAGATCAGGGACCTGCTGGCATGGTTGCGCATCGTCGCCAACCCCGCCGACGACGAGGCCTTCCGTCGCGCCGTGAGCGCCCCCCGTCGTGGCGTCGGGGAGACCACGCTCGATGCCCTGGCGGCGTTTGCGTCCTCGGCCGGCATTCCCATGCTCGCCGCGGCCACGCACGAGAAATTCGCAGGCTCGCTCCGCCCGACCACCCGCGACGCCCTGGCCGCCTTCTCGGCGCTGGTGAAGCGGATGAACGAGAAGGCCAGGGAATCGCCGGTCAACGAGCTGCTGCGCGACCTGGTGGTCGCCATTGGCTACGAGGAACACCTGCGGGCCGAGGGTCCGGGGGCGAACGAGCGGCTGGACAACGTGCGAGAACTCGTCGCCGGCGCGGTGGAGACCGTCCAGGACGACGGCGGGGAGATCGGCCTGACGCCGCTCGACCACTTCCTCCAGCGCGCCACGCTGGTGACCAGCGCCGACGCGCTCGACCCGAACGCGGACGCGGTCACGCTCATGACCCTGCATAACGCGAAGGGCCTGGAGTTCCCGGTGGTGTTCCTCACGGGACTCGAGGAAGGCCTGTTCCCGCTGTCGCGGTCGATGGACAACCCCGAGTCGCTGGAAGAGGAGCGCCGGCTGTTCTACGTCGGCGTGACGCGCGCCGAGGACCTGCTGTTCATCTCGCACGCCCGGAGCCGCCGCCGGAACGGCGAAACGATGCCGTCGATGCGCTCGAGCTTCCTCCGCGAGATTCCGGCGTCGATGGTGAAGGACCGCTCGACGATGAAGCTCCGCGGCAGCGCCCAGCAGTGGGAGCGCCCATCAGCGGCGGAACGGAGGCCCGGGATCCCGACGTGGGCCCCGCCAAGGCCGAGCCACGATTCACGATTCACGATTCACGAAGCAGAGCACGAGTCCCAGGACCAGCCCCGATTCGTGAAAGGCGAACGCGTGAAACACTCCCGTTTCGGCAGCGGTACGATCGCCGAGTTGAACGGGGTGGGGAAGGAGACCAAGGTGACCGTGGACTTCGACGACGAGACCATCGGGCGCAAGCGGCTGGTGGTGGCGTTCGCTGGACTCGAGCGGGGCGAGGAGTAGATGGCGGTCTCGGAATTTGACGTCAGGCACGTTGCCCAACTGGCCAGGCTGGCGATCGACCCGGCGCGGCTGCCATCCCTGGTCCAGGAGTTGAACGGGATCCTGGGGCACATGGAGGCGCTCGGGGCGGTGGAGACGAGCCCTGAGACGGGAGACGGGAGGCTTGAGACAACTGCGGCTGGGCTCAGGTCTGATGAAGGGCCTCCCATCCCCTTGGCGGCCGCGCGTGAAACGTTCGCGCCGCAGATGGCCGATGGGTTCTTCCTCGTTCCGCGGTTGGCAACGCATGAGGACCTGGGGAGCCGGTCGCCGTGAGCCTGTCGGCGCGGGAGACCGCTGACGGGGTCCGTAGCGGGCAGCGCACCACCCGCTCGGTCGTCGAGGAGGTGTTCCGGCGCGCGGATGAAGTCGGGGCGGGGAAGGATGGACTGAACATCGTCCTCCACGAGGACCGCGAGGCGTCGCTGCGTGAGGCGGACCTGCGCGACGGCAAGTCGGGCGCGTCCTACCTCGTGAACCCGAACGCCCGGCCGCTCAAGGGCGTCCCCGTCTACGTGAAGGACAACATCGCGACCACCACCCTGCGAACGACCTGCGGCTCGCGGATCCTCGCCGACTACGTGAGCCCCTACGACGCCACGGTGGTGGCGAGGCTGCGCAAGGCCGGCGCGCTCATCGTCGGCAAGACCAACATGGACGAGTTCGCGATGGGCTCGTCCACCGAGAACAGCGCATACGGCCCGACGAAGAACCCGATCGATCCCACCCGCGTCCCCGGCGGCTCGTCAGGCGGCTCGGCCGCCGCCGTGGCCTCCGGCATGGTCCGCATCGCACTCGGCTCCGAGACCGGCGGCTCCGTCCGGCAGCCGGCCTCGTTCTGCGGGATCGTCGGCGTGAAGCCGACCTACGGCCGCGTCAGTCGGTATGGTCTCGTCGCCTTTGCGTCCTCGCTCGACCAGGTCGGCGTCTTCGGCCGCACGGTCGACGACGCGGCGCTCGGCCTGCAGGCAATCGCCGGACCCGATCCCCGCGACGCGACCTCGTCGCCGATCGAGCCCCAGGCGTACCACGCCGCGCAGCACGACTCGCTCGAGGGCCTCGTGATCGGCCGCCCGAGGGAATACTTCCCCGACTCCCTCGATCCCCGCATCCGCGACATCTGCGACCAGGCGATCGAGCGCCTGAAGTCCCTCGGCGCCGAAGTGTGCGACGTCTCGCTCCCGCACACGTCGCTGGCGATCCCGGTCTACTACATCGTGGCCCCCGCCGAGGCGTCGTCGAACCTGGCACGGTTCGACGGCGTGCGGTACGGACTGCGCCTCTCCGGCGATGGCCTGGAGGGGATGTACGAGGCCACCCGCTCCAACGGCTTCGGCCCCGAAGTCACGCGGCGGATCCTCTTGGGCACTTACGTCCTCTCGGCCGGCTACTACGACGCCTACTACAGGAAGGCGATGGCCATCCGCGGCCTCATCAGGCGCGACTTCGAGCAGGTGTTTGCCGCCGGCGTCCACGTGCTGCTGACCCCGACCGCGCCCACGACAGCCTTCAAGCTCGGCGCCATCAGCGACCCGTACGAGATGTACATGAGCGACATCTTCACCGCGACGGCAAACCTCGCGGGGATCCCCGGCATGTCTGTCCCCGCCGGTGCGGTTGAGGGCCTCCCCGTGGGCGTCCAGTTCCTGGCCTCGCACTTCGACGAGTACCGCATGTTCGTCGCCGCCTACGCCCTCGAGCGCGCGATCGCCGGGGGTGCGGTTTGAAAAGAGCATTCACCACAGGGGACACAGAGGTCACAGAGGACCGACAGGATCCGCCCTCCTCTCTGTCCTCTCAACTCTCAACTCTCAACTCTCAACTCCGTTGGGAAATGGTCGTTGGCCTGGAGGTCCACGTGCACCTCCTGACGAAGACCAAGCTGTTCTGTCCGTGCTCGACCGAGTTCGGCGCGACTCCCAACGCCAACACCTGCCCCGTGTGCCTCGCGCTCCCGGGCGCTCTCCCGGTGCTCAACGAGGCCGCCGTCCGGCTCGCGGCCCGCGCCGCCTATGCGCTCGGCTGCACCGTACATGAAGACTCGGTCTTTGCCAGGAAGAACTACTTCTATCCCGACCTGCCGAAGGGATACCAGATCTCCCAGTTCGACCGGCCGCTGGCCACCGATGGGCGGCTCGCGTTGGAGGACGGCGCCGACGAGGCGCGCTCGGTGCGGATCCACCGGGTGCACATGGAGGAGGACGCCGGGAAGTCCGTCCATGATCGGTATGCCGGCTCCACCGCGATCGACCTGAATCGCAGCGGGACGCCCCTCATCGAGATCGTCAGTGAACCCGACCTGCGCTCCGCCGCCGACGCCGGCGCTTTCCTCCGGCGCCTCAAGCAGATCCTCGAGTACACTGAAGTCAGCGACGCCAACATGGAGGAAGGCAGTCTCCGCGTGGATGCGAACATCTCGACCCGCGGGCCTGGAGCCTCGACCCTCGGCACAAAGACCGAGATCAAGAACATGAACTCGTTCTCCGGCGTCGAGCGCGCCCTCGAGGTCGAGTTCGCGCGCCAGTGCGCGCTGCTGGAGCGGGGCGAGCGGGTCGTGCAGCAGACCATGCTCTGGGATGCCGGTTCGGGGACCGTGCGTCCGGCGCGGAGCAAGGAGGAGAGCCATGACTACCGATACTTCCCCGAGCCCGACCTGCCGCCGCTCCGCCTGACGCGTGAGTGGCTGGCGTCGGTGCGGACGGACCTGCCAGAGCTACCCGCCGCGCGCCGGCAGCGGTTCGTGGAGTCGTTCAGCCTGCCGGCGTATGACGCCGACGTGTTGACGGCGACGCGCGACCTGGCGGACTATTTCGAGGCCGTGGTCGCGTCCGGGGCCGAGGCCAAGGTGGCGGCCAACTGGGTGATGGGCGAGGTGCTGGCGCGGCTGAAGGATGCCGGAATCGGCATCAGGGAACTCGCGGCCCGGCCGGCGCAGTTGGGGGTGTTGCTGGCGATGGTGCGCGATGGCGCGGTGAGCCACAGCGCCGCCAAGGCGATCTTCGCGCAGATGGCGAAGACCGGTGAGGATCCGGCGGTCATCGCCGATCGCGAGGGGCTGCGCCAGGTTGGCGACGACAGCCAATTAAGCGCGTGGATCGACGGGGTGCTGGCGGCACATCCCGACGAGGCGGGGCGGTTCCTGGCGGGGGAGAAGAAGCTCCAGGGCGTCCTGGTGGGGATGGTAATGAAGGCGTCTGGCGGCAAGGCGGACCCGAAGAAGGTGAACCAGTTGCTGGCGGGTCGGGTGGCTACGTGAGGGGGGCAACGGCCGTTCCTGGCAAAGCCGGCTTGGATGCGAGTTGAGTTGCTGGCCATGTCCCACCCCAGCGCGGTAATGTAGGTCGGCCAAAACGGGATTATGCAGCCCGTCCCGGATCCGTTGGCCGCGGTCTGTCCGAAACCGGTTGGGACAGACCGGCATACTAGGCGTTAGGCGCATCCGAATGGCTCTGGTCATGTCGATAAGGAGCGATGCCATATCTCTTCGAGTGGGACCAAGCCAAAGCCGTTGAAAATTGGCGGAAGCATGGAGTGAGCTTCGACGAGGCCACCGAAGCTTTCGGTGATCCGCTTGCGCTCAACATGCCCGACCCGAACCACAAGGCTCGCGAAGAGCGATTTCTCGTGCTCGGCCTTTCGCAGTCTGGCCGGCTCCTGGTAGTATCCTATGCAGAGCGCGGAGTCCGCACTCGATTGATCAGTGCCCGTCTAGCCAGCCGCTCCGAGCGGCAGCGATATGAAGAAACCAGCTAAGGTGAAGGAAACGCTCGACCCGGATCGAGATACCATGCGTCCGGAATACGATTTTTCCAGAGCTATCCGGGGGCGCACAGCCCGCCGGTATCGGGACGGGACGAACGTGGTGGTCCTCGATCCGGATGTTAGCGCCTTGTTTCCCGATTCAGCCGCGGTCAACGAAGCGCTCCGTACTTTCGCTCGACTTGTCAAACCACGACGCCCCGCGCGATCGAAGCGGCGGAGCGCCTAACGCCGGTTGCAGCTGACGGCGGAGCTACGGAACGCGCTGAGGCACTCGCTCCGCTCGTGCCCACAGCGCGGGATTGTCTGGTTCTGCCGCAGCTGAACCTTGTCCGATATGCCGACCCTCCGTACGCCCTGATGAGGGCCAGCATGTACAACCGCATACGCGCCCTTCGGAGTAGCATCACTCTCGCGTTCTGCCTCGCGGTACTGCCCGTTGATACGCCGTTCGCACAGACGCCGCCGGTTGCTCGCCTTGCTGCACCGAGCGCCACACTGACCGCGGAATTCTCGGTCGTCGCCTCAGTCCGCGAGCTGGCGGACGGAAGAGTGCTGGTCGCGGACGAGAAGGACGGGCGCCTCGTAATCGCAGACTTTCTCACCGGCAGCGTCATCCACCTCGGTCGCCGTGGAGCTGGACCCGGTGAGTATCGGCAGCTCGGGAGGATCTGGCCGCTCGCCGGAGACACGACGCTTCTGAAAGAACCCTTCAGCCCGCGCTGGCTTCTGCTCTCCGGCGGTGAGGTAGTCGCCACTCTCGGCCCTGGCGAACCCGCCGTGAAAGTCGTGGGTCCGAATCGCGTGCTTGGTGCTGATACCCTCGGCCACCTCGTGTGGACGCAGCTCTGGCGTGATGCTGACAATCGCCCTGCGCCCAACGACTCACTCGTCGTCATCCGACTCAACCGTGCGACGCAGCAGGTCGACACGATCGCTCGGGTTCAGAGCGGCGAGGGGTGGGCGCGCGCTGCTGGTGTCACCGACGCGGCACCCGCCGTCGCCGCGAGCGGTGGCGGCGCGCCGCGGCGGCGCATGTATCGCATCGCGCTGTCAGCTCCCGATGAGGTTGCGGTGTTCCCGGATGGCTGGATCGCCCTCGTGCGTGCAGAGCCGTATCGAGTGGACTGGTGCGCACCCGGCAAGCAATGCGTGCCGGGCGCGCCACTCGTCGCAACGCGGCGCCCCATGTCCGATCGCGAGAAGCGCGCATACCTTGCGGTCGCCGCGGCGACGCAGACGTGGCCACCAACGACGGAGCTGGCAGAGACGGCTGGCTGGCCGAACGTGCTTCCGTCCTTCGCGACGCCGACGTCTCGCATCGACGCGAGCGCCGTCATTGCGCTGACTGATGGTCGGCTGCTGGTCGAGCGGCTTCCGACAGCGGATGTGCCCCATCGGCGGTACGACATTCTAACGCGATCTGGTGGAGCCGTCCGTCAACTGCAACTGGAGCTCCGTGAGCGAGTCGTCGGCTCCAGCGATCGCTATCTCTACGTTGCTGCCATGGACGAGGACGGTATCCAGCTCCTGCGCCGGCATCCACTGCCATGAACCGGAGCTTCGCGCGGCTTAGCGACGCTTGGTGACTGACAGCCGTGCTAAGGTAGCGCCGGTTCCAGTGGAAGAAGAAATGCCAGGGCGTCCTGGTGGGGTGGTGTCGCGCGGGGAAGGCGGATCCGAGGAAGGTGAACCAGTTGCTGGCGGGTTGGGTGATTGGGTGGGGTGGGGGAGGGGACGCTTCTGGCAACGCCGGCTAGGCTGGTTTGGGTTGCTAGCCAGGTCCCACCGCAGCGCGGTATTGTAGGTCGGCCAAGACAGGAGAATGCAGCCCGGTCCAAATCGGTTCGCCGCGGTCTCTCCGCAACCGTTTTGGGTGGACCGGTATACTTGGCGTTAGCTCGACGACCCGGTACTGATGAAGAATCCGCTGCGAACAGTGTTCCGCATCGCGAGCTTCGCGGCAGTCGCAGCCGCCCTGCTTCATTTCGCGTCGATGCTTTCGCGCAATATTTCCCGAATTGAGTATGAGCCAGGCTACCCGCAGTGGCGCCATGTCGTATTCATTGGCATCAACGTCATTCTAGCGTGGCTGTTTCAGGTTCGGCCACGATGGTTCATCTGGGTGCATGGCACCCTCACCGCGCAAGTGCTATACAGTCACGGGTGGGGCGCGTATCGCCTTTGGCTTGGCGACGGTCGTGTTGATTGGATGTCGGTCGCGGTGTCCATCGGCGCACCATTCTTACTGATCGCGCTCATCCTCGATCGTCACGCCACATGAAGAGCGCGATCATCATCGGAGCGTCATCGGGCATCGGTCGTGCGCTGGCGGTGGCCCTTTCACTCGACGGCTATCGCGTCGGCGTTGCCGCGCGGCGCGCCGAGCTGCTCAGTCAGCTTTGCGCCGACGTCTCGGGTCCCTGCGTGGTCAAAACGATCGACGTGTCCCAGCCGGAGGGGGCCATGCCCCTCTTGCAGGAACTCATCGATGAGCTGGTCGATGTGGAGCTCTTCATCATTAGCGCCGGAACCGGCTCCGAGAATCCAACGCTTGCGTGGGAACCCGAAAGGAACACGATTGCAGTGAATGTCCTTGGCTTTGCCGGCATGGTCAATGTCGCTGCGGCGCACCTGCAAGAAAGAGGATCTGGTCATCTCGTCGGGATCTCATCTCTGGCCGCGTTGCGAGGGTTCGGAGGAGCGCCAGCCTACGCTGCGTCCAAGGCGTTCGTGTCGAACTACCTCCAAGGCGTGCGGTACCGGTTCAAGAAGTTGAGGCTCCCGATTGTCGTCACGGATGTGCAACCCGGCTTCGTCGATACACGCATGGCGGGCGGAGACTTCTGGATGGCCACTCCGGAGACGGCGGCCCGGCAGATCGGGGCGGCCATTCGCGGGCGCAAGAAACATGTATACGTCACCAGGCGCTGGCGGCTCGTCGCTTGGTTGATGAGGGGCGTTCCTGATTCACTGTGGTCTAGACTCTAACAAGCGGTAGACCACACACATGTCGTCCGGCCTCTCCGAGCGCACACGATGGACCGTCGGTATCGCCTTCGTGCTGAGCATCGGCGCGATGGTCCGATATCCGGGTGGAACGGCACTCGATCCCACGACGGTCGGCTATTCCTTGTCGGAGAACTTCCTGAGCGACCTCGGGATGACGGTCGCCTACGATCATCGCCCCAACCGACTTGGCGCCGGGCTGTTCGTTATCAGTCTCCTCCTGCTCGTCATCGGCTTGGGACACGCGGTCGTGCGGATTGTACGCCGCCTGGCCGATCATCCCGCCGCACGGGGCTGGGCGCGCGCCGCTGCGCTGTCCGGATTGCTCGCCTGTGTCGCGTTCGCCGGCGTAGCGGTGACGCCCGAGAACCGGGTCATGACTGTCCACGTGGCGTTCACCCTGTGGGGCTGGCGAATCATGCCGATCGGTGCTGCACTCCTGGCGCTCGCCTCGTTTCGCATTCCGGGCCTGCGGGCCCGCGTGGGGCCGGCGTGGCTCATCATGGCGCTCCTCCTCGCGGGTTACGCCGCGTTTCTTACCTGGGGGCCGAGCCTGACAACGGCTCACGGCCTCGTCGCTCAGGTCATCGCACAGAAGGTCGCCGCCGTAGTCACGCTCACCGCTCTGCTTTTCGTCTCCCACGAGGTTGATCGCTGGCCGATAGATGCTGCGCGCAATTCCTTGGGTGCCGAGAGACCGACTCGAACGCGAGCTAACGATCGTTGGAGCTGACGAGCGGTCGGTCGGACCGTGGCCGCTCGCGCCGCTCGCTGCCACCTTGGCATCGTTCGCTCGCAGCTCAACTTCGGCGTTAGGGGGACAAGTCGCGCGACCAACCGGGGGCAACGGCTGCGCGCGCGACCGACGATTCGTTTGACCAGCTGACCAAGTCACGCTTCGCGCCTGGTCTATCTCACAGGTCGGGCTCGGTGCACGTGTTCGTGCTGCCTCTGCGCGAGTGATGGCTCCATGCCACAGCCAAGGGTCAGCCGCCGCCGAAACGTGCGCCGGATCGCCGCGTAGGAACTGAAACGATTCTCATGGCAGGCCTCCCGCTCACGAGGAGTCACCAGGCGGCATGACGACAAAGCGATGGCTCCTCGCGCTCGCAGGAACGGCAATCCTCTCAGTCGCCGGCACTATCGTCGCGCGAATCGCCCTCGAGGAGAAAGCTCAGAGGCTGACGCGCGACATGAATCCCGTGGCGAGCGCCATCGTTGCCACACTACAATCCGCGGCTCTTGGCGAGACGCGAGAGTACTTCGTTCACTTGCCCGAGGCCTACGCGTCGGACACGATGGCGCGCTATCCCATCCTTTACGTGCTCGATGGTGAATGGCAATCGGGCCACACCGCAGCGACCGCGTCGCTCCTCGCCCGCATCGGGGTCGTTCCCAAAATGATCGTCGTCGGTGTCCCAGGCGTCGATGGGAAGACGAGGAATCGCGACTACACGCCGCCGGATATGCGGCTCGACATCGGCGAATCGCCGAGTGCAATGGGGGGAGGGGATCGGTTTCTCTCCTACCTTCGGGACGAGCTGATCGGCCGCATCGAACGGGACTATCGGACGACGCGTCCCCGGATGCTCGCCGGTGTTTCGCAAGGTGGGCTGTTTGTCGTCTACTCGGAGATTGCCGACCCGGCGCTCTTCGACGGACGGTTCGCGCACAGCCCAGCGCTCTGGCCGGAGAACGAGGCCATGGTCGACCGTCTCGAAACCGCGCTCCGGAAGGAGTCGTTGCCGCCTGGATTCCTCTACCTCAGCCTGGGCGCCGATGAGAGCGAGCAAATGATGGCGGCTTTCACTCACGCCGTTCGCGTCCTCGAGCGCGACGCGCCAGTCGGGCTCGTGTGGCGCTCGGATCTCTCCGTTGGCGGCCGGCACCGGACCAATGCAGTGCTCTCGACGCCGGTAGGATTGTGCAAGATGTTTGCGCGGGATATCCCCGACGCATGTCGCGCTCGGTGACCCCGTTGTGTGAAGTCAGGGTGCGCGTTGGCGGGGCGCCCCCTAACGATCGTTGAACCTGACGGGCGATCTGAGGATTGCGCGAGCTTCGCTCGCTCTTCTATTGACTCGCCCGCAGGTTAGCTCGGCGCTCGGTTACCAAGTGGGCGAATCCCAGGCGTACGTCTCGATGTCGACGGAGCGTGCAGGCCTGGCTCGCCCGAGCCACTCGGGCGGAACAACGCGGATGCGATGGCGTAGCAGAGCCTGTCACGAACGAATCCGAGGGTGCCAATGCGCTACGGCCGTCGCAGACCTTTGTTCACCGTTGCCACGCTCGCGACGCTTACAGCATGCGCGAGCGCCGGGAACACCGCCGCCGGTCGCGCGTCACCGGGACCCGTCGAGGGGGTCTATGAGTTCTTCGCGAGCGTCCCCGGGGGACAGCGCGTGGTGGGCAAATTCCATGTCGTTGCGGACACGATCGTCTTTGACCAGAGCAACGACTGCAGCTCGAAGCTTACGGCACCGGGTCCGTTCGTAGCTCCGCACGATCGCAACTTCGTTCGCTACAGCTGCAACGGGGTGGTGCTGGACTTCGACCGTCGTAACCCGGTCCAGTCCTCAAAATGGTACGCCGGACTCCTGGTACGACGGCAACGGGAAGTGTGTGCACAGTACGCGGTCCAGAACGGACGAGAGGTGTGTGTTCGCAACAGGACCGAGACATACGAAACCACCGAGTCACGATCGGGCAAGTTACAGGTGGTTCGCCGAAGTTGAACGGAGCTTCTGTGGCCTGGGCGCGATCTTGTCGTGTCCACTGCAGCAGAAGAGGCGGGAAGGCGGACCCGAAGAAGGTGAACCAGTTGCTGGCGGGTCGAGTGACTGGGTGAGGGTGGGGAAGGACGTTTCTGCCAAAGGCGGCTTGGATGCGAGTCTGAGTTGCTGGCGATGTCCCACCTAAGCGCGGTACTGTGGGGTGGCCGAAACTGGATTGTCCGGCCCGACCTGAAGCGGTTCGCCGCGGACTGTACGAAACCGGTTCGGGTGGACCGGTGTCCTTGGCGTTAGGGAGCCCCAACAAACGCCGTGCTCTGGAAGGGTATATGTCAGTCTTGACATATGTCCGAGCCGACATATACTTGATCCATGGCACCAACGGACAAACCGCTGGTTTGGCTGAAGGGTCGGGTCAAGACGCCGCCATTCTCGGCTAAAGCACGCTTGGAGGCAGGTTACTTGCTAAGGATGCTTCAGAAAGGGGAGAAGCTCGGGATGCCTCACTCGCGTCCAATAACACCCATCGGGCCTCGATGCCATGAGCTTCGGATTACTGACGAGAGCCTCACGTGGCGAATTGTCTACCGGGTCGATCCAGATGCAATTGTGATTGCTGAAATGTTCGAGAAGAAGGATCGCAAGACACCGAAACTGGTAATCGAGTCATCAAAGAAACGCCTCAAGGAATACGACGCTGCGTAAGCGGTACGGAGGAGTGATATGCGGAAAGCAAAGAAGGAGCGCCTTGCCAAGGCTGGCTGGCAGGTTGGAAGTGCAAAAGAGTTTCTCGGCCTTAGTGACGCGGAGAGTGCGGTGATTGAGGTTCGCGTTACGCTGGCGCGTGTGCTTCGACAACAGCGACTGCACCGACGGCTATCTCAAGCCGCTGTCGCAACCGAACTGGGATCCAGCCAATCACGGGTGGCCAAAATGGAAGCGGCAGACCCGTCGGTGTCAGTAGACTTGCTCCTGCGATCACTCTTTGTTCTTGGCTCAACGCCAGCGCAAGTAGGCAAGGCAATAGCCAGTGCACAAGCCGCTTGACGAATCGCGGGCGACCTGACGTGCGTTGCAGCAGACGGCGGAGCTATGAACGCGCGCAGGCGTTCGCTGGCGCTCACGTCCAGCGCGCGGTGTCGTTAGATCCGCTGCAGCTGAACGCTATCCGTTTTGCCGCCGTAGACGACTAACCACTCCCTCATGATCTTACTAGAGCAAGCTCTCGATGCGCATGCGCAGCGCTTTCGCAGCCAGCGAGGAGGTGGCTTGCCGGCCGCCGTCGAGCAGGCTTCCGACCGCGCGATCGAGCGCCTTATTCTCTGGTCTGCCTCCAAGAGGATGCTCAGTGGGCCCTTTACGCGCCGCTTCTCGATTCCGCTCTCGCCGTCGCGCAGCGTCATAGACCGTGAGCGCGGCATAACGAACGCTGCACCAGACGGGCGAGCTCTCGAAGCCGAGCCCATCGCGGTAGAACCGAACCGCACGCTCCAGGTCGTCCACGCCGATGGTGACGACGGTGATCCGCGGCTTCATGCGTCTTCCTTCGACGTCGGCGTCCGGTGGTAGACCAGCAGGTGGACCCCGTCGCCGAAGGTCCTCGCCTCCGCGAGCCTGAAGCCCTTCGTCGCGCTGGTCCCGGCGAAGAGCCGCTTTCCCGCCCCAACGATCACAGGATAGGTGAGCAGGTGGAGCGCATCCACGAGGTCGTGCTCAAGGAGCGCCTGCGCGAGCTGCGGGCTGCCGTGTACCAGGATGTCGCGTGAATACCGCTGCTTCAGGCGGGTGACCTCGTCGACCAGGTCGCCCCCCAGCACGGTCGTGTTCGTCCACTCGGGAGCTTTCAGCGTGGACGAGACGACGTACTTCGGCATCGTGTTGAAGTAGTCGGCGAACTCGCCCTGGTAATGCGGCCAGGCGGCCGCGAAGGCCTCATAGGTGACGCGCCCGAGCAGCTGGGCATCGGACGCCAGGGTCTCGTCCACCTTGAACTGGTCTCCCTCGGCGCCACGGGAGAAATCGTCGGTCCAGCCAACGCGCTCGAAGGTTTCGGTACCGCTCGGTCCCTCGACGACGCCGTCGAGTGAGATGTACTCGGTGACCACCAGTCTGCCCATGCCCGGGTTCTCCTTGCCGCGAATCGGATCTGGTCCATCCAGGAAAAGGGACGCTCGCCCTTCCGAAGACGAGACACCAGAGCCAATTCCGGACTCGGGGACGGGTCCAATTCGCCCCGGGACCATCACCCGGACCGGCGCTACTGCGACTGTGATCGCACCTCGTCGATCGCGGCCGCGAGGATGTCGATCCCGGCCACGATGGCAGGCTCGCCGAGCGTGGCATAGCCGAAGATCAGGCCGTCGCGGCCCTCGCCCGAGATCCGGTAGGGTGCCAGCCCGTACGCCGCGATCCCCCGCCGGGCCGCCGCTTCCACCACGGCCGCCTCGTGAAGATCGTTCGGGAGGTAGGCGACCAGGTGAAGGCCAGCGGCGATACCGGTGGGCTCGAGGTCGCGCAGCTTCTCGCGGAGCGCGGCGATCAGGGTATCGCGCCGACGCCTGTACAGCGGCCGCATGCGCCGAAGGTGCTGGTCGAACTCGCCGCGCTCCACGAAGTCGGCGAAGGCCAACTGGTCGAGCATGGGCGAGCCGCGGTCGGCCAGCGACTTGGCTTCGGCGAGGGCGCCCACAAGGCGCGCCGGCGCGACCAACCAGCCGAGGCGCAGGCCGGGCGCGAGGGTCTTGCTGGCCGTACCGGCGTAGACGACCCGGTCCGGCGCGAGCCCCTGGATGGCGCCGACGGGCGCACGGTCGTAACGGTACTCGGCGTCGTAATCGTCCTCAACGATCAACGCACCCCGCCGCTCCGCCCAGCGCAGTGCAGCCGCGCGCGCGGCGGCGGCCATCACGGCGCCGGTCGGCCACTGGTGGGAGGGCGTGAGGATCAGGGCGTCGGCCTCGGTTTCCTCGAGGCGCTCGATGCTGATGCCGCCCTCTCCGACGGGCACGCCGATCACCTCCAGGCCGGCCGCGCGCGCGACCGGAACGGCGTCGTCGTCCGCGGACGGATCCTCCACGGCCAGCCGCCTCGCACCCGCCTTGGCCAGGACGCCGATGATGAGCCCGACGCCCTGCGCATACCCATTGCAGATAACCATGTTCTCGGGCCTGGCGGACGTCCCCCGCGCGCGGTTGAGGTATCCGGCGAGCGCACGATGCAGGACCGGCGCGCCGCGGCCGCTCACGTACCCGAAATCCTCCGGCGTGGCCTCGTTCAGGACACGCCTGACGGAACGAAGCCACGCCCGTCGTGGGAACTGGGAGCCGTCGGCCCGGCACGGGCTGAAGTCGATGGTCACGCGCCGCACGGGCCTGGTCGGTTCCGCACATGATGCGGTTCCGGCGTCGATGGCAACCCTCGTATATCCGCCCGGTCGACTGGTGAGATACCCCTCGGCGACGAGTTGCTGATACGCCTCCACCACGACGCCGCGCGAAACATCGAGCTCGCGCGCGAGGGTCCGCGTCGACGGCAGGGCCGTGTCTCGTGGAAGGCGACCGGTGCGGATCCCCTCGCGGATCGATGCCTCGATCTGGCGGTGCAGCGCGACGCCGCTGTCGGGCACGAGCTGAATCAGGACGTCCCGAACCGGGAGAGAGTCGATTTTTCTGGCAAGCACGTGGCCGGCCTCGTGATGGAAGAAGAGATGCCACGCCTGCCTGAATCCTGGCGACCTGAATGGACAAAGCGGCAACGACGGCGCGCAATCCCCAGGCGAGGAGAACCGCAATCATGCTCCGACAGCACGCGCTCGCGGTATGTGGTCAGCAGCGAACGGTCCCGACGCGGTGCCCCTCATTACCGCGACCCGAAGAGCTCACTGGAGAGGCCACAACGCGCCGAGAGGCGACCGGATCGACGTGAGGGGTTCCTCCGCGTCCCCCGCGACCTCTCAGATCCCTCCGCGTTGACTGCCGTTTATTCTTCAGACGTTCCCTGGGGCGTTGTGGCCATCATGCACGCATCGCGACCGCTGGTAGGAACCATTCATCTTGGTGATGGTGTCCAACCGACGACCGCTACTCGGCTGCCCGTGCTCCGTGGCGCCGTCTTCTATTGGAGTGCCGCCACCGCATTGATCGACGCGGCAGCGTCATCCGCCTGTCCTCCCGCCGCCGGAGCGCCTATGCCGAGTATCCGTCTGCTCCTCATCGCGGTGCTGATGCCGGTCGCCGCTGCCTCGTCGCAGCATCGGCTTGACTTGACGGGTCGCCCCGATGCCACCATCCGCGAACCCTTCACGATGATCGCCGGCGTGCGCGAACTCCCGGGACATCGCGCGCTCGTCACCGATCAGATGGACCGCGGCATCGTGCTGGTCGACTTCAGTGCGGGCACGCGAGAGCCAGTCGGTCGCCAAGGCGAGGGTCCGGGCGAATACCGATTTCCCACGGCGCCACTTCCTGGCGTCGCTGATACCACGTGGGTAGTCGACGCGTCGCTGCGCCGAATCCTCAGCGTGTCAGCTGACGGACGGATTGCACCCTCGGCGCTCGCGATGCCCACCGGCGGCGTACCGGGCGGACTCGCGCGGGCCCGTGGAACTGACCGGTTCGGCCGATTCTACTTCGAGGGCAGTGGGTTCGATCAGGAACGAGGCGCGTTCATCGACTCGGTCGCGATCGTCCGCTGGAACCCTTCGGATGGGCGTACCGAGGTGATCACGCGCGTCTCGAACGGTGGGCGCGTGAGACTCACTCTGCCAAGTGGCGTCTCGTCGCTCGCCAGATCCATCACACCGTTCCCGCACCTCGACGCGTGGACGGTGCTCCCCGACGGACGAGTCGTCATCGTGCATCACGACCCATTCCGGATCGACGTGATCGACGCGGCGGGGAACCCGCGACGCGGCGCGGTCCACGCGTTCACGCCGATCGCCGTGTCTGCCGCCGATCGGGCAGCGTACCGGAGGCGTGTCGAAGGTGCCCGTGTTGGCGCACTTAGAAGCGGTGGCGGCAGCGGACCGCAGAGTCGAGCACCTGAGCTTCCCGACGAAGCGTTCCCGAGCACGATGCCCCCGTTCATCGCCGCTACTGTGCTCGCCTCACCCGAAGGGGAAATCTGGGTGGGCCGCAGTCACGCCGCCGCCGAACGCACGTGGCGGTACGACATCTTCGACGCCACAGGCCGAGTGCTCGGCACGGCCACACTTCGCAACGGTGCCGTGGTCGCCGGGTTCGGCGCCGGCACGGTGTATGTAGCCCGCACCGATCCGGCGGACGACCTCGTGTATCTCGAGCGCTACCGGCGGTAGATCATTCGCTCACGGCGAGACATCCGCCCGTCCTCCCCTGTGGGAAGCCTCTACCGCCGTATCAGCAACTTCCCGTCGGGATCCACCACAACCTCACGCACCGCCGCGCCCGCTGGAAGCGCAATGTGAACCTCGCTCCCGGAAATACGCAGCGACCGCCGCGTCCGACCCGAACCGTGGAGCCACCGCCGCGCGCACCCGCGCCAGCGCGGCCCCGCTGATGCGGCCGGTGGCGTTTCCACCGACGCATTCCAGTCCCTCCATCGGGCGGTCGCAGGTCGCGCCCGCGGCCTGCAACGCCGCGCCATTGGCGAGCCAGGCGCTCCGGTCCCAGCGATTGAGGAGTGCCGGCGTGCCTGGTGTCACCGAGTCGATGATCGAGCGATCCGGCGAGAAGCGCGTGACGGGGCGGGCGACCGCGCCGCCGGTGGCGTTGGCCGGGTTGTCCTCGTAGGCGCCCCAGTCGCCGCCGGTCAGCCAGGCGCCGGGACTCAAGCGACGGGCCGCGGCTTTCACGCGCTCGGCGAACGGTGTGGCGGTATGCACACGTCCAGCAGGTTGGCCCCGATGAGCAAGGCGCCCGCCTGGGCGAAGTGCGTGTGGTCGTCGATGAAGCCCGGCGTGATGAAGCGCCCACCGGCGTCGATCACCCGTGTGTGCGCCGCGCGGTGGGCGTCGGCCTCGGCGTTCGTGCCCACGGCAATGAGCCGCTCGCCGCGAACGGCAACGGCTTCGGCGCGCGGCCGCGTCGAGTCGCCCGTCCAGATGCGGGCATTGCGGAAAATGAGGTCCGCGTCCTGCGCGGGGATGCGCGCGAGCGGCGCGACGAGCGCGGCACAGGCCAGCGTGAGGCCGAGGAGTGATGGGAAGGTCGGCATGGGAGTCGCGGGGGGAATGCGGTTCCCTGCGAAAATCGGTCAGGTACCCTCCGAAAGCGAGGCCTTGTTCGTCGACGCGCGCTCAGGCCTCCCCGAACTCCCCGCCGCCCGCCGCCAGCGTTTACTGAGATTGCGATGCCGTAGCCAGCGGCCACGGCGACGCCAAGGTCGCCGCCAACTGGGTGATGGGCGAGGTCCTGGTCCGGCTCAAGGAATCCGGAGTCTCGATCGGGGAATTGCCCGTGAAGCCCTCCCAGCTCGCCGCGCTCTTCAACTGCCTGGGCGCCGCCGATCCTCGTCTGCTGTCGCTCGTCGCGAGGTTCAAGGCGACCGAAGCCTCTCTGATCAGGTGGTCTCCGCGACTCCTCATCGGCTACGCTTCCGGCAGCTGCCCAACCCCGCCCGCCAATCCCGTTACTCCCCCCGCCAGACCGTACAAGGAGCGGAGCCACGAATCCCCGCTTCTTGATCCGTCTCGGCCTAGCCTTTCTCCCGACCTAGGCTGAGTATTACCCGCGCCTGCGACGTGCAGACGTGGCTCAGTTACCGACCCCCCCGGGCTGTAACAACGCGCTCCTCCGTACTGAGCAGGACGTTATCCTTCCATGCGTCCTCACGATCCAGCATGCGGACGCCGCATCAGCGCCCTGGTCCTGTCCGAGTTTGGTCCCAGCCGCACTAAACAGCGCTAGAGAATTCCTGCAAGCTCGTACTTTCGCTCAGCTTGACCTGAGAGACCTATTCCACGAGGAGTATCGTGCCCGACCTTGAACCGCGTTCTTCTCCCAGCGTCGGAATAGCGAGCAAGCCGGGAGAGCAAAGGCCGCTTCCGGAGCTCGAAAACGAGATTCGAACGGTTTACACAGCTGACGACCGTCCGTGGGTGATCGGATACAGCGGCGGCAAGGATTCTACAACAGCGTTGCAGCTGATCTGGAGTGCTCTTTCGAAGCTGCCTCCTGAGAGCAGACAGAAGACTGTCTATGTGATCGCGTCCGATACGCTGGTGGAGACACCGGTGATCGTGAGCTACATCGACAAGACTCTTGACCGAATCAACGAAGTCGCCTCCAGGACCGGGATGCCGTTCAAAGCGGAAAAAGTGCGCCCCCGACTACAAGACACGTTTTGGGTGAACATGATCGGTAAGGGGTACCCCGCACCCTACCGTCGATTTCGTTGGTGCACGGATCGTCTAAAAATTCAACCGGCGAACCGATTCATCGAAGAGCAGGTCAATCGGCATGGCGAGGTCATCCTCGTCCTCGGTGTTCGGCGGTCCGAGAGCGCCACTCGCGCCCAAGTAATGAGCCTGCACCGGACACCGGGAGAGATCCTCTCGCGGCATACCGTCCTTCGGAGCGCATGGGTCTATAGCCCCATCGAGCACTTCAGCACGGATGACGTCTGGTCCTACCTCCTTTCGATTCCGTCGCCCTGGGGCGCAAACAACCGCGACTTGGTCACCCTCTATCGCAACGCCCAAGCCGGTGAATGCCCGTTAGTAGTGGATACGACGACACCGTCGTGCGGGGGTAGTCGTTTTGGTTGCTGGACCTGCACAGTCGTTCAGCGCGACAAGTCGATGGAAGCCATGATCGACAGCGGCCAGGAGTGGCTTGAACCGCTCCTTGAACTCAGAGATTGGCTGGCATCCACCGCTGAACCGAGCCGGAAGCACGAATTCCGGGAGGTACGCCGGCGAGACGGTCGCGTGCGAATCTGGGGGCCTGACCAAAACAAGATCGTGTGGGGCCCGTACAAGCTGTCCTTTCGGCGTGAAATCCTGCGCAGGCTTTTGTCGGCTCAAATGAGGGTCCGACAGAACGGGCCGGACCCGGAGGCTGCGCTCATTTCGGTCGACGAACTCCACGAGATTCGTCGCATGTGGAGGACCGAAGAAGGGGACTGGGAAGATGCGCTGCCGGAAGTGTATCGAGATGTGGTCGGCGGGGACCTTGACTGGGTTGGCGAAGACACCACGGGCAGTCGTGCCTTGGATCGAAGGGTCCTCGAAGAGGTCTGCGCAGAACTAGAGGTGAAGGCTCCACTTCTTCGAGAGCTGATCGATCTCGAGAGGGACCTTCAGGGCTTGGGAAGGCGCGCCTCGGTTCATGAGCGAATCGATCGAATCCTGAGTAAGGACTGGCGTTCGGCAGCGGAAGTGTTTGAGGAAATAGGATGGCGTGCGGAGACCGACGCGGACGAGATCGACGAGGAGATTGATGCGAATTAATCAACTCACGCTGCGGAACTTCGGACTATATCGGGGGGAACAGACGCTCTCGCTAAAGCCACGACCGAAAAGCGGCGGACTGAGGCCGATAGTTCTGATTGGTGGCCAGAACGGTGCAGGCAAGACGACGATCCTTGAAGCGATTCGTGTGTGCCTTTACGGTCGGTTAGCGCTCGGTCTCAGGACATCGGAAGCGGAGTATCAGTCGTTTCTCCACGACAAGATTCATCGGAACAAGGCTGCACTGATACCGATTTCTTACGCCTCGGTCGCCCTTGAGTTCGAGTACGCGCACGGAGGCGTTCGGTCAACCTATCTCGTCCATCGTGCCTGGGAATCGAAGGGAACCGCGAGTGTAATTGAAAGCCTTCGTGTTCTCCGCGATGGCCAGCCCTTGGCGGACGTCGAATCGCAATTCTGGTCGGAGTTTATCCGGTCGTTAATTCCTCCCGGAGTTTCGCAGCTGTTCTTCTTCGATGGCGAACGCATTATGAGGCTTGCCGAAGAGGAAACCGAGGCTGTGACGCTCGGCGAATCCGTAAAGTCACTCTTGGGTCTGGATATTGTCGAGCGCCTCCAGGCCGACCTTGATCTCTACAACTCACGCTATCTAAAGAAGACTGTTACTGGTGCGCTGGCCAACCGCCTTCAAGAACTTGAATCCACCGACGAGAAGCTTCAGACCGAAGTGAGGTCCGTTCAGACTGCAGAGCAGTCGGCAACGTCGCGCCTTGCGGAATTAGCCGATGCAATCGCGCAGACTGAGCGTCAGCTGGCGCAGCGCGGCGAGGGTTTGTCTGCGCAGCGCGGTAAACTGCGGAACCGCAAAGTGCAACTGGAAGAGCGACGTGAACAGGTCGAACGAGCTCTCAGGGATGAATGTGAGAAGATCCTTCCATTTGCGATTTGCGGAGCGCTGAGCCAGAAGCTCGTTGAGCAACTACGGCAGGAAGCCGCGCTGGAGTCGTGGCGCGCGGGAAGGGTCGAAGCGCAACGGGCGCTCGACGCCGTTTCAAGTCGCGTCATTAACGGCGAAGTCGCGGCCCGGCTCGGCCTTGCCCCGAAGCTTAGGAACGCTCTGGCCTCTGAAATCGCAGCGCTCGCCACAGAGCTAGGCACAGTGCCTTCCGCGCTGGCCGCTATTCGACCGGTGCACGAGTTTTCAGAACGCGTCCGCCACGAAGCGATCCAGACGCTCGAATCGGCCTTGGGCGAAACGCCGACACGAATAGCGGAGCTAACGAAGGAACTAGAGGCAACGATTGCCGAGCTCCGAGAAGTGCAGGAGCATTTGAACCGGGCGCCAGAAGCAGACGAGGTTGCTCCCTTCGTCAAGCAGTTGTCACTGCTTCAAGAGGAGCAGGCGAAACTGTCCCTGGAGCTCACCCTGAAGTCGGAGGATCGGTCGCGCCTCGAAAAGCAGGTCACGATTCTCGCGAATGAGCGAGCGAGGATTCTCAAGACGCAAAGCGAATCGCATTCGGTGGCCAGACGACTCGCTCTGGCAGCGTCGGCACGGAAGGCACTTGATGAGTACTTGAAGCGCCTAACGGTGGCCAAAGTCGACGAGCTTGAGAAGGTCGCCCTCGACTGCTTCCAAACACTGAGTCGCAAGTCCGACCTCGTTCAGCGCCTGAGTATCAACCCGCTGACGTTTGAAGTCACGCTATTTGATCGGGAACATCAACGACTTCCCAAGGCGCTGCTATCGGCAGGCGAAAAGCAGATTTATGCCGTAGCACTGCTTTGGGGGCTAGCCAGAGTGTCCGGGCGTGCGCTGCCGATGATCATCGACACGCCACTAGGCCGACTCGACACAGTGCACCGAAAGCATCTGCTTGAAAGGTATTTCCCAGCTGCTTCGCATCAGGTGATTATCCTCTCAACCGATACGGAGATCAACGCAGCCTACGTCGAGACGCTCCGGCCGAACATGTCACACTCGCTCCATCTGGTGAACCATTCTGATGGATGGACGGAGGCAACACCAGGCTACTTCTGGCATCAAGAGGAGGTTGCGGATGTCGGAGCTTGAAATCAGACGTGTGCGATTCTCGAAGGAAGCTGATAACTGGCTTCGGGTTCTCAAGGCTCGGACTGGTATCACGCCCAATCTGCTTTGTCGAATAGGATTCTGCCTCTCTCTCAGTGAGCCCGGGATACCGAGTGAGGACAGGTATGACGATGAATCGGACCGTGATATCAACCGGTACACCTTGCTTGGAGAGTACGATACCGTGTTCGTTGCACTTCTTCGCCAGCGCTTGGCAAATGACGGGATTGACCCGGATGCGGAGCTAGAAGGGCCTTTCAGGGCTCATCTCCATAGGGGCGTCATTCTCTTGGCAAGCCGTATGAAACACCTAAGCGATCTTGCAGAGTTCGTGCATCGCCCACCAACACTGGTTTAGGTCGCGGCTCGTGGCCTCTGTCGAGGAGGAGCTGGAAGCAGCAAAGGGCTTTCTGCACGCCCCGCTGCGCCAATACCAGTGGGAAGGTGTCAGCTTCCTTTACCGCAACTCCTCGGCGTTGCTGGCGGACGAGATGGGCCTTGGCAAGACAGTCCAGGCGATCATTGCCCTGTCGCTCTGTCTTCGGAAACCGGATGTGGGCCGGGCGTTGATCGTCGCCCCAGCTTCCTTGGCATTGAACTGGGAACGAGAATTGGCGAGATGGGCCCCCCATCTAGTGGTTCGGCGCTTGATGGGGTCTGCCGACGAGCGCAATTCGCTGTACCTACTGCCTGTTGAGGTGGTCGTTGGCACCTACGACCAAATGAGGCTAGACGCGCTGGACAATATCCCAGCCGACACCTTTGACTTGGTGCTCCTGGACGAGGCCCAACGGATCAAGAACGCGGACTCTCAGGTGGCTTTCGCCTGCAAGCTCCTCTCCCGGAGAATTTCATGGGCACTGTCTGCGACGCCCCTAGAGAATTCACGGGCAGAACTGCACTCGGTTTTCGATTTCGTGAGACCCGGGTTGCTGACGAATGCCGTAACGAAGGATGAACTGTTCTCGCGTCTTGCACCGCACATGCTCCGCCGAAGGAAGAGCATCGTCATGGGCGAGCTTCCTCCGATTCAAGTCCAGGATCTTGTCCTGGAACTCACGGATGAGCAGCGGCTCGCGTACGACAGGCTCTGGTACGCTAGGCAGGAAGGCTTGCCGTCCGATGAGGAAGATGCTATTCCGGTTACCAGCCTCTTCGCACTACTCACAAAGCTGAAGCAGGCATGTAACTATGACCCGAAGACAAACTCGTCGTCCAAGCTAGAACTCGTTCGAACTATTGTGGAATCCGCACGTGGTCCGCTCGACAAGATCATCATCTTCTCTCAGTTCGTCGAGACACTCACCTGGCTAGGGCAGCAGCTTGATGCTATCGACTGCGAGTTGTACCACGGCGGCTTGTCACTAGCGGAGCGCGATGAGGTGATAGCGCGATTTGAGAATGCCGAAGGGCCGAGAGTCCTGCTTATGTCTCTCCGCGCCGGAGGCTTAGGGCTGAATCTAGAGGCGGCAAGTGTAGTAGTCCTCTTTGATCGGTGGTGGAACCCTGCCGCTGAAGCGCAGGCGATTTCAAGGGCCCACAGGTTTGCCCGTAAACGGCCCCTTCACGCAGTGCGCTTGCTGGTGAAGGATTCGGTCGAGGAGCGCATCGATAAGATTCTGCGACTGAAGCAGGAGTTGTTCGATGAATACATTGAGAACGCACCTGGTCCTGATGTAGAACGGCTCACCAAACGGGAACTATTGAGGATTCTTGAACTCCACCCTTCACCGCGCATCTCCCAACCGTCCACGGAGGACGTTTCATGATCACCACAAACGATATCCGCGACATTCCGCTCGATGACTTGGTAATCGGCAAGGGCCAAGTTCGCGTGAAAGATGTTCATAAGGACATCGATGAGCTTGCGGAGAGCATCCGCGTACAGGGGCTACTTCAGCCTATCGTGGTGTGTGAGGGCGAGAAGAAGGGAAAATTCGAAATTCTTACCGGCCAGCGCCGGTTTCTGGCTCACAAGAAGAACAAGGCCAAAACGATCCGAGCGCTGGTTCTCAACAAACCGGTGGACGCAGAGACCGCCAAAGCAATTTCGGTTACCGAGAACCTTGTGAGGCGCGACGTGAGTCAAAAAGAGTACATCGATGCGTGCACCGCTCTGTACAAGAAGTACGGTTCGATCAAGGCCGTTGCAGAAGCGACGGGATTGAAAGCGCAAACCGTCAGTCAGTACGTCAAGTACGATCGGCTAATCAAGCCCCTTAAGGGCATGGTCGATAGTGGCGAGGTGGACATCAGAGTGGCACTCCGTGCCCAAGATGCTGCCGCTGCCGGCGGGGAGAAGCCGGACCCCGCGGACGCCGTTAAGCTCGCGAAAGAAATGGCGTCCATGCCTGGAATCCAGCAGAAGAAGCTTGTCCAGGAACGAGAAGAGAAACCAGAAGCATCTGTGGATGAATCAATCGAGGCTGCGCGTACGGGATCCAAGGTCACTCAAATCGTAGTGACTTTGACCGGGGAGACTCATCGACACCTTCAGACGTTCGCGGACAATGAAGGAACCAGCCAAGATGACGCTGCGGCGTCTCTCATCGAAGAGGGCCTCTTGGGTAAAGGCTTCGGAAGCTAATGTCGATGAGTGGTCTAAGTCCCGAAGAGCAAAGGCAGCTCATCGTTTCTGTGGGGACTCACCGGGGAACACGAGCGCTGTCGCCAATGGAGGTATCAGGGCTGTTTGAAAAGGCTCTGCGGACCGGCAGCTCCGTTCAAGAGTGCGCCTCCGCGGCACAGGTAGAGACCACCCAAGTGAGCCGGTTCTTGGCGCTCTCAAAGCTGCCAGAGGACATTCAGCATACTGTGTCGTGGGGTCGCGCCAACGAGGGAATTGCATTCAGCTCGGCTTTCGAAATCTCACGCCTTGACGATGCGGCGGACCAACGAGGTGCTGCTCATGCCGCGTTGGAGTACGGCCTTTCGACATCTGAGGTCCGGCAGCTAGTTCAGGCGCGAAAGCGGTCCCGCAAGCCAATGGCCGAGTGCGTTCAGTCTGTCATCCGGATGCGACCACAGGTGGTCGTCCGCCACGTACTGATCGGAACCGTTCGTGACGAGGCTGTCAAGGCAAGGTTGTCAGCGCTAAGCCAAAAGGACCGGGACTTGCTCTTGGCGGAGTCCGCGAAAGCGCTTCTGAAACCGGTGAAGGCGTCGGGTCGACTTGGAGTGTCGCGATTCACCATAGTGGGCGGTGAGGAGTTAGGCCAGAGGATTCGGGCCAACAAGGATGAGCTCGAGTTCCTGATTAACGCGAACCTGAAGACGGGCCTCGCGGATGGCTGAGAGACTTGTTGATGTACTGGCTACCGGGGGCGTGTTGCTCGGGCCAGATGTCGTGTGTGACGGGTTTCACCGAGACCGCCCGCTTCGTGTTCAAACGCATGTGCACGACGACCACATGTTTGGATTTACGACAAGCAAGGGAATGCAGGACTTGGTCATGAGCCCACAGACTCACGAGTTGCTTATCGCAGAGTTCAACGCCGACCTCTCCGTCAGGCAGAATATTCACGCGCTTCAACCCCGGGAAGTGTTTCAAGTCGGGACAAGCCAGCTAACGCTTGTGCCCAACGGACACATGCTTGGGTCAGTCCAGGTGCTCGTAGAGCGCGCGGACGGGAAGCGGCTCGGCTACTCGGGCGACTTTGCATGGCCTCTTGATCCTGAGGATGTTATCAAGTGCGACGAGTTGGTGGTCGATAGCACATATGGAAGCCCCGGAAGTATCAGGCAGTATTCGCAAGAGGACGCGGAAGCGAGGCTAGTAGAACTCGTTCACGCGAAATTGCGAACGGGCGCGGTGCACGTGCATGCACATCGAGGCACAATTCAACGTGCTCTCCAACTCCTGAGCACGAACGTCAATGCTCCGGTGATCGCGAGCGAAAGGCTTTGTCAAGAGATTGCCGTTTACCAGGGCCATGGCGCGGCAGTTGGGACGGTTCTTATGAGCCGCTCCAGCGAAGGAGTGGATGCGCTGAGAACAAAGCGCTATATCAGGCTCTATTCGAAGGGTGATCGGCCTCCCGATGGTTCAACTGGTGGCACCACGATCTCACTGAGTGCGTACATGGTTCCTCATCGGGACCCCGTCTTAGAGTATTCTGACCGGGCCTATAAGGTCGCCCTTTCAAATCATGCTGATTTCCAAGGGACGCTTGACTACATCACAGCGACCGGAGCCAAGTTCGTCGTGACAGATAACACGAGAACCCATGGTGTGGAACTTTCGCAGGCCATCGAGGAACGATTGGGAATCCGTTCTCAGCCGTCCAACAACCATTTTAGCCGCGAGTGGGGTTGCTAAGCAGAAGTTATGGAGAGCGAAAACGGTTCGGTGACGCTTCCGGTGTACCTCGATAACAACGCGACGACTCAAATAGACGCTCGTGTGTTAGAGGAGATGATGCCATTCCTCACGAGTGTATTTGGGAACGCTGCGTCAAGAACCCACTCATTTGGGTTCGCGGCTGAAGGCGCGGTGGGTGAGGCGAGGCAGCGAGTTGGAGACTTGATCGGGGCGGCTGCCGAGGAGATCGTGTGGACGTCGGGTGCAACGGAGGCTGATAACCTGGCGATTCGAGGCGCCGCTGAGTTCCACGCGGCGAGGGGACGACACATCGTTACCAGCCAGATTGAACACAAGGCTGTCCTCGACACTTGCAAGTATCTGGAGGGGCAGGGGTATCGGGTTACGTACGTACCGGTTGACACAGACGGACGGATACATCCGGAGGCTGTGCGGGAAAGTATAGCGCCCGATACGATTCTGATCTCGATCATGCTGGCCAACAACGAGATCGGTGTCCTCCAACCTGTAGTCGAGATCGGTCGCATCGCCCGAGAGAAGGGCGTTCTCTTTCACGTCGACGCTGTGCAAGGGGCGGGCAAGATCCCCTTCAACGTGGCGCTGGCTAATGCGGACTTGGTGTCTCTGTCAGCACACAAGATGTACGGGCCGAAGGGAGTTGGTGCACTCTACGTGCGGAATCGACCGAGAGCTCGAATTGCGCCGTTGATGTTCGGTGGGGGCCATGAGCGAGGGTTGAGGTCAGGAACCCTTCCGGTTCCGTTGATCGTCGGATTCGGAAAGGCCTGTGAGGTCTCTAGACGGGAAATGCCTGCGGAGTCGGAACGCGTGGGCCAGCTCCGAGACCGGCTCAAGCAGAGGCTCTTCGAATCGATCGATGCGATTCGGGTGAATGGCTCTCTTGCTCATCGGCTACCGGGCAACCTCAACGTTACCTTTAGTCAGATCGAGGCTGAGGCGTTGATGATGTCGATGAAGGATATTGCTGTCAGCTCGGGATCGGCCTGCACCTCCGCTTCCCTTGAGCCGTCCTATGTTCTTAGGGCATGCGGGGTGGACGAAGAGAGCGCCTATGGCGCGATTCGTTTTGGGATTGGCAGATTTAATACCGAGCCAGAGATTGATTTCGCGGCAAGAGCGGTAAGCCAAGCCGTGAGCAGGCTTCGTGACCTCCGGCGATCGTCCGAGACGCTCTGAGCAGATTCTCCGTCGATGGCTGTTTGAAGGTGCTCACAAGACGTTCGCTGGTAAGCTCCCCGGTCGACGTACTACGAGCAAGAGGGGCGGGCGGCGGATCCGACGCGCGTGCCGCGCCGGACGCAGCGCGATGATTATGGTTGCCACCATCGGCCATACTGTCTGTGTCGGTATCCGACAATGCATTCTGTATTCCTAGCGCAGACACACGAGAGCCCGCCTCAAGCAACTCCGTCGCTCCCAAGGGAGGCGATGCTTGTCGACTAAATTGACACCTGGGAGGTGCACTGATGCGTGAAGAATGGCTGGGACTCTCGAGAGACGTTAAGCGCAGACTGCAGGCCATTGTCGACCCCCCACGACTGATGTATTTCGTCGTTGTTGTCATCGGAATCGGTGGTCTCGGCGCGTGGCTATCCGAGACGGCACAGTTCAACGCTAGCCTCGCCAGCTACGCGATGGGGATCGCCGCCGCCGCCGCCGTGGAGCTTGTGCTTCCAGACAGTTCGTCGCGTTCGATGCGGATGCTTGCAATATCTCTCGGTAGCGCATCGATCTCGATGTCAATTATGGCCACGACGACGAGGACTAGTTCTCCCGGCGGACTGGAACCAGGTCATCTCTTATGGCCAGCAGCTGCCTTCGCGTGGCTACTTTGGATTCTATCGGCCAGTACCAACGCGAACATTGGGAGCCCGAACCCAGCAGCGGCCACAGGTGGGGATACTCAGTCTTTGTCCGGCGACACCACCGGCTTTCAAACGTAGAGCAAACATGTCAGAGTTTCCCCATCGCACCGCTGCGCTCCCGGTCACTCAACCGTTTGGCACATTCTATGTAGCGGTACTGCCGGCCGATTTGCTGCGTGAGGTGGCGTATGCCGATGCAGCAAGAGTGTCTGACGTCAATGCGGAGAGCTACAGGATCAGTGGAACACAGCGCGCGCAACGCCTTGAACGACTGAAGGAGATAGGCAAGTTCATTGATACGGTCGAGGCGGTCTTCCCGACCTCAATTGTCATCGCGGCCAACTATCGTGCTGATGGTGAGTTGGAGGAAGAAAGCGCACGGTGGATGATCGAAGGTCACGAACTCGTTATCCCATCCCGTCAGCGCCTTGCGAGTGTGGTTGACGGACAGCATCGCCTTTGGGGTTTCGATAAAGCGACCGTTAGCGATAGAGAGCAGATGCCGCTCGTGTGCTCCGTGTTTCTCGACCTACCGAATCCCTTTCAGGCCTACGTTTTCGCGACTGTCAACTTCAATCAGAAGAAGGTTGATCGAAGTCTCGCCTACGAGCTGTTTGGCTTTGACGTTGAGGAAGAGTCTGCGGATGCCTGGACGCCAGAGAAGACTGCAGTCTTCTTGACACGACGACTCAACGTTGATGACGACTCGCCACTCCGCGGTCGCATCACAGTCGCGCCTCAGGACTCTGAGCTCTTGACATTGAACGGGAGTCTGTGGCGCGTCTCTACAGCCACGGTTGTCGACGGTTTGTTGCGGCTGTTTTCAAGAGATCCAAAGAGCGACCGTAACACAATGTTTATGGTGCCTCGCGAGGAGCGCAGCCGCACTAGACTTCCCGACGACAAGACGCCGGCGCGCGATCTGTACCGAGCGACAAACGACAAGGCGATATACACTCTGGTTAGGAACTTTCTAGGCGCCGCCAATACGACGCTCTGGCAGCCGGCCAAGCCCAAGTCCTATATCATCAGAACGGTTGGGGTGCAGGCTCTCTTCGACATCCTTGCTATGATCGCTCGCGATACAATCACGGCGAAGGACTTGACAGAAGCGAGCTTTAAGAAACTGTTGGCTAAAGCGTCCACGGTCGATTTTGCCGATAACTTCTTTCAAGCTTCGGGCCACGGCCGCGTTCGGATCAAACACATGCTCGCGCTCACTCTGGACTTAGAAGACATCGATGAAGTACCTGAGGCCGACCGACCCCAATACGAAGCCTTGGCGGCAAGCTAGTGAGGGTCTAAGTCCGAGACTGCAGAGTTTCTGTCGCGCCCGGGTCAAAGCCTCATCGGGCATTGTATGTCGGTTGGTAAGCTCCCCTATCAGGTCGACCGTTGAGCTTTAGACTTTCCGGGGTGCTGACGTTGGTCCCGTTTGGAGACAGGTCTAAGCTGGAGTAGCGGTCACCGGCTCACCGTCCGCCAGGATATGTCCAGCACGGCCCCGATATCCTTGTTCGATCGCCCCCGCGCCGCAAATGTCGCGATCTCCAACTCCCGCGGCGTCAACACCCCACGCGCTCCGTTCAACTTCTGCGGCGGACGCCACCCCTGCTCCCGCATCTGCTCCCGCGTGAGCCGCAGCTCGAACTCCGCCCCCAGACGCTGAAACGTCTCGTGCGCCAACCGGTACTCGCGCTCGGCGCCCCCTTTGTCCCCCATCGCCAGCATGATCTTGGCCGCGAAGCGACGGAGGCGCGCCGCGTGGAACACATAGGATACCGACTCGGTACGTGCGGCGATGCCTAAACAGGGCAGGGACGGTCTCAGGTTTGGGGGAGCGGAGATGCGCGAGAAAGACTTCCGCCGCCTCCGCGTACAGGACGCCGAGTCCATGCCCAGCCGGGGCGCCTCCACCCGGAGCCGCCGCCCCGCCGCCTCCGTCAGCTCGTAGTCCTCGTCGTACCACGCCGCCTCGGCCACGATCGCCAGCAGCCGGTTCACCGACCAGGCAATGATCCCGTGCCGGTCGCCCAGCGCGATGCCCCGCTGCGCCCACTCGATCGAGCGCTCCCAGTGCTGCGTCGCAAAGTAGAAAGCCGCCTGACCGATGTGGGTGTCCTGGAATCACGGGCGAATCCCGACTCGCGCCGTGCTGTGGATCCTGACCTCACACAGCACGACGCGAACAGGACCGTCACGCTACCTGCCATCGCCCTTCTCGTTCTTGGGCATTGTGCGTTCCTCCGGTGTTGAAAGTGCCAGGACTATGCCGCCCGCTCCTGGCCGTCCCGCTTGTCATCCCCACCCGAAGCCATCGTACCAGCGCCAGGTGCCGCCGGCAGCAATGCGACCGGCGTTCCGCCGGCCGTTGGCGGCGACCCGTTGCCGGGCGCGCCGTCCACCGCTGCATCGGCCTGCCCCTGCACAGGCCCCGGCTTCGCCTGGATTCGCCGCGCGCTGCGCCAAGCCGTAATCAGCGACTCGTCGTGTCCGAGCACGGGAACCACCAGCGCATCCAGGATCCGCAGGATGGCCCGGCCCCGACGCTCCGCCTCCATCAGCCCCCGCGTGGCGCCCATGCTCGCGGTCTGGCTGGCCCGCCGTTCGTCATACGACCCGCTCAGTGCGTCCGCCGCCCGCCGGAGCTGCTCGATGAACTCGGCCGGGAGCCCGGCCTCCACCATGACGGCCGTGTGCGGCGTCGCCGCGTCCGCCATGGCGTGTGCCGCGGCCACCATCGCCATCCCCTTCAGCCGATAGGACGGCAGTCGGAGCGCGGCGAACTGCGGCGTCCCCCGCAGCCCCGCGCCCGCCGCTACCGCGATCGGTCGCATGGCGAACCGCAACGCGACCCGCAGCGCGCGCTGCTTCGCCGTCTCCCCGACCGCCCTCCGCCTGCCCCCGTCCTGCTGCACGGCACACGCGTGCAGTTCGGCGGCGACCGCATCCAGGTTCGCCCGCGCCCCGGACTTGTAGATCGTGTCCAGGACCTCTCCGTGCCGCTCCAGGAACACCTGCACGCTGCGCAGCGCTTCCAGGACTCGGCCTTGACGGTACTTCATAGGTTCCTCCCGCAACTGGTGGTGGACGCGCCAGGTTGATGAAGCCGGCACGCGCGTCCTTCGCGCCGGATCCGCTCACCTGCAATGGCTCAGGGGCCTCTCACGGCTGCGCCGCGGCCACTCGACCGTGGTCCGGCGCCACCCCAGCGCCGTCCAATGGAACTCCGGTCAGGTACGACGGCATTGCGCTGTGGTCCGATCGCTTTCGCGCGTAGTCCGGCGACTCTCGGCGATCGTCCGGCACCTTGCTTCGGTGTGCTGCGCCAATCGGCGCACCATATGACGGCATCCTGGCCGCGATTCCTGGAGTCCGGCGCCCTGATCCCGCGGCTCGTTGCGCTCGAGCCCGTGAGTTGCCCGCGCGGTCCGCTCAGGCGGCGGTGCCAGACGCGCCTTAGGGTGAAGCGGTCCGCCGAGTCAGTGCCACGGTGCCGCGACCCTGGTGACTGAACCCGGCGCACCGCTCCATCGTCCCGCCGCGCGCACTCGGCGTCCCGCCACCATGTGCCGCTGACCCGCGACGCCTCGCCGTGGGACGGCGACAGATCGGCGCCGTCGCCATCGATCGCACCGACCGGAACCTGCCCGGTGTGGTCCTGGTCCGCTCGACGTGCGCCGAGGTGCCGCGATCCGCGGCGCAGTGTCCGCGCCGGTGCGGCACTGCGTACGTCGCTGGCCGCACGCGTCCGGCGACTCGGTGCCTCGGTCCGCTCGCTCGCACCGGCGGTCCCGCGGCAGTGTGCCTCCTGCCGCGGACAATCTTCGGGTCCACCCTCGACGTCGAGCGAAAAGGCGCGGACCGGAGCAGGGGAGGCCCCTCCGCGCGTTGCGGACCTCCGCCGGCATGCTTCGGTTGGCCGGCGATCGGGTGTCGAGACCTGGTGACGCGCTGCCATGCGTGCTCTCCCGTGAAGGACGGCACGATGGTAAGACCGCTCGGTCAGCGGCGTCTATGCGTCAAATGATGTAGTAGTGCGAGAAAAATGATGTAGATTCGGCCCGGTCGATGGAGATGCGCGACGGGATGATGGAGACCAGGTGGGGCGAAGACGGTCCCCAGGAGCTTCGAGCAGGTCGTGACGGACGCCTTGAGTGACGCCTCGAAGAGGTACACGGAGAGAGAGTTCTCGCTGATCCTGTCGAGGGCAGCGGAGCTCGCCGGCTCGCCGAATGCGGTAAGCCGCATCGAGGACGGACTCACCCTCAACGAGATCAAAGCGATCGCGGCTGAGGCGGGGCTGGATCCTGATTTGATCGCGCGCGCCGCTCGCCTCATCCCGGTGGAAGACCCGCCTTCCGTTCTCCGCCGCGTCACGGGCGGCGCCTTTCGAGTCCGGCGAGCCTTTGACCTGCCGGGTGAGCTCACCAATGATCGCGCCCAACAGATCCTCAATTCGGTGCGGCGGACGATGCAGACCCATGGCGTCGGCGATGCCAGCTCCGCTGGGGTCTCGTGGTCTACCAGCGGAGCCCCCGAAATCTTCGTGTCCGCCCACGGTGAGGGTGCGGAGACTCGCGTAGAAATCACTGTCAATCGGCGCGCCGCGTTGGTCCTGCCATTCATGATCGGCGGCGTCGGCGTGGTGGCAACCCTGAACGCTGCGGTCGCGGCTGGCGACAGTGGGTTCATCAATCCGTACCTGGTCCTCGCGAGTGGCGCGGCGATTACCGCAGGGTTGGCGTGGTCCGCAATGCGACGAATCGCTGGCAGGACCCGAGCGACGATCGAGCGCCTGATTGAGGCGATAGGCGAAGCCGCTGACCGGGATCGCCCGAGTTGATGAGGAGTTGTAGCTGACAGCGCCTCTCTTGCGGAATGCGGCTGGTTCGCGTTGCTCGCCAGATGCAAATTGTTTCATGGCGCCGCAGCTGGACTCCTGGCGGTTGCTGGATCATCCCCAGTGTGATCGCCACATTGCACACCGACTCCTGGTTGCCGCCGTCGGATTCTCCACAGCAGAGAGCGCTCGCCTACGTGGCGGCGCGTAGCCACGGTGTTCCGCTCGATCCGACACTTCGGGTAACGGTCAACTTCCATCCGGCGAGATTCCACCGCGGGGTCCCGCTACTTCGCTGCTTTGCGAAGGATGGGGAGTACCACCGTCGCTCTCGACCCTTTTGAAACCCGCGCGGGTGCGCTATCGTTGTTCTCCTTAGCAGCTAAGGAGAGCCCATGGCCACCGCCGAGCTCCTGCCCGGAACTCTGGACGTCCTCATCCTCAAGGCCGTGTCACTCGGCAAGTTGCACGGCTACGGCGTGCTGCTCCGAATCGAGCAGATCTCGGGCGGTGCGCTCCTCGTGCAGCAGGGCGCGCTGTACCAGGCGCTCGCGCGGCTGGAGCATCGGGGTCTCATCGACGCCGAGTGGGGCACCTCGGAGAACAACCGCAGCGCGAAATACTACCGCCTGACCACGGCAGGGCGTCGTGCGCTCGGGGAGGAATCCGCGAGCTGGAAGCGACTCTCGGATGCCATCGGGCTTGCTCTTTCAGCAAAGCCAGGGGAGGCGTAATCGATGATTGCCGAGCTGATGGCCAGGATACGCTCGCTCTGGCGCGGTGTCGTCCGCACCCGTCAGGTGGACGCTGACCTCAACGATGAGTTCCGTCTCCATATCGAGCTGCGCGCCGCAGACCTGGTCCGGGCCGGCATGACACCCGCCGAAGCCGCGCGGAGAGCGCGCGCCGAGTTCGGGAGCGTGGAACACCATGTCGAGCGAGCGCGAAACGCGCGCGGCCTTGCATGGTTCGACGAGATGCGTTTCTCGTGGCTCGACCTGAAGCTCGGCGGGCGGATGCTCGTGAAGTACCCCGTGCTCACGATCGTCGGCGGCTTCTCCATGGCCTTCGCGATCTGGGTGGGCGCCGGTACGTTCGAGGCGATCCGGCAGCTCGTGTTTCCCGTGATTCCGCTCCCGGACGCTGACCGGATCGTGATGCTCCAGAACTGGGACGCGTCGGCGAACCGTCCGGAGCTCCGTGCGACGCACGACTTCGTGGCGTGGCGCGGCTCGGTACAATCCGTACGGGACCTTGGCGCGTACCGCACGGTCACTCGGAACCTCATGATCACCGAGGGTCTGGCCGAGCCGGTGTACACCGCCGAGGTGAGCGCGGCGGCGTTCCGTGTCGTGCGCGTTCCACCCGTGCTCGGGCGCACGCTGGCGGAATCGGACGAGCAGTCCGACGCGCCGCTCGTCGCCGTGATCGGCTATGACCTGTGGCAGAGTCGCTTCAATGGTGACTCCGGTGTCATTGGACGCACGGTCCGCCTGACTGGTGCCCCCGCAACCATCGTCGGCGTCATGCCCGACGGTTTCGCCTTCCCGCGCACACAGGAAGTGTGGGTGCCGCTCAGGATCGACGTCTCCGGATATGACCGGCGCCAGGGAATGGCGATCCGGATCTTTGGCCGCCTGGCACCGGGCGCATCGCTCGAGCAGGCGCGCACGGAGCTCACGAACCTCGGACGGATTGCTGCCGCAGACTTCCCGCAGACTCACCAGCACCTCCGCCCGCAGCTGTTCACGTTTGCCGAATCGGTCCGGGCGATCAACGGCCCCGGCGAGGCGATGACGCTGTTGACGGGGAACATCTTCGTCATGATGCTCCTCGTACTCGTGTGCGCCAACGTCGGACTGCTGATGTTCGCGCGCGCGGCTACGCGCGAGACCGAGATCGTCGTGCGGTCCGCGCTGGGCGCCAGCAGGCGGCGCATCGTCATGCAGATGTTCGCCGAGGCGCTGGTGCTCGGTGGCGTGGCAGCGGTTGTGGGACTGACCGCGGCTGGATGGGGGGTGCGGTGGGGACTGGATCACATGCGCGCAGAGCTCACCGATGCAAGCGGCAACTTTGCGTTCTGGGTAGACGGCAGGCTCTCGCCGCTGACCTTCGGGTACACCGCGCTGCTCACGCTGGTGGCCGCCGCGATGGCTGGAATCCTTCCGGGACTCAAGATCACGCGCAACCTCGGGAATCGCCTCAAGGGGACGACCGCCGGCGCGGGTGGCTCGCAATTCGGCGGAATGTGGACAGCCGTGATCGTCCTGCAGCTCGCCGTGACGATGGGCTTTCCCCTCGTCACGTTGTTCGTGCGCAAGGACGCCGTGAAGATCGAGACACAGCCGTTGCCATTCCCCGTCGAGCAGTACCTCTCGGTGCGGCTCGATATGGAGCGGTTGTCAACCGAACCCGGCGCCGATACGAGTGCGGCGGCGTTTGAGGCTCGCTACGCGGCCGCGGCACGGAAACTCGAGATGCGACTCGAGTCGGAACCTGGCGTGACGGGCGTGGTGTTCGCCCAGCACCTGCCGCGACAGTACCACCCGAACAACCAGGTCGAAGTTGACGAGGGCGCGCTCGCTCCTCTGGACGAACGCGGCTATCGGGTGGGATCGTCGAGAGTCGACCCGAAATATCTCGACGTGCTCGGCGTATCGATGCTGTCGGGGCGCTGGTTCAACACCAGCGAGGCAAGCCCCGACGCACGAGTCGCCGTCGTGAACAAGGCATTCGTCGACCGCGTGATGGGTGGAAAGAACCCGATCGGCCGACGTATCCGGTATGTGTCGGATCCCGAACCGCAGCCGTGGTTCGAGATCATCGGTGTCGCGCCCGATGTGGGTATCAAGTCGGGATGGGGACCCGCGGGGATCTATTTGCCGCTCGTCCGCACATCGATGTATCCGCTGAATGCCGCCATACACCTCCGGGGCGACCCCAACGCATTTGCCCAGCGCTTGCGCGCGATCGCGACGGACGTGGATGTGACGCTACGGCTGGCGGACCTGATGCCCCTGAAGGACGTCGTGAACGGCGAGGTCAGGTTCTATGCGTTCTGGGTCAGGCTGACGACCATCGTGAGCGCGATGGTGCTCGTCCTTTCTCTCGTCTCGATCTATGCCGTGATGTCGTTCGCGGTGTCACGCAGGACGCGGGAGATCGGCGTGCGCGTCGCACTCGGAGGGAGCCCGTGGCGCATCGTCACAGCGGTGTTTGCCCACCCGCTCCGGCAGCTCGGCATGGGGCTGTTCGCCGGCACCCTGCTGGTATGGGCGTTGCAGGGAGGTACCGACAACGGTTGGCCGACGGCAAAGGAACTCCTCACGCTCGGAGCGTACACGACGCTGATGGCCGTCGTGTGCCTGATCGCGTGTTTCGTGCCGACGCGCCGGGCGCTTGCCGTGCAGCCCACCGAGGCACTGCGGGATTACTGACGGCGATTGTCCCTGACCTCCCCTGGCTCGGCACCGCTTCGGCGCGAGCACCACATAACGACGCTTGCCGCCGATGAGGCGGGTGCGGTGGCGGTTGCCACACTGGCGCGTCACTTCCCCGGTACGCCTGGGCGGACTAGCTTCACGCATGGCGCGCTACGCTACGCTTCCCTTCACGATCCTGCGTGATACGGGTGTGATCGCCGGGAAGGAGATGACCTCGACCCGCGAAACGGTCCACGGTCTCCTGCGTCTCGACGGCGAACGCGTGTTGATCCAGTGGCGCACTTCGCGCGCGATCGATCGCGTTGGTTCGGAGATCCGCAGCGACAACGAGATGGAGGAGGTTCGCGAGTTGAGCCTGCCCCTGTCGGCGTTGGCCAGCGCCGAAGTCCGGTCGTCCTGGCTGCCGTGGTCTCGCCTGCGCGTTGTCCTCACCGGAGCGGACTTGCGCGCGTTTGAGAGTCTGGCAGGCAACGAAGGTCTGCAGCTCAGGCACCCGGCGCAGTTCGACATTCGTGTGTCACGTGATGCCCGGGCCGATGCCTTGGAGTTCGTGAGCGAACTCGAGTTCGCGCTGGCCGATCTTGCGCTTCGTGCGGCGGGAACTGAGGATCGGCAGCTGGAATCCAGGACACCTCCACCGCTCGAGCCACCGAAGGAGCTCCGCGCAAGATGAGTGCTCGTGCCGGCATGCATGTCGCTACCCTGGGGCTCCTGTCAGTGAGCGTCCTCATATCGACGGCCGTCACACGCGCCGCCGCCCAGAATCCGCCCCAGTGGACCCTCGTGCCCGAGATGCGGATTGGCGGCGCCGACGCGGTGGCGCCGGAGTACGAATTCACCACGATCCGCGGCATTGCGATCGGCCCCGGTGGCGCATTGTTCGTCACGCAAGGCCAGGAGCAGGAGATCCGGGTCTACGACGCCCAGGGGAAGTACGTGCGCGCGATCGGACGGAAGGGGGGAGGGCCGGGCGAATTCACCGGACTCGGCTCCATCGGGTTTGTCGGCGATACGCTGTACACCACGGACTTCCAGCTCCGCAGGATCACGCTGTTCCGTGCCGACGGCTCGCTGATCTCGACCATCGGCGCCGAGGCGCAGGAGGCGGTGCGCACCGACAGCGTCGTCTTTCGGGCATCGCCGGTGGTGCTCCTGCGTGACGGGTCCGCGCTTGGAGCCGGCAGTTACGCGTCCCACCTCGTCGCGAGTGGACAGATCACCCGTGCGCCGGTGTACCGCCTGACGAGAACGGGGCGGGTGGTGGAGACCGTCGCCTGGGTGCCCGTCGGAACATCGCAGGGGTCGATGCAATCCGGGACGACGCAGATGTACTTCACGCAGCCGATTTCAGACGCTCCCCTGACGGTCTTTAGTCCCGCCGTCGCCCGCGTCTACGTTATCGAGCGCGCGGCCTGGAAGGGAACCAGCAACTACCGTGTGACAGCCGTCAGCGCAGCCGGCGATACACTATGGAGCCGGCCGTATCCCTATCGCCCGTTGCCGCTCAGTCGCAGCACCACGGACAGTATCCTGAACGTCTCCATCCGACGCTTCAGCGGGGGCCGTGGGACATTCACGGCCGATCAGGTGCGGACGGCCGTCTACATACCGGATCATCAGGTGACAGTCACGCGCGCGCTGGCGGCGGCCGACGGATCCCTGTGGTTGCGTCGTGAGGAGTTCGCCGGCAACCTGACCTGGACCGTAGTCGGTCCCGACGGCGGCATCGCGGGCGCGCTGTCCCTGGCGCCCAACGTGCGTCCGATGACGGTGAGCGGTGACCGGGTCTGGGGCGTGGAGCTGGACGATGCCGACGTGCCGACGCTGGTCCGGTGGCGCCTGCAGAAGTAGGGCCTGTACCACGGGAGGGGCTTCGGGCGTGCCTGGAAGCGGGACGGCACGGGTACGCAGGAACACGTCGAACGCGGAGTAGCGCTAAGGATACGCAGAGGATGCGCAGAGGACGTCGCAGCCTGTTGGAGTCCTGCTGGGGTGCCCGGCGTCAGGGACCGAACCGTCTCCGCTGCTACTCGAGCCCCCTTCGAAACCAGGTACGCCGAGTGGCGCCAGCACAACCAGGCGTTCGGCATCACTCGGCTGGCCTTTGCCGTCCCCACCACGGGTAGCGAGGCATTCCTCATCGTCCGGGGCGCTGGATTGGGAATCCCGAGAGGCGCTGTTCGGAGCCGGCCGGGCCCCTGCGTCCGTCATACATTCAAGGGTAGTGAATGAAAGGAGCTGCCTGTGACCGTCGAGTTTACCGCGGTGTATCGTGAAGTCCCCGAAGGCTTTATCGCGTTCGTTGAGGAACTTCCAGGAGCCAACACCCAGGGGGCCACGCTCGATGAGGCCCGGGAGAATCTCCGCGAGGCGGTCGCTCTGGTGCTCGAGGCCAATCGCGCCGTCGCCGAAGAGGACCTCGCGGGCGCGGCCGTCATTCGGGAACCGCTGGGCTTCGCCAGATAAGCTCGCGAACCCGGTCCGCGTGAAGCGCGGTGATCTCCTCCGACATCTGGAGTCGCTCGGCTGTCGGCTACTCCGCGAGTCGTGCCGGATTGTCAGTCTCGCGGTGACGCAGCACCGTTGACGGTGCGCTTCGATGCAGGATTGAAATAGACAGAATGGCTCGCGCCCTCGCCGGGAATAGTGCGGCTCCCTACGTCGATGGCGCCCTCCTCGCCATCCGACGCGTTGCGACCCTGGTCGGGGTCCACCGCGGAGTGGACACGGTGTTGGATCTCTAACAGCCCTCGCAGGCCTCATCAGGACGATGCTTCCCCGCCAAAGCGTCACAGCGGAAGGGCGCCGGCTTCACGTTGCCGCGTCACATCGAGGCGCTCAGCACCAAGCCCATATTGATCGGCACGTGGGCAGACGCGTCGTGGGCGATCGCCTTCTACCGCCGCAATGGCTTCACGGTGCTGCCACAACGTGAGACCAGCCGCCTCCTCAGAACGTACTGGTCGATTCCGGAGCGACAGATCGAGACCTCCGTGGTGCTCGCCAACCGGCAATGGATCGACCGCTCCCATGCGCGCCCCGAGCGATAGCGAAACAACCACCTTCCGGCAGTAACGCAGCAGGATGTTCACGGGCGCGATACCCTCTGCGCATCCTCGGCGCTACTCTGCGTTCAGGGTGTTTGGGTTACCCGTGTCATCCCGATTCCCCGAGTTTGCCTCATGTCGAGACTGATCGTCCACAGTTTTACCATCTCGCTCGACGGTTACGGCGCCGGGCCGAACCAGTCGAAAGCGATCCCGCTGGGGGAGGGAGGCGAGGAACTGCATGAGTGGCTCGTCGGAACGCGGTTCTTCATGCAGATGACCGGACGCGAGGGCGGCGTCACGGGCATCGACAACGACTTCGCTGAGCGGGGCATGGCGAACGTCGGGGCGTTCATTCTTGGTCGCAACATGTTCGGTCCGATCCGCGGCCCGTGGCCCGACGAATCGTGGCGAGGATGGTGGGGGAAGAACCCTCCGTATCACACACCGACGTTCGTGCTCACCCACCACCCGCGCTCCCCACAGGAGATGGAGGGAGGCACCGTCTTCCACTTCGTCACCGACGGGATTCGTGCCGCCCTGGACCGCGCACGGTCCGCTGCCGGAGACAAGGACATTCGGCTGCTCGGCGGTGCCGCCACCATCAGGCAGTATCTCGAGGCCAGCCTCGTCGCCGAGATGCACATCGCGGTGTCCCCCCGCCTGCTCGGTGCCGGCGAGCCCCTGTTTGCCGGCCTCGATCTTCCTCGCCTGGGATACCGCAGTGTCGGGAGTACGCCAGGCGAGAAGGCCGTGCATTACATCATCGCTCGTGGTTAGGCGCGATCCTGCTGAAATGACGTGATGCAATCGGGAACCGGCATGGACCTCGCACCAAAGCTGCGGTCGCGGAGTTGCCCGTACGGTGCGGCCGTCGTGCTGCTGGCCTTGGCTCCAGGCGCCTGCGATCTCGGGCCGGCCCCGGTTGCGTCACCACCGCCAGCCGGTCCCTTCGTCAGCGGAACCCCGGTCTTCGAAGCGAATGGCTGGATCGAGTACATACCCGGCGACGCTCCACTCATCGTTATCGCGCCGCACGGTGGAGGTCTGGCGCCATTCAGGCTCCGCAAGCGAAAGTGCGAAGCCTGCTTCGGCGGAATTGACTCGCACACCATGGATCTCGCGCGGCTCGTTGCCGATTCCTTCGCCACGCGCACCGGTCATCGCCCGCATCTGGTGCTCAATCTCCTGCATCGGAGCAGGTTCGACGCGAATCGCGGTATGCTCGAGGCGACGGCGCGGAACCAGGTGCTCGAGCCGACCTGGCGCTGGCTGCACGCGTCCATCGACACCGCCAAGGCCGCAGCGATACGGCAAGCCGGTCGCGGACTCGTGATCGACCTTCACGGCCATGCGCACGCAATTGACCGCGTGGAAGTGGGATACCTCCTGGCGGCGCAGACGTTTCGACAGAGCGACGACGCGATCATTGCCGAAGCGCCGGGATTGGGATCCAGCATCAGTGCGATCGCGGCGAACTCGCGCACCGGCGAGTCGTTTGCCGCAATGCATAATGGTCCGAACAGCATGGGCGGACTCCTCTCCGCGGCCGGGCTTCCGGCCGTGCCGTCACCCGGCGATCGCGCGCCGAAGCCCGCCGATGAGTACTTCACCGGCGCGTACAACACGGAGCGCCACGGCTCGGCGAAAGGCGGACCGATGGACGCCATGCAGCTCGAGATGCCGGTGGACGTGATCGGAGACAAGCCGGAGAATCTCCAGCGCGCGGCGGGGATCGTTGCGACCGCACTGGCGGCCTTCCTCGAACGTCACTACGGGTGGAGGTAGGCGCGTGGGTTTCAGGGACTGCAGACGGTTCACCATGCGGGGCGACGCCTGACGCACTCGCGGGCGTTCACGATCGTCGTGATTCTCACGCTCGCATTTGGCATGCGTACCGAGTTGACCGACCCCGCGTGCAGGTGTAGACTGCTAGTACGTCGTACTAGCACACTAGCGGGACGCGGCACCATGTGCGGCGCCGAGTAAAGGGGAGCAGACGACCATGGCAAAGACAAAGAAGACGAAGCGCGAGGCCGTCATGGTGTACCTCGATTCTCGCGATCGCGACCTGCTCGAGCGACTCGCGCGGAAGACGGGACTGCCGCGCACCGAGTTGTTGCGACGCGGACTCCGATACGTGGCCGGCAAGGAGCTCGCGAGCGAGTCGCCCGGTTCAGCGTTCGACCATCTCGTTGAGACGGCGAGCGACAAGGGTCCGGCAGACCTTTCGGAGCGCCCCGACTACTACCTGTTCGGCGGTGGGTATCGAGAGTGGATCATGCGCGAAAAGCCGGTCCCGAAGAAACGTGCGCGCGTTCGTTGATACCAGCGCGTTGCTGGCATTGAGCCATACGCGCGACCAGTACCACGCGCGGGCTCGTGACGCAGCGCGTCGGCACCGCGCCGGCGGTGGCCGGTTTGTGAGCTCAACGCTCGTACTCGGTGAGTTTCACAGTCATCTCTTGTACCTGCGCGGTCCGGTCGCGGCGCGAGACGCGCTCGTGCACCTGCTCGCCGACGATATCAACGAATGGCTGGATGTTTCGGTCGACGTCGTCCGTGATGCACAGGAACGGTGGCTGACACGCTTCGTCGATCAGCGCGTGTCGCTGACGGACGCTGTCAGCTTCGAGCTGATGTCACGCGAAGGGATGTCGCAGGCATTCGCCTACGACCGACACTTCGAGATGGCGGGATTTCAGCTTCTGCCGTAGCGCGGCGGCAAGGTGCCAGGCAGGCGTCCGCTGCGCAGTTCGGCCGCGGTACGGTTTCTTGAACTGCTGGGACGAAAGCTGTTCCGCCTGCGCGCGCCGAGCGCTACCGTTCTGGACCCGCCGGTGACTGTCACGCGCGGGGACTGCCACCAATCCAGGGGACTGCCGTGAAGGCCTTCATTACATCACTGAGCCTTGGGCTTCTGTTGTCCGGGAGCGCGGGTGCCCAACAAGCCACCCGCACCGAGCCAGTCGAGGGTATCCGCGACAATGGGACCGGATACCACGCGCTGGTGAAAGCCCGCGTCGTGACCGCGCCCGGTCAGGCGCTGGACAACGCCACCATCGTCATCCGGAACGGCCTGATCCAGTCCGTCCAGGCGGGCGGTGCGCCGCCCGCGGGCGCCCGGGTCTGGGACCTGACCGGGCACACCGTCTACGCAGGGTTCATCGACGCCCACGCCGACCTGGGACGAGACAGCGTGCCCCGCGGCGGGGACGTAGGGCCGACCCACTGGAATCCCCAGGTACGTGCCTGGTTCAGCACCACCGCCAACCTGCAAGATGACGCGAACCGCCGGAAAGGGCTCCGCTCGCAGGGCTTCGGCGCGGCGCTCGTCGTCCCGAAGCGGGGGATCTTCCGTGGCAGCGCCGCCGTCGTGAGCCTGGGCGATGCCGGGGCCCGCGATCGCATACTCCGCCCGGACGTCGCCCAGTCCATCGGCTTCCAGAGCTCCTTCGAGCTGGGGGGCAGATACCCCAACTCGTCCATGGGCGTGATCGCACTCATGAAGCAGACCTTCATGGATGCCGAATGGTACAAGCGCGCCTGGACGACGTACGAAACGAGCGGCCGCGCCTTCTTGCCGCCGGAAACCAGCGAAGCGCTCAAGGCGCTCGAGGGTGCCGTCGCCGGCGCGCAGCCGGTCATCTTCGAGACCCGCAGCGAGGAGGAAATCCTCCGTGGTCAGGCGCTCGCGAAGCAGTTCAAGCTGAATGCCTGGTACCGCGGCAACGGCGAAGAATATCGGATCGTCGATGTGCTGAAGGCCAGCAAGGCCCCCCTCTTCATTCCGCTCAACTTCCCGGACGCGCCGAACGTGGGCAATCCGGAAGCGTCGTTGAATGCGTCCCTGGGTGAGCTGCGCCACTGGTACCTGGCGCCGACGAACGCCGGCCAGCTGGCAACCGCCGGCGTCGAATTCGCCATCACGTCGGACGGCCTCACCTCGCTGAATGACTTCCTGCCGAACCTGCGCGCCGCCGTCGCCCGGGGGCTCTCGAGCGACGCTGCGCTGGCTGCGCTGACCACGACGCCGGCACGCTACCTCGGCATCGATCGCACACACGGGACGATCGCCGCCGGAAAGGTGGCGAACCTGGTGGTCGCGAAGGGCGACCTCTTCGCCCGCGAAGCCGACATCCGCGATGTCTGGGTGCACGGCGTCGCGTATGGGGTGACTCGCCCGGCGCAGATCGATCCCCGCGGTACCTGGACGGTCGCGTCGAGCGATCAGTGGGGCTTCGAGGCCAGGCTCGTGCTCGAGGGCACGGTCAATCGGCTGCGCGGTTATCTCGATGTGGCGCCGGGCCGGGACAATGCGCAGGGCGCCCGGATCGACCTGGAATCCGCCACGGTCATTGCCGAAACGGGCCGGCTCGAGGTGCGATTCAATGGCGAGAAGCTCGGTTACGAGGGCAGGGCCTTGCTGGCGGGTTCGGTGACGGGCGACCAGTTCTTCGGTTGGACGTCCCTCCCGAATGGCGCGAATCCGTCATTCCGGGGCACGCGCACCGCTCCGTTCACGGGTGACGCGGTGGGCACCGTTGCCGTCAACGTGCCGAAGCTCGACTTGCCGTTCATACGGCCGATGATGGACTACGGCGTGGCGGCGCCGCCGCAGCAGCCCGCGGCAGTCTTCGTCAGGAATGCGACGGTCTGGACGCAGGGGACTCAGGGAAAGCTGGAAGGTGCCGATGTCCTGATCCGGGCCGGCAAGATTGCCGAGGTGGGCAAGGGGCTGCGCGCGCCGGCCGGCGCCACCGTGATCGATGGCACGGGGAAACACGTGACACCCGGCATGATCGATCCGCACATCCACTCCGGCGTCAGCGATGTGAACGAGACCGGTGCCACGATCGTCCCCGAGGTCTACATGGGCGACGTGATCACGCACAACAACATCGACATGTACCGGCAGCTCGCCGGCGGCCTGACCACGGCGATGATCAAGCACGGCTCCGCCAACCCGATCGGCGGCGAAAACGTGATCGTGAAAATGCGCTGGGGCAGCCTGCCGGAGGCCCTGAAGCTGGAAGGCGGGACCCGCACGGTGAAGTTCGCGCTGGGTGAGAATCCCAAGCGCTGCTGCTACGAAGGGCGGTACCCCAGGTCGCGCATGGGCACGCAGGAAATCATCCGCGACCATTTCCTGGCGGCGCGCGATTACCGGCGTGAGTGGCAGGAGTGGGAGAAGACGAAGAAGGGTCTGCCGCCGCGCCGCGACCTGCGCATGGACGCGATTCTCGATATCCTCGACCAGAAGCTGCTGATCTCGTCACACGGGTATCGCGCCGACGAGTTTCTCGCCCTCATTCGCCTCGCCGAAGAGTTCGGCTTCAAGGTCCAGGCGATCCAGCACGGAGTGGAAGCGTACAAGATCGCCACCGAGCTCGCGGCTTCCGGTGTGGCCGCCGCGGTCTGGAGCGATTGGGGCGGGTTCAAGATGGAAGCGTACGACGCGACGAAGTACAACGTGCGCATCCTGATGGAGGCGGGCGTGACCGTGTCGCTGCACTCGGACAACGCGCAGATCGCCAGCCGCATGAACTGGGAAGCGGGCAAGTTGCTGCGCACCGGCCTGACCGAGGAACAGGCGCTCACCACGGTCACCCTCAACGCGGCCAAATTGCTGGCGATCCAGGATCGGGTGGGATCGCTCGAGCCGGGCAAGGATGCCGACTTCGTGGTGTGGAGCGGAAACCCGCTCTCGCAATTCACCAAGGCGGAGCAGACGTGGGTCGACGGCCGGCGCTACTTCTCGCTGGAAGAAGACGCGGTTCGCCGCGTTGAAGTCGAAAAGGAGCGCCGGCAGCTGATACAAGCGGTCCTTTCCGTGTCGGGGAGCCAGCAACGAGCCGCGACCAGCGGGAGGAACTGACCATGCACGCCCACCAACAGAAAGCCATGACGACTTCCACAGCGCTGCGTTTCAGCCGCCTGCTCGCCGCCGTTGCGTCAGGCCTGGTCGCGAGCCAGCCTCTCGCGCTTTCGGCGCAGGTGCGCATGACGGTCCCGCCGCAGAGCGAGCGCACCGCGCTGCGCGGGGCAACGATCCACACGGTGACGAACGGGGTCATCCAGAACGGCACGATCATTTTCGAGGCCGGGAAAATCGTCTCCGTGGGGGCCAACCTGGCCATCCCGGCCGGCACAAAAATCGTCGACGTCACCGGCAAGCATATCTATCCGGGACTGATCGATGCGTATTCGACGGTCGGCATTTCCGAGATCGGCGCGGTCGACATGTCGAACGACGTGAACGAGGTCGGTGACTTCAACCCGAACGTCCGCACGGACGTCGCGGTGAACGCGGAGAGCCGCCACATCGGTACGTCGCGTTCGCAGGGCGTCCTCACCACCCTGACGACACCGGGCGGCGGACTGATCTCCGGCATGTCGTCGGCGATGGCGCTCGAGGGCTGGAGCTGGGAGGAGATGTCGCTCGAGTCGGCGGCGGCCCTCAACGTGAACTGGCCGGATCCCAGCCAGCGCGGAGGAGGCCGTGGCGGCCGTGGCGGCGGTGGCGGTCCGGAAGGCAACCGCGCGACATACGAAGAGCGCGTGCAGCAGCTGAAGAACTACTTCGCCGAGGCGCGAGCCTATCGGGACGCGGTGGCCGCGGGCGAACAAGTTCGCACCGATGCGCGGTACATGGCGATGATCCCGGCCCTGGACCGCAAGATTCCGGTCGTCGTGTCCGCGAGCGGCACGTCGCAGATCAATGACGCCATCACCTGGGCGAAACAGGAAAACCTGAGGCTCATCATCCGCGGCGGGGACGACGCCATCCACGTGGCCGCCCGGCTGAAAGCCGAGAACATCCCGGTCATCCTCACGTCGACCATGGACGCTCCGAATCGCGCCCACGAGGGGTACGACGCCGCGTACAGCCGAGCCGCGCAACTGCACAAGGCGGGCGTCAAGTTCGCCATCTCGGGCGGATCGGGCTCGCTCTACACGGATCGGCTGCCGTACGAGGCCGGCGTCGCGGTCGCATTCGGCCTGCCGGAGGAGGAAGCGATCAAGGCGGTCACGATCAACGCCGCGGAATTCATGGGATTGGCCGACCGGCTCGGTTCGCTCGAGGTGGGCAAGCAGGCCACGTTCCTGATCACGACGGGTACGCCGATCGACATGACGAGCGACATCCTGCAGGCGTACATCCAGGGACGTGAGCTCGACATGAACGACATCCAGAAGCACTTCTTCGAGAAGTACATGGAGAAGGTGCGGCAGAAGTTGAAGATCATCTCGTAGAGACAACAGCCTTCCTGCCAGAAGAGAGGGCGGCCGAATCCGGCCGCTCTTCTTGCTTCGAGCTCCGCAGTACGCGGCGCTCCTCGGCGGCCTCGGCGACCTCGGCGTTGTGCCTTTGTACGGAATTGACACCTGCGCGGTATCAGGGTCATGGCATCCATCATTCGTCCGGGCCTTGGACTGAGCGTTTCATGTCGAGGATGCGGGCTGGCCGCGACGACAACTGCACAACGCAGGGGACGCCGAGGTCGCCGAGGATCGCCGAGGAAAGGAAACGAGCGTTGTGTCTGATGTCCTCGCCGCCCTGGGCGAATCCAACCGCCCTTCTTGGCGCTGGCACTGACGCTCGTGCAGCCGGCGAGTCCCGCAACACGGTCGAGAGGTACCTGAGTGCGAACACGCGAACGCACAGCTGGACACCATCTCATCGCAGTTGCCGCGGCAGTCTGCGCGATCTGGCTGCCGCGGAGCGCACGGGCGCAGTCGGCGGCGGCGCCGGTGGGGGTTACGCCCGCGCCGCCCGCGATTGCGCTCCGTCAGAATGAAGCGATCAAGGTGAGGCGCGGGTTCGAGCACCTGACGGTACGCTTCGCCGGATGGCGCGGCGACAGCCTGGTACTGGCGTTCGACATCGGTGATCCGCTCGTCGTGCCGATCGAGGAAGTGAGCGAGATCGCCGCCATACGGCATTCGCCCGACCGTGCCGTTGCCATGGGCTTGCTCTTCGGCGCCATCACCTGGGTGACGATCAAGGCAACCGGAGTGGTTGCCGGCGGAATCACACAATGCAGGGAATGCGCCAGGAACTCTGACATATGGATGAGGACCGGACGCGTTGTCCTCGTAACGACATCGCTGTTCCTGGTAGCCGACTACTTCCACCCTCCGTACCGGGTCGTATATCGGCGGCTGGCTCGATAACCACTACATCGACGAGACGCTCGACAGGCTCCGTCAGCGCGGCGCGCAGTTCGTCGGCGACGTGGTTCAGTACGAAGCGTCGTACCGGCTCTGCTACATCCGGGGCCCCGAAGGACTCCTCATCGGGATCGCCGAGGAGCTGGGGCAGCTGACGGAGCGTGTCCCCAGGTGAAGGGCGGGTGGGCCACCGAAGTCAGCCCTTTCGTTCAATCGGCAGGCCCCCCTGCGGCGCCATCCTTCCTGTGTAGCAGACACTCAACGACGAGGTGGCACGTGGTAAGGACCCTTGTTCTGATCGGTCTCCTGGCGGCATCCGTACCGACTCTCGCGGCGGCCCAGGACCGTGACCGCAAATACACCGTGGGGATCCGCTCGGCCCTGATCACGGGGACGATGGACCTGTCTGGCCTGGATCCCGCCTTTGACGATCTCACGTCCGACGGCCTCGTGGGCCCCCATATGTCGGGCTACTTCCTGACCTACAAGGTGCGCCCGTACCTGCGAATCGGCATCGAGACGCTCGTCTCCAACTCCGACCAGACCGCGGCCACCACGATGAACTACCAGGCCGCTGGTCCGGTCGTCGAACTCACGTACGGTGCGAAGTGGTTCATCTCGGGCGGCGTGCACGCGGGAGCCCTGGTCGTCAACGCGATGGCCCGTCAGGGCCCAGCCCCATCGGGAGGGGCCAGTACCGGGTCGTTCTACAAGGGTGAGGGCCTGTTTCTGGCACCCTACGCCGACATCGGCTATCGCTTCCGCAGGAGTGAACTCGGGGTGTTCCTGAAACAGGTCAACATCTCCGGCGAATCGGATCGGGGTGGGATCTCGGAGTTCGGCTCCACGTTCGTCGGGTTGCGATTCGCCGTTGGCCTGTAGGACAAGCAGCTCACCCTTCATCGGAGCCTTCCATGCAAGTCCATCGGCACGAACACCACACCTCGGCACCCGGCCCGACATCGGTCGCGACCATGTCGCCCGCCGAGGCTTACGACACGGCGTTTGAGTCCGCCCAGCCTGACGAGGGACGCACCGTCGTGCGCGTAGAGCTCGAGGCCAGGGAGTTCGATTGGGAGTTCGTGCCCGGCACGCGGACCAGGGCCTGGGGATTCGGCGGTCAGGTGCCTGGTCCCACCATCGAGGCGCAGGTGGGTGACGTCCTCGAGATCCGCCTCACCAACCACCTTCCCGAACCGACGGTCGTCCACTGGCACGGGCTCCGGATCCCGGCGGTGATGGACGGGACGGAGCGGGTGCAACGTCCCGTCGACCCGGGCGAGAGCTACATCTACCGGTTTCGCGTGCCTGACGCGGGCACCTTCTGGTACCACTCGCACTTCAACGAGACGGTGCAGCTGGAGCGCGGGCTGTATGGCGCCCTGATCGTCCGCGCGCCCGATGAGCCGGTGTTCGATGCCGAGCGGACCTTCGTGCTGGACGACGTCGAGCTGGAGAAGGACGGCCAGATCAGGCCACCCGGCGGGTGGATCGAGTCGCATGACGGACGGGAAGGGACCACCCGCCTCGTGAACGGCAGGCAGGAGCCCGAGATCCGGATGGCGGCGGGGCAGGTCGAGCGCTGGCGCATCGTGAACGCCGCCAGCGCGCGGTACGTGCGGCTCTCGGTAGGCGGTCGGCCGTTCCGGATCATCGGCACCGGTGGCGGCCTGATCCCCTCGCCAGTGACCGTCACCGAAGTGTTGCTCCCCGCCGCGGGCCGCACCGAGATCGCTGTCGGCCCGTTCGCCGAAGGTGAGACGCTTCGCATCGAGACCCTGCCGTTCAATCGCGGGTCATTCAAGGCCCACAAGAAGGCCGAGCTGTTCGCCACGTTGCGGGTGGGAGCCGCCGCGCCCTCCAGGACGCAGCTCCCGGACCGGCTGCGGGAGATCGAGCCCCTGGTGACGGGTCCCGTTCCATCGAATCGCACGGTGCGGCTTGGGTTCGGCCTGGGGCTGAAGCACGGCGTCGAGTTTAACATCAACCACGAGCAGCATCACCACGCCGACCCGGTCCGCGTCGGGGAGCTGCAGGTCTGGGAGGTGGTCAACCGCTCGCCGGTGCATCATCCGTTCCACCTGCACGGCTTCTTCTTCCAGGTGCTGGAGGTGAACGGCAAGGCGCCGGATCATCTGTCCTGGGAGGACACCGTGAACGTGCCGCCCTTCGGCAGCGTTCGCATCGCCTGGATGGCGGATGACCGGCCCGGCGGATGGATGTACCACTGCCACATCCTCGAGCACCATGCGGCCGGCATGATGGCGCATTTCGAGGTCATTCGGTAAGAGTCCGCGCCATATCCATGGAGCATTCACCACAGGGGACACGGAGATCACCGAGGACTGGCGCCGAGCCGGCCCGGATCTCGCTCGCGAGTCTTCTCGCAGAAACAGCGACCCACGACTGCCATCATGGAAAGCATTCAGGATCCTGAAGAGCGAGCAGTCGGTGCCGTTCCTCCGTGACCTCCGTGTCCCCTGTGGTGAAATGCTGTGCCTTGTGGATGGCACTGCGAGCCGGCCAAGCCTGACAAGAGCATTCACCACAGGGGACACAGAGATCACAGAGACTGCGCCGAGCCGACCCGGGTCTCGATCTCGATTCCTCTCGCAGAAGCTGCGACCCACGACTGCCATCATGCAAAGCATTCAGAATCCTGAAGAGCGAGCCGTCGGTGCCGTTCCTCCGTGACCTCCGTGTCCCCTGTGGTGAAATGCTGTCTCTCGAGAATGGCACCGCGAGCCCGCCAAGTCACAAGAGCATTCACCACGGGGGACACAGAGATCACGGAGACTGTGCCGAGCCGCCCCGCGTCCCGATCGCGATTCCTCTCGGAGGAAGGTGCGACCACGACTGCCATTACGGAAAGCATTCACGGTCCTGAGCGAGCTGTCGGTGCCGTTCTCCGTGGCCTCCGTGTCCCCTGTGGTGAACTGCTGTGCCTTGGTGAATGGCACTGCGAGCCGGCCAAGCCTGACAAGAGCATTCACCAAGGAGACACAGTTCTTGCAGGAAGCCGCGACAGCGCTTGCCATCATGGAATCCAGGGTACTGAGGAGCGAGCCGTCGGTGCCGGTCCTCCGTGACCTCCGTGTCCCCTGTGGTAGATGCTGTGCCCCGGGAATGGCACCGCGGGCCGGCCACGCCTCCACTTGACAGTCAAGAGGTCCCCGTGCTATCTCCTCCTCTTGACTGTCAGGGGGAGAGTGCGCGATGGACGCACAGAGTACTGATGTCGTGCCGGGTACGCTGGACATGCTGATCCTCAAGACGCTGAGCCTCGCGCCGCTGCATGCCTTCGGGATCGCGCGGCGCGTGGAACAGATCTCACGCGGCGTCTTCAAGGTGAACGCAGGCTCCCTGCTCGTCGCCCTGCAACGCCTCGAGCGCGCGGGATGGCTCGACGCCGAATGGCGCGAGACGGAAAACAACCGCCAGGGTCGCTTCTATTCGCTCACCCGCGCGGGACGGAAGCAGCTCGAACTCGAGACGGCCGCGTGGGAGCGGCGCGTTTCGGCGATGAGCCGGCTCCTCAGGGCGGAGGCCTGATGCTCCGGGCACTCCGCCGCGGCGTCGCCGCCCTGCTGTTTCCCGCCCGCGCCGATCGGCAGGCCGACGCCGAAGTCCGCCATTTCGTGGACCAGCGTGTTCGCGAGCTGATGCGCGACGGCCTCTCACACGCCGACGCGCGGCGCCAGGCGACGATCGAGATCGGCAACGTCACAGCGACGCGGGAAGAGGTGCGCGCCTCCGGCTGGGAGCACAGCACCGACCTTCTCATCGGCGACACCAGGTACGCGCTGCGCCGCCTGCGTCGCGATCCGGTGTTCACGATCGTCGCCTCGGTCACGCTGGCGATCGGCATCGGCGCCGCGACGGCGATCTTCTCCGCGGTCAATCCGGTCCTTTTTCGGGCGCTGCCGTATCCCGGCGGCGAGCGCCTCGTCACGATCGCCGATCGCGGCCCCGCCGGGGCGACGGTGGAGCCGACCTACGGTTCGTATGAAGAGCTGCTCGGCCGCAGCCGCTCCTTCGAGCTGTTGAGCGCGACGGATACCTGGCGTCCGGCACTGACGGGCACCGACGAGCCCGAGCGCCTTGCCGGCCAGCGCGTGACCGCCGAATTCTTCCGAACGCTCGGCGTCATGCCGGCGGTCGGGCGCGCCTTCGACACCGCCGAGGACCTCCCCGGGGCGGCGCGGGTCGTGGTCCTGAGCGACCGGCTGCTGCAGCGCCGCTTTGGCGGCGACGCCTCGCTCGTGGGCGGATGGATCACGCTGGGCGGCGAGCCGTTCCGGGTCATCGGGGTGATGCCCAAGGCGTTCGTCGACGTGCTCGCGCCGGCCACCGACGTGTGGGCGCCGATGCAGGCCGCGCGTCGAGCGCCGCCCAACTCGCGCGAGTGGGGTCACCACTATCGGATCGTCGGACGCCTCCGGCCGGGCGTCGATCTCGAAGCCGCACAACGCGACCTCGACGTCATCGCGAGCAACGGACGCGTCGAGTTTCCCCGCCCGGCGTGGGCCTCGTTGCAGAACGGCGTGCTGGCTCGCGGCCTGCTCGAGGACGTCACCGCCGGCGCCCGTCCATCGCTGATCGCGATCATCGGGGCCGCCGCCGTGCTGCTGCTGATCGCGTGCGTCAACGTCGCCAACTTGTTGCTCGCCCGCAGCGGCAGGCGCCGCACGGAGTTCGCGCTGCGCGCGGCGTTGGGCGCCGGCGGCACGCGCCTTGTACGCCAGCTATTGACGGAGAGCGTCATCCTCGCGTTCATCGGCGGTGTCATGGGTTTCGCTGTCGCGCAGGCCGGCGTTGGCGTCCTTGTCGCACTGAGCCCGCCAGGCCTCCCGCGCGTCGAGTCGATTCGCGTGGACGGTGCTGCATTTGCGTTCGGCCTGCTCGTCACGACAGTTGTCGGCGTCGGCGTGGGGTTGCTCCCTGCGTTGAGCGCGTCGCGGGCGGACGTGCGCAGCGGCGTCCAGAGCACGTCACGCACGGCCACCGGCGGTCGCAGCGCCGCCGGTGCGGTGCTGGTCGTGTCGGAAGTGGCGCTGGCGCTCATGTTGCTGGTCGGCGCGGGGCTGCTCCTGCGAAGTCTTGACCGGCTCTTCTCGGAAGCGCCCGGCTTCAATGCACCGCGCCTGCTCACGATGCAGGTGGTGAATGCCGGGAGCGAGGGCCAGGGCAACGAGGAGCAGCTCCTGTATTACGAACAGGTATTGACTGCCGTACGTGGCGTGCCCGGTGTGACCGACGCGGCGTTTACCAGCCAGCTGCCGATGAGCGGCGACATCGACGGGTTTGGTTTCGTCTCCGCGGCCTTCCCGGAAAGGCAGGTGGGTGAGGACGGCTCGGCGAGTCGCTATGCCGTGACTGCCGACTATGTCCGCGTGATGGGTATTCCCCTGCTGCGCGGGCGACTGCTGAACGCGTCAGACAACGCCGGGGCGACCCAGGCGATCCTCATCAGCGAGAGCCTCGCGAGTAGCGTGTTCGGTCAGCGTGATCCCCTCGGCCAGCGAATGCGCTTCGGGCCCGACGCCGACGGCACGCGGCCGTGGGGCACCGTTGTCGGTGTCGTCGGCAACGTGAAGCAGCAGTGGCTCGGTTCGAATGCGACAAACGCCTTCTACGTCTCGGCCGCGCAATGGCGCTGGGTGGATGCGGTGCGGTCGCTCGTGGTGCGCACCAGCGGCGACCCGGCCGCCATGACCGCCCCTGTCGTCCGCGCGGTGTGGAGCGTGAACCGCAACAAGCCGATCACGCGGATCGCGACGATGGAAGACATGATCGCGCGGTCCGCGCCGACCCGCCGTTTCGCATCGGTGGTGTACTCGGCGTTCGCGATTGCCGCGCTGCTGCTGGCCGCGGTAGGCCTCTACGGCGTGATCTCCGCTCGCGTCGCGGAGCGCACGCGGGAGATCGGCATCCGCACCGCACTCGGCGCCACACGCCACGACATCGTGCGTGGCGTGCTGGCGAACGGCTTGTTGCTCACTGGCACTGGCGTTGTCATTGGCGCGGCGGGCGCATCGGCGACGAGCAGGCTGTTGGAGACGCTGCTCTATGGCGTCACGCGGGCCGATCCCACGACGTATGCGGCCGTCATCGGTCTGCTCGGCGGCGTGGCCGCGCTGGCGTGCTGGGCGCCGGCGCGCCGAGCCGCGGCGGTGGATCCAGCCATCACGCTGCGCTCGGACTGAGCGTCGACGCGCTCGCCTGCACGGCCCAGGGATACCTCGCCCGGTCCGCCACGGTGGCGGGCTGCTCCTTCAGGCCGTGCCTCGCGCCTCGACCGGTCTCGCGGTCATGAGTCCGCGCAGATTCTGCCTCAGCCGCACTCGCCACATCCAGTACAGGAGCACCACCAACGGGCTGACCGCCACGGCGATGATCAGCGGGACGACCCGGATCGGCTCGGGAATGAACTTCATCTGGCCAATGAGGAACGAGCCCGACGCGATGAACAGGCCGAACGACATCCGCCAGAGATGGCGTGCCAGTCGTCGAGCTCCCTGGATACCCCCGGCCCGGATCATCCTGACATCACCGATCGCGGCGAGCAGCACGATCGTCGCCAGGAAGAACAGCATCCCGGCGGGGACGCCGTCGATCTGGTTGCCCGGCCTGCCAAGCGCCATGACTCCGCCGCCGTATCCCACCGCGGCGACCAGGAATGCCAGCAGCATCAGGCCGATGTCCATGTGGCGGCCCGCTCCGGGTACCGGCCTGACGGCGGTGTACGCCGTGAACACGAGGTAGACCGTGAGCGCTCCGCCCGTGTTGAGCGGCCTCCCCTCGTAGACGGAGATCCCCGTTGCGGCGATGCCGGTGGCGATCATCGCATACACGAAGACGCGGCCGCTGCGACGGTGCCATGTCCCGCCCTTGCGCAGGGCGACCGCCATGAATCCCGCGACGAGGGCAACGAGGCCGGTCCCGACGTGAAACGCGAGGGCGAGAAAAGGCAGCCCGGTCGCCGTCGCCAGAGTCAAACGTCCATCCACAGCCGTACCTCCCGAGAGCCGTATGGGGTTCCCATACGAGGCCCGGGGGCAATGGTTTCATCGTCCTGCTGACGGTGTCACCTGGACGTGCTCTTCGACTCCCCCGCACCGGAATGGGCTGACCGCGTCGTCGCGTGCATTGGTCTCCCCGATATGGATTGAACTCCGACCATAGCGTAGAGTTCACGCGACCCTTCACGACCCACCCATGCCACCGCTGCTCCACGACCCCGACGTCCGCCGCTCCCTCGAAGCCCGCCTCGACGCGATCCGGGCCGACGCCCCCCGCCAGTGGGGAACCATGAGCGTCGACCAGATGCTCTGGCACGTGAACCAGTTCCTCGCCGCCGCGATCGGGGAAGCGACGCTCGCCACTCAGCGGAGCCCGATCCCCGCGCCCATCATGAAGTTCTTCCTGATCCACATGCCGTGGCCGAAGTCGGCGCCGACGAACAAGAGCGCGGTCCCGACGGGTGTCCACGACCTGGAGGCCGAGCGCGCGCGGTGCAGGGCACTGATCGCGAAGTTCGTGAGCCGGCCGGTGGAAGGGGAATGGCCGGTGGACCCGAGCTTTGGCCCCGTGAGCGGCACGTTCGCCAGCAAGCTCCAGGCGAAGCACCTCGATCACCACTTCCGCCAGTTCAACGCCTGAGCGCCCGGTAGAACTACCGCATACTGGAAGCCCGCAAGAGAAACGGGCAAACGCACTCCACCACAGAACGAGACAATGACGAACGCGGACTCCCGGGTCACGATTCACATGGCGGCGAGCCTCGACGGCTACATCGCGCGAAAGGACGGGAGTGTCGACTGGCTGGAAACCGCGGACCACTTCGACGGCGGCGAGGTGATGACGCCGGAGTCCGTGGTGGAATTCCTCCGGACGATCGACTGCTACGTCATGGGGTCGCGCACCTATGAGACCGCCCTTGATTTCGAGGCCAGGGGACTCGGTTGGGCCTACGGGGACAAGCCGACCTTCGTGCTGACCCGTCGCACGCTCCCCAGGACCAGAAACACGGTCGAGTTCCATTCAGGCGATCTTCGGCGCCTCGTGGAGGAGCGCCTGAAGCCTGCCTATCGCGACATCTGGTTTGCCGGCGGAGGGGCCGTCTCGGGCGAATGCCTGCGCCTCGGGCTGGCCGACGAACTTCGCTACTCCATCCTGCCCGTGCTGATCGGCGACGGCATCGCCTTCTTCGAACGCCTCGACCGGGACGTTCCCTTGCACCTGCTCGAAGTGAAGGCATACCAGAGCGGCATGCTGGCGCTCCGCTATGAAGTGCGGCAGTCGGGCGCCGATTCCCCGTAGGTGGCCGGACGATCAGGACCGAGCGGGAGCGGGCGCGGTGCGTTGCCTCTTCGGAAGGTCCTGGACGCGGCCCTGGAACGGGCGAGGGAACAGTTCCATTCCCATGGCGTGCAGGTCGTCGCGGAACTCGACTCCGCGCCAGGGATCCGTGGTGACGCGGTCGCGCTGGAGCAGATGTTCACCAGCCTCCTCCTCAACGCAGCACAGGCGTCACCCGCGGGCTCGACGGCGACGCTGAACGTGGCGCAAGTCGAGGCGACGATCTCGGTCAGCCTTCGCGATCACGGGCCTGGAATGACGGTGGAGCAACTGGCTCGCGTCGGGAAGCCCCTCCGTTCATCCAAGCCCGGCGGTACAGGGCTCGGCCTGGTGATCGCGACCCGAATCGCGGCCGCGCACGGCGGAGCACTTCGTCTGGAGAGTCCGGAAGACGGAGGCGTGATCGCTCGCGTCATTCTCCCTGTCGCTCACTGAGCAGTACGACCGCGGGCGGCGGCAGCCTCCCGGTGCGGTGACCCCGCGAGCCCTCAAGTGGCGGAGCCTGCGGCGAAGCCGCCGCGCCCTCAGTGTCGCGATCCCGCTTCTGGTCGAGGCGGCGGCAACGGGCTAGTCTTCCGGCAGCTGCCGACCGTGTCACATTCGTGGGAGTCCCATGCCAGAGCCGGCCATCCGTCGCGCCTTCATGGTGTTTCACGCCGTGCTTGGCGGCGCGCTGCTCGTCATGAGCCACAATACCCTGTTCCATGCCCTGCACGAACAGGGCGTGAGTCACCTGACGCTGGTCGCTGCCCTGGAAATGGTCGGCGCGATCCTGTTGCTCATCCCGCGCACGCTCAAGGTGGGTGGCCTTGCCCTGCTCGTGGTCCTGGTACCCGGCTTCGTCGTTCACCTGACCCGGGGCGAATGGGAACTCCAGCTGCTCGTCTATGCGGCCGGCGTCTGGTTGGTGATGGCGTACGGGCCCATGACCCGATCCCCGCGCTTGTCATGAAGCGCTTCCTGCTCCACAAGCCAAGCCCCTGAACGATGCCGAAAGCCAAGGAGATCACCACCAGGCAGCGCGACGACGTGCTGGCGACGTTGAAGGCCCGCTTCGAGGCGCATGGGCCGCGTCATCCGGGTCTCGACTGGGCCAAGGTGCAAACGAGACTGGTGGCGAACAAAACCGCGCTCTGGACACTCCACGAGATGGAGGAGTCCGGAGGTGAGCCCGATGTGGTCGGGGTCCACAAGGCCTCTGGCGAAGTCGTCTTCATGGATTGCTCCGCGCAGAGCCCAAAAGGCCGCCGCAGCGTGTGCTACGACCGCGAAGCCCTCGAGTCACGCAAGGAGCACAAGCCGAAGAGCAGCGCGGTCGAGATGGCCGCCGCCATGGGCGCCACGCTCCTGACCGAGGACGAATACCGGACGCTCCAGAAGCTCGGTCCGTTCGATACGACGACCTCCAGTTGGGTCCTCACCCCCGCGAAGATCCGGAAACTCGGCGGCGCCCTGTTCTGCGATCGCCGGTACGACACCATCTTCGTGTACCACAACGGCGCCGAATCGTACTATGCCGCCCGGGGATTCCGGTGCTCGCTCAGGGTCTAGATTCCCCATCGCCAGGCACCTGCTGACCACCTCTGATTCACCGCCATGAGCACTGAAGACCGGCTTCGGCCGCATCCCAGGGAACGTCTCGCATCGCCCGTCCAGCGGATCGACCTGGCCGAAGCGACCGCGCGGCTCCGCGCCGAGACGCATGCGTCGGTCTCCGGTCATCGCCAGGTGGCCCTCGTTCGTCATGGGCCGGTTTCGCTGATCCTGTTCGCGTTCGAGCCCGACGGCTTCCTCAAGGAGCACCAGACCGAGGGAGAAGTGACGATCCATGTGCTCAGTGGAACGCTCGAGGTCACCCACGGCGCCGAGGCGACGAAGGTCGGCCCCGGGGTGCTGGTCTCGCTGGCGCCCGGCCAGCCGCATGCGGTCCGCGCGCTCGAGGCGAGCAGCATGCTGCTCACGATCTGCAAGGCGCCGTCCGAGCCGGCGGCTGGCTGATCCAGCCGCGGCGCCTGCATAACGACGGGTCATGCCGACGTCACAGGACGCAGTCATCGACTGGCTGCTCGATGCCGATCCTTCCATCCGATGGCAGGTGATGCGCGACCTGGTCGGCGCGCCGGCGGGAGCGGTCATGGCCGAACGGGCACGGGTCGCGACCGAAGGCGCCGCTGCCGGGTTGCTCGCCCGCCAGGCACCCGACGGGCGGTGGGGCGGTGCGGCGTGGAACCGCGGATGGGACTCCACCATGCACGTCCTCTGGCTCCTGCGTGACCTGGGCCTCGACCCCGCGGCCCCCGAGGCCCGGCGCGCGGTGGGACTCGTCCGCGACCACGTGACGTGGAAGGGGTGCGGTCCACCGGAAGCGGACGACAACCCGTTCTTCGCGGGCGAGGTCGAGCCCTGCATCAACGGGCAGGTCGGCGCCGCTGGCGCGTACTTCGGCCAGGACGTCCGCGGCATCGTTGACCGGCTGCTGGCCGAGCAGTTGCCCGATGGCGGCTGGAACTGCGAAGCGGCGAACGGCTCGACCCGCTCGTCGTTCAACACCACGATCTGCGTGCTCGAGGCCCTGCTCGAATACGAACAGGTGGTCGGACCTCGCCCTGACGTGACGAGGGCACGCCTCGACGGGCAGGAGTACCTGCTCGAACGACGTCTGGCTCGCCGGAAGTCGACCGGCGAGTGGATCGAGCGCGATCGAAAGGGCGGCGCCTTGTGGACGCGCTTCGCCTTCCCGACGTGGTGGCACTACGACGTGCTGCGGGGACTCGACTACCTGCGCAGTGCCGGCGTCGCGCCTGACGAGCGTGTCTCCGGGGCGATCGAGCTGGTGAGGTCGAAGCGCGACGACGACGGACGGTGGTGGCTCGATACGCAGTACCCCGGACGGATGCCCATCGCGACCGACGGGGGCGAGGGCCGGCCGAGCCGGTGGATCACCCTCCGCGCCTTGCGAGTCCTGAACTGGTATTCGGCGGGGAACTGATGCCAATGCCAGCCCCGGAGTCCCTGTCGACAGAACGCCTGACGCTGCGTCGGCCGCGGCCCGCAGATGCGGAAGTCATCTTCCGTCGTTACGCGTCCGATCCGCGCGTCACCAGGTTCATGGCCTGGCCGACACACCGATCGCTCGCCGACACCGAAGGGTTCCTCGCATTCAGCGACGCCGGTTGGGAACGCTGGGGGGCCGCCGCATACCTCATCATCCGGAGCGAGGACAGCCTCCTGCTTGGCGGCACAGGGCTGGACTTCGAGTCACCGGTAAGAGCCGAAACGGGTTACGTGCTCGCCCACGACGCGTGGGGCAGGGGCTACGCTACGGAAGCCCTGCTCGCGATGGTCGCGCTCGGCGAGTCGCTCGGCGTCCAGGAACTCACGGCGGGCTGTCACCCGGAAAACGCGCGGTCGGTGCACGTGCTCGAGAAAGGCGGGTTTCACCTCGTCGAGCGCCGCGCGCGGACGTCAGGCTTTCCGAACCTCGAGCCCGCGATGACCCAGGATGTTCTCGCCTTCACGCGAACTCTCCGGCGGCCAGACCACGGATGATCGCGCGCATGATCACGGTCAATGACCGCATGCAGCGCGACTACAGCTACCGGCTCACCGAGCCAACGGGTCGCAACTTCCATCCCGACTTCCGCCCCGAGCTCACGCCGGCCGAGCTGCTGGCACTCGGTGTCTTCGGCGGGAAATACATGACCGACTGCCGTGATGAGTTCCCGGCGAGCTGGTTCCGGCGCGCGAGGCTCAGTCCCGACCGACACGACCCGACGATGAACTTCTTCGGCGTGAACGCGTCGCAGCCGCTTGCCGTCTGGCGGAAGAACGGCTGGATCTACCACGAAGACCCGCGAGGATGGTTCCAGTGGTACTGCCGCTACTACCTCGGCAGGCGATGTCTCGACGACGATCGCCAGGTCCACCGCTGGCGCCAGATGACCCGCCACGTCGCCCAGGTCACGCAGGGCTGCCGTCCTCGCGACCACGACTGCCGGCGCCGACAACGCCAGGCACTCCTCCACTGGGCCTACGACAGCCGGAAATTGTGAGGAAGCCGGCCAACGGTGAAAGCGTGGCAGTGCTTCAGCGCGGCTCGAGCGACCCCACATACGCCGCCGCCGCGACCATGTGTTGAAGCGTCATGCCTCGCACCACAGCCAGCATCGGCGTGCTCGCGCTGTCGGCGCGCGCACCGGTGCGGAAACTGATCAGTTGCCGCAGGAGGTATTGCGGCGACCGCCCCGCGATCGGCGGCACCGGGCCCACGCCGAGCAGCGACGGCCCATGGCAAGTAGCGCAGGCGGTCGCGATCCCTGCCGGTCCCTGCGTCACGATGCGCCGGCCGAGCGCGAGGCTTCCTTTCGGCACCCAGGTCGTGTACCGCACCGTCGGGTCGTGCAGTTCGTGTCGCTCGAAGTCGTCAGGCATCTCGATCAGCCGGCCGTCGATCGGTTCCTGTCCCGTGCCGTCTCGCGTGTAGATCACTCCCGCGACGTGGTGCCGTGGAACCGAGTCCGACTCGACGATCCGGTTCCGTCGCGTCAGCTGCAGCCGCGCGAAGTACGCCGCCGCCTCCGCCACCTCGCCGTCGGTGTAGAGCTTCGCCAGCCGATGCATGCTCGTGAGCGGCGCGACCGGATTCGCGGAGCGTCGCGTCTCGTCGCGGAAGGCTCGCACCTGCCGCACGATGTACTCCGCGGGCAACCCCGCAAGCACCGCGTTCTCCGGGCGACCGGCACCGTCCGGGAGATGACAGAAGGCGCAGGCCCATGCGTCCGGCCGCCGGCCGAGCATCACCGGGCGCGGCGCCGCGGGATGGGAACCGGGGAACCAGTCGATCGGCGCGTGGCGGTTGAAGGCCTGCTTCTGCGTGAAGCTCCGGCCTGCGCCCGGGATGCGGTGCTGATGTGTGCTGTCCGCGGTGGGGAACGGGTCAGGGGCCGCGGGCAGCGCCGTCGGGAACGCCCACGCCGGTGCGGAGAAAGCAGACGTGGCTCCGAGGCGCACCGGACCGCCTTCGGTGGAGGCGGACTGCGCGGTGGCCCGGAGCGTCGCGACGCAGGTCAGGCCGAGCGTGAGGGCGAGGCGGCGCATGGGCGTCAATCCTACGACCGCGTCGCGCGCCTCGCCAGCCCGCGGTGCTGGCGATGAGGGGCGTGGACCTGTAGTGTGATCGCAAGATTGCAACACGCGACATCACCAACTCGCTGAGAGTCCCATGCGCATTCGGCACTTCACGACCTCGGTCCTCTGCACCCTGGCGGCGACCGTCGCCCTGTCGTCGGACCTCAGCGCGCAGGGCTCCGGCACCCGCGTCTCACCGGCCGACGAAGGCAAGCGCGTCGAAGCCAGGAACGGCGTCGTCACCTCGGCCAACGGCATCGCCAGCGACGCCGGCGTGCAGATGCTCCGCGCGGGCGGAAACGCCGTCGATGCCATCGTCGCCGCGGCATTCACCGTTGGTGTCGTGGAGCCGCAGATGTCGGGACTCGGCGGCAGCGGGTCGGCGACGGTCTGGATGAAGCGCGAAGGAAAGCCGGCGTATATCGATTTCTACGCGGCGCAGCCCGTCGAGGCGTGGCGGGGCCATACCCAGTCGGGCCGTGGTGGTCGCGGCGCACCACCTGAGGGCCGTGGCGGCCGCGAAGGCCGAGGCGCGGCACCCTCCGAGGAAGGCGCCGCGAGCGTCGCGGGCGACATGACTGTGGTCGGCGTTCCCGGCGGCGTGGGTGGCCTGCTCGCCCTCCACGAGAAGTATGGTGCGCTCCCTCGCGCACAGGTGCTTGCCCCCGCCATCCGGGTCGCCGAGGAAGGATTCCCGGTCGGGCAGATCCTCGCCGGGTTCATCGCCGGCGCCGAGAACCGGATGCGGCCGTATCCGAAGGCGCTCGCGCTGTACTTCCCGGGCGGCAAGGCGCTCGTGCCGGGGGATATGCTCAGGAACCCCGACCTGGCGACGAGCCTCAGGCGAATCGCCGCCGAAGGACGCAAGGGCTACTACGAGGGTCCCACGGCGGCAGGCGTCGTCGCGGTGCTCAATGCCGGCGGCAATCCGGTTCGCTCGACGGACTTCGCGACATACGAGCCCCAGTGGAAGCGACCGCTCTGCACCGACTACCGCGGCTACACGATCGTGACGGCGGCTCCACCGCAGACCGGCTACCAGGTGCTCCACGCCCTCGAGCTGCTGGAGCCCTTCAACCTCAAGACGTTAGGCCTTCCCACGCAGTCGGCGAAGGCATTCGACGTGATGGTGTCCGCGCTGAGGGCCGGCCAGGCGCAGACGCGCTACAACAGCGACCCGAACTGGGTGGCGGTGCCCGCCAACGGACTGTCATCGTCGGCATTCGCCGCGACCCGCAAGGCACTGATCGGCACCGGAGTCGCGGCCGACAGCATACCGACGGACGATCCCGCGCGCTTCGACAGCGCCTTCCCGGCTGGTGAGTGCGGGAAGTACGACCCGTACGGCGCGGCCGCACCGATTCCGGGGGCCCCCGGACCAGGGCCGGACGCGTTCGACGACGTGGGGGAACGGTCGGAGGAAACCGATGGCGAAACCACCCACCTCTCCGTGGTCGACAAGGACGGCAACGCCGTGTCCCTGACCATCACCAACAGCAGCGTGTGGGGCTCCGGCGGGTTCGCGGAGGGATTCTTCCTCAACAACTCGGGGTTCCGATTCACTGACCAGAACATCAACGCCCCGACGCGCATGCCCTGGCGCATTCGCAACACGACGATCGCGCCCACGATCGTGATGAAGAACGGGCAGGTCCAGCTCGTGATCGGTGCCCCGGGTGGCGGGCGTATCCCGACCGAGATCCTGCAGGTGATGGTGTATGTCCTGGACTACGGGCTCGATCCGCTGGAGGCGGTGAAGCTCCCACGGATCTTCACTTCGGCGCGGAACCCGCAGGTGCAGCTCGAGCACGGCTTCGCGCCCGAGTTGCTGCGGGACATCCGGGCGATGGGGTACGAGCCGGTTGCCGAGGCTGCCGGGTATGCCCGACTCTACCTGATCGCGCGCCGTGGCAACGTGTGGGTCGGCGTCGCCGATCCGCGCCACGACGGGAGGCCGCGAGGGTATTGACGCACCAGGTAGCTCCGCAGCAGCCTGCCGCATGACGGATGCGCCCGTCGTGAACGCCGCGTCGTCGCGTGATCGCGAAACCGTCCCCAGCTTATCGCTCCTCCCAACGTGAAGATCGCCACCTGGAACGTGAACGGCGTGCGGGCGCGTGAGGCGCAGCTCCAGGAGTTCATCGCGCGGGAGCAGCCCGACGTGCTGTGCCTGCAGGAGATCAAGGCCTCCATCGAGCAGATCCCCATGTGGCTGTGCGAGATCGAGGGGTACTCGTGCTACTGGCATGGCGGCAAGGGATACTCCGGCGTCGCGCTCCACGTGCGCCAGGCCGCGGTGCCGGAGCGGCCGGCGTTCTTCCATCCAGAGTTCGACCACGAGCACCGGATCGTGGCGGCCAGGCTCCCGGACTTCACCGTCGCCTCGATCTATGTGCCTAACGGCGGGAAGGACTACGAGGCCAAGATCCGGTTCATCGAGGCCCTCGATGCCTTCGCCGCGGGATACGAGGCCGACCGCCAGCCGCTGGTGCTCTGCGGCGACATGAACGTCGCCCTCACCGACCTCGACGTGCACCCCAGGGAGCGGAAGGCGAACGTCATCGGCCAGCGTCCGGACGAGCGCGCCCTGATGCAACGGCTGATCGGGCGCGGCCTGGTCGACGTGCACCGGAAGGTCGAGCCCGACAACCCGGACCTGTTCACCTGGTGGGCCCCGTGGCGCAACCTCAAGGCGCGGAACATCGGATGGCGGCTCGACCTCATCCTCGCCAGCACCACCGTGGCGGACCGGGTCGAATCGTGCGTCGTCCAGCGTGAGTTCGGCACGAGCGACCATGGCCCCGTGATCGCGGTCTTCGGCAGCGCGTAGTCGGGGGAACCCTGTCGGTCGGCGCGTGCGCGTGCTGACGGCGCCAGGGGCGATACTCACACCATCGTGAAGGTGTTCGCGGCGCAGCATTCAATCGCGGGCGGGAGGAGACATGCCCGGCACACTCGGCTATGACGTCACCATGCCGCTGCCGTTCGACGCGGCGATGGAGAAGACCCGCACCGCCCTCAAGGCCGAGGGGTTCGGTGTCCTCACCGAGATCGACCTCAAGGCAGCCTTCCGGGAGAAGCTCGGACGCGAGTTCCGGCGCTACACGATCCTCGGTGCCTGCAATCCACCGCTCGCGTTCGCCGCGGTGACCGCCGATCCGGCCATCGGGTTGCTGCTCCCCTGCAACGTGACGGTGGAGGAGGTCAGCGCCAGGAGCACCCTCGTGCGCCTCGTCGATCCCCGCGCGATGCTCGGCGCGGCGCCCGGCGGCCTGTTGCCGGCGCTGGTCGAGGTGGCCGCGGACGCACACGCGCGCATCGAGCGCGCCGTCAGGGAACTTCAGCGCTCAACCGCGACAGGTTGAGACCGCGAGGGTCGCCGGGCTTTCGGGTCGCGTTCCGAGGCGAGAAATTGCCGGGACCTGACGCGAGGTTCCGGACAGATGGCCACGCAGGCTGACGTGCGACGGATCGCGCTGGCGCTTCCTGACGTCGAGGAGTCGCCGGATCGCTTCGCGTTCTCGGTTGCGAATCGAGGAAAGCAGAAGGGGATTGCGTGGGTCTGGCTCGAGCGACCCGCGTCAGGCGGGTCGCGGGTCCCCAACCCGAAGTTCCTCGCCATCCGGGTGGCCTCCCTCACCGACAAGGACCTCCTCCTCGCGAGCGATCCGCGCAAGTTCTTCACGGAACCGCACTACAACGGGTACCCGGCGATCCTGGTGCGCCTTGCCGAGATCCGGGCCCCCGAGTTGCGACAGTTGCTCGTCGACGCCTGGCGCTGCCAAGCCCCCCGCTCCCTGGTCAAGGAGTTCGACGCCAGACGACCGAAACCGTAGCCTCGAGCCTCAAGCCTCGAGCCTCGAGCCTCGCCGCTCACAACCCCGCCTGCCGTGCCTCCTCGGCCATCTCACGCGCGCGAGTGGGTGACACCAGGCGCCGGCGGACCCACGCGCCCATGTCGTCGAAGTAGGTGTAGGCAACTGGCACCACGACGAGCGTGAGCATGGTGGATGTGATCAGGCCCCCGATCACCGCCCGCGCCATCGGGGCGCGGAACGCGCCGCCCTCGCCCATCGCCAGCGCCACCGGCAGCATGCCGAAGATCATCGCGAGTGTCGTCATCAGGATCGGGCGTAACCGGACCGCGCCCGCCTCGATCAGCGCCGCCAGTCGCTCCGTGCCCGCGGCGCGACGCTCGTTCGCGTTGTCCACCAGCAGGATCGCGTTCTTGGTGACGAGCCCCATCAGCATGATCACCCCGATCATCGACATGATGTTGAGCGTCACGTCCGTGATCAGGAGTGCGAGGAGCACGCCCACGAGCGACAGCGGCAGCGACAGCATGATCGCGAACGGCTGCGTGAAGGACTCGAACTGTGATGCCAGGATGAGGAAGATCAGGATGACGGCGAGGAACAGTGTCTCGACGACGTAGCCCGCCGTCTCCTCGAGCTGCTCGGTCTCGCCGCCAAGCCGGATCGAGTAGCCCGCCGGCAGCGCGACCCGCGTCAGGCGATCACGGATGAGCGCCGACGCCTCCGCGATCGACAGGCTCGCATCGGTCCCGCCGGTGATCGTCGCCACCCGCGCCAGGTCCTGCCGGTCGATCTGTGCCGGCGCGGTGCCCTGCGTGATCCGGGCGACGTCGCGCAGCGGCACGGTCATCCTGCCGGCCGGCCCGCGGGTCGCCGTCGGCACGGGGATCATCGCCACATCCTCCATCGACTGCCGGTACTCCGGCGCCACCTGGACCACGACGTCGCGCTCCTCGCCCGTCGGGTCTTCCCAGCGCGTCGCCGTCTGGCCGGCCATCAGCGGCCGGATCGTCGCCGCCACCTGGCCGATGTCCACGCCCACGCGGTTCGCGACGTCGCGATTCACGTCGATGCGCATCTCCGGCCGCGGGTCGCCGAGCGACGACTGCAGGTCCACCAGTCCCGGGATCTGCCGCAACTGGGCCAGCGTCAGCGCGGAAATACGCTGCAACTCGTTCACTTCTGGCCCGCGCACCTGCACCTGGATCGGCGCCTGCGCGCCACCCGGCCCGGACGCCTCGAGGACCGACACCCGGAGGCCGTAGATGTCGGCGAGTCGCGCCCGGGTGTCCGCAATCACTTCCTGCTGCGACCGCGAGCGCTCATCGGTGGCGACCAGCTTCACGAACGCCTCGCCGTTGGTGACGGTGCCGGTCGGGCCCGACCCGATGGTGGTGTACGTGTAGTCCACCTCCTCCATCGAGCGCACGATCTCGTTGACGCGGTCGGACTTGTCGCGGGTGTACGCGAGGCTCGAACCCTCGGGCGTCTCGAACTGCACGACGAACTCGCCCTGGTCCACGTCAGGCGAGAAGCTGCCGCCGATGAACGGGAAGAGCGCCAGCGCCCCGACGAAGCTGGCGGCGGCGAGGGCGAGCGTCGACTTGCGGTGGCCAAGGGCCCAGCGGATCACGCCTCGGTACTTCTCCGCCTGGCGGTCGAACCACTGGTTGAACCGGCCGATACCGCGCGTGAGCACGTTGCCGCCGACGCCCTCGTGCGGGTTCACACCCCACCAGGCGGCGAGCATGGGCGTGAGCGTGAATGACACGAACAGGGACACGAGCACTGCCCAGGCCACGGTCATGCCGAACGCGAAGAAGAACCGGCCGATGATGCCTTTCATGAAGGCGACCGGCACGAACACCGCGATGATCGACAGCGTGGTGGCCATGACGGCCAGGATGATCTCGCGCGTCCCGGCGCTGGCCGCGGTGAAGTGGTCCTCACCCTGCTCCCGGTGCCGGACGATGTTCTCCACCACTACGATGGCGTCGTCGATCAGGATGCCGATCGAGAGGGACAGCGCCATCAGCGTCAGCACGTTGAGCGTGAAGCCGAGGATCGCCATCAGGATGAACGACGAGATGACCGACACCGGGAGCGCCAGCGAGGTGATCGCGGTCGCCTTCCAGTCGTTGAGGAAGAGCATGACGATCAGCACCGTGAGCAACGCGCCGATCACCAGCTCGTGGATCACGTCCGTCACCGAGTTGCGGATGAACACCGAGTTGTCGCGCACGACCTGGAGCGTGGTGCCGGGCGGCAGGTCCCTCTCCAGCGCGGCGACGGCGGCGCGCACTTCATCGGCGACCGCCACGGTGTTGGCGCCCGACACCTTGAGGATGTCGAGCGAGACGGCCCGTTCGCCGTTGACGAGCGCCACCGAGCGCTCCTCCTCGGTGCCTTCCTCCACGGACGCGACGTCGCTCAGGCGGACCGGCTGGCCGTTCCGGGTGGCGACGATGACGTCGTTGAACTGGCGCGGCTCGGTGATTCGGCCCGTCACGCGCACGAGGCGTTCGTTGGCGCCGCGCTCCACGCGGCCCGCCGGCACCTCGAGGTTCTGCTGCTGGAGCGCCCCCATGATCTCGGGCACGGTGATGCCCATCGCCTCGAGCCGGGCCGGCACCAGGTTGACGCGAATCTCGCGGTCGAGGCCACCGGCGATCCGGATCTCGCCTACTCCCGGCACCGACTCCAGCTGCCGGCGAAGCGTCAGGTCGGCCAGTTGTGTCAGCTCCACCAGCGGCAGGGTCGCCGAGGACAGTGCGAGGGAGACGATGGGCTGCGCCGCGAAGTCCAGCTTCTGCACGATCGGCGGGTCGATGTCCGCCGGCAGGTCGCGCCGGATGGCCTCGATCTTCGACCGGATGTCCTGCGCCGCCGCGTCCACCGGACGACCGAGCTCGAACTCGACGACCACCTGCGAGACGCCCTCGAGCGACACCGACGTGATGCGGTCGACGCCCTCCACGGGATTGAACGACTCCTCCATCCGCCGGGTGACTTCGCGCTCGACGGTCTCGGAGCTCGCGCCCGGGTAGATGGTCTGCACCGTCACGACCGGGATGTCGATCGACGGGAACTGGTCGATGGCGAGGCCGCGATAGCTGAACCACCCGAGCACCACCAGGCCGAGCATCACCATGGTGGTGAAGACCGGCCGGCGGATGGCGACCGCGCTCAGCCCGCCACCGTGCGAATCGGGGGCGAGGCGCTCGTGGCGTGCCGGCCCGGCGTCGTTCGGAGTCCTGGCCATGCTAGTTGCCTCCCGACCCCGGACGCACGGCGCCCGAGGTGTCGGCGGCCGGCGCCGGCCTGGTGCCCGCACTGGTGTCGGACAGGATGGTCACGCGCAATCCCTCGGTGGTCCCCGGTGCCGGCGACGCGAGGATCCGCTCACCCTCCTGCAGGCCGGCGCTGACGGCGACGAGTCCGCGCGACTCATCGTGCGCCCCGAGCGAGACGACCCGTCTCGTCAGGCGCCCGTTCTCGATCAGGAACACGTAGGACGCGACGCCGGTGTCCCGCACCGCCGCCTCGGGGATGGCGAGCTGCTGGCGCGACGCGCCGGTGACCACGCGCCCGCGGCCGTACTGGCCGGCCACGATCCGCCGGTCCTGGTTAGGCAGCTGGACATACACGCCCACCTGGCGCGTCCCCGGGTCGGCGCGCGGGTCCACGCGCGTCACCCGGCCGCGATACTCCTTCTCGGGATCGGCCTCGAGCGAGAACACCACGGCCTGCCCGGCCCGCACCTTCTGCGCGTCCTCGATGCCGACCTGCCCGGCCAGCTCGAGCACCCGCGTGTCCACGACCGTGAACAGGTCGTCGTTGTTGCCGACGGCCTCGCCCTCCTCGACGATGCGGTCGCTCACCGACCCGGTGAGGGGCGCGGTGACGGTGGCGCGCTGCGCGGCTTCCTCGGTCGTCGCCGCCTGTGCCTTCGCGGCCGCGAGCTGGGCCTGCGCGGCCGCGAAGGTCGCCTCCGCGCTGCGAAAATCGATCTCCGACATTGCCCCGGCCTGGCGCAGCGTGCGGGCGCCCTCGAGCCGTCGCTGCGCCAGCGCGACCGCGGCCTCGGCGGCCGCCACCTGTGCCCGCGCCCCCGCCGCCATGCCCTGCACGCCGGCGGCCTCGATCGTCGCCATCACCTGCCCGCGCGCGACGTCCGAGCCCCGGTCGACGCGGATGTTCCGCACCGTGCCGCCGACCTGCGACCGCACGATCACGGTCCGCGCCGGTTCCAGCGAGCCGCGGAGCGAGACGGTGTTGCCGAGCTCCGTCGTGCGCGCGATGGCCACGTCCTGGAGGCCTAACGTCATGGCGGGACCGGGGGCGGCACTGTCCGCCGCCGCGCCGTCCCCGCTCGCCCCGCCGCAGGCGGCCCCGATGCCGGTGGCCACAAGGACAGCAGCCGCTCGCGTCGTCCGGAGGAGGCGGACGGCGACACCCATTCGCGGCGCGACCTCGAGCCTCGACCCTCGACCCTCGACCCTGCGTGTCATCGTATTCTCCTGGACTCGGCTTGCGTGCGTGGCGAACCGCCGAGCGATCGTGTGACGCCCGCATCGGCGATCCGGAAATCGGAGATCGCCTGGGCGAGGAAGGTGCGTGCCTGGAGGAGCGCGAGCCGCGCGTTCGATACCTCGAGCTGCGTGGCCAGGCCCTGCTCGTAGCGCAGCACGGTCAGGTCGTGGACCCGCTGGGCCTGCTCGATCGTGCGCTGGCGGGCCGCGATGGTGGCGGCGGCGCGGGCACGCTCCCCGCGCGCCTGCTCGTACTGCATCTGCACCGTCTCGCGCAGTTGCCCGAGCCGGAGCTGCTCCTGCTGCAGCGTGATCCGGGCCTCGTCGATCGCCGCCTGGTTGCGGAACCCGTTGAAGATCGGGACCGAGACGTTCAGGCTCGCGGTCCAGTCGGTGCGCCAGTCCTGGCCGCTCAACTTGAACGGCGTCGACGGGAAGATCTGCTTGCCGTAGTTCATGCGGACGGACACCGATGGCAGGAGCCCCGACCGGGCGATCCGCACCTGCTGACGGCGGATTTCCACCTGGCGCTCGGCGGCCTGCACCGCCGCCCGTCGCGACAGGACCCCGCCGGCGTCGGAGGAATCCACCGCGAGCGCGGACGCGTCAGGCGCTGTGAGCGCCGTCGTGAGCGCGATCGGCTGCTCGAGCGGGATGTCGATGAGCCGCTTGAGGTCGAGCGCGGCCAGCGAGGCGGCGTTCGCCGCCTGGACGAACTGTGGCCGGAGGTTCTCGAGGTCGACTTCCGCGCGCATGGCGTCGAGGTCCGACGCCTCACCGGCCTCGAGGCGTAGCCGCTCCTGTCGCAGGAAGCTCTCGGCCTGCGCGACCGCGGCGCGGGAGATCGCCTCGAGTTCCGTCGCCAGGAGCGCGCGATAGTACGCGCCCTGCACCTGCAACTCGATGTCGGCGAGGGACTCCTCGAGCCCCAGCCGGGCCGCGGCCTCGTACTCCCGGGCGATGGCCATGCCGGCGCCGAGGCGTCCCCCCGAGTACAGCGGCTGCTGAAGCGTCCCCGAGAGGACATACGAGTTGGCCTGGCCGAACGGGAGGTTGCCGAACAGCGAACCCAGCCCGCCGAGACCGGCCGAGGGGGCGCGACGTTCCAGGTACCGGACCCGTTCCTCGATGGACGCCAGCGTGTCGGGCTCGAACTTGAGGGAGTCCGGCAGCGTGAAGCCGGTGGAGCGGAACGGCGAGTCGAAGGTGCGCGTGTACGACATGTTGCCGTCGAGCTGCGGCAGGGCTTCCGAGCGCGCGAACGTGACCTGGGCGCTGGCGAGCTGCACGAGCGAGCGGGCGAGGCGGACGTCCTCGCTCTGGCCAACGGCGAGGGCGACGGCGTCCTCGAGGGCGAGACGCACCGTATCGGCCGTCCGAACCTGCGCGTTGCCGATGGCCGGCAGGACGGCGGTGAGGGACACGGCGAGCGCGAGGAGCTTGCGCATGGGACGGCCCGGTGAGGGGGAGGGAATTGGGGGCATCATGGCTTTGCCGGTGCGCGTCGCCGCGTTCGGCTGCGTGTCGTCTTCTCGAGGAGGAGGGTGATCATCTCGGTGGCGTCCTCGTACCAGGCGTCCCATTCGTCGAGCCGGTCGCGGACCTCGGGGGCACCGGGGATCGCGCGGGCCTCCTGGAGGATCTCCCGGAACTGGCGGAGCCCGCGGAGCTTCCGCTCGAGCGACTGGCGGAGGGCATCCGGGGCGATGGCGTAATAGTCGCGCCGGTCGCCCGGCCGGCTGGAGCGGACGACGATGCCGGCGATCTCGAGGCGGCGGGCATCGGTGCTGATGCTGGCCTTGCTGACGCCTAACGACTCCGCCATCTCGTCGAGGGAACACGCGCCCGGGGTCATGAGCAGGAGCCCGTAGATCCGGCCCGCGATCCGGGGCAGCCCCTCCGCTTCGGTCAGGACGCCGACGCGCTCGATGAACTGGCGGGCCTTCGGGTGCACGGGCGGGTGGGGGGCGGCACGGTGATTCATAACGTTCAGTACGGACTGAACGCTAATCGGTGCCGGCGGCGAAGTCCAGCGGGCCGTGGCGTCGCCGTTCGGTTCGCCCCCGCGGGATGGCGAAGCCGGCGGTTCGCGTTCATCCTTGGGCCTGCTGCGCGCCGGTTCCAGACCTTCCCCCGACACTCCCATGCGCCTGTCTCTCGCCCTGCCCGCGTTCGCTGTCCTGCTCGCGCCCGCTTCGCTGCACGCCCAGGCCGCTCCGCCGAAACCCGACCTGCCGATGGTCGGGGCGCGCACCATCGCCCTCGACACCGACGAAGGGACGTGGATCTCACTCGATGTCAGTCCTGACGGGCGCACCATCGTCTTCGACCTGCTGGGCGACCTCTACACGTTGCCCATCGCCGGCGGGACGGCCACCCAGCTCACGAAGGGTATGATGTACGACGCCCAGCCCCGGTTCTCGCCGGACGGGCGGTCCGTGGTCTTCACCTCGGACCGCGATGGCGGCGACAACGTGTGGACCATCGACGTGGCGACGGGGAAGGCCCGGCAGGTCACCAAGGGCAAAACGGCGCGGTACCGGTCACCCGAATGGACGCCCGACGGCGACTACATCGTCGTGTCGCGCGCGGCGGCGCCGATCGGGCCGTCCAAGCCGTGGATGTACCACAAGGACGGCGGCAGCGGCGTCCAGCTCGTGCGTGATCCCACGCCGGTGCCGGCCAACGGTCCGCTCAGCCTCGTCGGCGCCGCGTTCGGGAAGGACGATCGCTACATCTGGTTCGCCCAGCGGCAGGGGGCGTGGGAGTACAACGCCGCCTTCCCGCAGTACCAGGTCGTCACGTTCGATCGCCAGACCGGGCGCCGCGACACGCGCGCCAACATGTACGGCGGCGCGATCCGGCCGGCGCTGTCGCCGGATGGCCGGTACCTCGCGTACGGATCCCGCTTCGAGGCGCAGACGGGGATCCGGCTCCGTGACTTCGAGACCGGTGACGAGCGCTGGCTGGCGTACCCGGTCCAGCGGGACGAGCAGGAATCGGTGGCCTCGCTCGACGCGCTCCCGGGCTTCTCGTTCACCCCGGACTCGCGGGCGATCATCGCCTCTTACGGCGGCAAGCTGTGGCGCGTGCCCGTCGACGGGTCGCCCCAGTCGCCGATCCCGTTCCGCGTCCAGGCGCAGGTCGAGATGGGACCGAAGCTGGCCTTCAACTACCGGGTCAGCGACTCGGCGGAGTTCGTCGTCAGGCAGGTGCGCGACGCGGTGCCGTCGCCCGACGGCCGGCAGCTCGCCTTCATCGCCATGGACAAGCTCTACCTGATGGACTTCCCGGGCGGCACGCCGCGTCGCATCAGCGAGATGGAGGGCACGCAGGCGCAGCCGGCGTGGTCGCACGACGGCCAGTGGATCGCCTTCGTCTCCTGGACGAAGCAGGGGGGCCAGGTCTGGAAGGTCCGCTCGTCAGGCGGCCAGCCGGCGCAGGTGACGCAGTCGCGCGCGATGTACTCGCAGCCGGCGTGGTCGCCGGATGACCGGCGCATCGTGCTGATGCGTTCACCCGCCCAGCCGGCGCTCGAGGAAGGCGGATTCACCGGCGCGGCGGAACTCGTCTGGGTACCATCCGCGGGCGGGTCCGCGACGCTCATCGCCCCGGCCGGTGGGCGGGGCGGGGCGCACTTCACGCAGGACTCGACGCGCATCTTCCTGTACGGCGGTTCGGGGCTCGTCTCCATCCGCTGGGACGGCACCGACGAGCGCACTCACGTGCGGGTGACCGGGGCGCGCGGTCCCGAAGCCACCGCGCCCTCGACCGCCGGCAGCGCGCGGCTCTCGCCCGACGGACATACCGTGCTGGCATTGGTGGGGAATGACCTCTACACGTTCCCGCTCATCGAGTCGGGCGAGCCGGCTACCATCGGCCTCGCATCGCCGGACAACAGCGAGGTCCCCGTGCGACGGCTCACCGAGGTTGGTGGCCAGTTCCCGGCCTGGAGCGCGGATGGGCGCCGCGTGCACTGGTCGATCGGCAATTCGCACTTCGTCTATGACCTCGATCGCGCCCGCCAGGTCGACGACTCCATCGCCGCGGCGGCACCGGCGACCCCGCCGGCACCGGCCGCACCTGCGCCGGGCGTCGCGGCGACCCCGCCGACACCGGCCCCGCGTTACCAGCCGGTGGAGACGAAGATCGTCATCAGGGCACGCCGCGACTTGCCGCAGGGCGTGGCAGTCTTCCGGGGCGCGCGCATCGTGACGATGAAGGGCGACGAGGTCATCGCTCGTGGTGACATCGTGGTGCGCAACAACCGGATCTTGGCGGTCGGGCCCTCGGGCAGCGTGCCGGTGCCCGCGGGCGCCCGCTCATTCGACGTCAGCGGCAAGACGATCGTGCCGGGATTCGTCGACACCCACGCGCACCTCGGCCTCCGCGGCGGGATCCACCAGCAGCCGTGGTCGTACCTGGCCAACCTGGCGTACGGCGTCACCGCGACGCGCGATCCCCAGACGGGCACCACCGATGTGCTCTCCTACGAGGACCTGATCACGGCCGGCGACGCCACCGGTCCCCGGGTGTACTCCACGGGTCCCGGGCTCTTCTCGACCATCTACGTCCCGGGCGCTGGTGAGGACATCAAGGACCTCGACCACGCGCGGCGCATCATGCGGCGCTACAGCCAGTACTACGACACCAAGACGCTCAAGATGTACATCGGCGGGAACCGGCAGCAGCGGCAGTGGATCCTCATGGCGGCGCGCGAACAGAACATAATGCCGACCACCGAGGGCGCGCTCGACACGCGCTACGACATGACGATGGCGATCGACGGATATCCGGGGCAGGAGCATGCCATCCCGGTGTTCCCGTTCTACAAGGACGTCGTCGCGTTGTTCGCGCAGAGCGGCATTGCCTATACACCCACGCTGATCGTCGCGTACAACGGCCCGTTCGCCGAGAACTACTGGTACACGACCGAGAACGTGTACGGCGACGCCAAGTTGCAGCGCTTCACACCCTACGAGGAACTGGCGGCGAAGGCGCGCCGGCGCGTGCGTGGGCAGCGCGGGGGCGGGAACGACGCCGGCTGGTACCAGCGGGATGAATACTCGTTCGACAAGATCGCGAAGGGAGCGAACGACATCGTGAAGGCGGGCGGGCGGGTCGGCGTCGGCAGTCACGGGCAGCTCCAGGGCCTGGGCTACCACTGGGAGATGTGGATGCTGGCGATGGGCGGCATGTCCAACCACGACGTCCTGCGCTGCGCGACGATCTTCGGCGCCGAGGCGATCGGGTTGTCGCTCGACCTGGGATCGATCGAGGCCGGCAAGCTGGCCGACTTCGTCGTGCTCGACCGCAACCCGCTCGAGAACATCCGCAACACCAACTCGGTGCGAATGGTGATGAAGAACGGCCGGCTCTACGACGGCAACACGCTCGACGAGACGTATCCGAGGCAGCGGAAAGGCGAGACGGTGCCGGGGACTCCTGCCCGGCCACGGACCGGCGCCGGCATTCCGTGATGTAGCGCCCGGCAGCACCGCCGAGATCGCCGCGATGGGACCTGTCCGGGACTGCGGGTACAACGGTGCTGTCCCCCTTCGAGGCAGGTCGACATGCGCACGACATCCATTTCGGGAAGCCGACTCGTCAGGCATTGCATGATGGCCGCCATCCTCGCCGGCTGTGCCGGTGACACCGGGGATCCGGTCGACAGCGCCGCGACCGGCTCGGTCGCGGCAACGGGCACGCTCCCGGACCCGGCGGCCGGCGTGAGTCCCGACTCGCAGGACGCGGGTGGCGGCGCCTCGCTCGTGGTGCACGACCAGGGCATTGGCCGGTTGCGCGCCGGCATGTCGACGGCGGAAGCGTCAGGCGTGGTAACGGGCACCCTCGGCTGGCCGCCAAACGCCGACACCACGGGGTGCAGCTATCTCCAGTGGACGGGCGGACCGGACGGCGTGCGGGTGATGGTCGAGGGGGGCAGGGTCGTGCGTATCGACGTCGAGGCGCCGACCGTGGCCACGCGCGCCGGCGCGCGCGTGGGGGATGCCGAGGATCGGGTCCTCGCGCTGTACGGGGACCGCGTGACGGTGACGCCGCACAAGTACACCGAAGGGAAGTACCTCACCGTCCGACCGGTGGCGGCCGCCGACAGCGCGTACCGGATCGTGTTCGAGACCGACAGCGGCAAGGTGGTGCGTTTCCGCTCCGGGCGCAGGCCGGCGGTCGAGTATGTCGAGGGATGCGGCTGACCTGACCGGACGCAACGACACACCATGCCACTCCTGTTCTCGTACGGCACGCTGCAGCAGGACGACATCCAGGTGGCCACTTTTGGCCGACGCCTCCACGGCTCCGCCGACACGCTGCCCGGATTCGCGAAAGGCCTCCTGCCCATCGGGAACCCGGAGGAAGTCACGCGGAGCGGCATGACGCACTACGCCAACGTGACGTTCACCGGGGAGCCCGCCAGCCTCGTGGCGGGCACGGTATTCGAGGTGACCGACGCGGAGCTGGCTCGCTCGGACGACTACGAAGCACCGGCGGGATACGGGCGCATCGTGGTCCCGCTCTCGTCGGGACGGCAGGCCTGGGTGTACCTTCATGCCTCGGGGACCCGCACCGACTGAACCGGCGAGGCAGGGAATGCCAGCGAAGGCGAAGCGAACGACCGCGGCTGACGCGGCAGGACCGGTCGAGGCGTATATCCGGTCGCAACCGCCGCGGACCCGGGTCGCGCTCAGGAGCCTGCGCGCGACGATCAGGGCCGCCGCGCCGGATGCCGCCGAGAACTTCAGCTACCGGATGCCGGGCTTCAAGCTCGACGGGAAGGCCCTGGTCTGGTACGCCGGCTGGAACGAGCACACCAGCCTCTACCCGATCACCGGCGCCATCCAGAAGGCATTCGCGAAGGACTTGAAGCGATTCGAGACGTCCACCGGGACGGTGCGATTTCCTCTCGACCACCCGCTCCCGCTGCCACTCGTCAGGCGGCTGGTGAAGGCACGGATCGCCGAGATCCGCGGCAAGGGCTGATCGCGGCCCTCAGGGCGGGCGTGGGCCGCCGCCGGTCTCGATCACGCTTCCGAAGCGATGGTGGCCCAGCAGCGTCAGGAAGAGGCCTAACGTGCCGCGCACCTGCCGGCGATTCCCGGCATCCGGGAAGAATGCATCCCGCCGGGTCACGAGGTAGCGGGCGGACACGGCCGTCTGGCGATGGAGCCGCACGGTGAGCATCGCCTCGGCGCGCAGGATGTTGTCGTGGCCGGGCGTACCGGCGATGCGGCTCACGTAGTATTCGCGCGCCCCGGCGTCGAGCGAGGCGCGATCCCCGAAGATCGCGCGACCGCCGATCATGGCCTGGGGCGCCAGTCCATAGTGGTAGTCGGCGCTATCGCCTTCGGTCAGCGAGCCGACCGCCGCGAAGCCCGAACCGGCAGCCACGGTGCCCTGCATTGCGATGACGTCACTCACCCGCCATTCACCGGTCGTTGCCAGGGTGACGCCGGTACTCGACACGCGGAAGAGCTGTGGCGCGATGTAGTCGTAATTGCCGTACAGGCCCCACACGCCACGGTGCCGCACACCCAGCCCGTAGCGGTCGCCGACCAGCAACCCGCGCAGGAAGACACTCTCCAGCCCATTCGCCGTGGAACCGGTGGCTTGCAGCGAGAAGTAGTCGAAGGGGCGCCGGTAGGTATACCCGTCCACCGGAAGGCCGTACTCCATCGCGATGTCGAAGACGCCCTCGTTCCGCCGGAGGTGCACGGCACTGTCACCCTTCGAGTGGGTTGTCCCCGTCGCCCCGATGTGGATACGGCGGTAGTAGGCGGCCCCACGACTCTCGAAGACCTCGTCGAAGCGGTTGCCGAAGACCTGGCGATTGAACGCGAGCGTCGGCGCCACCGCGGTGGTCACCCAGCGCCGGCCCGCGCCACTTCGTTCCGGGGCGTTTTCCAGGAGGAGGCTGCCCAGGCGGAAGAGCGCCTCGCCCAGGAACGCGCCGGCGATGCCGCTTGCCACCTGGTCGTTGCGGGAAGGAGGCGTCGTTTCCCCGGCGATCTCCCAGAGCATGCTGCCGGCGAATGTGTAGCCGAGCGACGTCCAGAAGTTCAGCCCGGATGCCCGCGCAAAGCCGTGGTAGATCGAGCCCTGATACGGGTGTCCGAGCTGGTTGACCTCGAAAGGGTCGTGCTCGAGCACCCAGCCGGTGCGCAGGTTGCGCTTGATGGACCGGAGATCGGAGTAGTAGTCGCGGCCGAAGGCGACGCGGTCGAACAGGTTGAGCAGGCCGTCGAACGCGACGATCTCGAGCGCCGGAATGACGTAACTCGGCGTCGCCGGCGGGGGTTGTTCCTGCCCGCCAACCCCGGAGGGGATCAGGGCAGCGAAGAGAGCGGTGCGCAAGGCGACCACGGTGATCCGGGCGGGAGTTTCTGGAGCCTTCTGCAATCCTGCGTCCATGCGGTGGCTTCCACCATGAGGGCATTCAGTACACCGGTGTCAGTCGAACCGGAGCAATGGGGTCTGACCCCATTGGGGTGGGACCCCCCAATGGGGTCTGACCCCATTGCTCCGGGGTTAGATTCGGAATTGCCGCCGCCGGACCCGATCCATGACTTCCCGACCGAAGATCTTCCTGCTCTCGCCCGCCAATTGCTCGGGCAAGCGCGCCGGCTACCTGCTCGGCGGCAGCCCGGGATCTCCCCTGGCAATGCGCCTCCGTTCCGGCGGTGCGCCGCTCGGCGAGGTCTTCACCTACATGAGCGCGCTGTATTTCCGCGGCAAGCTCGCCTATGCGGGTGCGTTCGCGCAGCCGTCCGCCGATTGGGACGGCGTGCAGGTCATCGTCCCCGGACGCGGCCTGTGCCCGGCCTCCACCATCGTCGGCATCGACGACTTGAGGGAGGTCGCCACGGTCGAAGTGGACCTCGCCGACGAGCGCTACACCACGCCACTCAGGCGCGATGCCTGTCGCCTCGCCCGTTCGCTCGGGAAGGACGGCACGGTCGTCCTGCTCGGCAGCGTGGCGACGCCCAAGTACCTCGCGCCGCTGGGGGACGTCCTCGGCAAGCGGCTTCGCTATCCCGCGGCGTTCGTAGGACTGGGCGACATGAGCCGTGGGTCGCTGATGCTGCGCTGCGCGGCTGAGGGACGCGAGCTGGAGTACGTGCAGCCTTCCTGACCGCCGCGCCCGGGCAGTATCGTCAGGCATATGTCCCCAGCCCGCAGGAAGACGACCGGTGACGCGGCGCCCGCGAAACCCGCGCGACGGAAGGCGGCCGACGGTGAGCGCCTGACGATCGCTGGGCGCGAGGTGACGATCACGAATCCCGCGAAGGTGCTCTTCCCGGACGCGGGATACACGAAGCTCGACCTCGTGCAGTACTACCTGGCGGTGGCCGAGGGCGCGCTGCGCGGCGCCGGTGGGCGGCCGAACGTCCTGGTGCGATACCCGAACGGCATCGGCAGCGAGTTCTTCTACCAGAAGCGCGCCCCGGAGTCCCGCCCCGACTGGATCGAGGTGGTGGCGCTGCGGTTCCCGTCAGGCCGGAGCGCCGAGGAGGTCGTCCCGCGGGACGCGGCAGCGCTGGCGTGGATGGCCAACCTGGCCTGCCTCGAGCTGCACCCGCACCCGGTGCGCGCGGAGGACCTCGATCACCCGGACGAATTGCGTATCGACCTCGACCCCGTTCCCGGCGTGGAGTGGGCGCAGGTGCGCGCGGTGGCGCGCGTGGTCGAGGAGGCGCTGGCCGACTTCACCCTCACCGGCTGGATCAAGACGTCGGGGTCGCGCGGGATGCACGTCATCGTCCGTATCGAGCCGCGGTGGGAGTTCCCGGACGTCCGGCGCGCCGCGCTGGCCTTTGCGCGCGAGGTCGAGCGCCGGGTGCCCACGCTCGCGACGAGCAAGTGGTGGAAGGAGGAGCGGCACGGCGTCTTCCTCGACTACAACCAGAATGCGAAGGATCGCACCGTGGCCTCGGCGTATTCGGTGCGCCCCAGGCCGGACGCGCGCGTTTCCGCGCCGATCGAGTGGAGCGAACTGGCCGACTGCGACCCGGCGGACTTCACGCTCAGGACCATGCTGGCGCGGTACACGGCGATCGGGGACCCACACGCGCGGATCGACGACCAGGCGTGGTCGCTCGAGCCACTGCTCGACCTCTCGGCGCGCCACGAACGCGAGGGACTGGGTGACGCCCCGTGGCCGCCGCACTACGAGAAGCAGCGCGGCGAACCGAAGCGGGTGCAACCGTCGCGCGCGCGGAAGCCGTTGATCGAGATCGGACGCGCGCAGAAGAAGGACGACGCCCTCGCCGGCCTGGAGCGATGGAAGGCACGACACCCGACTGTCGCGAGCCACCTGCAGCCCGCAGACATCCTCGTGGATGCGATGCGGGGACGGTTCACGACCTGGACGCGCATTCGCGTCAACCTCGAGCACGTGCCCGAGGACCTGCGGCCGGCTCAGGAGGCGCTCGACCCGGACGAGAAGACCTTCGCCAGCTCGTAAGGCGTCGTGACCTCGAGCTGGTCGTAGCGGCAGTCGCCAGGGGACCGGTCCGGTCGCCATCGCAGGAACACGGCGGCATGACGGAACCGGTTTCCCTGCAGGTGATCGTACTTCACCTCGCAGACGCGCTCGATGCGGAGCGGCTCCCACGACAGGTCCTTGCCGGCCGACCACCGGCTCTGCCCACCCGGCATCCGGCTCGTGACGGCGCCGGCCCATTCGCGCCACGGGTGGCTCTCCATCGCGCCCTCCCGCAGGGGTGCCAGGTCCTGCACCAGTTGCTTGCGGACGTCCATCCGGAACGCCGACGTGACGCCGACATGCTGCAGCGTGCCGTCGTCGTCAAACAGGCCCAGCAACAGCGATCCGACCGCGTCCCGGGTGTCCTTGTACCAGCGGAACCCGGCGACCACGCAGTCGGCGGTGCGCGCGTGCTTCACCTTGAGCATCGCGCGCTTGCCTGGGAGGTAGCGTCCGCCGGCGGGCTTGACCATCACGCCGTCGAGGCCCGCTCCCTCGAACTCGGCGAGCCATCGCACGGCCACGGCGTGGTCCCGGGTCACGGGGGTCAGGTGCAGGGGCGGGCGCGCGCTGGACAAGAGGCGCTCGAGGAGCGCTCGCCGTACGGACTGCGGCTCATCCATGATCGATCGCCCATCGACCGCCAGCAGGTCGAAGGCTACGAACGACGATGGCGTGGCGACGGCCAGCTTGTTCACGCGTGAGGCGGCGGGGTGCAGGCGCTGCTGGAGCGCGTCGAAGTCGAGGCCGTCCGCCCCGACGATCACGATCTCGCCGTCGACGACGCATCCCGCGGGCAGTTGCTCCAGGAGGCTGGCGTGCAGCTCGGGGAAGTACCGGTCGAGCGGCTTCAGGTCCCGGCTCTGGATGTACACGTCGGAGCCGCCGCGAAAGACGATCGCCCTGAACCCGTCCCACTTGGGCTCGAACAGCAGCTCGTCCGACTCGGGGATGCCGTCCGCCAGCGCGGCGAGCATCGGCTCGACAGGTGGTGCGATGGCGAAGTCGGACGCGGCGGTGCTCACGCGATCAGTATACCGCGCGGCAATCAGCCAGGCGCGGCGGCCGTGTCCGGCGGGGTCAGGCGCGCGCGCCACTTCGCGGCCTCATCGGGCTTCCCCCATTTCTCATAGAGCCTGACGATGCGGCCCCGGGCGTCCTGGATGATCGGCGCCTGCTCGCCGCGCGCCACCACGAGGGCGCGCTCGCTCGTCAACAGGAGCGTCTCGGCCTGCTGGAACTTCCCGGCCAGCGTGAGGTGGTCGCCGAGGATGCTCTCCGCTGACGAGATCAGGAAGTGTCCCGGCGGATACTCGGCGCGGCGCACCGCCAGGCTCTCGCGCAACCACCGCTCCCCCTCGGGGAGCGAGTCCATCTGTCCCAGCGCACGCCCGAGCACGCTCATCGCGGTGGATACCGCGGGATGGGCGTCCTGCAACGTGCGCCCGCGGAGCGCCAGCACCCGGCGGCACCAGAGGGCGGCCTCCGCGTACCGCTTCACCACCAGCAGGTGGTCGGCATAGTTGAACATCGTCCACGCGAAGTCCGGGTGTTCCTCACCCAGCAGCGTGCGCCGCATCTCCAGCGCGGCGAGGAAGGTCGTGTCGGCCTGTGCCATGCGACCGGCCCTTTCCTGCACCGACGCCAGGGGGGACAGGATGGCGGCGACCAGCGGGTGTACGTCCCCATGGGCGCGCCGGGCGGCGGCGACAGCCGCCACGAGCAGGGTCTCGGCCTCGGCATTGCGACCCAGTTCGCTGGTGACCATGCCGAGGTTGGCGTAGAGGTTGGCGAGCGACGAGTCGTTAGGCGGCGAGATCCGACGCTGGACGTCGACCGCCCGCTCGAAGAACGGCCGGGCCGCCGCCATGTTTCCCAGCCGGACCTGGATGCGGCCGCGGCTGTCGAAGTGATCGGTCTGCGCGTCGGCCGACGCATACCCGAACCGGTCGTACATCGCCGTCGCCGCCCGGAGCACCGTGTCGGCCGCGGCGTACTCCCCCGTGAACTCCAGCGCCATGCTGAGGCGCGAGAGGGCAGTGGCCGTGGCCTGGCCACCACCAGGCTCCTCGCGCGCCAACGCCTCGAGCGCGCGGCGATACTGCCCTTCGGCGGCGTCGAACTCGCCCAGCGCCAGCCAGGTGCCGGCGATCACCTGCCGGATCTCGGCCTCGAATCCCGGGCGACCCGCCAGGGCATCGGCCCGCTTCGACGCCGAGTCGAGCACCTCGCGCACCTTCACATCGCGCCCGAACGAACCCGGGTTCGCGGCCCCCAGCATCGTCGTCAGGAAGTCCGTGACCTCCATCGCCAGCGCGCGCTCGCGCTCGGCGGCGCGCGCCTGGCGCGAGACACCGACCATGCCCGCGACGATCGCGACGGCGATGAGGACGAGGGCAGCCGCCTCGACGCGACGCCGCCTGACGAGTTTCCCGAAGCGATACCGGAATCCCTCCGGGCGCGCGGCGACCGGACGACCCCCGGCGTGGGACGACAGGTCATCGGCCAGGTCCTGCGCGGAGCCGTAGCGGCGCTCCGGTTCCTTGCGCAGCGCCATGAGGACGACGGCGTCGAGGTCACCCTCGACCTGCTGCCGCGCGCGCGCCAGGCTTCGTTCGCCGAGCACCGCGGCGCGCGGCCCGTCGAGGGCCGCACTGGGCCGCTGGGGGGTCACCTCGGTTACCACGCGCTCCGCCTCCGCGGCCGACTTCCCGTGCAGCTCGAGGGGCCGCCGGCCCGCCAGGAGCTCGAACAGGACGACACCTAACGCGTAGACGTCCGACCGCGTGCCCACGGGGTCCCCGCGCACCTGCTCAGGGGAAGCATACTCGGGGGTGTACGCCCGCACGCCGGTCCGGGTCAGGGGCGTGTCATCGGGATCCGCGGCGAGCGCCTCCGGCATGAGTTTGGCGATGCCGAAGTCGAGCAGCTTCACGGCGCCGGCCGCCGTGACGAGGATGTTCCCCGGCTTCAGGTCGCGATGCACCACGAGGCTCTGGTGCGCGTATTGCACGGCGGAGCAGACCTGCTGGAACAACTGGAGCCGCGCGGCGAGCGGCATGCGGCGCGCGTCACACCATCGGGTGATCGGCTCTCCCTCGATGTACTCCATCGCGAACCAGGGCTGCCCGTCGTCGGTCACCCCGCCATCGAGCAGCGACGCAATGTTGGGATGGTTGAGGGTCGCCAGGATCTGGCGCTCCTGGCGGAACCGCTGGATCGTGGCCTCGTTGCCCGCGTGCTGCCCGAGGAGCTTGATGGCGACGCGGTGGCGATACTGGTCGTCAGCGCGGGTGGCCTCGTAGACCGTGCCCATCCCGCCGGCGCCGACCAGCCGGGAGATCACGTAGGCGCCGACGCGCGCGCCGATCCATCGATCGGTGGTCCCATCGAGCGGCAGGGCCGTTCGGTGACCCAGCGGGCTCACGAACCCGGACCCGGTCCGCTCGTGCGCCGCCAGGAGCGCGCGGACGCGCGACGCCAGGGCGCCATCGGACTCGGCGAGGTGACCGAGGTACCGCTCACGATCCGTACCCTCGAGGGCCAGGGCGCGCTCGAAGGCAGCCTGCATCTCGGCGAGGCGCGCTGGCGTCAGCTGGTCGTGAGGCAGGCGTCCCGGCATCGCGCGTCAGGCTCCCGGCGAGAGTGATTGGAGGAGGAATGCGCGGGCAAAGGTCCAGTCGCGCTTGACCGTCGCCGGCGAGATCGCCAGCGCCCGCGCGGTCGCCTCCACCTCGAGGCCGCCGAAGAACCGCAGCTCGACGACCCGCGCCTGGCGGGGCGACAGGGCCTCGAGTTGCCGGAGGGCATCATCGAGCGCCATCAGGTCGAGTTCATTTCCGCGGTCCGCGCTGATGGACTCGTCGAGGGTCACATGGATGCCGTGGTCGCGCTTGACCGCCTTCCGCCGGCGGGCGTGGTCCACGAGGATGTTGCGGATCGTGCGGGCGGCGACCGCGTAGAACTGGGAGCGGTTCTCCCAGCTGGTATCGCGCTGCCCGACCAGGCGGACAAAGGCCTCGTCGACCAGCTCCGTCGGGCGCAGCGTGTGCCCCGTGTCCTCGTGCCGAAGGGCGTTGACGGCGATGCGGTGCAGGGCGTCCTGGACCCGCAACGCCAGCCGATTCGCGGCGTCCATGTCCCCCTGACGTGACATCTCCAGCAAGGCCGTGACGTCCTGTTCGTCGCCCTTGTCCGCCATCCCGCATCCAAACGAGGAATACCGCCCACTTCGCCAGCGCGGAAAAGGTAGGACTCGCTGCCGTGTCCGGCAACCGCCCAGCGCCCCCCTGGCCTCCGGTCTGCCTCGAGCCTCGACCCTCGACCCTCGACCCTCTATTCCCATAGAGATAGCCACACCCCTGCCTGACGAGGGAGATGCTCGACCTCGCTGCGATCACAGGAACCGGAAGCGCGCGCATGAGTAGCAGCGAGTCAACGCGCTGCATGCGTGGCCCTGCCAGGAGGCGAGCACGACACCACACCCAGCTTCTCGCGCCCTGACGGCGGCCCTCATCGCGGCGGCGCTCCTTGCACCGGTGACGGGACGGGCGCAGGCCGACAGCGCCGGCGGCGCCAGGCCGCTGGTTACGGAGCTGTCGCTGCGTGGCGTCAAGAACGTCGACATCAACCAGCTCCGCGACGGACTCGTGACCCGGGGTACGTCCTGCCGCTCGCCGCTCTACCTCCCGGTCTGCTGGATCAGCCGCTCGCCCGCCTTCTCGGTGCGCCGCTACCTGGACCCGCTGGAATTCCGGCGCGACATCCTGCGGATCCGGCTGTTCTACTGGCACCGCGGCTGGCGCGATGTCGCCGTCATCGGCCGCTCCGAGCGGACGTCGGGTGGCGTGCGCGCGATCTTCGAGGTGGAGGAGAAGGAGCCGACCGTCATCAGCGAACTGCGCGTCGAACAGGCGGACAGCATCCTGTCCGGCGCCGTCATCGCGCGGGCCCTGCGACTCGAGTCCGGCGACCCGCTCGACCTGGTGGCGATGGACTCCACCATCCTCACGCTCCGCGACGAGCTGTGGGAGCGGGGACACGCAGCCGCGGACATCGTCCTCGACACCACGCAGGTGTCCGACGTCTCCAATCGCGGCCCGGTCGCGATCCGCATCACGCCCGGCCCGCAGATCACGGTGAGCGCGATCGAGGTCGCCGGCAACGCCAAGGTCTCGGATCGCACGGTCACCCGGCTGCTCACGTTCAGGAGCGGGGACCTCTTCCGCCGGAGCGCGGTCCTCGGCAGCCAGCGCAGCCTCTACCTCTCCGGGCTGTTCAACGAGCTGGCGATCGACAACGTCCCGGTGTCCGACAGCCAGCGCCTGGTCCGGTTGAACGTCATCGAGGCGCCTCTCAATCGCATCGAGCTCGCGGGCGGCGTGAGCACGGCCGACTTCGGACAGGTCGATGCCGACTTCACGCGCTACAACTTCATCGGCGGGGCGCGCCGCCTCACGGTGCGCGGCACGGTGAGCAACCTCCTCGCGGGATCGTTGAACGGCCAGGGCCTCTTCTATGACGTGACCGATGGCGCCGCCGACGAGCAGCGGCAGGCGTTCCTGCGGCCGACGTGGTCGGCGAGCGTCGAGGTCATGCAGCCATGGGTATTCTCGCCACGCAACCAGCTTGGCGTCTCGGTGTTCGCCCACCGCCGCGCCGTGCCGGGGATCGTGATCGAACGGGGCTCGGGGGCGAGTGCGGCGCTCACGCGCGCCTTCGGGCCGCGCACCAACTCCACTCTCGGCTACACGTACGAGGTCTCCCGCGTCGAGGCGTCCGACGTCTACTTCTGCGTGAGCTTCGGCGTGTGCCTGGCGCCGACCATCACGGCGCTCGCGGCCGGGAACGTGCTGGCGCCCATAGCCTCGGTCACGCAGGTCGATGCGACCAACGATCCGTTCACGCCCGATCGCGGATACCGGGCCCGCCTCGACGTCGAGCATGCCTCGACACTGACGGGCTCCGACTTCCGGTTCAATCGCGCCGAGCTGACCGCGAGCACCTACCGCGGCGTCGGTCGCGACGCGGTGATCGCGTTCCGCGCGCGGCTGGGTTGGGTCGGAGCCGGACGGGGCACAAATGGCGCCCTCGGGATCGGCGGGATCGCGACGGAGCAGGTCGTCCACCCGCGCAAGCGCTTCTATGCCGGCGGGTCGCAATCGGTGCGGGGATTCGGGGAGCGCCAACTGGGTCCGCGGGTCCTGACGGTCTCGCCGGCCGTCCTGACCGACACCGCGCTGGCCTCCCCCTGCAGCGAAGCGCAGCTCCAGGACGGCAGCTGTGACCCCAACGCGGCGGGGGTGCCCTCGAGCGCCTTCCACCAGCAACCGTTAGGCGGCACGGCGATGGCGGAGGCGAGCGTCGAGTACCGCTTCCCCCTGAACCGGGCGCTCGGCGTCGCCGGGGCCATCTTCCTCGACGGGGCGATCATCGGGACCAACCAGCTTTCCGGCCTCCTCGGCTCGACGGCGGCGCTCACCCCCGGGTTCGGGATCCGGTTCGACACCCCGGTCGGCCCTGTCCGGCTGGACCTCGGGATCCGGCCGACGCTGGTCGAGGAGTTGCCCGTCGTCACGCAGGTCACGGCCGCGGGCGGTGACGCGCAGCTCGTGACCCTCACGCGCCTGCGCCGCTTCGATCCGCTGGACCGGGGTGGCGGCACACTCGGCCAGATCCTCAGCCGGCTCCGGCTGCACCTCGCCATCGGCCCTCCCTACTGAGCGGGAATCGCAATGGCACACGGCATGGTCTCCCGGGTCGCGAGGGCGGTGCTGGCGCTGGTGGCGTCGGTGCTGATCGTCGGGTTCGTGGCGCTGTTCGTCCTTACCGGCTCGGACTACGGTCGCGAGCGAGTCCGGCGTTATGCATTGCAGACCCTCGACGCGCTCGTCGACGGCGAGGTGACGATCGGCCGGGTCGAGGGGAACCTCCTCGAGCGCTTCGCCCTGGTCGACGTCGCCATCGTCGACCGCGAGGGGCGCCCGTTCCTCACCGCGGGGCGCGTCCGGGCCCGCGTCGGTGTCGCGCCGCTGCTGACCCGGCGGATCGTGCTCACGCAACTCGACCTCGAGCGACCGGTCGTCACCCTCTCGAAGACCGGCGATACCTGGAACTACGAACGGATCTTCCACCGCGGGGACTCGGTGCTTCCCGAGCCCACTCCCGGCTTCGGGTCGTGGATCGACCTCCGCAATGTCACCGTCACCGATGGGACGCTGCGGGTGGACCAACCCTTCCCGCTGGGCGAGTCGATGACCAGGGCCCAACGCGACGACGCGATCGCCGCGGCGCTGGCCGGTGGCACCCGGTGGCGCGTCGAGCGGGTCGGTGCCGAGCTGCGCCAGGTCATGGACTTCCGGCAGATCCAGGCGCGGCTGCCGCGGGTGCTCGCGGCCCACCCCGACAGCGACGCCATTTCACTTCGCGTCAGGCAGCTCAGCATGCTGGCCGCGCCGCTACGCGCACCGGACATCGACGTACGCGACCTCAGTGGCGACGTCCGGATCGGGCAGGATACGGTCTCCCTGCGCGACGTCGACCTCCGCCTGCCGGCGTCGCGGGTCGAGGGCGCCGTCACGTACCACATGTCCGCCGGCGACGTGGAACTGGACCTGAAAAGCGACACCGTGGCGTTCGCCGACGTGCGCGGGCTGTATCCGGCGCTCCCGGAAAACGGGGGCGGCCACCTCGAACTCACGGCCGCGATCCGGGATTCGGGAACCAGCCACGTCGACGTCACCCATGCCAGCTTCGCCAGCGGGGGATCGCGCGTCAGCGGACGATTGGGCATGGCAGTGCGTCCGGGGGACATCACCCTCCGTGAGACAGACCTGCGATTCTCGCGGTTCCAGTCGGCGCTCGCCGAGCGGCTGGCGCCGGGGCTCGACGTGAAGGTGCCGGGCGCCTTCACGGGCCGTGCCCGGCTGACCGGTCCCTCCACCGCGATGCGGGTGAACGTCGATGGGACGTTCGATCCGGATCGCCATGCCCCCTTCCGCGTGGGCGTCGTGGGGCTCGCAAGCGCGGCCGAGGACGTGAGGGTCGAGGATCTGCGGCTGACGGCCCGGGAACTGCCGGTGTCGCTCGCCGCCGAGTTCGGGGTGAACCCGCGGATCGGAGGAACGCTGGACGTCGACGCCCTCGTCAGCGGCACGTCGGCCAGCCGGTTCACCGGCCGCGCGACGGTCGTGCATAACGAGGACGGGAACCGGTCGTCGCTCGTCGCCACCGGCTCGGTGGCGCCAGCGGACAGCGGGCGCATGGACCTCCAGCTACGGTTCGAGCCGGTGGCCATCGAGACGTTCCAGCGCTTCGTGCCCGGCACCGACGTGCGTGGCAACCTCACCGGAACGGGCGCGCTTCGCGGGACCCGGCGCAACCTGCATACCACGCTGGCGCTGCGCCTGCCGACCGGGACCGTCGATGTCGAGGGAGACCTGGACCTGGCGGACGCAACGAGCGCCTATCGCGGCACGGTGCGCCTGCTGGGCGTCGATGCGCAAGCCATCGTCCCCTCGTTGCCGGCGACCTCGTTGAACGGCGAGGTGGAGGTCGATGGCCGGGAGTTCAACCCGGCGACCATGAACACGCGGGTGGCCGTGCGACTGCGCGACGTCGTGGTGGACAGCGCCGAGGGCCTGTCGGTGTCCCTGGACGCAGCGGCACGCACCGGACGCCTGACGGTCGACAGCCTGGCAATCCGCGCACTCTTCGGGTCCGCCACGGCCAGTGGCACGATCGGCCTGACGGAAGGCGTAGACGGCACGCTCGACTACCAGGCCGACCTGACCACGCTCGCCGGACTGCAACGGTGGATCGACACGGGCGACACGACGCTCGTGTATCCCCGGCCACTGGTCGGCAATCGCGTGGTCCGCCAGGCGGCACGGGTGGACTCGCTCCGCCGCGCCGTGGCGCTGGACTCGGGGCGCATCGACTCGCTCGTCGCGGGCGGGGAAGCCTGGCTGCGGCGCGCGCGCCTGGTGGAACCGCCGGGCGCGATCCGCCGTGACTCCCTCGCCGGCGCGGTCGCCGTGCGAGGCACGCTCACGGGCAGCGTGGCACGATTCACGGCGCAAGGCCGGGCGGCGATCAACCAGCTCATCTGGGATGGCAGTGAGATCGGGCGCGGCACCCTCGACTTCACGTGGGCGGACGTCGGGACGCCGACAGCTCAGGTGAGCGCGGAGCTCGGCGTGGACTCGGCCAGGATCGCGGGCTTTGCGCTCGACAGCACGCACGTCGAGGGTACCTGGCGCGACGGGAAGGGCGCGCTCGATCTCGCGATCTTCCCGGGCGACACGGCGTCCTACCGGCTGGTCGCCGACTACGAGGTGCGCACGGACGCGGGCGAGGTTCGCCTGAAGGACATCGCGCTGCGCATGGATTCGGCTTCCTGGGTGTCGACGCGCGAGAGCACCATTCACTGGAAGGGCAGTGGCCTCGCGGTCGACTCGCTCGAGCTGCGTTCCACGAGCGCCGGTGATCCGGGGCGGATCTTCGTGCACGGCGAAATGCCTGACGCCGACCCCGGACGCCTGGAGGTGCGCATCGACAGCCTGCGGATCGCGCCGTGGGTCACGCTGCTTCAGGCGAACCTTCCCGTCGACGGGTTGGCCACGCTCCACGCGGAGATGACGGGCACGACGGCCGATCCCGAGGTGCGCGGTTCGCTGCTCGTCACCGGGCCATCCTGGAACGCGGTGCCATTTCCCGAGGTCCGGTCGGCGTTCGACTACGCGGATCGCCGGTTGCGCTTCGATGGCGACCTGCGCCGCGCCGCCGCGGGAGAGCAGCGCCTGGCCATCATCACCGGCAACCTGCCGGTGCGCATGTCCCTCGGCGACTCGGCCGGTGCTCGGTTCTATGACGGCCCGATCAACGTGAACCTCGAGGGAGACAGCATCCCGCTCGGGCCCCTCGCTGACCTGGTCGACGGCGTGTCGGCGGTGAACGGCGTCGCCCGCGGCCGGATCGAGGCGCGTGGCACCTGGAAGGAGCCGCGCTTCGAGGGGACGATTGCGCTCGACGTGCCGCTCATCGTCGTGGAGGCCGCGGGCATCACGCTCGCGAACGCCACCGCTCGCATCGAGATGGTGGACGACCGGCTCGTGATCGACACCCTCATTGCCTTCAGCGACGGCACCATCAGTGGCCGCGGGTTCGTGTTCCTGACGGAACTCACCCAGCCGGTCCTCGACCTCCGGGTGACCACCAGGGAAGCCCGCGTGCTGAGCAACGCGAAGGGCGACCTGGTGGTGACGTCGGAACTCGCGATCCGTGGTCCCCTCGACACCCTGGCGGTGGGCGGCAAGGTCACCGTCACCCACGGCGTGATCCGCATTCCGCAGCCGGAGGAATGGCACCTCATCAACACAGGGGACCCGGCGCTGCTCGCGGTCGTGGACACGGCGCTGGCGCGCGAACTGAAGGTCGCCCCGCCCAGCCCGATCCTGGAGAACGCCGATGTCCTGGTGCAACTGCAGGTCCAGCGGGGAACCTGGGCGAGGTCGAGCGAGGCCAATGTCGAGGTATTCGGCACCCTGATGATCCAGCGTGCCACCGGGGACGAGGAGATGGCGATCACCGGCACCTTGCAGGCCGACTACGGGGACTACGAACTGTACGGGCGCCGGTTCGCGGTCCGCCGCGGGTCCGTGCGCTTCACCGGGCCGATGGCCAACCCGGTGCTGCAGGTCCTCGCGACCCACCAGGTGCACCCCGCCGGCCGCGCGCCCTTCGACATCCAGGTGACGATCGGGGGCACGCTCGAGAAGCCTAACGTATCGCTCGAGAGCCAGGCGCAGCCGACGCTCACGCAGTCGGACCTCATCTCCTTCCTCGCCTTCGGCCAGTCGTCGACCGCGCTCCTCCAGTTCGAGGGCTCTGGGCTCGAGGGCGGTGGGATGTCCGGGTCGTCGCTGGCCGGCAACGTCGCCACGCTCGCCACCCGGCAGCTCGCCGGCGTGGCGCTGGGCGCCGTGGTGTCCGAGATGGAGACGAGTCTCGTCGAGCGGACGGCGGTAGACGTCCTGAACATCCGCCCCGCCGACCTCCCGCCCGGGCTGTCGATCGGCGCCGTCGGCACGGTGCTGGCCGGCACGCAGGTCGAGGTGGGGAAGTACCTCGACCGGAACACGTTTTTCGTCGGACAGTTCCGGCCGAACCTCACCATTCCCGGGGCGATGCTCGAGCGCCGGTTCGGGACGAGCCTCCGCATCCGGACCAGTCTCGAGACCCGCTACCAACCGCAGGTGCCATCGCTGTCGGTCGGGGTCAGACCCCGCATCCACCAGGTGTTTGGTGCGCTCCTGCTCTGGACCCGCGGCTGGTAGCGGTGACGATGTGGTCCCTCCTCAGGACGGCCTTCCGGGAGTTCCGTGAGGACGAGTGCCAGGTGCGCGCCGCCGCGCTTGCCTACTACACGGTGTTCGCGTTACCGCCGCTGCTGATCCTGCTCCTCCAGGTGGTCGGGGCGATCTGGAATCCCGTCGAGGTGCAGCGTGTCATGGAAACGGAATTCTCCAGCCTCGTCGGAAGCGAAGGCGGGAAGGCCATCAGGGAGATGGTCACCAGGGCCAGGCAGGACGGCGCGGACGGCCCGCTGGCGACCATCCTGGGGACGGGCGCCCTGCTGTTCGGGGCGATGGGGGCCTTCCTGCAGTTGCAGGGGGCGTTGAATCGCGCCTGGGACGTGAAGCCCGATCCGCGCAAGGGCGGCATCCGAAACTTCATCGCCAAGCGGATCCTGTCGGCCGGGATGATCCTCGCGGTTGCCTTCCTGCTGATCGTGTCACTGGCGATGTCGGCGTTGCTGGGCGCCCTCAGTGCGTCGGCGACATTCATTCCGGAGCCGGCCATGTACGCGGTGGACCTCCTGGTGACCATTGGCGTGATCACCGCGTTCTTCGCGGCGATCTTCCGGATCCTGCCTGACGCGCACATTGCGTGGCGGGACGTCTGGGTGGGGGCCTTCGTGACGGCGATCCTGCTCGGCGTCGGCAAGTTCGTCATCGGCCTCTACCTCGGCCGCAGCGCCCCGGGGGACGCCTACGGCGCGGCCAGCGTGCTCGCGGTGATCCTCGTCTGGGTCTACTATGCCGGAATGATCGTGCTCTTCGGCGCCGAGTTCACGCAGGCATGGGCCGCGAGGAACGGGAGCGCAAGCCGCCCCGAACCCGGGGCGTCGCTCGTGGAGCATGTCGAGATGGTCGAGGGCTGAGGACGTTCTTCATCCCGTGAATGCGGTGACGGTGGTAGACTCCATGGATGTTCCCGCTTGCCTCCCTCGTCGGCCAATCCGTCGACCACCTCGCCGAGCCCACGGCCGACACGCCGGTCCATCGGGTCGTGGTCCCGGCGTTCGTGGCCCTGCGTGAGGCGGCGCGGGACGCGGGCTTCGACCTGCGGATCCTGAGCGGGTTCCGCAGCTTCGACCGGCAGCTCTCGATCTGGAACCGGAAGGTACGGGGGGAGCTGCCCGTCCTCGACAGCGCGGCGCGTCCCCTGGACGTGGGCACGCTGAGTGAGCACGACCTCGTCCTGGCGATCCTCCGCTGGTCGGCGTTGCCTGGTGCGTCGCGGCACCACTGGGGAACAGACCTGGACATCTACGACGAGACGGCGCGGCCGCCGCGATACACCGTCGACCTCATCCCCGCCGAGGTGGAGCGCGGCGGGATGTTCGCGCCACTGCACGAATGGCTCGATGCGCGCATTGCCAACGGCACTTCCTTCGGCTTCTTTCGTCCGTATGAACACGACCTTGGCGGGGTGGCTCCTGAGCGCTGGCACGTGAGCCACGGTCCCGTGGCCGCATCCTGCCTGCGCGGGCTCACGCCGGCCGTATTGCGACAGGCGATCGAGCCTGCCGACATGTTGCTGAAGGACGTCGTCCTCCGGCACCTCGAGGAGATCTACGCGCGTTTTGTGACCAACACGAATCCCGTGCTGCCATGACGCTGCGGCCGCGCTCCCAGTGGGGCACCATTCCCTGGACGCCCGCCACGTACGGACGCTCGGTCCTGGGAATCCCGCTGGAGGTGTGGCGACCGCGGCTCGAGTGCCACCTCCTCGTGTTCGCCGGCATCCATGGCGAGGAACCGGAGACGACGTATGCGTTGTCGCGCGCACTCCGCCAGTTGCCCGAACCCCCGGCGCATTGCGCGGTGGTGCTGGCGGCGAACCCGGACGGCCTCATCCGGGGCACGCGCGGCAACGCGCGCGGGGTCGACCTCAACCGGAACTTCCCCTCGCGGGACTGGCGTCCCGGCGCGGTGACGCATCGATCGACGATCGAGGATGCGAGCGACGTCCTGCTGGGCACGGGGGACAACGCCGCGTCGGAGCCGGAGGTGCGGGCCCTGCTGGCGCTGATCGCCGACCTGAAGCCGCGCGCCGTGGTGGCGCTGCACGCGCCGCTGGCGTGCATCGACGATGCCAACGGCAGCGCGCTCGGGCGCCGGCTGGCCGAGCGCACCGGGATGCCGCAGGTTCGTGACGTGGGGTATCCCACCCCGGGCTCGTTCGGCTCGTGGGGGTCGGACAACGGGGTCCCGGTGGTCACGTACGAGTTCCCGCTGGCGGCGACGGAGGTCCTGATGCGCGACCATGTCCCCGTGCTGGTCGACCTGCTCCTGCACCCCGGCCCCTGAGCGCCCATGGTCCTCAACTACATCTGGGTGGCGTTCTTCGGCATCGCCCTCGTGGTGGGCCTGGGCCGGCTCATCCTCCTGGGCGACACCGAGGTCTTCACGGCGATGGTGACCAGCACCTTCGACACCGCGAAGACGGGCTTCGAGATATCGTTAGGCCTCACCGGGGTCCTGACGCTGTGGCTGGGGCTGATGAAGGTCGGGGAGAAGGGCGGGGCGATCGGCGCGCTGGCCTGGGTGGCCCGGCCGTTCTTCCGCCGCCTCTTCCCCGAGCTGCCGCGCGACCATCCGGCGCATGGCTCCATCATCATGAACTTCGCCGCCAACATGCTCGGCCTCGACAACGCGGCCACCCCGCTGGGCCTCAAGGCTATGCAGGAACTGCAGGACCTCAACTCCGACAAGGAGACGGCGACCAACGCGCAGATCATGTTCCTGGTGCTGAACACGTCGGGCCTGACGGTCATCCCGATCAGCATCATGGTCTACCGCGCGCAGGCCGGCGCCGCGAATCCCACCGACGTCTTCCTCCCGATCCTCCTCGCCACGTACTTCTCCACGCTGGCGGGCCTCATCGCCGTGGCCGTGGTCCAGCGGATCAACCTGTTCCATCCGGTGGTGCTGGCGTACCTGGTCGGCGTCAGTGGCCTCATCGGGGCGACGCTGTGGTACTTCAGCGGGCTGCCGCAGGACAAGGTCCAGGTGATTTCCACGACCGTGGCGAACGTGACGTTGTTCGGGATCATCTCGGCGTTCATCCTCATGGCGGCCTGGAGGCGGCTGAACGTCTACGACGCCTTCATCGAAGGGGCGAAGGAGGGCTTCGCCGTCGCGATCCGGATCATCCCGTACCTGGTGGCGATCCTCGTCGCCATCGGCGTCTTCCGCGCGTCTGGGGCGCTCGACCTGCTCGTGGACGGCATCGGCAGGCTGTTCACGGCGATGGGCCTCAGGACCGAATTCATCCCCGCGCTCCCCACCGCCCTCATGAAGCCGTTGAGCGGGAGCGGAGCCCGCGGCATGATGGTGGACGCGATGACCACGTACGGCGCGGACTCGTTCGTCGGGCGCCTGGCGAGCGTCTTCCAGGGGGCGACCGACACCACGTTCTACATCATCGCGCTGTACTTCGGGTCGGTGGGCGTCCGCCGGACCCGGCACGCGGTGACCTGCGGGCTGATCGCCGACCTGGCCGGCATCACCGCGGCGATCTTCATCGCCTACCTCTTCTTCGGCTGAGCGCCGTTTCGCGATGGCGCCTGACGACAACGGCAACATCCTGGACGACATCGCGCCCGGCGCGGTGCGCCGCATCCACCTGGTGGGCGTGGCGGGCACCGGGATGGGCGCGTTCGCGGGGATGCTGAAGGCCGCGGGCTACGAGGTCACCGGCAGCGACGAGAACGTCTATCCGCCCATGAGCGACATGCTGCGTGAGTGGGGCATCGACGTCTTCACGCCGTACGGCGCCGCCAACCTCGACCGGGCCGCGCCTGACCTCGTGATCATCGGGAACGTCATCCGCCGGACGAACCCGGAGGCAACCGCGGTGCGCGAGCGCGGCATCCGCCAGATGAGCTTCCCGGCGGCGTTCGGCGCGCTCGTTGCCGGGAACAGGCACAGCATCGTCATCGCCGGCACCCACGGGAAGACCACCACCTCGGCCTTGATGGCGCATGTGCTGGCGGACGCGGGCCGCGACCCGACGTTCCTGGTTGGCGGCGTCACGCTCAACTACAACGGCAACTTCCGGCTGGGAACGGGAGCCCACGTCGTCGTCGAGGGCGACGAGTACGACACGGCCTGGTTCGACAAGGGCCCCAAGTTCGTTCATTACCGCGCACGCACCGCGCTGCTGACCAGCATCGAGTTCGACCACGCCGACATCTACGCCGACCTGGCGCACTACGAGGCGGCGTACGAGCGCTTCTGCGCGACGCTTCCCGCCGATGGCTGGCTCGGGGTGAGCGCATCCTATCCTCGCGCCGTGGCGCTGGCGCGTCGCCACAGCGCGGCACCCGTCGTCACCTATGGCGCTCACGGAGAGGCCGGGTACCGCGCGCGCGACGTCGCGTTCGGCGAGCACGGCGCACGATTCCGGGTCGCGGGCCCCGGCGCAGGAGACGATCCGCTCACCTTGCCGATGTCGGGACTGCATAACGTGGAGAACGCCGTGGGCGTGTATGCTGCCGCGCGCGCCCTCGGGCTCGAGCATGGCGAGGTCGCCGCGGCCTTCGCCACGTTCCGGGGTGTGAAGCGCCGTCAGGAGGTTCGTGGCGAGGTCGGGGGCATCCTGGTCATCGATGACTTCGCCCACCACCCGACCGCCGTGCGCGAGACCATCGCCGGCACCCGGATGCGGTTCCCGGCGCGGCGGCTCTGGGCGATCTTCGAGCCCCGCTCCAACACCAGCCGTCGCAACATCCACCAGGCGGAGTACGCGGCCGCGTTCGAGGGCGCCGACCTCGCCACCATCAGGCTGCCGGAACCGCACGACAAGGTCCCGGCCGACCAGCAGCTCGACGTACCGGCCATCGTACGCGCGATCACGGCCCGTGGCGTCGCGGCCGAGGGACTTGCGGGCGTGCCGGAGATCGTGGACCTGGTCGCGCGCCAGGCGCGAGCGGGCGACGTCATCCTGGTCATGAGCAACGGGGCCTTCGGCGGGTGCATCCCGCTGCTGCTCGAGGCCCTCGCCCGGCGCGCCTGACGAGCCGCGAGGCTAGGCGGGGCTCGCCCGCATCACCTGCTGGAGGGCCTGCAGCAGGGCCGCCAGCGCGTACGGCTTGGCCAGGTGAATCGTGTGGGGATCGTCCCGTCCGCCGGCGCCGTCGAGGAGCCCGCTGGCCGCGATGATGGGCAGCGTCTCACTCATCCGCCGCAACGAGGCGATCAGCACCTTGCCGTCCATCACCGGCATCATCATGTCGGTGATGACGGCCGCGATCGCATCCCGATGGTCCACGAACGCCGCCAGCGCTTCGGCTCCGTTGGAGGCCAGGAGCACGCGATAGCCGGAGCTCTCCAGCGTTCGCTGCATGACGTGCCGGATCGCCTGCTCGTCGTCGACCACGAGGACGGTCTCGCCCCGGCCGGCTGGGAGGGTAGCGGCCGCGTCGGCCCCCCGGGACGATGGCTGGCCCGCCGCCGCCGCTGGGATCCAGATCGTGAACGTGCATCCGTCGTCAGGCGCGCTGTCCACGCTGATGCAGCCGCCATGGCTCGTCACGATCGCCATCGACGTGGACAGCCCGAGCCCCGTCCCCTTGCCGAGGTCCTTGGTGGTGAAGAACGGCTCGAAGGCGCGTTCGAGGACGTCGCTCGTCATCCCGACTCCCGTGTCCCGCACGGTGATCTCCACGCCGGGCCCGGGTCTGGCGGCGGGGTTCGCGGCCCGTTCGTCGGGTGCGAGGTCTCGCGCCCGCGCCTCGATGGTGATGGTCCCGCCACGGGGCATCGCATCGCGCGCGTTGACGCACAGGTTCAGCAGCACCTGGTGCAGCTGGGTGGAGTCGCCCACGATCGGCGGCAGGGTAGGCGGCAGGATCGTCAACACCTGGATCGCCTTCAGGAAGGTGTCGTTCACGATCTTCTCGACGTCGCGGACGACCGACGCCACGTCGACGGCGTCCCGGCGGCCGTCCACGCCGCGCGCGAACGACAGCACCTGCTTCAGCATGTCCGCGCCCCTGCGCGCGCTCATCTCGATCACCGCCAGGTTCTCGAGCGACTGCGCTCCACCCGCGTCAGCCCGCAGCAGCTCGATCGACATGAGGATCGGGGTCAGCACGTTGTTCAGGTCGTGCGCGATGCCGCCCGCCATGGTGCCGATGCTCTCGAGGCGCTGCGACCGCAGGGACCGCGCCTCGAGCGACTTGCGTTCGGTGATGTCCTCCGCGATCCCGACGATCCGGTAGACCGTGCCCGACGCGTCGCGGACCGGGAATGCCCGGTCGTGGACCCAGCGCATCGAGCCATCCGGCCGGATGATGCGATAGGTGATGTCGTAGTTGCCCTGCAACTGCCCGGAGAGCGCCAGCCTCACGCCGGCCCGGTCATCGAGATGGATGACGTCCTGCCAGGTATCCCCATCGGCGTAGAGCGACTCCCGGGTCCGGCCCCAGATCGCCTCGTACGCGGGACTGACGTACAGGATGCGCAGCGTGGCCGCATCGGCGATCCAGAAGACCTCGCTGATGTTCTCGGCGAGCTGTCGGAAGCGCTCCTCGCTCTCCTCGAGCGCCTGGCGGGCCAGGTGCCTTTCGGTGACGTCGCGAAGCGTCATGAACGCCAGCAGGCACTGATCGCCGTACGCGACGCGGGAACCCGAGTAGCTGATGATCCGGTCCCAGTCGCTGCCGCGCCGCCGGGCACGTAACTCGAGGTCCTGGAAGGCTTCCCCCCGGCGTGCCCGGGCGAGTGGCCACTGGTCGACGGGCAGGCGTTGGCCGTCGAGCGTGAAGATCTCGAACACCTGCTCGAACATCCGCTGGTGTGTTCGCCCCTCCTCGACATGATCAAACCCGAGAAGGCGAAGCGCGGCGGGATTCCAGTGCAGCAGGGACAAGTCCGGCGTGGCGATCACCAGGCCCTCGGCAAGGTGCTCGACCACCATCTCGAAGCGGCGGCGCATCTCGGTGGCGTGTGCCACGGCGCGATGCCGCTCGGTCACGTCGATAGACCGGATGAAAATCCCCTCCGGCACCGGCTGCGCGTGGATTTCGTAGCACCCGCTGGACCCGTCCGGGAACGTGAACGGGAACTCCCCGTGCAGGGCCACCCGCTCGTCCATGCATCGCCGGAGCATCGCGAAGATCGCCGATGCCTCGAGCCCGGGCCAGCATTCCAGCATCGTGCGTCCCAGCAACTCGGCGTTCGGACGGCGGTTCTGGACCGCGGCTGCGTCGTTGAGGTACACGTACCGCCAGTCGAACCCGACGAGCTGCGCCCCCTCGACGATGCTGTCGAGCGTGGAATGGTAGCGCTGTTCGCTCCGCCGCAGGTTCTCCTCGGCCAGTACACGGTCGCTGATGTCGATCCCGATACCCACCAGGCAGGGGTGGCCATCGAACATCACCCGGCGTGCCGTCAGGAAGTAGGGGAAGGTCTGGCCATCCTTCGAGACGAGGGTGGCCTCAACGGCGCCCTCGCCCACCTGCATGGTTGCGTCGATGGCTGCGGCCACGCGCAGGACATCATCCCCACGAAACAGGTCCAGGGGCGTCAACGTGGACAGCTCGGCGTCGGTCAATCCCGTGACGGTGAGCATGTTGCGGTTCCAGCGCACCAGGTGGCCGCGCACGTCGTAGAGGAACAGCGCGCCAGGGGCGCTGGCGAAGAACAGCTCGACCAGCTCGTGGTCGCGCGACGCCTCGGAACCGGCGAACGGTTGGCGACGACTCCCGGCGCCGCCCATGGTCGAGTGCATCCAGCGAGGTGCGATCGTCACCGTGGTCCTGGAACTGGCATGCGCCCAGCCGGCGATCCGTGGCGCACTCCCGATGGCCGGATCCCGCACGACATGCCCGTGTCACCAGTGACGACCCCGTGAGGGGCCAGCAACCCATGGAATCCCCGACCGCCGGTCGGGGTTTCCCTCGCGCCGGGACGCCTCAGCGACGGAAGAGCGTGCGCAGGAATGCGGCTGGCGCGGCCGCCACGACGCTGACGAGGAGTGACGCCAGGATCACCTCGAAGCGCTGGGCGGGGCGCAGCCGCCCATGCGGCGGAAACAACGCCGAGACCGCCACGACCACGAACCAGATGACGATCGCGATCAGCATCAGCGCGGCGAGCAGCCGGATGCGCGACCCGACCCGCCCCTGTCCCCGGTAGAGGTGCCACGTCGCGACGAGCAGGGCGATGTTCAGGCCAAGGCCGGCGACGTTCGCCACCATGGTGGCCTGCCCGATGGCGGGAACCACGTTGTAGAGCGCGGCGTTGCGCGAGAACGGATCCATCACGCCGGCGATGTTCGCGATCGCCCCGATCACGCCCAGGACGCCGAGGACCGTGAGGATCCCGATGCGCGTCGGCGTCGCGACGCGGTCGACGGCACTCGTCAGGCGGTGGCTGGTGGTGGCGAGGAACGCGGGCAACGGCACCGGCGGCGGCACGGGCGCCTCGTGGGGCGCGACCGACGGCGCGCCCGGGTGTACGCCGCTGCGCTCGAGTCCCCGGATGACGCGTGGCAGGATGCCATCGATTCCACCCTCGGGCATCGCGATCGATACCGATGCCCCCAGCGCCATCCGCCACTCCCGCTGCTGCTGCATCGCCTCGTGCGCGATGCCGCGACGCAACGGGATGAACGGCTTCCCGGCTTCGTGCGCGCGCACGACTTCCTTGAGCACCTGGGAAGACGCCAGGGAGCTGGGGGAGATGATCAGTACCACCGCCTGCGTGGTCTCGAGTTCCTCGTCGACCTGGCGCAGGTACGACGGTCCCGGATCGGAGTCGTCCTCGTAGCACCAGGTGGAGTAGCCCGCCGCGTTCAGCCCGCGCGCGATGGCGAGGGCGAGTTCGCCATCCTCCTCGGTATGGCTGATGAACACGTCCCGCACGCTACAGCTCTCCAGCCCGGGAACGGACGCGGGACGACGGGGAAGCGATCACCCGTACCATTCCGCCTCCCGCAGGAGTCGCAGCCACTCCCGCTGGTCGAGCTGCAGGATGAACTCGGACAACTGCATCGTCCACAGGGCCTGGATGGGATCGGAGCGCGCCACCAGCAACCGGTCCGTCAGCTGGGTGAGCGCTCCGTGGCGCGCCCGCGACCTGGTCGCGTTGCGCGACGACTCACGGGCCCCCTGCTGCGTCCGGATCCCGGCCCATAGCACCGGAATGGCGATCGACACGGCGGCCAGCCAGGTACCAACGATCGCGAACGAGACTGTGCCGCTGGCTCCGGCAATGATCGCGAACACCGCCTGGAGCACCTCGAGGAACACGGCCCCGAAGAAGAACAACGGGAGCGCGCGGGCTCCGCCGTGCCCGCCCTCCTGGGAAGTCCTGAGGAAGTACTCGCGCTGTGGCTCCAGCCGTTTCCGGACGTAGTAATTCACCAGCGCGTCGAGCATCGCCGGGTCGGGGAGTGGATCCGGGACGCGGAAGGTGGGCACGTTCTCTATCCCGGCCATGACGGCGATGTCGGGATACCGGAGCGAGCGGGCGCGCTCGACGTCCCCTCGCACGCGTTCCTGCCACGCCCGCCGCGTGCGCTCGTCGCCGCTCCACGACGCGGGGTCGACCAGGTGGATGAACTTCAGCGCCCGCAGCTGCTCGGCGCGCCAGCGCTCGAGGAGCCAGTTCTCATGGCGATAGGCGAGGAGGCCGCGGAGGACCGCGAGCGCCGTGATCGCGAGGGTCACGACCTGCGCGCCCAGGATGGCCCCAGCCAAGCGCGTGGCGTCGAGCGCGTCGAGCACGAGGCCGAGCACCGACAGGAGGAGGGAGACCGTCCCGAAGGTCGTCGCCAGCCACGTGATCCGCCCGTAGGATCGCTGTTGCTGCAGCGCCAGCCGGTCCGCGTGCTCGAACGGGACGGCGACCTCGCTGGTGAGCGTCTCCAGCGCCGCCAGCACCGCGGGCGCGGACTGGACGAGGGCGAGGTCGTCCGTCGTATCGCGAACGTCCGTGTTGACGGGCACGGTCGCGCCGGACCGCGCGTTCACGCCGTGCCTCGCGCGCCGCGCCCCGTCATGCGCGCCCTGGGGCTTTCTCGTCAGGCGGCACGACGCGATACCCCAGGGCGATCACCGCCTTGAGTGTTTCGAGGGCGGCGTTGCGGTCGTACTGCCGCTCCGCCTCGGACAGCTCCTCGTAGGGGACCAGCGACGGATGCAGCCGGCGCACGTCGTCACGCTCCGGGCCGAAGCGCCACCCGTCCGCGAGGCGCTGCCGCTGCCAGACGTCGTGCGCGTGACGTGCCAGCGCCTCCGTCAGGGCGAGGAGCTCGGGAGGCAACGTGATGGCGCGGGTGTCGATGGGAGGGGAACCGGGGGTCATTCCTGGCGGGCGAGACCCGCCAATGATGCGCGGGATGTGGCCGCCGCGCTACGTCCCGCGATGCCCGCAACAGGTCCGCGACCGCAGGAAGCGCAGGACTGGCGGCGACTTCCTCACGCACTCATCCTTGTTCCGGCCCGTCACCAGGCGGACCAGGCAACCACGATGAGGTTCAATGCTTGACGTGACTCGATCCGGGCATCGCCTGCTGCTCGCCACTGCGTTCCTTGCGGCCGCCATCGCAGGATGCGGCCGTGGGGAGCGCGGAACGGAGCCGGCGAAGTACCTCTATGTCTGGGCCGGCGACGCGGACCGGCGCCCTGGTGACACGGATTTCCTCGCGGTCATCGACGTCGACTCGGCCAGTCCGACGTATGCGCAGGTCATCGCCACCGCCCCCATCGGCGCGGTGCACACCATGCCCCATCACACCGAGCTCACGGTGCCGGCCGAGGGACGGTCGCTGTTCGCCAATGCATTCATGGCCAACCGGACCTACCTGTTCGACCTCTCCGATCCACGCGCACCGCGCATCAGCACCACCATCGACAGCGTGCCCGGGTTTCGCATGCCGCACAGCTATGTGCGCCTGGACGACGGCACCGTCCTGACGACCCTGCAGTTCGGGGATGGAAAGCAGGCGGGGGACCCGGGGGGTCTCGCGCTGTTTTCTCCGGAAGGTGCGTTGCTCAAGACCGTCAGTGCCGCCGATCCGGCGTTTCCGGGGGAACGCATCCGCACCTACTCGCTCGAAGTCTCGCCGGCCCTCGACCGCTTCATCACGACGAGCACGCCGATGGACTCGGAGCGGACCGCCGACGTCGTCCAGGTCTGGCGGCTTCGCGACCTGTCGCTCATCAGGACCATCCCGCTGCCCGCATCGGCCACGGACTCCGCCTGGCGCTATCCGTTCGAGGCGCGATTCCTGCCGGACGGCAACGCATTCCTCAATACGTGGAACTGCGGCTTCTTCCTGCTGACCGGACTCGACGGATCCTCGCCCGCGATCGAGCCCATCCTCTCGCTGGCACATCCGCGCAACATCGGCTGCGGCGTGCCCGCCCTGGTCGGTCACTACTGGATCATGCCGGTGGGTGAGGCGCGGCAGTTCATCGTGCTGGATGTCGCCGACCCCCGGCGGCCGCGTATCGCCAGCGTACTCGCGCCGGACACGGCGTTCGTCCCGCACTGGACGTCGCTCGACCCCGGGAGTGCCCGCGTGGCCCTGACGTCGGAGGGGACGGACAAGCGCGTGCTGCTCGCGCGATTCGACTCGACGAACGGCCTGCTCACGTGGGACGAGGGCTTCAAGGAAGCGGGCGCCACGGGCCGCGGCGTGTCCTTCGATCGGGAGCGCTGGCCGCATGGGGCGACCGGTCCGGCGGTGCCCCACGCGGCCGTGTTCGGCCCCGGGCGTCGCCCGTGACGGAACGCGGCTCCAGGGTGGTGCGCGCGGTGCGCGTCCCACCCCTGGCGCTTACTGAACCGTGATGCTGAACGTGAGCGCGGTGAGCCCGGCGACGGTCGCCGTGATCGTCACCGCACCCGCCGTGGCGTCGGCCGTGTAGGTCACCGAGGCGACACCGTCGACGTTGGTGGTGCTCGAGGTGGCGCTGAGCGTTCCGCCGCCGCTGGTGATCGCCCACGTCACCGGCACGTTCTGCATGTCGTCGTCATCCTGGTCGACGACGTTCACGCTGAGCGCGGCGCTGGTGGCGCTCGGCGCGATCACCTGGTTGTTGCCGCTGGCGATCGTGATCTCGGTGGCGACGGGCGGTTCGACCGGATCGTCGTCGTCGCATGCCGCGGACAGCAGCAGGGCGAGCGCCATGCCGGCGCCGGCGAGGACTCGGGTTCCTTTCATGGGGAAGTGCATGTGCGTGGTTCCTCCAGCAGGATGGCATTCATGCGCCACGAGGGTGACGCTCCGGGTCGCCGTGCCGCACTCGCGCGCGGTCCGACGGTCATGATATGAACACGCGCGGCGATGGTTCCCCCGACGCGCTCCTGCCTAACGGCTGTGGCCGCCCGGCTGGCAAGCCCGACTCGTCAGGCGGAAGCGACCCCCGTGACGGAGTGACGGACGGCAGCCGGAGCGAGCGGTTGCACACGGAGCACCCGGGAGGTGGACACGACGCCCGCTCACGCGGAGGACGGCCGTGGCACCGCGGGGCGGGCGCATCGGCGCAGCCGACGAGCGGGACGAAGGACGTAGATCCTGCGGAGTATCCGGGCATGCCCCCTGGGGGGTAGGTGGTGCTACCACACGAGTACGGTTTGACCGCTCCGGCATCGGCTGCTACCATGAACGTCGCACCGGCCGCATGATCACCCGTGGATCCGTCCCCTGAGAACGCTCCCGGCACCGTCTGCTGTCCTGCGACCCGACCGCGGATCGCTGCGCTGGAAACTCCCAGCGTTGTTCGCGATGACGGCGGGGCTGACCGTGGCGGCGTTCGGGATCGTCGCATTCTCCACCGCGCGCGCCACGACGCTCGACGCTGCGGGAACCCGGTTGAAGAGCGCGCTGTCGCAACTCGCCGCCATCACCGAGCTCGGCGTGGTCAACCAGGTCGAGTCCATCACGGCCGCCGCCCTGCACCCCGCCGTGATCGAGGCCCTCCGGGTCCGCGCCGACGTGGTGCCTGACGAGGCGAGGGCCACCCTGGCCCGGCTGCAGGGAACGGATCCCACCGTCGTCGTGGAACTGGTCGACCGCAACGGCGGGACACGACTGACCCTGCCGCGCGGGATGGAGAATGTCCTCGCGCCCGACATGACGCCCATCCCGGCCGAGGCCGGGATCGGTCCCATCCGGGAGGAAGACGGCGTGCTCTCGTTCGTCACCACCAGTCGCGTCCTGTCGGGCGGCGTGCCGGTGGGCGGGATCCGCGTGACCCGACGCCTGCGAGGGTCCAGCGCCAACCGGCGCATCACCAACAACGTGCTTGGCACCCAGGCCATCCTCCTCGTCGGGAATCGCGATGGCACCGTGTGGGACGATTCGGGCAGCGTGCAGTACCCGCAGTACGAGGAGGCACCCGTTCGCCTCCGGCACGGCAACCGGGATTGGGTCAGCGCCTCGCGAGTCGTGAAGGGGACTCCCTGGCTCTTCGCCGTCGCGATCCCGGAGGAGGTGGCGCTCGCGCCGGCCCACGCGCTGCTCCTGCCGTTCAGCGTCGCGGGCATCCTGGTGGCGATCGCCGGCGCGCTGGTCGGTGCCAGCGTCAGCCGGCGCATAACGACGCCGCTCGCCGACCTCACCAGCGCGACCGAGGCCATCGCGCGGGGCGAGGCCAACGTCAGCCTGGCGTCGGCCGCCGCCAGGGACGACGAGATCGGCCGGCTCGCCCGCTCGTTCGACACCATGGCGGCTTCGGTCCGCGGGGTGCGCGAACGCCTCGAGTCCGAGATCGACACGCGCACCGGCGAGCTGTCGAGCGCCGTGACCCGGCTGCGCCAGCTCCACGAGGAACTGCGGCAGACCGAGCGCTTTGCGACGCTGGGTCGCCTCTCCGGCAGCGTGGGCCACGAGTTGCGGAACCCGCTCGGCGTGATGAGCAACGTCGTGTTCCTGCTCGAAGCAATGCCGGACGCCTCGCCGAAGCTCAAGGACTACGCCGGTCTGCTCCGGGAACAGATCCGGCTGTCGGACCGGATCATCTCCGACCTCCTCGATCGCGCCCGGTCGGGCGCGCCCGTCCGATCGACCGTCGAGGTCACCCGCCTGCTCGACGACATCCTCACGCGGGTCGAGTTGCCCCCGAACATTGCCGTCGTTCGCCGCGGCGATGCCGACGTTCCGCCGCTGGTCCTGGATCGCGACCAGGTCGGCCAGATCCTCTGGAACCTGGTGACCAACGCCGTGCAGGCGATGCAGGGCGGCGGAGGCACGCTCGCCGTGAGCACCACGTTCGCCGCCGATCGCCTGCGCTTCGAGGTGCGCGACACCGGGGCAGGCATCCCCCTCGACGACGCCGAGCGCATCTTCGAGCCGACCTTCACCACCAAGGTACAGGGAGTCGGCCTGGGATTGTGCATTTCACGGGCGTTCGCCCGCGCGAACGGCGGGGACCTGACCGTGCTTCCGGACGATGGATGCGGCGCGCGTTTCGTGCTCGAGGTGGAAGCGACCGTCGCGTCGCCGGAGGATGGCGATACGCCCCGTCCGGGGACGACCAGGGTCGCACCGCAACGCGCCGGCCGGTGAGACGGGCGCGTCGGGCCGCTGCATGACGTCTCTCCTCCGCGGGAGGAGACGGCGCCGGTGTCAGGTGGTCTGCGCGACGGGCGGGTACAGGGGACGGGAGAGTCCGTCGGAAAACCGCAGTGCGCTGGGCCAGAGTCCGAAGTGACGCGTCGCCTCGTCTACCACCGCCACCTGGCCGCCGCTGCGGAGCGCGGCGCGCCGGATCCGCTTGGCCATCCGGAGCGGCTCCTCCCCCGATGGGTCGAACCGGTACGGCTCGGCACTATCCAGCCGCACGAGCAGGTCGATGATGTACTCGAAGGAACGCGTGAGCTGGCTCGAGACCTGGTCGTCGGCGAGGTCCCAGCGCGACCGCTCCAGCATGAGCTGGAAGACTCGCTGCCATGACTCCATGTCCGCGGCGACGACCATCCCGCGGAAGATCCGGCGATTGGTCGAGGTACTGAAGATGGTCGGACTGAGGATTCGGTCCAGGTGACCGTCGCTGCGACTGTGATCGAGCAGGATCAGCTCACGCGCCCGTCGCGGCGCCCATTCGCCGAGATGCGTCTCGAATCGCGTCTCCCAGTAGCTGTGGCCCAGCCCGGTCGTGGTGGACGTGGTGGCCAGCTGGTAGGGGACGAACGAGTTGTGGGCGACCACGTCGGCGGCCAGGTGCGCCAGGTAGCCGTACGAGAAGGCGCGCAACGCATCATCGCGCGCGCGATCGAGGATGTCGAAGCCGACCGTCCACGAGTGCGAGTGCCGCCCCACGGCGGCGTACTTCTTGGCAATGCTGGTGTCAGCCGCAATGGACCCGTAGAGGAAGTCATAGGGGAACGCGCTGAGGAGCCCGGCAATGTTCGACGGGAGCATGGCCAGCGACCGCAGGACCGCGTCCCCGAGATAGACATGGGTCCCCGGGGTCCAGGCGAGCGCCGCGGTGGGAAACAGCGCGATCGCGAGCACGGCGATCGCGACGGTGAGTGAGAGCGCGCCGACGCGCCTCACGTCGGGTCGACCACCCTCGTCCGGATGCGCGGGCCATCCACGCCGGCATCGCGCCCGAAGCCACGGCGCGCCGGACGGCGCTTCTTCCGCTTCAGGCCGCGCTTGCGCGTCGACAGGAAGCTTCGCTTGAGCGCGGCGGCGCCGAACCGGACGCCCCGCAAGGTCGACGCCGATGACAGCACGAAGTCCTCGGCTTCCTCCTGGGCCACAGCCACGAGGGCATCGAGTCGCCGCATCCGCAGTTCCGCGCGGCGCACCACGCGCTGCACGCCGCTGTTCACCGAACGCAGCGTGTCGCTGACGGCCCCCACGTCGGTCTTTACTGTCTGGGTGATGCCGCGAACGTCCTCCGCCACGTTGCGGACCGAATGCGCGGCCGCGGAAAGGTCGCCATACGACGAGTGGAACAGCTTCGTCAGCTCCTGGACGCTCTTCCGGAGCGCCATGAGCATGAAGACGAGCGCGCCGAGAAGGATCAGGACCACCAGCGACACCACGAACTGGCCGGTGGCGGCGAGGTTCTCCATCACACCACGCTCCATCGCTGCCGGGATCATGACAACCGTGTCGCGGATTCCCTGATCCTGCATCATCAGCGAAAGACCGAACGACGCTGCAAGGCTCATGTGCGCTCCCGGACGCTGGGGGTTCAGGGTCGCTGCGAATTTCAGCGTGGTCCCTGCCGGCGCTTCTATTGTAAGGCCCGCTTCGACGTTGGCCCCGACGGGGGTCGGGGTGGGATCGTAACGCGTTGAGAAAACCGAAGTCAAGCGATGGCTTGAAGATACGAGCCTCGACCGTCCATACTTCCGGCCACGCGGTCGGCCCGTTTGCCACGGAACCGCCGCTCTTCGCCCCTGAGCCCTCACGAATGTCCGCCATCAAGTACGTGGTCGAGGGAGGCCACACCCTTTCGGGGTCGATCGAGCCGGCCGGCAACAAGAACGCGGCCCTTCCTATTATTGCGGCCGCATTGCTCACCCGGCATCGGGTGACCCTGCACAACGTGCCGCGGATCCGGGACACAGAGACCCTCGTCGAACTGGTTCGTTCGGTCGGGGCCGCGGCAGACTGGACCGACGCGAACACCCTCGAGATCGAGGCCACGGAGGTCCGCGCCGAGGAACTCGACCCGGTCCTGTGTGCCAACATCCGCGCGTCGATCCTCCTCGCCGGGCCGGTGCTGGCTCGCTGTGGCCGGGTCGTCCTGCCCCCGCCTGGCGGGGACGTCATCGGCCGGCGGCGCGTGGACACGCATTTCCTCGCCTTCGAGCAGCTGGGCGCGACCGTGTCGGCGACCGACCGGTACGAGTTCAGCGCCAGCCGCCTCCGGGGCGCTGACGTCTTCCTCGACGAACCGTCGGTGACCGGCACGGAGAACGCGCTCATGGCGGCGGTCGCGGCCGAGGGGACTACCGTGCTGCGGAACGCGGCCAGCGAGCCGCACGTGCAGGACCTGGCGCAGTTCCTGGTGGCGATGGGGGCTCGCATCGAGGGCATCGGCACCAACACGATGGTGGTGCACGGGGGCGCCTCGTTAGGCCCGGCCACCCATCGCATCGGGCCGGACCACATCGAGGTCGGGTCGTTCATCGGCCTCGCGGCCGTGACCCGTTCGGCGCTGCGCGTCACCCGCGCCGGCGTGCAGCACCTGCGCGCCATCCGCATGGGCTTCGACCGGCTCGGCATCCTCTGCCAGGTGGACGGCGAGGACCTCGTGATCCCGGCCGACCAGCCGCGGGAGATCCGCCCCGACCTCGGCGGTCACGTCCCCAAGCTCGAGGACCAGCCGTGGCCGGCCTTCCCGGCCGACCTCATGTCGATCGCGATCGTGACCGCGACGCAGTGCGAGGGCCTGGTCCTCATGCACGAGAAGATGTTCGAGTCGCGCCTGTTCTTCGTGGACAAGCTCGTCGGCATGGGCGCGCGGATCGTGCTGTGCGATCCGCACCGGGTGCTCGTCTCGGGTCCTTCGCGCCTGCGCGGGGCGACGGTGGAGTCGCCGGACATCCGCGCCGGCATGGCGATGCTGCTCGCCGCGATGTGCGCGGAGGGCACCAGCACCATCCACAACGCCCGCCAGATCGAGCGTGGCTACGAGCGGATCGACCAGCGCCTGAACGCGCTCGGCGCGCGCATAACGCGGATCGTTGACTAGTCGCGCGGGCACGCGGCCGCCGGCCGAGGACGTGCCCGGGTTCGCCGACCTCGGGTTCACCGCGTTCACCACCACCCGCCAGGCGGGGGACTACGCCCTCGCCTCCGCCGAGCCGGCGGCGAGCGTGTTCGGCCGGTGGACGGCGTTGATGGACGCACTCGGCGCGCGCCGCCTGGCCACCGCGCACCAGGTGCATGGCGACCGCGTCCTCGAGCACGGCGATGGCTGGGCCGGGTGGCTGCGGGACACGTCGGGCGCAGACGGCCACTTCTCCACCGTCGCGGGGACCGCCATGGCGGTCACCCTGGCGGACTGCGTACCGGTCTTCATGGCGCATCCATCAGGAATTGCCGCGGTGCTGCACAGCGGCTGGAAGGGCACCGCCGCGTGCATCGTGCAACGCGGGCTCGATGCGTTCACGCGCCGAGGCATCAGCGTGGGCGAAATACGCGTCCACCTGGGTCCCGCCATTTGCGGTCGGTGCTACGAGGTCAGCCCGGAGGTTTACGCTGCCGTCACCGGCGACCGCGTCAGCCAACCGACGCCAGTGGACCTCAGGGCGGTGATCGCCCGTCAGGCACGTGGCGCGGTCGTCACCCGGAGCGAGTCCTGCACGCGCTGCGACAACGACCGGTTCTTCTCTCATCGCGCCGGCGACACCGCCCGCCAACTCGGCGTCATCGCTCGATTGATCTGAGCCTCGAGCCTCGACCCTCGAGCCTCGACCCTAATTCCCCCCGGCCTTGCTCCGTCCCCAGGTCCCGGGTACATTCACGGTCCGCTGGAGAACTCCGGGATTTTATTGGAAATGTGGGGAAGGTCCCCACATTTTTTTGTTCTTGGGGCGTACCTCGACGTGACATGAACGAGGCGCTGGAAGGTTTTGTCAGGCAAGAGGTTGAGAGTCTCGGTTATGACCTCGTAGAACTCCGGAAAGGCGGTACGGGACGGCGTCCGGTTCTGGACGTCCGGATCGACCGCCGGGACGGGAGCAAGGTCACCATCGACGATTGTGCGCTGGTATCCCGGGCGCTCGAGCCACGGCTCGACGCCTCGGGAATGGTAGGCGAGAACTACGTCCTGGAGGTGTCGTCACCGGGCGTCGAACGCCCGCTGCGGAACGCTGATGATTGGCGTCGGTTCACGGGACGGACGGCCAAGGTGCTGGCGACGTCGCTGGGTGGGCGGATGGAAGTGGAGGTCGTGGGCGTGGATGACTCGACAGGCGAGTCGGTGGCGATCATGCGGGATTCACGCGGCGTCGAGCACCGGGTTTCCATGTCGGACATCCGGGAAGCGAGGCTGGTGTTTCGCTGGAACAGCCAGGCCAGGGACCGGACTGAGGGCGAGAAGAAATGATTGGATCGGGCGAAATCCTGAGCGCGATTCGCGAACTGACCAACTCGAAGCAGATCGATCGTACCGAACTGCACGGGTTGCTTCAGGACGGCATTCATGCTGCCCTGGCGAAAAAGCACGGCCCGACGGTCCAGGCCGAAGTCGAGATCGACGAACGCAACGGCAAGATCAAGATCATCCTGCTGAAGACGGTGGTCGAGGAAGTCACCGACCCGGGACGCGAGATCTCGGTCGAGGAGGCGCGCTTCGAGGACCCCGAGTTCCAGCCCGGCGACGTGATGGAGATCCCGGTCGACTTCGCCGAGTTCGGGCGCAGCGCCGTCCAGGCCGCCAAGCAGCGGATCATTCAGCGCGTCCGTGAGGGCGAGCGCTCCAAGATCCGCGACGAGTTCACCAACCGTGTCGGCGAACTCCTGTCGGGTGAGGTGCAGCAGATCGAGCGCGGCAAGCTGGTCGTGATGCTCAACAAGTTCCGCGAGGCCGAGGCGCTCATCCCGTATCGCGAGCAGAATCATCGCGAGCACTTCCACCAGGGCGACCCGATCCGGGCCTGCCTGAAGCGCGTCGAGGAGACGCCGAAGGGTCCTCGCCTCATCCTGAGCCGTGGCGACCCGGTGTTCGTCCAGGCGCTGTTCAAGCTCGAGGTGCCCGAGATGCAGCAGGGCATCGTCGAGATCCGGGCCGCCGCGCGCGAAGTCGGCAGCCGCACGAAGATCGCCGTGTTCTCGAAGGACGACTCGATCGATCCGGTCGGCGCCTGCGTCGGCCTGAAGGGATCGCGCGTGCAGGCGGTCGTGAACGAGCTCAATGGCGAGCGGATCGACATCGTGCCGTGGTCCTCGGACCCGGAGCGGTTCGCCAAGCTGGCGCTCGCGCCGGCCCGGGTCGCGCGCGTGCAGTCCGATTCGGCCACGCGCACCATCCAGGCGATCGTGGACGAGGACCAGTTGTCGCTCGCCATCGGTCGCAATGGGCAGAACGTGCGCCTCGCGTCGGAACTCACGGGCTGGAAGATCGACCTCTTCTCCAGCCGCGAATGGATGGAACGGAGCGACGGGCCGGTCTTCGCCCCGCTCCCCGAGGAGGCGGACGTGGCCGACGTGAAGCTCTCGGACATCGAGGGCATGCCGCTGGCGACGGTCGCCGTGCTCGAAGAGGCGGGATTCCGTACGCTGAACGACATCATCGACCTGGACCGGGACGACTTCCTGAAGCTCCCCGGGATTGCCCCGGAGGAGGCCGATCGAATCATGTCGATCCTCGACGAGTTGACCGAGGAAGGGGACGACGAGGCGGGTGGGGCGTCCGCGGGTGGTTCGGAGAACGGGCAGGACGGATAACATGGACGCGATGACCGAGCGGCGCGTGCTTGGCCTCGTGGGGCTGGGCGTGCGGGGCCGGAACGTCGTCGTGGGGGTGGAACAGGTGAGGATGGCGGCGCGGAAGGGGCGGCTGGCGCTGGCGATCGTGGCGCCCGATGCTTCCCCGCACAGCCTCAAGAAGGTACTGCCGTTGCTGGGGGCCCTGGGGGTGCGGGTAGTGCAGGGTCCGGGTGCCGAAGCGTTAGGTTCCATGGTGGGCAGGGAGTCGACGGCGGCGATCGGCATCGTCGATCATGCCCTCGCTCGTGGAGTGCGGAACGTGGTGGATGAGGGCGCGTCGCCGAAGGGCGCCGCGGCAGGGCGGGGCGCCAAGGGCGCGTCTCCGCGGAAGGGCGACAGGAGGAACGGTTGAGCAAGCTGCGCGTCAACGATCTGGCGGGTGAATTCGGCATCACGGCCGAGGAGGTCATGGACCTCCTGCGGAAGATGGATGTCCCGGTTCGGAGCCACCTGAGTCCCCTCGCGGACGACCAGGTGGCGCGCGTTCGCGTGCGCTGGGAGCGCGAGAAGCGCCATCGGCAGGAGAAGCCGGCGGCAGCGCCTTCCCGTCGTCGGCGCGCCCCGGCCGCGCCCGAAGCCCCGGCCGCCGAGGCCGCCGAACCGGCTGCGTCGTCGAGCGGCGTCCGGCGTCGTCGCCGCGTCGCGCCCGTCGAGGTCGAGGAATCCACGACTCCGGTCGAGGAAGCCGAAGCCGCGGTGCCTGCCCTCGACGTGGTGCCCGACATGGCGCCGGTCGTCGAGCCGCCGCGCGTCGAGGTAGAGCCGGTCCGCCAGGTCGAGCCGGTCGCCGAGCCCGTCGAGGAACTTCCCCCGCCTCCGCCGCGCGTCGTTCGCCAGGCGCCACCCGCGGCCGCGACCCACGCGGCACAGCAGGCTCCGGAACGGGCGCGTCCGCGCCCCGTCGTCCCCGGTGCCCCGCGCCCGCGACAGGGCACCGGTGGGTCGCCGTTCGGTCCGCCGCGACCGGTTGCGTCCGCGACGCCTTCCGGTGGCATCGGCATTCCCACCCGCCGCGACGACCGCAAGGGTGGCCAGGGAGGCGGTGCGGGCAGCACGCAGGCACCGTCAGCAGGCGCGCGCCGCAAGAAGGGCAAGCGCGGCTCCGTCGATCAGGGCGAGGTGAGCGCCAACATCCGCCGCACCATGTCGACCATCGGCGGCACGACCGGTCGCCGCGCGATTCGCCGTCCCGAGGACTCGCGCGAGGAACTCGAAGCGACCCGCCTGGCCGCCCAGGAACGCGAGAAGAAGACGGTCCGCGTCAACGAGTTCATCACCGTCGCCGAGCTGGCCGCGATCCTCAAGGTCCCCGCGACCCAGATCGTCGCGTTCGCGTTCAAGAACCTCGGCCTCATGGTGACCATCAACCAGCGACTCGACTTCGACCAGATCGAGTTGATCGCCGGGGAGTTCGGGTTCGAGGCGGTCCGCGAGCAGGAGTACGCGGCCGACATGGGCGCGGAGCAGGTGGCGGACACGCCGGAGCAGCTCCAGTTCAGGCCACCGGTCGTCACCATCATGGGCCACGTCGACCACGGCAAGACGTCGCTGCTGGACTTCATCCGCCGCGCCAACGTCGTCGCCGGCGAGGCGGGGGGCATCACCCAGCACATCGGCGCCTACCACGTCACGCTGCCGAATGGCAAGAAGATCACGTTCCTCGACACGCCGGGCCACGAGGCCTTCACGGCCATGCGTGCCCGCGGCGCCCAGGTCACCGACATCGTCGTGCTCGTCGTCGCGGCCAACGACTCCGTCATGCCGCAGACGGTCGAGGCCATCTCGCACGCGAAGAACGCCGGCGTGCCGATCATCGTCGCCATCAACAAGGTCGACCTGCCCGACGCGAACCCGCAGCGGGTCATGCAGGACCTGCTGGCCCACGGCGTCGTGCTCGAGATGTTCGGCGGCCAGACCCTGTCGACCGCCATCTCCGCCAAGAAGGGCACCAACGTCAACGAACTGCTCGACCAGATCCTCCTCCAGTCCGAACTCCTCGACCTCAAGGCCAACCCCGATCGCGATGCCGTGGGTGCGGTCATCGAGGCGCAACTCGATCCGGGCAAGGGCCCCGTCGCGAGCGTCCTCGTCCAGAACGGAACGCTCAAGGTCGGCCAGAACTTCATCTGCGGCCTGTTCTCGGGTCGTGTGCGCGCGCTGCTCGACGAGCGCGGCAAGCCGGTGAAGGAAGCGGGACCGGCCATTCCGGTGCAGGTCCTTGGCCTGGGCGGCGTGCCGATGGCCGGCGACCAGTTCCTCGTCGTCGATGACGCGACGCAGGCGCGCGACATCGCCCAGCGCCGCGAGCGACTCGACCGCGAGGCCAAGTCGCGCCGCACCGCCAAGGGGTCCGTCACGCTCGAGGACTTCATCTCGCAGGCCGCCGCGGGACAGATGCGGACCCTGCCGATCCTCATCAAGGCGGACCAGGGCGGTCCCGCCGAGGCGCTCGCGGACGCGCTGTCGCACCTGTCGAACGCCGAAGTGCAGATCCAGGTCATCCATCGCGGCGTCGGCGCCATCACCGAGAGCGACATCCTCCTCGCCCGCACGGCCGGCGCGATCATCGTCGGGTTCCACGTCCGGCCGGACAACAACGCGCGCGCTGCCGCCGAGCGCGAGGGCGTGGACATCAAGCTGTACAAGGTCATCTACGAGGCCGTGGACGACATACGCGCGCGCCTCGAGGGCCTGCTGCGCCCCGAGGAACGCGAAATCGTGCTGGGCGAGGCCGAGGTACGCGAGGTCTTCAAGGTGTCGCGCGTCGGCACGATCGCGGGCTGCTCGGTGCGGAACGGCGTCATCAGCCGCCAGGCGCGCGTGCGCATCATCCGGGATGGCGTCGAGGTGTACGCCGGCTCGATCGCGTCGCTCCGCCGCTTCAAGGACGACGTGAAGGAAGTGAAGGAAGGGTACGAATGCGGTATCGGCATCGAGAACTTCAACGACATCAAGGTCGGCGACGTGATCGAGTGCTACCGGAAGGAAGAGGTCGCGCGCACGCTGCAGTCGGCCGCCGCGGCCACCTGACGAGGACCGCTGCGGCCGGCGGGAACCCCGCCGGCGCGCGCCCCGCCGCCCTGGACAGGACCTGACGAATGGCTGGTGATAACCGACGTCCCGATCGCGTGGCCGAGGCGATCCGCGAGGCGGTGGCGATGTTCCTGGCCGAAGGCGTGAAGGACCCGCGCGTCACGGGGCTCGTGACGGTGACCGGCGTCGATGTCACCCGTGACCTGCGCCATGCGCGCGTGCACGTCAGCATCATGGGGACCGACACCGAAAAGGCGGCGACCATGGAAGGGCTGGCGTCCGTGTCGGGGTACCTGCGCGCGAAGCTCGGCCGCACGCTCCGGCTGCGCATGACGCCGGAGCTCGAGTTCAAGTACGACACGAGCATCGCCCACGCCGCCCGCATCGACTCGTTGCTGGAGCAGATTCGCACCAACGCCGCTGGAAGCGATGAGCCTCCCCCTGAGTGATGGGTTCCTGCTGGTCGACAAGCCGGCGGGCCTCAGTTCGCACGACGTCGTCGCCGTGGTCCGGCGGGCACGGGGCCGCGTCCGGGCCGGGCACACCGGAACCCTCGATCCGTTCGCGACGGGCCTCCTCGTCGTCGCCCTCGGCAGCGCGACCCGGCTGATCCGGTTCCTGCCGTCGGAGCCCAAGGTCTATCGCGCGCTGGTGGCGTTCGGGACCGCCACCGACAGCGACGATTCCACCGGAACCGTCACCGGGCAGGGCCCGCTGCCTGACGAGTCCGCGGTGAAGGAGGCGATCGCCCGCCTCACCGGCACCATCGACCAGGTGCCACCGGCGTACTCGGCGCGCCATGTCGACGGCCGGCGGGCCTACGCCATTGCCCGGGCGGGCGGGGAGCCGGACCTCGCTCCCACGACGGTGACCGTGCACTCGTGGGACATCGTGTCCTTCACCGGGTCCGCCCTGGATGCCGTCGTCACGTGCAGCGGTGGCACGTATGTGCGCGCCCTCGCGCGTGACCTGGGACGGATGTGCGGCACGAGCGCCCACCTCGCCGGGTTGCGGCGGACGTCCAGCGGCCCCTTCGACGTCAGCGACGCCGTGCCGCCGGATGAGGCGTCCGGCGCCCCACTGCTGTCGCCCGCGGAAGCCCTGATCGGGATGCCTCGCCAGGTCGTCTCCAGGGACGATGCCGCCCGGATCCACCATGGCCGGCCGGTCGAGGCGCGCGAGGCAGGGACCCAGGTGGCGTTGCTCACCGAGTCCGGTGACCTCGTGGCCGTGGCGGAACGGGAAGGTGACTGGTGGCAACCGCGCGTGGTGCTTGACGGTGGCTGAGCGGCCGGCCATCGCCTCGTCGGGCCTGCCTCCCGATGTCACACGCACGGCCGTGACCGTCGGGAGCTTCGATGGCGTGCATCGCGGGCACCAGGACGTGCTGCGGCAGCTGGTGGCACGCGCGCGGCAACTCGCGGTGCACAGCCTCCTCGTCACGTTCGACCCGCACCCACTCGAGGTGGTGAACCCCGCCGCGGCGCCGCGGCTGCTGACGGTTGGCGACGAGAAGCTCGAGGTGCTCGCGGAAAGCGGTGTCGACTTCGTCGCGGTGCTGCCGTTCACGCCCGCGCTCGCCGCGTTCAGCGCCGAGCGTTTCGTGGATGAGATCCTGCTCGAGCGCTTTCGCATGCACGACCTGCTGATGGGTCACGACCATCGGTTTGGGCACAATCGCTCCGGCGACGTGGCCACGATGCGCGACCTCGGCGCCACGCGAGGATTCGATGTTGGCGTCGTTCCCCCGGTCACGGTGGACGGTGGACAGCCCGTGTCGTCGACGGCCATACGGCGTGCCGTGGCGGGTGGCGACCTCGAGGGCGCGTTCCGGGGTCTCGGCCGCCACTACTCGCTCGGTGGCAAGGTGGGGGAGGGCGCCCGCCGCGGACGCCTGCTCGGCTTCCCCACTGCAAACGTGCCGGTGCCCGGTCCGCGGAAGCTGTTGCCGCCGGAGGGTGTCTACGCGGCCAGGATCCAGACACCGGGGGGACCGTACGACGGCATGCTCAACCTGGGCGGACGCCCGACGTTCGGCGACACCGAAGTCGTGGTCGAGGCGCACCTCTTCGACGCCGACGTCGACCTGTACGGCGCGACCGTGCGTATTGATTTCGTGGCCCGGTTGCGCGACACCCAGAAGTTCGGTGGGGTGGACGCGCTCGTCGCCCAACTCCACCAGGATGCCGAGAATGCGCGGGGCGTCCTCGCGCGCTCCCGGGTCGCCGCTGGTGGCCCCGGGGGCGGTGCTTAAGCGATTGGAATCACGCGATTTGCGATTGACTCTCTCCGTCGTCCGCCCTAACGTTCTAAGCTCTCCAACAGCTGATTCCGCCCGGGTCGCCGCATGTCGAACCTGAAGACAAGAATCCTCGTTATCCTGGCCATGATCGTCGCCTCGGTCTGGGCGCTCTGGCCACGGACCGTCATCGAGCGCGTGAAGCGCGACGGTGTCTTTGTCTACGACACCATCAAGCGCGTGCCGCTGAAGAAGGGGCTCGACCTTCGCGGCGGCATGTACCTCGCGCTCGAGGTGGACGAATCCAAGGGCGCGGTCGCCGACAAGGCCGACGCGCTGCAGCGGGCGCTGAAGGTGGTGCGCACGCGCATCGATGAGTTCGGCGTCGCGGAACCCAACGTGCAGGCCGCCGGCGATCGCATCATCGTCGAGTTGCCGGGCATCGATGACCCGGAGCGCGCCGAGCAGGTGGTGCAGAACACGGCGTTCCTCCAGTTCATGATCACGGACGAGAGTGGCGCGCTCGAACGCGCCCTGCCGCGGCTCGACCAGGTCGCCCGTGACGCCGGTGCGCCGGGTGGTGGTCCCGCGCGGGCCGACACCGGCCGGCAGGCGTCCGGTCTGCAGAAGCTCTTCACGCCGGCCGACTCGACGCGGGCGGCGGGGGACTCCACCGACACCGACACCGCGATCACCCCGACGACCGGCGGCCCGATCTCGTCGTTGTTAGGCGTCGGCGGCATGCCGGGCGAGTACATGATCGCCGAGAAGGACATTCCCGCCGCCGAGTACTACTTCTCGCTGCCGCAGGTCCAGGCGGCGCTGCCGCCCGGCAAGACGGTGCGGTGGAGCGCCGACACGGTCTCGCAGGGCGGGAACGTGTACCGCGCGCTCTACGTCCTCGACTCGCGGGAAATCCTCGACGGCCAGTACATCGAGAATGCCACGCCGAACAACACCCCGATCGACGGGACGGTGGTCGAGTTCCAGTTGAACAACGAGGGTGGCCGTCGCTTCCGGACCGAAACCGCCAAGCACATCCAGGACTACATGGCCATCGTGCTCGATGGCCGCGTGATGGGCCGGCCGCCGGTCATCCAGAGCGCCATCGGGACCCGCGGCCAGATCACCCTCGGCCGCCGTGACCTGCAGGAAGCGCAGGACCTGGCGCTGGTGCTGCGCGCCGGCGCGCTGCCGGTGCCGCTCAAGGTCGCCGAGGTGGCGAACATCGGCGCGAGCCTTGGCAATGACGCGATCAGGGAAGGACTCTCCGCCGGCGCGCTCGGGCTGGCGATCGTCGTCCTGATCATGGTCGTGTACTATCGCTTCAGCGGCATGCTGGCGGTGCTCGGCCTGGCCTTCTATTCGTTGACCACGCTGGCGGTGTTGGCCGGGTTCGGTGCCGTTCTGACCTTGCCGGGCCTCGCCGGCTTCGTGCTCTCCATCGGCATGGCCGTCGACGCGAACTTCCTGATCTTCGAGCGGATCCGCGAGGAACTCGATCGCGGCAAGACGATCCGGACGTCGATCGATGAGGGCTTCAGTCATGCCTGGAGCGCCATCGTCGACACCCACGTCACCACCGCGCTCACGGCGGCCATCCTGTACCAGTTCGGGACGGGCCCGGTCCGCGGATTCGCCGTCGCACTCCTCGCTGGTCTTGGCGCGTCGATGGTCAGCGCCATCTTCGTCGTCCGGACGCTGTTCCTCGTCTGGCTGAACCGTACGCGCGGCGCCCAGCCGCTGAGCATCTGATGCTGCGCATCCTCCATAACACCAAGATCGATTTCATCCGCCTCTGGCGGACCGCCGCCATCGCCACGACCCTGTTCATCATCCCGGGTCTCGTGATGTTCCTGGTCAGCGGCTTCAACTGGAGCATCGAGTTCACTGGCGGCACCCGCATCCAGCTCCTGTTCAACGAGGCGCCGGATGTGAGCGCGGTGCGCTCCGAGCTCACCACGGCCGGCTTTCCCAACGCCGAGATCGCGACGTTCGGCAGCCCGAACGAGCTGATGATCCGGGTGCAGGATCGCGAGGCCGTAAGCCAGCAGGACCAGGGCGCCGGCACCGTGGTGCAGTCGATTCGCACGGCGCTCGACAAGCGCTTCGGCGAGGGCGCCTACACGGTCAAGCGCACCGAGGGCGTGGGTCCCAAGGTCGGCGCCGAGTTGAGCCAGCAGGCGGCCATCGCGGTGCTCATCGCGTTCGGCATCACGCTGATCTACCTGGCCTGGCGATTCGAGTGGCGCTTCGCACTCGCCACCATCCTGGCGACGATGCACGACATCATCGCCACGCTCGCGTTCATGAAGTACCTGAACCTCGAGATCTCCCTGTTCGTGGTCGGCGGCATCCTGACGGTCATCGGCTACTCGATGAACGACAAGGTCGTGGTGTTCGACCGCGTGCGTGAAAACCTGAAGAAGGCGCGCAAGGTGCCGCTCTATGACCTGCTGAACCAGTCGGTCAACGAGACCTTGCCCCGCACGGTCATGACCGGCTCGACGACGCTGGCCTGTCTGCTGGCGCTGCTCATCTTCGGCGGTGACGTGATCCGACCGTTCGCCTGGGTGCTCACGTTCGGCATCGTCGTCGGCACGTTCAGCTCCATCTACGTCGCGTCGCCCATCCTGCTCTGGATCGAGCGCAAGTACCCCAGGGAGTCGGCGGACAAGGCGCACGTGTCGAAGAGCCAGGCGCGCGCCGAGTCGCAGGCAGAGGGCGCCGCGGTGCGGCCGGCCCGCGGCGGCAAGACGCCGGCGGCACGCTAGGGGCAGGGACAACGGGCATCAGGCATCAGGGGCCCCGGCGACTGAGCCCGATAGCCCTCCTGATGCCTGATGCCTGATGTCTGAGGCAGTGATGCCTGTCTTCGCCGACAGCCACGTCCACCTCGCCGACCCGGCATTCGATCCGGATCGTGAGGCCGTGGTGCAGAGGGCGCGTGATGCCGGCGCGCGCGTCCTGGTCTGCATCGGCGAGACACCCGACGCTGCCGATCGTGCCCTCGCCGTCGCCGCGCACTATCCCGGCCTGGCCTGGCACACCGCCGGGATGCACCCCCACGAGGCCGCGAGCTTCGACGCGGCGCGCGACCTGGCGCGCCTTCGTGAGCACGTCCGCCAGGGCGCCGTCGCGATTGGCGAGTGTGGCCTCGACTACCACTATGACAACTCCCCGCGCGAGGTGCAGCGCGCCGTCTTCGCCGCGCAGCTCCAGCTCGCCGCCGAGGTCGATCGACCGGTCGTGGTGCACACCCGGGACGCCGACGTCGACACCTCGGCGATGATCCGCGAGGCCGCGGAGGCCGGCGTGCGCGGCGTGCTCCATTGTTTCACGGGGCCCGCCACGCTGGCCGAAACGGCACTGGGAGCCGGGTGGTTTGTGTCCTTCAGCGGCGTGGTGACCTTCCGGAAGTGGGCCGACGACGGCCTGCTCCGCTCGATCCCCGAAGATCGCCTCCTCGTGGAATCCGATGCCCCGTACCTGGCTCCCGTCCCGCATCGCGGGAAGCGCAACGAACCGTCGCATGTCGCATTGACCGTGGCGAAGGTCGCGCTCGCGCGCGGCATGGAGCCGGACACGCTGGGCGAGGTGACATGCCGCAATACGGTCGGGTTATTCAGGCTGGCAGGGGTGGAATCCCGCCCATAGGTTGCCCCGGCGCCCGTGATGCGGTTGAGTGCGCCGACCTCCCATTCCCCTCACCCATCTCCAGCAGATGTCAGTCCCCTCGGATATCGAGATTGCCCAGCAGGCCAGGATGCGTCCGATCACGGACGTCGCGGCGGAACTCGACCTCACGGCCGATGACCTCGACCTGTACGGGAAGTACAAGGCGAAGATCCCGCTCTCGATCTCCGAGCGGCCCGCGCGCGGAAAGCTCGTCATCGTGACGGCGATCAACCCGACCGCGGCCGGCGAGGGGAAGACCACGACCTCGGTGGGCCTCGCGCAGGCATTCCGTCGCATCGGCAAGCGCTGCGCCCTGTGCGTGCGCGAGCCGTCGATGGGCCCCGTGTTCGGCGTGAAGGGCGGGGCGGCCGGTGGCGGCTACTCGCAGGTGCTGCCCATGGACGACATCAACCTGCACTTCACCGGCGACTTCCACGCCATCTCCAGTACGCACGCGTTGTTGTCGGCCATGCTCGACAACCACCTGCAGCAGGGGAACGCGCTGGGCATCGATCCGCGCCGCATCACCTGGCCGCGCACGATCGACATGAACGACCGCGCCCTGCGGCGGGTCATCATCGGGCTCGGCGGCGCGGCCGAGGGCGTCCCGCGCGAGGAGCGATTCGTCATCATCCCCGCCAGCGAGATCATGGCGATCGTCGCGCTGGCGTCGAGCGTGAAGGATCTCGAGGAGCGCCTCGCGCGCATCATCGTCGGCTCCACCTACGGGGCCGATCGCAAGCCCGTGCGCGCCGGTGACCTCAGGGCGGCCGGCGCCATGGGACTGCTGCTGAAGGACGCGATCCGACCCAACCTCGTGCAGACCATCGAGGGCGGTCCCGCGTTCGTGCATGCCGGCCCGTTCGGCAACATCGCCCATGGCTGCAACTCGGTGATCGCGACCCGTTCGGCGCTCGCCCTGGCCGACATCGTCGTCACCGAGGCTGGTTTCGGGTCCGACCTCGGCGCCGAGAAGTTCTTCGACATCAAGTGCCGGTCGGCAGGCCTGAAGCCCGAGGCCGCCGTGCTGGTGGCGACCATTCGCGCGCTCAAGATGAATGGTGGCGCCCACAAGGCGAAGCTCGCGACCGAGGACCTCGGCGCGCTGGAGCGCGGACTGCCCAACCTCGAGCACCACATCATGAACGTGAAGCAGTTCGGCCTGCCGGTGGTGGTGGCCGTGAACCGCTTCACGTCGGATTCCGATGCGGAACTCCAGATGGTGGTCGACGCAGCGCGCCGCGCCGGCGTGCGCGTCGCCATGAACGAAGTCTGGGCGCGGGGCGGCGCCGGCGGCGAGGAACTCGCCCACGAAGTGCTCGCGATGCTCGACGAGGGCGGCGCCAACTTCGCGCCCATCTACGATGCCTCGCTCCCGATCCGCGAGAAGATCGCCATCGTCGCCTCGCGCGTGTACGGCGCCGACGGCGTCGATTTTTCGGGCAAGGCGGACCGGAGCATCGCGTACCTCGAGTCCATCGGACTCGGCACCACGCCGATCTGCATGGCCAAGACGCAGTATTCCCTCACCGACGACGCCACGAAACTCGGTCGACCGACCGGGTTCCGCATCACGGTGAACGAGGTGTATCCCGCGGCCGGCGCCGGGTTCGTGGTCGCCCAGTGCGGCGACATCATGACCATGCCCGGGTTGCCGAAGGAACCAGCCGCCGAACGCATGGCCATCAAGCCCGACGGCAGCATCGTCGGCCTGTTCTAGGAGCCTGACGTGAGCAACCGCATCGTGGAGTCCGCGGCGGCGCCCGCCGCCATCGGCCCGTACTCGCAAGGCATCATCGCCGGCGGCTTCCTGTACACCGCGGGCCAGATCCCCATCGACCCCGACACGAAGCAGGTCGTCGACGGAGATATCGTCGTCCAGACGCGCCGCGTCATGGACAACCTCGCGGCGGTGCTCGCGGCCGCCGGCGCCGGCTGGAAGGACGTGGTGAAGACGACCGTGTATCTCCTGGACATGGGCGACTTCCCGCGGATGAACGAGGTCTACTCGGCGGTGATGGGCGACGCACGCCCGGCCCGCTCCACGGTGCAGGTCTCAGCCCTGCCGCGCGGCGTGCTCGTCGAGATCGACGTGGTGGCGTATCTGGGATAGGCATCAGGCATCGGGCATCAGGCATCAGGCCCTGTGTCCACCCTGATGCCTGATGCCTGATGCCCGATGCCTGATGCTGATGCCCATGTTTGTCCACTCCAACTCCTACTCCCGTGACCGACCTGCGAGAGAACGCCTTCCGGTTGACGCAGTTCGCCCGCTGCGCGGGTTGAGCGGCCAAGCTGGGTCCGGGTGACCTGACTCGAGCGCTCGCGCCGCTCGTCGCGCGACACGACCCCCGCATTCTCGTCGGCCATGAGACCTTCGATGACGCGGGAGTCTTTCGCGTGTCCGACGATCTCGCGCTCGTCCAGACCGTCGACTTCTTCGCGCCCATCGTCGACAATCCGTACGAGTTCGGGCAGGTCGCGGCGGCCAACGCCCTGTCGGACGTCTACGCCATGGGCGGCGAGCCCCTCACCGCGCTCGGAATCGTCGGGTTCCCGAGCGGGAAGCTGCCGATCGAGGTCCTGACCGAGATCCTCCGCGGCGGCCAGGACAAGGTCCACGAGGCGGGCGCCAGCGTGATTGGCGGCCACTCCATCATCGACGAGGAACTGAAGTACGGGCTCTCGGTGACGGGACGGGTCCACCCGGATCGAATCCTCACCAATGCCGCCGCGCTGCCTGGCGACGTGCTCGTGCTCACCAAGGCCCTGGGCACGGGCTTCGTCACCACGGGCCTCAAGCGCGGCATCGTGACCCGTGACGTCGCGGCACCCACCATTGCCTCGATGTGCACGCTGAATCGCGACGCATCGGTCGCGGCGCTCGCTGTCGGAGCGCGATGCGCCACGGACGTGACCGGTTTCGGGTTGCTCGGCCACGCGGCGCATGTCGCGCGCGCGAGCGGTGTCACGGTGAGGATACGCGCCGCGCAACTGCCCGTCCTCCCCGGCGCCCTCGAGGCCTGGAGGGCCGGCGCGACTCCGGGGGGCGCCGACCGGAACGAGGCGTTCGTCCGCGACCTGGTGGACTGGGGGAATCCGGAACCGTTCCTTCGCGCGCTTGTACTGGACCCGCAGACGTCGGGCGGACTCCTGGTCTCGCTGCCTCGGGCGCAGGTCGGGGACTATCTTTCGCGCGTTTCGCAGGCCGTGGTGGTCGGTGACGTCCTGCCGCGTGGGGAGCGACTGCTGGTCCTCGCGTAGTGGAACCGGGGGTGTCTGGGGCCTGGTGGCTCTCGTCGTCTTCAAAACGATTGTGACCTGACTTCGTCGGGTCGGGTGGGTTCGATTCCCATACGCTCCCGCCACCACCACGGTGCATCGTTTCACCAGCGAGGATTCGTTGCTCGATCGCAGCCGGATGGCCTGGTTGGCACTCGTCACCCTGACGGTCGCCCTGGCGGCATTGCCGGCACGGGTGACCGCACAAGCCGGCCGCGATTCGGCGGGAGTGCGGCGAGCGCCAAGGCTCGTGCCGTTCGACTCGCTGCGCCCCCCGGTGTCCCCGGGCCGGGCCTTCCTGACGTCGCTCTTTGTCCCCGGCCTCGGCCAGTCCCGTCTCGGCCGGCAGGTGCCCGGCGCGATCTACGCCGGGGTCGAGGCGATGTCGGTCGTGATGCTGCTCAAGGCGCAGAACGACCTGCGCATCGCGCGGGCACGGTCGCGGGACGTCATCGTCAACCGGTGGCAGGTCGACCCGGTGACCGGCGCGCCCGTCGTCGACAACGATGGGAACTTCGTCCCGCTCGACACCGCCGCGAATCGGTTCGACCTCGAGCGGGTGGAGGCCCGTCGCACGCAGGTGGAGGACTGGATCGCCGTCCTCGTCTTCAACCACCTGTTCGCCGGGGCCGATGCCTTCGTGGCCTCGCTGCTCTGGGACCTGCCGGCACGCGTCGGGATGCGCCACCTGCCGCGCGGAGTCGGCCTCGGGCTCAGCGTCCGCTGGTGAGCAGGGCGCCGCGGGGGACCACGGCAATCTCCAGCCCGGGCGTTTCGGGAGACCACCGGTGCAGCCGGACCGCGTCCTCACGGATCGTGAGGTACGTCGTGTCGTCCATCCAGGTCCCGGCGTTCGCGTAGACGCCCGCCGGCGTCTGCTCGAGCTGCGCGACATGGGAGTGGCCGAACACAAGGAGGTCGGTGCCCGGCGTGGCATCCAGTGCCCGTCGCGCCACCTGGCGCAGCCCCTCGCCGCCATCGCGGGCGCGATAGGTCCGGCTGGCGTGCGACGAGCCTAACGCGATCCGGGTCCCCAGGTCGGGGTGGATCCACCGGAAGGCCCGGATCGACCAGGGATGTCGCAGCACCGCCCGCAGCATCCGGTAGCGCCGGTCTTCCTCGTCGCGCAGCCCGTCGCCGTGGTCGAAGCGCGTTCGCCACCCGGCGATCTCGCCGGTCCAGGCCCCGACGTGGTACGTGACCCCGACATCCTCCCGCAGCACCGCGCCGCCCCAGCAGTCGTGGTTGCCGGCGATCCACAGGATCGGGATGCCCGCCTCGGACAGGCGCGCCAGGGACGCCAGCACGCGGAACCCGGCGCGGGGAATCACCGAGCGCCACTCGAACCAGAAGTCGAAGAGGTCGCCGTTGATGACGACCGAGCCTGCGGCGCCGCGAGCGTGCTCGAGGAACGCCAGCAGCGAGCGCTCGACCTGCGGCGGGGTCACGCCCAGGTGCACGTCGGAGAAGACGAAACAGGGCGCCGGCAGCACGCGCACAGTCTACGCGGGGCGCCGTCTCTTTACAAACCCGGGCGCGCGCGGCGATCATGCACCCGCATGACCGACCTCCCCTCGCACGACACGGACCTTCGCGTGCGGTACGGCGAAACGGATCGGATGGGGGTCGTGTACCATGCCGAGTACCTGGCCTGGTGCGAGATCGGGCGCACCGAGTACATCCGGTCGCTCGGCATGTCTTACGCCGACATGGAACGCCGCGGGGTCCCGCTCGCCGTCGCCGAGGCGAGCCTCCGGTACCATGCCCCGGCCCGGTACGACGATCGCATCCGCGTGACCACGATCCTCTCGAGGCTGGGCTCGCGAGGGCTCACCTTCGACTATGTCATCAGCAACGCCGACACCGGGCAGCGCCTCGCCACGGCCAGCACCACCCTGGTGGCACTCGACCCCGACGGCCGTGCCACGACCCTTCCAGCGGATATTCGCGCCCTCCTTGGCCGCCCCGTCCCTCGTTAGGATCGCCGGCGTCGCGTGGTTGGCAGCGATCGCGGGCTGCGCCTCGGCGCCCCGCGCCGGGCCGCTGGCCGGCGTCCCGGTGGCCCGCGGGGTTCCCGACACCCGGCTGCCGCCTGGCTACCGCCGGATCCTGTTCCGCTGGGAGTACAAGGAGCGCGTCTTTTCGGCGCGCGGCGAGGGCCTGGCACGGGTCGCCGCACCCGACAGCGTGCGCATCGACCTCTTCCTCGACAACGGCAGCAGTGGCGGCTTTGTGATCCTCATCGCGGATTCCCTCACCGCGCTGGCCCAGGATGAGGCGCGCCGGTCGCTTCCCCCGGTCCCCATGCTGTGGGCGGCGCTCGGCGTGGTGCGCGTGAGTGCCACGGACACGTCGGCGAGGCTCGATGGCGATACCTTGCGGATGGAAATCGGGACCGAGCCCCGCTGGCGCCTGGCGTTCGGCCCCCAGGCACTGGCGCGGATGGAGCGGATCGATCGCGGGCGCGTCGAGCAGGTGCTAGAACGCGGGGACACGACCCGCGTAGTTTACAGGCAACAGGGGGCCGGACGTACGCTCGTCCTCACCATCCGGCAGGTCATCCGTGAAACGGGGTTTGATGCGGCGATTTGGCGTCCTTAGCGCGGTCCTGCTGACGGGCTGTCTCTACAGCCTGTCCGGGGGCGGGGGACTGCCGCGCCATATCCGCACGGTCGCGGTCATCCCCTTCGAGAACGAGACCGCCAACCCCGAGGTCGCCGGCGAGCTGCACCTCGAGTTGCGCAAGGCGCTCACCGACCGCCTCGGGTTACGCGAGGCCCCCGAGTCCAGGGCCAACGCCGTCGTCAGGGGTATCGTCAGGCGCTATGAACCCGACGTACCGGTCGGCTTCAGCGCCGACCCGTCCCGGGCCACCTCTGCCCGGCGTCGCGTCCAACTCGTCGTCGATGTCTGGATCGTCGACCAGACCACCGGTCGCACGCTGTTCGAGCGCGCCGGCCTGCAGGCAGAGGGCGAGTACGCCGAGCGTGCCGAGCCGGCGGGTCGGCAGCAGGCGCTCCAGCGCATCATCAGCGACATCGTCGAGGGAGCGCAGTCCCAGTGGTGACGCGCCGTCGGGGGAGCAGCCGGCTCGGGTGCCTCGTGACCCTGCTCGTCGTCGTCACCGTCGCCTACTTCGGGTTCAACATCGGCGAGGTCTACATGCGCTTCTACCGCTGGCGGGACGCGATGGAACAGGAAGCCCGTTTTGCGCACAACCGGGACGACGACACGATCCGCTTGCGGCTGGCCGGGGCCGCCGACTCACTGGGGCTCCCCGGCGAGGCGGCCCGGGTCCGCATCCGGCGTGAGGCCGGGCGCATCATCATCTCGTCCGAGTATTCGGAGACGGTCGAGCTTCCGCTGTTCGTCCGTCAGTTCCGGTTCGCGCCACAGGTCATCCGGACCTTTTGACCGCGCGCACCCTCGATCCTCAGCGAAAGGTCATGTCGCTGGACGCTGCCCTGGGTTGGCGTTCGGGGCAGGGCACCGTCGTGTTCACGAATGGCGTCTTCGACCTCCTGCATCCCGGTCATGTCGACGTGCTGGTGACGGCGCGCGCGCTGGGCGACGCGCTGGTCGTCGGCCTGAACAGCGATGCCTCGGTGCGCCGGCTCAAGGGACCGTCGCGGCCGATCAGGTCGGAGGCGGAACGCGCGCATGTGCTGGCGGCGCTGGAGGCGGTGGACGCCGTGGTGCTGTTCGGTGAGGACACGCCGATCGACCTTATCCGCGCGCTCGCGCCGGACGTGCTGGTCAAGGGTGGGGACTATTCCGTCGAGACCGTCGTGGGCGCCTCGGAGGTGCTGGGCCGCGGGGGGCGGGTGGTGATCGTTCCCCTGACCCCGGGCCACTCCACGACGGCGACCGTCACCAGGATGCGAGAGGGAAATGGCAATGCGATCTGATCGCGCCGCCGGCGCGATGCGGCCCGTGGTGCTCGAGCGAGGAGTCGTCAGGCAGGCCGAGGGGTCATGCCTGTCGGCGTTCGGGAATACCCGGGTGCTCTGCGCCGTCTCGGTCGAGGACGGCGTTCCCGCGTGGCGGAAGGGCAGCGGCCAGGGGTGGATCACCTCCGAGTACGCCATGCTGCCGCGCGCGACGCGTACGCGGGCCCCACGCGAGCGATCGCACCTTGGTGGCCGCACCCACGAGATCCAGCGCCTGATCGGGCGGAGCGTCCGGGCCATGCTCGACGACTACCGGTTCGGCGAGGTGACCCTCCGGGTCGACTGCGACGTGCTGGACGCCGATGGCGGGACGCGCACGGCAGCGATCACGGGGGCCTGCGTCGCGGTGATCGACGCGTTCGACTGGCTGATCCAGCGCGGGCGCCTCGAGGTGACGCCGGTCCGGCGGCGGGTGGCGGCGGTGAGCGTCGGGGTGGTGGACGGGATGGCCTGCCTGGACCTGGACTACGAGGAGGATGTCCGCGCGGCCGTGGACATGAACGTGGTCATGAGCAGCGAGGGGCGGTTCGTCGAGGTGCAGGGCACGGGCGAGCACGGCACGTTCGACCGGGCCGAACTCGACGGGCTGCTGTCGCTGGCCGAGGCGGGGATCGCCACGCTGGATGCATCGCAGCGGGCGGCGTTAGGCGGCCGGTGACGGTGCTGCTCGCCACGCGCAGCGAAGGGAAGCTGCGCGAGTTGCGCCCGCTGTTCGCCGCCGCGGGGTTCGCGGTCCAGGACCTCCGCGAGGCCGGCGCGGTCGAGACGACCGACGAGGACGCGGTGGAGGCGTTCGACACGTTCGAGCGGAACGCGCTCGCCAAGGCCCGCTACTTCCACGCCCTCACGGGTCGCGCGGTCGTCGCCGACGACTCCGGGCTCGAGGTCGCGGTGCTGGGCGGCGCTCCGGGGGTGCGGAGCAAACGCTGGTCGGGGCGCTCCGACCTCGCGGGGCAGGTCCTCGACGACGCCAACAACGCGAAGCTGCTCGAGAGGCTCCGGGACGTGGCTGATCCGGTGGCGCAATACGTGTGCGCGGCCGCGTGGTGCGATGCGGGCGGTGAACTGGTGATCCGCGGCGAGACGTCCGGGCGGATCGTGCGCGAACCGCGCGGTGTCGAGGGATTCGGCTACGATCCGTACTTCCTGTCGGACGAGCTGGGCGCGACGTTCGGCGAGAGCAGTCGCGAGGCCAAGGAACGCGTCAGTCACCGGGGTCGCGCCTTTCGCGCGTTGCTCGAGCGGATCGCTGCAACACGTTGACAATCGGTGAGGTGGGGCTACAATTCCGAGTTCCTCAGCGGGGCGTAGCGTAGCCCGGTATCGCGCCTGCTTTGGGAGCAGGAGGTCGCCGGTTCAAATCCGGCCGCCCCGACTCGCGCGGAAGGCATTTCCGCGCGAACCGGCCCACGACGAGGCGCCAGTAGCTCAGTTGGATAGAGCATCAGCCTTCTAAGCTGAGGGTCGGGGGTTCGAGTCCCTCCTGGCGCGCCATCTTCGCGAGTCGGGTACCCGCGAGGCTCCGTTAGCTCAATTGGTAGAGCAAGCGACTCTTAATCGCTAGGTTGATGGTTCGAGTCCATCACGGAGCATTTGAAAAGGAAGCTTGGTGCTGCGTGGCTGATTGCCGCGGGCTGGTCCTGCCGCTGGCTGCTTGGCACTGGTGCTGGCGCGAAGGGGCAGCATCGGCCGGCATCAATCCGCACTCTGCAATCAGCAATCTGCACTCTGCATTCTGACGGTTTTCCCCACTTGCGCGCTTGATCGAAGTTGCTAGCATTGGGGTCCCCCGGAGGCAGTGGAAGGTCGCCCCGGGACAGGAGTTGAGACGGACTGGGCAGCTAGAGGCAGTTGCTCGCTCCCACTTGACCAACCGAGACTGACTAGGTAGTATGGTCGGCTGCCCGAACTGGGGCAGATTTTCGAGACATAAAGCTGTTTGATAACTGGATTGAGCGTTGATGGAAGTGCGAGGCGGACTCGTCGAACCGGGATGACGATCAGGTCCCGGGGAGAGTTCAACTGACGTACTAGAAAGTGATTCGGACTTATTGCCACATAACGCGTGGCAAGCCAGTTCGGACGAGCCTGTTTAAACTCTTGGAGAGTTTGATCCTGGCTCAGGACGAACGCTGGCGGCGTGCTTAACACATGCAAGTCGCGGGGGGTGAGCAATCACTCACCGGCGAACGGGTGCGTAACACGTGAGCGACCTACCCACTTGTGGGGTATAGCCGGCCCAACGGCCGGGTAATCCCGCATACGCTTCCCTGGCTGCATGGCTGGGGGAGGAAAGCCGTAAGGCGCAGGTGGAGGGGCTCGCGGCCTATCAGCTAGTTGGCGGGGTAATGGCCCACCAAGGCGATGACGGGTAGCTGGTCTGAGAGGATGGCCAGCCACATTGGGACTGAGATACGGCCCAGACTCCTACGGGAGGCAGCAGTGGGGAATCTTGCGCAATGGTCGAAAGACTGACGCAGCGACGCCGCGTGCGGGAGGAAGCCCTTCGGGGTGTAAACCGCTGTTACTCGGGACGAACTTCCCGATTTATCGGGATTGACGGTACCGGGGGAGGAAGCACCGGCTAACTCTGTGCCAGCAGCCGCGGTAATACAGAGGGTGCGAGCGTTGTCCGGAATCACTGGGCGTAAAGGGCGCGTAGGCGGCTTTTCAAGCGTGCGGTGAAAGCTCGGGGCTTAACTCCGAGTCTGCCGTGCGAACTGGGAGGCTTGAGTCTGGTAGAGGTCGATGGAATTCCGGGTGTAGCGGTGGAATGCGTAGAGATCCGGAAGAACACCGGTGGCGAAGGCGGTCGACTGGGCCAGAACTGACGCTGAGGCGCGACAGCGTGGGGAGCAAACAGGATTAGATACCCTGGTAGTCCACGCCGTAAACGATGGGCACTAGGTCCTTGGGGGAGCGACCCCGTGAGGGCCGGCGCTAACGCATTAAGTGCCCCGCCTGGGGAGTACGGCCGCAAGGCTGAAACTCAAAGGAATTGACGGGGGCCCGCACAAGCGGTGGAGCATGTGGTTTAATTCGACGCAACGCGAAGAACCTTACCTGGGCTTGACATGCACGGGAACTCGTGGGGAAACCTGCGGGGCTCTTCGGAGCTCGTGCACAGGTGCTGCATGGCTGTCGTCAGCTCGTGTCGTGAGATGTTGGGTTAAGTCCCGCAACGAGCGCAACCCTTGGGACTAGTTGCCAGCGAGTAAAGTCGGGGACTCTAGTCCGACTGCCGGTGCCAAACCGGAGGAAGGTGGGGACGACGTCAAGTCATCATGGTCCTTACGTCCAGGGCTACACACGTGCTACAATGGACCGGACAGAGGGCGGCAAGGCCGTAAGGCGGAGCCAATCCCAGAAACCGGTCCTCAGTTCGGATTGTCGGCTGCAACTCGCCGACATGAAGCTGGAATCGCTAGTAATCGCGGATCAGCGATGCCGCGGTGAATACGTTCCCGGGCCTTGTACACACCGCCCGTCACGCCATGGAAGCTCGGAGTGCCCGAAGTCGGTGCCGCAACCCGCAAGGGAGCAAGCCGCCGAAGGCAAGCCGAGTGACTGGGGCGAAGTCGTAACAAGGTAGCCGTAGGGGAACCTGCGGCTGGATCACCTCCTTAACGGAGCACGCGAGTAAGTCCCTCGGGACCGAAAGCAGCTCTCGTGTCGCCCGCCCGCACGACCACCAACGCTCAATCCGGTTTTCTTCTTGTTCCGGGACCCCTCAGGGGCCCTGGATCCGCTGTTTGACAACCGATGGACAACGTGATTGTGGAAATCAGCACGTGCCGTATCAACGGCATGTGCCGGAATGAACACACCGTAGTGACGCAATTCGCTTTTGTACGAATTGCTCACTCGTGATGATCGCGCGTATTGGCAGGAAAAGAATTTGAGTCAAGCGAATGAAGGCATGTGGGGAATGCCTGGGCACACGGAGGCGATGAAGGCCGTGGTAAGCTGCGATAAGCTCGGGGGAGCGGCACACACGCATTGATCCCGAGATGGCCGAATGGGGCAACCCGGCGGAGCGCGAGCTCCGTCATCCCTCTCAACGGGGAAGCGAACCCGGGGAACTGAAACATCTCAGTACCTGGAGGAAGAGAAATCAAACGAGATGCCCGAAGTAGCGGCGAGCGAAACGGGCAGAGCCTAAACCGTCGGTCCTTGGACTGGCGGGGTTGTAGGACCCACAGACGTTCAGGGCAGAGCGAGCCGAAGTCCTCTGGAATGAGGCACCAAAGACGGTGACAGTCCGGTAGGCGAAGTTCGACCCTGGGCAGTGGGTATCCTGAGTAACGCCCGACTCGTGGAATCGGGCGTGAATCTGGGGGGTCCACCCTCCAAGGCTAAAGACTCCCGTGTGACCGATAGTGGACGAGTACCGTGAGGGACAGGTGAAAAGCACCCCTGTGCGGGGAGTGAAAGAGATCCTGAAACCACATGCCTACAAGCGGTAGGAGGCTGGCGCGGCCCTCGGGTCGTGCACGGCTGACTGCGTGCCTTTTGCATTATGATCCGGCGAGTTACTCCTCGGACGCGAGGCTAAGTCGTTATGCGACGGAGCCACAGCGAAAGCGAGTCCTGAAACGAGGGCGCTTAGTGTCCGGGGGTAGACCCGAAGCCAGGGCGATCTACCCATGAGCAGGGTGAAGCGGCCGTAACAGGTCGTGGAGGCCCGAACCGGTACGGGTTGAAAACCGTTCGGATGACTTGTGGGTAGGGGTGAAAGGCTAATCAAGCCTGGAGATAGCTGGTTCTCCCCGAAATCTATTGAGGTAGAGCCTTCGGGATGGTTCGTGGGGGTAGAGCGACTGGATGGGCGCGGGCTGGCGAAGCCGGTACCAACCCCAACCAAACTCCGAATACCATGGAACCGAACCCGAGGAGGCAGTCGCTGAGCGATAATGTCCAGCGGCGAGAGGGAAAGAACCCAGAGCCACAGCTAAGGTCCCGGAGTGGCCGTTGAGTATAGCGAAGGATGTGTTTCTGCCGTGACAACTGGGAGGTTGGCTTAGAAGCAGCCATTCCTTGAAAGAGTGCGTAATAGCTCACCAGTCCAGCGGAAACGCGCCGAGAATGGTCGGGATTAAACGGCCCACCGAAGCTTGGCCTGCTGACTTTGTCAGCGGGGTAGGGGAGCGTTCCCAGAGCAGTGAAGGCCTCGTGGAAACGTTAGGCTGGAGCGATGGGAAGTGAGGATGCCGGAATGAGTACGCGCAAACGCGGGTGAAAACCCCGCGCACCGTAAGCCTAAGGTTTCCTGCGCCATGGCAATCAGCGCAGGGTGAGGCGGACCCTAAGTCGAGGCCCCAGAGGCGTAGACGATGGAAAGCCGGCGAAAATTCCGGCCCCGCCCGTAGTGTGACGAACCGTTGGGGGACCGTGGAACAAAGGACGAGCGGCCTTGTGGATGGCCGTTTAACGCCGTAGGCGCAAGCCGAGAGCGGAATACGAGGGGCGGGGGCAACCCCAATCCAAGTCGCCTGGAGTCAACACGCGAGAAAAGCCTGACGGGGAGCACTGCGGACGTCCGTACCGTAAACCGACACAGGTAGGCGAGGCGAGCAGCCTCAGGTGCACGAGTGAGTCGTGGTCAAGGAACTCGGCATAATGGTCCCGTAACTTCGGAAGAAGGGATGCCGATTCCGGTAAGATGTACAGTCAAGCTGGATTCGGCCGCAGAGAATCGGCCCAAGCGACTGTTTAGCAAAAACACAGGTGCGTGCAAAGCCGCGTAAGGCGCCGTATACGCACTGACGCCTGCCCGGTGCCGGAAGGTTAAGGGGAGGGCTTAGCCGCAAGGCGAAGGTCTGAGCCGAAGCCCCGGTAAACGGCGGCCGTAACTATAACGGTCCTAAGGTAGCGAAATTCCTTGTCGGGTAAGTTCCGACCTGCACGAATGGCGTAACGACTTGGGCACTGTCTCGACCACGTGCTCGGCGAAATTGCAGTATCGGTGAGGATTCCGATTTCCCGCGACAGGACAAAAAGACCCCATGCACCTTTACTGTAGCTTGTCATTGGACGTGGCCTTTAGCTGTGTAGCATAGGTGGGAGCCGTTGAGGCCCGGGCGCTAGCTCGGGCGGAGGCAACAGTGAAATACCACCCTGCTGGATGCGACGTCCTCACCGACCCTGGCAAACCCAGGGCGGGACCGTGGCAGGTAGGCAGTTTGACTGGGGCGGTCGCCTCCGAAAAAGTAACGGAGGCGCGCGAAGGTTGGCTCAGCGCGGTCGGTACTCGCGCCTATAGAGTGTAACAGCATAAGCCAGCCTGACGGTGAGAGCGACGGCTCGAACCGCCACGAAAGTGGGCTGTAGTGATCCGGTAGCCCCGTGTGGAAGGGCTATCGCGCAACGGATAAAAGGTACGCTGGGGATAACAGGCT
>JAUQWM010000011.1 GCA_030835125.1 Gemmatimonadaceae bacterium | reverse complement strand
GAACACTCTCAACTCTCAACTCTCAACTCTCAACTCGTCACGGATTCCGCACCGGGGCCGCCACCTTCATCGCCGCCTCACGCACGTTCTCCGGCTCCGGCGTGAAGTCCTCGCCGGGATTGATGAACCGGTCGTGCTCTTCCCCGTACTGCCGGTCATACAGCTCGCGATAGCGACCGCCTAACGCCATCAGTTGCGCGTGCGTCCCGCGCTCGACGATCTCCCCGGCCTCCATCACCAGGATCTGGTCCGCGCTCACGATCGTCGACAGCCGGTGCGCGATCACGAACGTCGTCCGCCCGCGCCGCAGCGACCGCAGCCCGTCCCGGATCATCGCCTCGCTCTCGCTGTCCAGGCTCGACGTCGCCTCGTCCAGGATCAGGATCCGGGGGTCCGCCAGGATCGCCCGCGCGATCGCCACCCGCTGCCGCTGCCCGCCCGACAGCTTCACCCCGCGCTCGCCCACGATCGTGTCATACTGCTGCTCCCACTTCTCCACGAACTCGTGCACGTGCGCGATCCGCGCCGCCTGCCGCACCTCCTCGTCCGTCGCATCCGGGTGCGCATAGGCGATGTTGTCCCGGATCGACCCGTCGAACAGGAAGTTGTCCTGCATCACCGCGCCCAGGTGGGCCCGATAGTCCCGCAGGCGCACCGACCCCAGGTCGTGCCCGTCGACCAGCACCCGGCCCGATCCCGGCCGGTTGAACGCCATCACCAGCCCGATCACCGTGCTCTTCCCCGCCCCGCTCGACCCCACCAGCGCCGTGGTCGACCCCGGCGGGCTCCGGAACGACACGCCGCGCAGCACCGGCACCCCGGGGACGTACTCGAAGTTCACGTCCTCGAAGACGACCTCGCCGTTCAGCTCGGGAAGCGGGATCCGGCTGGCGTCGTCCACGTCCTCACGCGCCACGTCACGCAGGTCGCGGATGCGATCCAGGCCCGCGAACGCCTCGGTGATCTGCGTGCCGATCGACGCGATCCCCACCAGCGGCGCCGCCACCATGCCGATGAACAGCACGTACGTGATCAGCTCGCCCATCGTCATCGCGCCCGACAGGAACGCGCGCCCCCCCTGCACCATGATCAGCACTCCGATCACGCCCACGATCAGTTGCGCCCCCGACCCGACCGCCGACGTGCCGGTGATCGTCCGCCGCACGTTGTCGAACAGCCGCTCGGCGCCCTTCGTGAACGTCGCGTCCTCGCGATCCTCGGCCGTGTAGACCTTCACGATCCGCACGCCGCCCAGCGACTCGCCCAGCCGGCCCGTCACCTCGGCGTTGATCACGCTCCGCTCGCGAAAGATCGGCCGCAGCTTCTTGAACGCGAATGCCATCATGCTGCCGAACACCGCCAGCATGACGACCGTGAAGATCGTCAGGCGCCAGTTCAGGTACAGCAGCACGCCCATCGCCAGCAGCGCCGAGAAGAGCCCGCCCACCAGTTGCACGATCCCCGTGCCGACCAGGTTCCGGATCCCCTCGGCATCCGTCATGATGCGCGAGATGAGCTGGCCCGTCTTGGCCGAGTCGAAGTAGGACACGGGCAGGCGGAGCACGTGGTGCTCGACCTCGACCCGCATGGTGGTGATGGCGCGCTGGGCGGTGATACTCACCACCTGCGACAGCAGGAACGCGGTGATCGCCTGCAGGATCGTGGCCCCGCCGGCGGCGAGCGCGAGCGGGATCAGCATCTCGGTGCGACCGCCCTGCAGCACGTCGTCGATGAAGTACTTGCTGCTGAACGGCAGGACCATCGACGCCAGGCGGCTCACCAGCATCAGGACGAGCCCGATGGACAGCGACTTCCGGTGGTGCCACATGAGCGCCCGGGCCTCGGCCCAGGCGCGCTTCATGTCGACTTTCCGCTTCTTGGCGTCCATCGGCTGGGTGCGCTGTGAGGACCTCAAACCTATCGACTCGGCCCGGTCACCGCCCCCGGGCATCCGGCCGGAAACTCCCACGGGCGACTTCACGTACGGCCTCCCACGACACGCCATCCCGGAGGCGGGAGCATGTGGGTCCTGATCCAGTCGCTGCTGACCAAGTACGCGCTCTTCAAGCTGCTCCTGAAGTCCCTGGGGTCGCTGGCGTGGCTGCTGCCGGTCGCCTTCCTCCTGAAGGTAGTCGGGTTGCCAATCCTGGCCGTGCTCGCGATCCTCGCGCTGCCGGTGTTCATCATCCTCGCGATCGTGGGGCTCCCCATCATGTTCGTCCTCATCGCCGGTGTCCTCCTGCTCGTCGGCTTCTTCGCCCTGCTGTCGTTCGGCCTCCTGGTGCTGAAGATCGCGATCCCCGTCCTGCTGGTGTATTGGCTGGTCCGCTGGTGGTTCCGCAACGGCAAGACGACCTCGGTCGACCCTACCGTCTAGCACGCCAGTCGCGGGTCATTCCACGACGGAGTGCCCCGCGCCGCGGAGGACGCTGACCGCCGCGCCGAGCGCGGCCCCCCGGACCAGCACGTAGTCGGTGTCGAACGTCGACACCACGAAGACCGGCACCCCGGCGTCCGCGAGCGGCGACGCCAGCGACGCGAGGATCCCGACGGCGTCGAACGGCAAGGTGCCCTCGACCCGGAATGCGCGGAAATCGCGCTCCGCCGGCACGTCCTCGGGCACCCGTTCCTGTTCGCACACCACCGATGTCTCCGATGGCGTGCACGTGAACGAGAGGAACCCGTTCGACGACACCGCCCACCAGGGAAGCCCCGCCCCGGCGGGCAGCCGGACCACGGCATACCGGGGCTCCAGCACGGTCAACGTCAGGGCGGAGGGCACGATTCTGGGGATTCCCGATAGAGAACGGTGTCACGGGGAAGTAGAATGCACGCGCGCCATGCCGTTCCCCGGCGCCACCCGTCCGCAAGCCCCGGCACGTGCTCGTCCCGAAGCTGGTCACAACCCTCAAGGACTATAACCGTCAGCAGTTCTTCAGCGACCTGACGGCAGGGATCATTGTAGGCGTCGTGGCCCTCCCGCTGGCCATTGCGTTTGCCATCGCCAGCGGCGTTTCGCCGGAACGCGGGCTGATCACCGCCATCGTCGCCGGCTTCCTGATCAGCGCCCTGGGTGGTTCGCGGGTCCAGATCGGCGGGCCGACCGGCGCGTTCGTCGTCATCATCTACGGGATCGTCCAGGAGTACGGCCTCGAGGGGCTCACGGTGGCCACGCTGATGGCCGGCGTCATGCTCCTGGTGATGGGCTTCGCCAAGCTCGGCTCGATCATCAAGTTCGTCCCGGCGCCGCTGGTGACCGGGTTCACGAGCGGCATCGCCGTCATCATCTTCTCGAGCCAGGTCAAGGACTTCCTCGGCCTGCAGATGGGCGACGTGCCGGCGAACTTCCTCGAGAAGATCACCGCCTATTCGGGGAACATCGGCACGGCGTCGCTGCCGGCGATCGGCGTCGGGCTCATGTCGCTGGCTATCATCCTGGTCTGGCCACGGATCAACCGGCGGATCCCCGGGCCGTTCGTGGCGCTCATCGCGGCGACCGCCGTCGTGCAACTGGCGGGCATCGACGTCGAGACCGTCGGCTCGCGGTTCGGGACCCTGAGCGCGACGATCCCGACCCCCGTCATGCCGCGCATGAGCTTCGCCGACATGACGGCCCTGGTCGTCCCGGCGTTCAGCATCGCGTTGCTGGGCGCCGTCGAGTCGCTGCTGTCGGCGGTGGTCGCGGACGGCATGATCGGGTCGCGCCACCGCGCCAACATGGAGCTGGTGGCCCAGGGCGTCGCGAACATCGTCTCGCCGCTGTTCGGCGGCATCCCCGCCACGGGAGCGATCGCCCGCACGGCGACCAACGTGCGCAACGGCGGCCGCACGCCGGTGGCCGGGATCATCCACGCGCTCACGCTGCTGCTGATTACGCTCTTCTTCGGCAAGTGGGCGGCGCTGATCCCGATGGCCACGCTGGCGGCCATCCTGGTCGTCGTGGCGTACCACATGAGCGAATGGCGCACCTTCCGCGAGGAGCTGGCCGCGCCAAAGGGCGACGTCGCGGTGCTGCTCGCCACGTTCTTCCTCACCGTCATCGTCGACCTCACCGTCGCGATCGAGATCGGCATGGTGCTGTCCGCGTTCCTGTTCATGCACCGCATGTCGGAATTGACGGCGGTGAACGCGGTGACGCGGCAGCTGGATCGTGAGGCACGGGACCAGTCCGATGTCCTCCTGGCGGACCTGGTGCCGAGGTCGATCCCTGCCGGCGTCGAGGTGTTCGAGATCAGCGGGGCATTCTTCTTCGGGGCGGCCGAGGCGTTCAAGGAGACGCTGACGGCGGTCGGGCGGAAGCCCAAGGTCCTCGTCATCCGGATGCGCGACGTCTCGTTGCTCGACTCGACGGGCTTGCGGGCGCTGCGGGACGTCGTCCGTCGGAGCAAGACGGAGCGTACGCTGGTCCTGGTGGCGGAGATCCATGCCCAGCCGCTCGCGGTGCTCGAGCGGTCTCCGTTACACGAGGAACTGGGAGCGGGGCAGATCTACCCGACGCTGGAAGATGCGCTGGACCGCGCGCGGGAATTCATGGCGGCGCGTCAGCCGACGCCGGTCACGCCGTTCCCGGCCGCAAGGAAACCGGACTGAGTCCGAGGTCGGAGGTCGGAGGTCGGAGGCTTCCGTGGCTCGGCCTTTCCCGCGCCTCCGCAGAGCCTCCGCGTGACTACATGCGCGGCAGGCGCGGCACGTCACCGCGGCCCGCGGCGACGCCGAACCCGACTGCCAACCCGAACGTCAGCGCCGTGCCAGCGCCGACCAGTGGAAGGAACGCGACCACCGGCATGGTGAGCAGTGCGGCACCGACTCCGGCCAGTACGGGCGCCGCCGGATGGTTGACCGCATCGACATACCGCAGCCGCTCGCTGACGAACGCGCGCGCGCGGGAGTATCCAAACAGCGCGACGGCTGTCGAAATCGCAAAACCGATCAGGAGCGTAAGCATGGTGCGTTCCTCCGGAACTGACGTCGGCGCCAGTCGCGCCTGTGGGCTACTACGATGCACCCGCGCCACGGTTTCGCGCACGCGGCGGACGCTCGCGGTCGCCACGCGCCCGTCCCCGAGTGACGTCTTGCCCCGACGATCGTGTGTACTTATGCATTCTCCATGCATAAACACGCACGGGCACCCGGCCAGCGCGAACCGCGCGAACACACCGCCACGCGACCGCACCTCAGTGCGACGCACGCGGTGCGGCCGGCGCACGCCGGTGACGTGGCGGCCATCCATGCCATCGTGCGACGGTTCGCCGCCCAGGGCGCCATGCTGCCACGCACGCGCCGCGACATCCAGGCGGTCATCGCCGACTATGTCGTCGTCGTGGACGCGCAGGGGCGCGTGCTGGGCTGCGCCGCGCTGGCGATGTACTCTCCCGTGCTCGCGGAGGTCAGCTCGGTCGCCATCGCCCGCAGCGCGCAGGGCCGGGGCCTGGGAAGCCTGGCCGTACGCGGGGTCGAGGCCCTGGCGCGCGAGCGCGGACTGCACGAGCTCTTCGCGATGACGACCGCCGAGGCCTTCTTCGAGTCGCTCGGCTACGAGCGCTCGTCGGTCGAGCAGTATCCGGAAAAGCTCGCGCGGTACGAGGTGCTACGCGCCGCGGGTGTGCACGTCGTGGAGCGGGCCTGCTATCGCAAGCTGCTCAACGGTTCTCGCGGGCGTTCACCGCAGGCTGCGCTACGACGGCAACCGCGTTCCCGCGTGGCGAGACGGCCAGTCGGGTGATGCCCTCCAGGCCGTACTGCCCCAGGTCGGCCACCGTGAACCAGTCCCCGCCCCGCTTCGGGTCCCATGCCTTGAGGACGCTGCCCTCTGCGGCCAGCACCAGCCCGTCGGCCGTCCAGGCGTAATCCTCGACCCGCGACGGCATCCGCACCAGGCGCCGCTGCTGTCGCGTCGTGGGCTCGATCTGCATCAGCCACCACTCGCCGTTGTCCTGCTTGTACACGTAGCTCACCAGGCCGTCGCGGGTCGTGTGGAGCGACCGCCCGATGCCGGTCGCGATGGTGTCGCCCCGTCCGGTGGTCGTGCGAGCGAGCTGCAGGGAGTTCGGAGTGCCGAGCACGAAGAGCGCCAGCGTGGTGTCGTTGGCCCAGGTGTGGTAGCCGACCGGCTTGATGCCGTCGAGGATCACCCGGCTCGGGGAGCCGTCGAGCGGCACGCTCCACAGGCGCTGGGTGGAATCGCTCTCGACCCGGATGACGGAGATGGCGTTGCGGCGCGGCATCACGGTCGCGGAGTACTCGCTCTCGGGTGCGGTCGTGGTGACCCGCTTCGTGATGTCGGTGCCTGGCTCGATCCGGTAGATGTCCGCCTGTTCCCCCTCACGCACGGAGGTGAAGAAGAGGCTGCGGCCGTCGGACGACCAGCTCGGCTGGTTGTCGTAGCCCGGGCGGTTCGTGAGGTTGCGCGCCCCCGTGACCGTCAGGCGACCGCCACTGCGGGCCAGGGACACGAGGAAGATGTCCGCCTCGGGCGCCTGGGCGGCGACGGGCAGCGCCCCCAGGGCCAGCAGGACGGTCGAGACGACGGCGATTCGCATGCGTTGCTTCTCCTTGGTGGCCGCTCAGCGGGGAGCGGCCGGCAGGCCGGCGCCTAACGCCAGCACGATACGTTCTGCCTGACGCGGATTCAGGCTGAGCACGATGGCGGCCAGGTTCCCCGAGGTGACCAGGGTCACCGGCTGGCGCCAGATGATGCGCCGCCCCCTCGGGGCCACCGCCACCGTGTCGAGTGCGTCCGTATCGCGCTTGCGTTCCGCCTCCGACGGATAGATGAAGACCTGGATCTCCGCCCGGGACGTCTCCCACACCAGCCCCTCGACCCGGAGGAAGTCGTGCTTCACGCCTCCCTCGCGACGATTGACGGCCAGGCCCGCCCGTGAAATCCGGTCCTCCACGCTACAAGGACGCCAGAGTCCGTACGCAGGGCACGAGTCACCCGCGGCTGGTGATGATATGCTTGCGCCCGCTGTGTCCGCGGGTGTCGTGGCCGCGATCACCGTGTCGGGGACCCGTCCCGGCTCCTCGCCACGACCGCATCCCGCCGCCAGGACCGCCAGGGCGACTGCGCCCGTGAACCGGAGTCGTGCCGTCATCGCCGTAACGTACCGCTTCCGCCGCCGTGCGCGAGACGTCGTTGAAAACCCGCCGACCGGGATTAGGATCGTGTCAGGTGCCGGAGCATCCCCAACTCAAACGCGCGAACCCGCCATGAAAGCCGACGAGATCGACTATCAGTTGATTGGTGACGACCTGCAGGGCGTCATCGTGACCCTGGACCCCGAGGAAGCCGTGGTCGCGGAGGCCGGGGCGATGATGTACATGCAGGACGGCATCCGCATGATGACGTCGCTCGACATGACCGGCCGCGGCGGGAACAAGCTGATGGACCGCCTGTTCTCCGCCGGCAAGCGCGTCCTGGCCGGCGACTCGTTCTTCGTGACGATCTTCGTCAACGACTCCACCATGCGGCGGGATGTCGCCTTTGCCTCGCCCTTCCCCGGCAAGATCCAGGCGATCGACCTGAAGCAGTGGCGCGGGACGATCATCGCCCAGAAGGACGCCTTCCTCTGCGGCGCGCGCGGCGTCGACGTGTCGATCGCCTTCGCGAAGCGGATCGGCGCCGGCTTCTTCGGCGGCGAGGGCTTCATCCTCCAGAAGCTGACGGGAGACGGCCTGGTGTTCCTCCACGCGTCCGGCACGCTGACCGAGATGAACCTGGCGCCCGGCGAGATCCTGCGCGTGGACACCGGCTGCCTCGTCGCCATGGAGCCCACCGTCAACTACGACATCCAGATGGTGCCCGGGATCAAGACGGCGCTGTTTGGCGGTGAAGGCCTCTTCTTCGTCCAGTTGACCGGTCCCGGACGGGTCATCCTCCAGACGCTGCCGTTCTCCCGCCTCGCGGACCGCATCATCGCCGCGTCGCCCCGGGCCGGCGGCCGGCGGGTTGGCGAGGGGAGCGTGCTCGGCGCGCTGGGCGGCCTCCTCGACGGCGATCGTTAGGCACGCCGGATGACGCTGGCCTCGGTGAATCCGGCGACGGGCGAGACGGTCGCCGCGTTCGAGGAGCATAGCGTCGACGAGGTGGAGCGCCGCCTGGCGGGTTCCGCCGGAGTCTTCCGCGCGTGGTCCGCCCGGCCGGTCGCGGAACGGGCCGCGGTGCTGGCCCGCGCGGCCGACCTGCTCGACGCCGAGCGGGACGCCCTCGGCAGGGTCATGACCCTGGAGATGGGGAAGACCCTCGCCTCGGCGCGCGACGAAGCCGCCAAGTGCGCCCTGGCCTGCCGGCACTACGCGAAGCACGGCCCGGCGATGATCGCGCCGCGGGCCATCGACGGCGACGCCTCGCACCGCGGCGAGGTCCGCCACCTGCCGTTGGGGGCGGTGCTGGCCGTGATGCCGTGGAACTTCCCGTTCTGGCAGGTCATCCGGTTCGCCGCGCCCGCGCTCGTGGCGGGCAACGTTGGCCTGCTCAAGCACGCGTCGAACGTGCCGCAATGCGCCCTGGCGCTCGAGGACCTCTTTCGTCGCGCCGGCGCCCCGCCCGGCGTCTTCCAGGTCCTGCTCATCGGGGCCGCGCGCGTGGAATCGGTCGTCAGCGATTCGCGCGTCGCTGCCGTGACCCTCACCGGCAGCGAGCCTGCCGGGCGGGCGGTGGCCGCCGCAGCGGGACGGCACCTGAAGAAGACGGTCCTGGAGCTGGGAGGGTCCGACCCCTTCATCGTGACGGCGTCCGCCGACGTGCAACGCGCCGCGGACACCGCCGTTGCCGCCCGCATCGTCAACAACGGGCAGTCCTGCATCGCCGCCAAGCGCTTCATCGTCGTCGACGACGTGGCCGATGCGTTCACGGCGGCCTTTGTCGAACGGATGCGGGCCCTGCGCACGGGCGTCCCGATGCTCGCCGAGACCCAGCTCGGGCCCCTGGCCACGTCGGCCATCCGGGACGAACTGGAGGCGCAGGTCCATGAGACCGTCTCGCGTGGCGCCGCGCTGCTGCTCGGCGGGCACCGGCTGCCTGGCCCCGGCTGGTTCTATGCGCCGACGGTGCTCGCCGACATCCCGCGCGGATCGCCCGCGAGCGAGCAGGAGTTGTTCGGGCCGGTCGCGTCGATCTTCCGCACAAGGTCCGTGGACGAGGCCATCGCGGTGGCCAACGACTCGCCGTTCGGCCTGGGCGCGAGCGCCTGGACCCGCGACCCCGGCGAAGCCGAGCGGTTCGCGCAGGAGATCGAGGCGGGCTCGGTGTTCATCAACGGGATGGTCGCGTCGGACCCGCGCTACCCGTTCGGCGGCGTGAAGCGGTCGGGATACGGGCGTGAGCTGGGCGAGTGGGGGCTTCGCGAGTTCGTCAACGTGAAGACCGTCCGTACCTGGCTGGTGCCGGCTTCGCCGTCCTCCTCGACCGAGTAACGCCGCCTAACCGCGCGGGCCCTGCCCCAGCGCGCTGAAGCGGGTCCACCATCGATCGGGGCGGCGGGAGCGACGCTCCATCTGTGCCACCACATCCCGCCAGCCCTCGCGCATCTCGGCGGCATCCGGAAACCGCTGCAGCGGGTCGGAGGCGAGGCCGCGCCGCAGCCAGTGCCCGACCGGTTCCTCGAATCGCGACGCGTCGAACTGGTTGGCCAGTTGCTGGGCGAGGATCGTGTTGGCGTCCCTCCCGGCGAAGGGCGGTTCTCCGCTCAACGCGAAGGCGACGATCCCGGCGGCGGCGAACAGGTCCACCGCCGGTCCCTGCGTCTCGCCGAGCAGTTGTTCCGGCGCCGCGAACGCCGGCGTGCCGGTCGCGCCTCCCGGCTCCTCCTCGCCCTTGGCGATGCCGAAGTCGGTGATGCGCCACCGACGATACCGGTCCATGAGGATGTTCTCGGGCTTCAGGTCGCGGTGCACGATCCCGCTGCCGTGGGCCGCGGAGAGCGCGTCGAGGATGGCGTCGACCTGCGGCGCGATTTCGTCGAACGGCCGCGGACCGGACCGCGCGACCAGGTCGGCGAGCGATCCTCCTTCGGCGAGTTCCATCGTGTACCACGAGACCTCGCCGAGGTCGTCCCATCCGAAGATCGGGATGATGGCGGGGTGCACGAGTTGCGCGGCCAGACGTGCCTCACGCCGGAATCGCGCCACCGCCTTCTCGTCCTGCGCCACGTGCGGGTGGAGGACCTTGAGCGCCACCTCGCGCTCGAGCGAGAGGTCCCGTGCCCGCCACACGCTGCCGAACGTGCCGCGCCCGAGGAAGCCGAGGATCTCGTATTCATCGCCCACGGCCCACCGCAGGCGCGCCTCGTCCGTCTCGGCACGCTCCGGGACCTCTCGTTCCGAGGAGCGGCGTGGCTTCGAGCCCGCGTGTTCGAGCGTGCGCAGCAAGGCCGAGATGGTCGGGAAGCGGGCGGCGGGATCGACGGAGAGCGCCCGGCCAAGGATGTCCACCACTGCCTGCGGGCAACCGGGCCGGACCAGGTCGAGCGGAGGGACGTCCTCGGACGGGGGCAGCTCGCCGGTGAGCGACGCAAAGCAGGTCGCGGCAAGCATCCACTGGTCCGACGCGAACGTCGGCGTCCAGCCTGACGAGTTCCACTCCGGCGGCCATGGTGTCCAGCGGGGGTCGGGCGAAAGCCCCGACGGGATGTCGGCCCTCGGCACCGCCCACTGCCAACCCAGGATCCAGGTGCGACCGGTCGGCGCCATCCAGACCGACTCGGGGGAGATGTCCCCGTGCGCCTGTCCCTTGTCGTGCAGGTACGCGGCTGCCGACCCGACCGTGCGCATGAGATGCAGCACCGTGGGAATCGGTTCGCGACCGAGGCGCCGCGCGCGGGACCCGACTGATTCCGCCGCCAGCCAACGCCGGAGATACCCCGGTCCGCGACGGCTCTCCCGGTACATCGACCAGTAGTGGTAGGTGGTCGGGATCGACGAGTGGTTCCGGTGCGCGAGGTGCTTGGCTTCGGCCGCGAGCCACGGCGCGTGCCCCGGGTCGGGAGCCGTCACCAGGGCCAGCGAGCGTCCCAGGGCGTCGACGATCTCCTGGTAATGGCGGTGTTCCTGGCGGACGCCTTCGCTTCCCCACCGCCAGTCGGGCGGAAGCTGCCAGCCCGCGAGGTGGGGGGGCAGTTCGTGCGTGACGATGTTCGGTTGCGACGGCGCCGGCGTTTGCCGGATGGCCCGCACGCCGTCGAAGGGGGTGACCGCCATGGATGGAAGTTACCGTGTTGGCGCCACGAGTGAGATGTGCATCGCGGTCCCGCCGCCCTCGGTGCTCGCGGCATGCATCCGCCCGCCCCAGGCCTCAACCATGCCCCGGCTGATCGCCAGTCCCAGGCCGCTGCCTGACGTCCGGGTCGAGAACCGGGGCTCGAAGATCCGTTCCAGGTCGGCTTCGGCGACGCCGTGACCATTGTCACGAACGGTCACGGCGACGTGCCCTTCGGCGACCGTCACCGAGACATCGATCCGGGTCGCGCGCGCCTGACGAGCGTTCTCCATCACGTTGAGCAGGACCTCGCGCAGTTCATCCTCGCGGGCCAGCGCCAGCGCCGGGCCCGGGGGCGTCGTGACACGCCATTCGATGCCGTCGGACCCCATGCGTTCCAGCTCGACGACGTCGCGGGTGATCGCCGGAATGTCCACGGGCACCGGATCGAGCCGCTCGGTCGGGCTCATGCCGTAGCGACTGAACGCGCGCGCGATCTCGTCCAGCCGGTCGATCTCGGCCAGGATGCGCTCGACGTTCTGCTCGAAGATCCGCGGGAAGTCCACGCGATTGTCCCCGCGGGCGCGGCGCAGGTGCTGCACCCCGAGGCGGATCGGCGTGAGCGGGTTCTTGATCTCGTGGGCAACTTGCCGCGCCATCTCTCCCCAGGCCAGGACGCGCTGCGCGCGGGCCAGTTCGGTCACGTCCTCGAGCGTCAGCACGACGCCACCAGCCCCCTGCTCGAGGTGCGCCAGGCTCCCGCGCACCTGTCGCCCGCCGAGCTCGATGTCGAATGCATCCTCGGTGTTCCGGCCGGCCACGAATGACGCCACCCGTTCCATCAGCGCCGGCTCCTCCAGCGCATCCATCGACATGCCGGGCGTGATCGCACGCCCCAGCAGCGCATTCGCTCCCGGGTTGGCCAGCATGACGCGACCGGACTGGTCGAACGCGATCACGCCGCTCGCGACATCCTGCAGGACGGACTCGGTGCGTCGCTGCGCTTCCTCGAGGGCGGCGCGGCTCGCCGCCAGGTCGGCGTCCATGCGCTCGAACGCGGAGAAGACGGGCACGAACTCGCGGGCCGGCGGCCGGTCCGGAGTCGGGTAGCGCTCGCCGCGGGCGATGCGCAGCGCGGCCAGCCGGAGCGCGCCGACCGGCCGTTCGAGTTCCCGCGCGACGAGCCCCGACAGCCAGAGGGCGGCCAATGCGCCGAGCGACGCGGCGAAGAGCACGAGCACGCCGATGTCGCGACGTTCGCGGTCCAGCGCGCGCTCGGTCAACCGGGCCGGCGCCGCGAGCACGGCGCGCCCCACGCCGGCCATGGCGAAGGAGCGGTAGCCAAGCAACATCGACACGCCGGCGACGACGGGACGGGACGTCGCCGTCACCTCGCTCTCGACGCCCAGCCCGATGGCCACCTCGGGGGGCAGGTAGCGTCCCACCGGCGCGAGTTGTGCGTAGAGGGAATCGCTGGCGTGTACCAGTTGTCCGCTGCGATACGCCAGCAGCGGCGTGTCGAATCGCTCGCTGACGGCCGCCAGGTCCTCCAGCCCGCCGATCCTCGAGATCGCGCGCAGCGTCTCCATCAGCAGGAGCACGCGCGACTCGCGATCCGACTGGATGAGCCGCGAGTACGACCAGAGCGCAAAGGCGGCGGCCGGGATCATGAAGAAGGCGAACAGCGTCACCGTCAGGCGGCCGCGATAACTGCGCGCCCAGGCGCCGAGTCCTGCTCGTGCCCATCGCACCAGGCCGCCGTCGGATGCCGCGACCAGCGTCCAGAGCACGCCCAGGATGAGCAGGTCGAGGAGGACCATCAGCGCGCCCCGCGGCACCAGGGCGTCGAGGCCGCGAAGCTCCACCTCGACGTGGGCGCGGGACCCGTCGCCGGCGCCGGGCACGAGCCAGTCGCCGTGCAGCTCGTTCCCCTTGCGGGACCATTGCGGTCGCTCGGACATCGGCACGGGTGATGGCAGCGTGGTGAGCACCAGGTCATAGGGGGGCTCGGCGGGCGCCGGTCGCGACAACCCCGAGAGGAGCGAGAACGGATCTTCCTCAACGAGGCGCGACTGCGGCGACACGACGATGGTGGTGACGCCTCCATTCTCGTGCGGGATCGCCGCGAGCAACTGCCTCCCCTGCACCGACTCGGCCTGCTCCCAGGCGATGTCACCCGTCTCGCGCGCGCGGGCGACGAGGTGCTGCTCCCCATGTCCCCGGCCCGCGAAATCGCGGATGCGGAGCTCGGCATGGGGTTCCAGTTCGTCTGGCAGCCAGCTCGCCAGTTCGACCGGGTTGCCCGCCGGCGCAAGCGGCGACGCGACGAAGCGTCGCAGGAGGTCGGCGCGGGCCAGCGGCGGATCGCCGGCGCGGATGGATTCGGCCAGGCGGGCCGCCAGGTCCATCGTGCCGGCGTCAGGCGTCGACAGTCTCGTCACCTCACTCTCCGCCAGTTGCACCCGCGCGCGCGACACCGCGTACCACACCAGCGTCGTGGCGCCGCAGGCCGCGACCACGCCGGCCGTGGCGACCAGGGCGCGCGACCGCCGGGCGAGCGCCAGGGCGGCCATCGCCGCGATCCAGAACCCGGTGTACCACGCCGGCCAGCGGCCGGGCGCCAGCCAGAGCAGCGGCGCGAGCAGGGTGGCCAGTGCCGCGATCGCCGGCGCAATCCATGGACTCAGGCCCCGGTCGCGGCCGACCAGCATGCGACCCGCGCTCGCCCCCGCCAGCAGGATGGCGGCGGCGGCCAGGAACAGCGGCACCTGCCACGCCAGCCAGAGGTCGAGGGTCGCGCCCCGCGCCGGGAGCGCGATGCCCCGCGCGAGGTCGCGCAGCAGGAACGGGCCTAACGATGCCACCGCCGCCACGCCCAGTGCGGGGAGCCAGCGGCCGCGCACATGCAGTCCGGCCCGGCCCAGCGCGAAGAATCCGAGCAGGGCGAGGGCGCTGGTGAGCGTCAGCGCCGCCACCGACCCGGAAAGCGGCCCGAGCACGGGCGCGTAGTAGACGCCGGGATCGAAGACGGCCGCACGGTTCGAGTACGCGCTGAACGGGACGATCCAGGCGATGGACAGCACGGCGATCAGCGTCAGCACCCGCTGGTTGAGCGACGCGGGGCGGCGCCAGGCCAGGCCGAAGAGCAGGCAGGACGCGACCACGAGACCGACTCCGCCCCACAGCCGCACGCGCTCCGTGACGCGCTGCATCGCCTCGCCCTGCGACCGCACCTGCGGCTTCACCGCGAGGGATTGCCCGGCCACCTCGATCGTCGACCATCCCGAATCGGGCGCTGGTGCGGCGGCATACTGGAATCCGCTCAACTCGTCGCCCAGCTGGAGGGACGCCTCCAGCGAACTGGCGATCCGGTCAGCCGGTGGATCGGCGTGCAGCACCGCGTCCGCGACCGCGGTTCGCGATCCTTGCCGCGCCACGCGTCGGATGGCGACATAAAAAGGAGTCGTGACGAGGCCGGACGTGTCCCCGGCGGCAGTCTCCGGCACGCGCAGGGCGCCAAGCCACGCCAGCGGACCGGCGCGATCCGACAGCACGACGCCCCGGTGGGCCGGCTGCGGCCCGAACGAGGCCAGGTAGTCGAACGCTTCGGCGGCCGACGGCGGCGCGCTCATTGCCGACGACACCAGGCGGTCAAGCGCCTCGACTTCGCGACGGACGGCGTCGCGAAGGTTCTCGACACCGGAAATCGTCGCCTCGGCGGAGTACGTGTCCCACGAGCGTTCGATCCGGTCGAGCCGACGCTGCCCGAGCAGCGCCGCCGTCAGGGTGACAAACAGGAGAACAGCACCCACGATCCCCGGAAGCCCGGCGCGCGCCCGTCCCGCGGTCGCCGCGCCCACCAGGGCCAGGAGGATGGCGACCAGGATCGCCGGTTCCTGGAGGGACTGCAGCCACCAAGCGATGCCGAAGGCCGATCCCCCGGTGATCGCGAGCCACCAGGGAGCGACAGCGGGCGTCAGCACGTTCCGGTTCGACTGAATTTCACCCTCCGACGGGCTCGGCCTTTCTGCGTGCAGGCGGACGGGACATGGGAATGGTCGCTGGAAGACCTCCGTCGGGCAACGGTGGTCGACCAACCTAAGACGTGCTTCTACAACCCTTTAGCCAGCAGAACGCGGACGACGCAGAACGGACTCGTGAGATTCGTGTATTCTTGAGGCCATGCGAACTGCCACGCTCGTCATAGCTGCCTTGCTCGTCGCACCGCTCGCACCTGCCGCCGGGCAGGGGACGCGAGTCGCGGACGAAGGCAGCTTCACGGTCCGCCGTGATGGTCGGACTGCTGTCCGCGAAAACTTCCGAATCACCGCGACGACCCGGGGCGACGTCGTCGAGTATTTCGCGAAAGGCGACGTCACCCTCGGTGACCGGAAACTGGAGCCGGAACTGCGGACCGATGGCCGTGGTGCGGTCACCAGGTACTTCGTCAAGGTGCGCACCGGCGATACCGACGAGACCTGGGATGGTGAGGTCGTCCGCGGCCGGCTGAACGCCAAGATCACCGGTGCCCGTGGCACAGCGGCACGCGAGTCGATCATCCCGAACGGAGCGCTCGTGCTCGATGAGGACATCATCCATCAGCACTGGTTCCTCACCCTGCGCGGGCCCGAAGGGCGATTGCCAATCCTGGTACCCCGCCGTGACAACGCCCTGACGACCGTCACGTTGGCTCGAGTGGGCGAGGAGACGCTGCAGATTGGCACACAGGATGTCCCGGCTATCCACATCCGGGTAACCGATGCCGGAGGCGAGGTCAGGAACCTCTGGTTCGACCGGGGAAACCGGCTGCTGAAGGTTGAGATCCCGGCCCGCGGACTCGTGGCCGTTCGCGACGACCCGCCGCGCGGCTGACGGGTGTTCGAAAGCTGACCAGAAGGCAACTCTCAGGGGGAGAAGAGGCGTCTCTATCCTGATGGGCCTCGCCTGAAACCCATTCGACGGACCCCCCGTACGAATGGCAGCTTTCGAACATCCTAATCGGGACCCGAGAGAACATGAGACACGTACTCAGCGCCCTCCTGCTCGCTGCCGCACCGTCGATTGCCTTCGCCCAGGGGCAGGCCGGCGGACCGATTCTCACCGTCGAGGAGGCCGTGCAGCTGGCCATCAGGAACAACCCGACCCACTTGCGCGCATTGTCGGCGCGGAGTCGCCAGGGTGCGGCGCTTCGCTCCGCCTATGGCTCACTTCTCCCGCAGGTCGGCTCGTCCTTCTCGACCAGCTTCCGTGAGGGTGGCACGCAGATCGTGGAAGGCCAGCAGTTCGGCGCCTCGAACGACATCCTCAGTTCCTCGTACTCCATCGGCATCAGCGCCAGCTACAGCGGCGCCTCCCTCATGCAGCCTCGGGTCGAGCGCGCGAACCTCACCGCGTCCGAGGCCGACGTGACCAACTCGGCGGCGGCCACCCGGTCGCAGGTCGTGACCCAGTACCTGAACGTCCTGCAAGCGCAGGCCCGGGCCGCGTTGCAGGACACGCTGCTCGCCAACAACCAGGCGCAGCTCGAGTTGAATCGCGCGCGCGAACAGGTCGGCGCGACGACGTCGCTCGAGGTTCGCCGCTCCGAGGTGCTGGTAGGTACCGCCCGCGTGAATGTCCTCCGCGAACGGAACAACGTCGAGATCGAGACGCTTCGCCTGTTCCAGCTGATGGGCGTGGACAAGATGGATGGTGTCCGCCTGACGACGACCTTTGCCGTGACGGAGCCGGCGCTCGCGCTCGAGGAGCTCCTCGACATGGCGCGTCGCGGCAACCCGGCGCTGAATGCGGCGCGCGCCCGGGAGTCGGCGGCCAACGTCAGCGTCAGCCAGGCGCGATCGCAGTGGTTGCCCTCGCTGAGCTTCCAGACCGGCTTCAGCGGCAATTCCCTGCAGCAGACCAACATCGAGCCGAGCATCGCTTCCGCGATGGTGCAGACGGAAAACGCGCGTCGCAGCTGCCTGTCGAGCGATTCCCTGCGAGTCGGCGCCGGGCTCGCGCCCCGCGGGGGCTGCGAGCTGATCCAGTTCACGGACGCCGACGCGGCGGCGATGCGCACGGCGAACGAGCAGTTCCCGTTCTCGTTCACGAAGAACCCGTTCGGCTACGGCGTCACCCTGTCCCTGCCGATCTTCAACGGCTTTCGCCGTGAGCAGCAGATCCAGGGCGCCCAGGCGAGCCGGAACGAGGCCCGTTACCAGGTCCGCGCGCAGGAACTGCAGATGCAGACCGACATCACGTCGGCCTATCGCAGCCTGCTGACCCAGTTCCAGACCGTGCAGTTGCAGGAACAGAACCGCGCGACGGCGCAGCAGGCGCTCGAGCTGGCCCAGGAGCGGTACCGGGTCGGTGCCAGTACCTTCATCGAGGTGACGCAGGCTCGCACGGATTTCGAGCAGGCCGGCACGAACCTGATCAACGCGATCTACGACTTCCACAAGTTCTACGCCGCGCTCGAGCAGGCGGTGGGCAGGCCCCTCCGGTAGTACCCCCCCAGGGACATCACAGGAAGGAATTGATGAGCAAGAAAGCGAAGTGGATGATCGTTGGAGCAGTCGTGATAGCCGGCGGCGCGTTCTTCGCGACGACGGCGGCGCGCCGCGGGGAGAAGCCCACCGAGGTGCGCATCGAGGCGGTGGACTCGCGGGACCTCGTGGCGTCGGTGACGGCGAGCGGCCAGGTGCAGCCCCGCACCAAGGTCGACGTCGCGGCCGACATCTCGGGCCGCATCGTCCGGCTGGCCGTCAAGGAAGGCCAGATGGTGAAGCGCGGCGACTTCCTGCTCCAGATCGACCCCGAGCAGTACGAAGCGGCCGTGCAGCGTGCCGAGGCGGCCCTGTCGTCCGCCAAGGCGGGGGCCGCCCAGGCCCGGGCCAACTTCCTGCAGGCCAAGCGCTCCTACGACCGGAACGTCGAGATCCGCAAGACCAACCCGCAGCTCGTGTCGGACGCGGAGCTCGAGCAGACGCGCACCCAGATGGAAGTGAACCAGGCGCTCCTCGAGGCGTCCGACCATAACGTCGAGCAGTCCAACGCGTCTGTCCGTGATGCGAAGAACAGCCTGGGCAAGACGACCATCCTGGCGCCGATGAGCGGCCGCATCACGCGGCTGGTCGTCGAGCAGGGCGAGACGGCGGTCCCCGGTACGTTCAACAAGGATGCCGCGACCCTCCTGACCATCAGCGACATGAGCGTGCTGGAGACGATCGTGAAGGTGGACGAGACCGACGTGGCGCGCATTGCCCTCGGCGACTCCTCGGTCGTCCAGATTGACGCCTTCCCCGACACGACGTTCATCGGCAAGGTCGTCGAGATTTCGCACAGCTCCGTCCGGGGGGCCGCGGCAGGCGCCACGACCGAGCAGGCGGTCGACTACGAGGTGCGGATCCAGCTCCTCAACCCGCCCGTCGATACCCGTCCCGACTTCTCGGCCACGGCCAAGGTCGTGACCGATGTCCGCAGCAAGGCCCTGTCGATCCCCATCATCGCGCTCACCGTCCGTGAGAACGAGGAACTGTCGGGCGCCGACTCGGCCGTGCGCGTGGGCACCACGCCGACCAAGGAAGTCGGCAAGCGCGACGTCGAGGGCGTGTTCGTGGTCGGCACGGACAACAAAGTGACCTTCCGCCCCGTAAAGGTGGGTATCGCCGGCGATCGGTATTTCGAGGTGCTCTCCGGGCTCCAGTCCGGCGAGCGGATCGTGGGGGGAACCTACCAGGCGATTCGCGAACTCAAGGACGGCGCCCTCGTGAAGGAGGCGGCCGCTCCCACGCCACCTGCCAAGGACGCCAAGTCGTGAACGATTCCATGAGTTCCCACGGTCGCAGCGCGACCGACGAAGAACCACTGCCGACGACCGCCGAACGCAAGGCGGTCATCCTCGAGTCCGGCGCCGCGCCGGGGAAGGACTGGGTCATCGTGACCCGGAGCCTCAAGCGCGACTACGACATGGGGGGCGAGGTGGTGCATGCGCTCCGCGGCGTGGATCTCGCCGTGCGTCGCAACGAGTATGTGGCCATCATGGGGCCGTCGGGCTCCGGCAAGTCGACGCTGATGAACCTCATCGGCTGCCTGGACACGCCGTCGTCGGGCGAGTACTGGCTCAACGGGCAGATGGTGTCGAAGATGTCCGACGACGCCCTGGCCCGGGTCCGGAACAAGGAGATCGGGTTCGTCTTCCAGACGTTCAACCTGCTCCCCCGCGCCAGTGCGCTGCATAACGTCGAGCTGCCGCTCGTCTATGCCGGCGTGTCGTCGTCCGAGCGGAAGCGGCGCGCCAGCGCGGCCCTCGAGCGCGTGCAACTCGCCGACCGCATGACCCACCGACCCAACGAGCTCTCGGGCGGCCAGCGGCAGCGCGTCGCCATCGCCCGCGCCCTGGTCAACGATCCGTCGATCCTCCTCGCTGACGAACCGACGGGGAACCTGGATTCCCAGACCTCGGCCGAGATCATGAACGTGTTCGAGGGCCTCGCCGCCCACGGCCAGACGGTGATCATGGTGACCCACGAAGCCGATATCGCGGCCCACGCCCGACGCGTGGTGGTCCTCCGCGACGGCGTCATCGCCAGCGACGACCGTCGCGCGGCGTTCGTCCAGAAGGTGGGGCTGCCTGTATAGGGTCGAGGGTCGAGGGTCGAGGGTTGAGGGATGGTTATGAGAGGTCAGGGGCGGCTCCGGCGGCCACTGACCTTTCTTCTTTGCGGTGACTGACACCTCGGCCGGGCAAGTCTCGTAGGAACTCCCGACCGCCAGTCCGACCCTCCAAGGTCTCGAGCCTCGAGCCTCAAGCCTCGACCCTCTCCCATTGGCCTTCTTCGAATCCGTCCGCCTCGCCCTCCAGCAGATCCGCGTGCAGAAGCTGAAGAGCTTCTTCACGCTCATCGGCGTCATGATCGGCGTCATGTTCCTCATCGCGGTCGTGTCGATCGTCGAAGGCATGAGCCGGTACATGACCGACGAGTTCGCGGCCCGCATCCTCGGCGTGAACACCTTCACGTTCCGTCGCATGCCGGACGTCTTCGTGGGCGACATCACCGACTCCACCTGGCGCGAGTGGCAGCGGCGCCCACGCGTCACGCAGGCGGACGTCGATGTCGTGCGCGAGGCCCTGCCCAGCGGGGTGCGCTCGGCCGTGGAAAACGTCCGCTTCATCTACGCGACCTCGGCCTTCAATCGTCCTCGCCAGGTGATGGCCTTCGGCACCGAGGCAGCCTACTTCCAGATCAAGAAGTACGACATCGCTTCCGGGCGTCCGTTCACGCCGCAGGAGACGCAACTCGGGTCGCCGGTGGTGGTGATCGGGACCGAGGTGGCCACGCACTTCTTTCCCGACCTCGACCCCGTGGGGCGTGAGCTGCGCATCGCGGGGACGCCGTACCAGGTGATCGGCGTCCTCGAGAAGCAGGGATCGATCTTCGGCTTCTCCATGGACCGCATGGCAATCGCGCCCTACACGTCCCCGATGTCGCGCGCCACCAACCCGCGCGGTGACATCGACGGCCTGGTGGTGCAGGCGCCCCGGGCGGAGGTCCTCGGCGACGCCATGGAAGAGGTGCGCTCGGTCATGCGCGGGTTCCGCGGGCTCACGCCCGGCCAGCCCGACAACTTCGCGATGGAAACTTCGGACGACGCGCTCTCCTTCTTCGCCGAGCTCCGGGGACGGATGATCGCGATCGGCACCGCGCTCCCGGCCATCGGGCTGATCGTGGGCGCGATGGTCATCATGAACATCATGCTGGTCGCCGTGGCGGAGCGGACGCACGAGATCGGGATCCGCAAGGCAATCGGCGCGCGGCAGAAGGACATTCGCCGGCAGTTCCTGGTCGAGTCGGCGACCCTGAGCGTGATCGGCGCGATCCTCGGGATCTCGCTGGGCATCGGGCTGGCGAAGCTGGTGGCCGCCTTCACGCCCCTGCCCGCCTCGGTCGCGCCGTGGTCGATCGCCGCCGCGATCATCGTCGGCGCCGGTGTGGGGATCATGGCCGGCTTCTACCCGGCGACGCGCGCGGCGCGCCTGGATCCCATCATCGCGTTGCAGCGGGAGTGATCGTCATGCGCATCTGGTCTCGCTTCCTCACCGCGCTGGAAGGCGTTGGCATCGCACTCGACGCCATCCGGTCGAACAAGGTCCGGGCCGCGCTCACGATCATGGGCGTGGCCGTGGGCGTCTTCGTCGTGGTCGGCATGGGTGCCGCCATCCACGGCATCAGCGCGAGCTTCGAGTCCGACGTCAACGAGATGGGTGCATCGACGTTCATGGTCCGTCGCCGCGGCATCGGGATCAACAGCTGCGACGGCACCGACGACACCTGCGCCGACCGGCGGAACCCGCCGGTGACGCTGGCCGAATGGCGCCTGATCAAGGAACTGCCGAGCGTGGCCGCCGCGGTGCCGATGTTCTTCGGTGGCATGAGCGTGAAGTACCACGACCGCAACCTGAACGGTGTCAACTACGAAGCCTACGGCCACCAGTGGCTGGAGACCGACGGCGGCGACATCGCGCCCGGCCGCAACTTCACCGAGCAGGAGAACACCGCCGCCGCAATGGTGGCGATCCTGAACGACACCCTCGCCAAACAGATGTTCGGCGACTCGGACCCCATCGGCAAGACGGTGCAGCTCAACGAGCAGTCGTTCCAGGTGATCGGCGTCTACCAGGCGACCGCGGGATTCCTCAAGACGATGGACGGGCGCGGACCCGATCGACCCAAGGTGATCGTCCCGCTCGAGACCGCGCGGCGCCACCTGGGCGCGAGCGGCCGCTGGATCATGCTCACCGTCAAGCCGCGTGACCCGAACAACCGCGCCGGCGTGATGGACGAGGTGACCGCCATCATGCGGTCGCATCGCGGGCTGCGCCCGTCGCAGCCGAACAACTTCGCGCTCGTGGGACAGGACCGGCTGATGGAAGTGTTCGACCAGCTCTTCGGGGCGATCTTCCTCGTGGGCCTCACGCTGTCGGCGGTGGGCCTGCTGGTGGGCGGTGTCGGCGTGGTGGCAATCATGATGATCTCGGTCACCGAACGCACCCGCGAAATCGGCGTGCGGAAGGCGCTCGGCGCCACCAGGGGCACGATCCTCTGGCAGTTCCTGGTCGAGGCGGCAACGCTGACGAGCATCGGAGCGGCCGTGGGGCTCGCGCTCGGCACCCTGCTCGCGATGGCAATCCGCGCCGCAACGCCCATCCCGGCGTCGGTCCCCATGTCGGCCGTCGTCGCGGCCCTGGGCGCCTCGGCGTTGACCGGTATCCTGTTCGGGATGGCCCCAGCAGCCCGGGCAGCGCGGCTGGACCCCGTGGAGGCGCTGAGGCACGAGTAAACGCAGATTGCAGATTGTGCAGACTGCGGACTGCGTCCTGCAGAAGACGGAGCCTACCGCCGCCCGATTCCGGCCCCAGACAACCTGACCGAGGGCCTCTGCGCTCGCGCCTTGCGCTCCCCCTAGATTACGCGGGTGCGGTTCTCGGACGTCATCACCTCCGCCCTGACCCAGATCCGGGCGAACAAGCTTCGCTCGTTCTTCACGCTCCTTGGCGTCATCGTCTCGGTGACATTCCTGGTCGCGGTGGTCGCAATCATCCAGGGCATGAACGCGTACGTGCGGGAGAACGTCGCGGGCGCCATCATCGGCGCCAATTCCTTCCAGGTCCGCCGGACGCCGCTCAACTTCACGCGCTTCTCGGACGACGATTGGCGCCGGGCCCAGCGGCGGCCGAAGATCGGTCCCGAGGATGCCGCGATCGTGATGGAGGCGATCCCGGACGCCGAGGCGATCGCCCTCGTCAGCGGCTGGCCGACGCCGCAGGCGGACGTCGTCTGGGGCAACCGTTCGCTCGGTGATGCGCTCGTCTTCGGCGTCACCCCCGCCTACCAGGTCGTCCAGGACTACCGCGTAGCCGAGGGGCGGCCGCTCACCGACCTTGATGAGGCCGAGCGCCGCGCGGTGGTCGTGATCGGCGCCCAGGTCGCCGAGAACCTGTTCGAGAATGTCGCGCCGGTCGGGCGGTTCGTTCGCATCCTCGGCGAGCAGTTCGAGATCGTCGGCGTGAACGCGGGCAAGGGACGGGTGCTGGGCCAGTCGTTCGACGGCTACGTCCTGATGCCGATTTCCCGCTTCGAGATGATCTACGGCCGGCGGAACACGACGACCATCTCGGTCAAGATGCGCGAGGCGGCCGACGTCGCCCCGGCGATGCAACGCGCCGAGGAGGCATTGCGCGTCGCCCGGCGCCTGCGCCCGTCCGAGGAGAACAACTTCTCGCTCGACACCTCCGACGCCCTGATCGCGTTCTGGAAGACGCTGACGCAGGTGCTGTTCGCGGTGCTCCCCGCGGTGGTGGGGATCGGCATCGTCGTCGGCGGCATCGTGATCATGAACATCATGCTGATGTCGGTGACCGAGCGGACGCACGAGATCGGGATCCGGAAGGCGGTCGGGGCGCGCGCGCAGGACATCCAGCGACAGTTCCTCGCCGAGGCCATCGTGCTGGCGACGATCGGGGGGCTGCTTGGCGTGCTGTGGGGGTGGGCACTCGCCGGCCTGGTGGCCACGGTGTCGCCGCTGCCCGCACGGGTGACCTCCTGGTCGATCGCGCTCGCGTTGACGTTAGGCGCAGGCGTGGGAATCCTGTTCGGGGTGTACCCCGCGCGCCGCGCAGCCCGGCTCGACCCGATTGCCTCTCTCCGCGCCGATTGATGCCCGATGCCTGATGCCCGTCCCGTGATGCCATGAACCTGATCGACACCGTCCAGGAGAACGTCGCGCTCGCCGTGACGACGTTGCGCACGAGCAAGCTGCGCTCGGCGCTCACCATCCTGGGCGTCGTCATCGGGATCAGCACGGTCATGGCGATGGCCACGATCGTGAGCGGGATCGAGCAGCAGATCGTGCGGACGATCGAGGTCGCCGGCCCGACGACGTTCTACGTGATGAAGGTCTTCTCGCAGACGCCCCTCAACCCGGACGCGCTGCCGAAGTGGGTGCGGGTCCGGCCGGACCTGAGCGCAGCGGAGGCCGAGCTGCTCGCCAGGCTGCCCGAGATCGGCTATGCGGCGCTCTGGGGCCAGACGCTCGCCCGGCTCGAGTATGGCGCCGTGCGTTCGCAACCCACGACGCTCAGCGGTGCCGACGAGGGCTTCACCGAGATCATGGGTGGTGAGCTCGTGGTCGGGCGCTGGTTCACGAAGTCGGAACTGAAGACCGGGGCCAATGTCGTGGTCCTCGACGAGAGTCATGCGCGGCGGCTGTTCGGGCGCGTGAACCCGATCGGCAGGACGTTGAGCGTCGGCGGTCAGCCGTGCGAGGTGGTGGGCCTCTATGCGCCGGCGAAGAACATCTTCACGCCACCGGGGGCCGACAACGGCGCGATCATCCCGTACCGCACGCTCGACCAGCACTACGACATCGACAAGACGAACGCCCTGTTCATCCCGGTGAAGCCGCGCACCGGCGTCACGGTGCTGGCGGCGCAGGAGGCGGTCACGGTGGCGTTGCGCGAGCGGCGCGGCCTCCGTCCCGCGGACCGCAACAGCTTCGACCTGATCACCCAGGACCAGATCCTGGACCTGTTCAGCACGATGACCGGTGCGTTCTTCCTGGTGATGGTGTCGCTGTCGTCGGTGGCGCTGCTGGTGGGCGGTATCGGCGTGATGGCGATCATGATGGTCTCGGTGACGAGCCGCACCCGCGAGATCGGGTTGCGGAAGGCCGTCGGTGCCACCCGCCGCGACATCATGATGCAGTTCCTGATCGAGTCGGCGACCCTGACGGGCATCGGCGGCGTGATCGGGATCGTGGTGGGGCTTGGCTTCGGGCGGTTGATCAGCATGGCCATCAATGCCCAGGGAAGTACGCCCTTGAGCCAGACGGTGGCGGCCGTGACGGTATCGATCGCGATCGGGATCGTGTTCGGGTTGATCCCCGCGAGGCGGGCGGCGCGGCTCGATCCGGTGGAGGCGCTGAGATACGAATAGGGATCAGGCATCAGGCATCAGGCATCAGGCATCAGGCATCAGGCATCAGGCATCACCCTCATGCATCAGGGCGTCGGGCGAGCGACTCTGGGGGGCTCGCATCCGGATTGGCAGCTGAGCGCTGCCCAGGCTCCGAGCGAGCGCCCAGAGCATGCGCCCGACCTCATCTGCGGCGTGCATCGGCTCCGCGATCTGCGCTTCGTCGAAGTAGGCTACCTCGACACACAGTTCGAGGAGGCACTCGAGTTCCATGAGGGAGCCGCGGGCGATTGATATGTGCCGAGCGTAGTCATTCCGGCTCAGGCGTCCATGCCCTTCGGCGATGTTGGCCGCCACCGATATGGCAGCGCGCTGGATCTGGCGCTGAAGGTCGTACTGTTCACCCGAGGGTAGCAAGCGTGCCAAGCGATAGCACGCCCCGGTGAGTTTCCTGGCGCGTTGCCACACCACCAGGTCTCTGTGACTCCTGATGACGATCTTCGCGACCGGCTCTTGTGGGCTCATGGCCCAGTATTCAGCTCCGACCGCCCCTCACCATCATCGATTGAGCGCAAAGGAAATCATTCCAACGCGCCCTTGTGCCCTGAAGCCCGATGCCCAGGCTGATGCCTGATGCCTGATGCCTGATGCCTATCCCTATCGTATCCCCTCAGATCGCTCAAAATCGTACAACGTCACCCGACGCAACCGGTAGTGCGCCTGCCAGTACCCCTTCAGCGACTGCACGAAACTCAGCAATGCCTGGTCCTTGGCGTTCTGCGCCAGGTACAACTGGTCCACGTCGATCCGGCCGATCACGTATCGGTTGTAGGCCACCTCGAACCGCTTCTGGGCCACCGTGTCCGCCTTCGCGGCGATCGCCAGTTGCCGCCTGGCGAGTGAGACCTGCAGCGCGGCGAAATGGGCGTCCTGCTGCGCCTGCTCGCGCGCGAGCCTGCCGGTGCTCTGGACCCGCGTCAGCTCCCACTTCGCGGCCTGCATGTCCGCCCGGTGTGCACCCCAGGTCATCAGGGGAACCTGCACGTTGATCGTGTACTGCTGGGCCTTGAGCAGGTCACGGTACACGTCGTTCATCGCGCTGCCGGTGGCGTTGTAGCCGTAGGACGCGTTGATCGTCGCCCCGGGACCACCGTTGTACCGCGCCTCCGACATGCTGCGGCGGGCCTGGGCATCCTGCAGGTCGACCGAACGCACCGCCGATCCGTTGCGCAGGGCCTGCGCGACCGCCTGGGTGGTGTCGGGTGCATACCCGGGAACGTCCGGGGTGACCGCGATCTCGATGGCCGTGCCGGGCGCCACGTTGAGGGCCAGGCGCAGCGCGGCCAGCGCCCGGTCGTGCTCCAGGCGCGCCCCGTCGAGCGACGTCTGCGCCCGCAGCATTTCCAGCTCGCTCTGCAGCAGGTCGTTCTCGCTGATCTTGCCGACCTCGAACCGCCCCTGGTTCAACCGGTACAGCGTATCGTTGGTCGACGCATTGAGGATCGCGTTGCGCAGCGAGACCTGCGCGGCGTAGTAATCGAAGTACGCCCCCGACACCTGCAGCGCCACGTCCTCCCGCGCCTCGAGGTACTGCCGCTCGGCGATGTCCGCGGAGAGTCCGTTCACCTCGCGGTTCCACCCGTGCGTGTTGGACCGGAGAATCGGCTGGGAGATGGCCAGGCTGAACGGCGAGGAGTTCCACGTCTCGGGCAGGCTGTTCCCTTCCCGCTTGTTCAGCCCTGACGTCATCGTCAGGGTGGCGCCCGTGAACGGGATCTGCTGGGTCACCTGCAGGTTCACGTCACTGCGCGTTTCCTGGACGGGCCGGTAGAGCGTGCTCCCGTCCGGCTGGGTGACGGCGAGGATCCGGCTGGTGTAGCTCGGGACGTTGGCCCCGATGGAGAACTGGGGCAGGAGGCGCGCGTCGAAGGCGCGATCGCGCGACCGGGCCGCGTCGCGAGTGCTGAGCGCCGCGCGCGCCTGGAGGCCGTTGCGCTGCGCGATGTCGATGGCCTGCTGCAGCGTCAGCGCCCCGGATGCCGGCGCCGCGACGCCCTGGGCGCCGGCCACCTGCATCGCGAGCGCGAGCCCCGCCACGGACCACCGCCCGTAGATACCGCTCATGGAACGCATCTTCCTCACTCGTATCGAAGGCTGACGACCGGGTCTGCCTTCGCGGCCCGCCACGCGGGCACAATGCCGAAGACCAGCCCCACCGTGAAGGACACGCCGAAGGCCACGGCGATGGAGATGTACGACACCAGCGTGTGGATCTCGGCGAAGCGCTCGATGCCGAAGCTGAGCGACCACCCGACGATGATCCCCGCCACGCCACCGGCGACGCTGATCAGGATGGCCTCGCTCAGGAACTGGAACAGGATGTCCTTCTGCGTCGCGCCCATGGCCCGCCGCACGCCGATCTCCCGCGTCCGCTCCAGCACCGACGCCAGCATGATGTTCATGATCCCGATCCCGCCCACGATCAGCGAGATGGACGCGATGGCGCCCAGCACGATGTTGAAGATCGCGCGCGTCCGCTGCTCCTGCTGCAACAGCAGTTCCGGCACCGTGATCTCGAAGTCGATGACCTGGTTGTGCCGGCGTTCCATCATGCGCTTGAGCAACTCCGCGACGGCCGGCACCTTGCCTGCCTCGGTCACCCGCACGATGACCCGGTCGAGCTGGTTCAGGTTCGTCCGCTCGGCGCGCGCCTCTTCCGTCTCCTCGGTCTGCTGCTGACCCCCGCCGATGATGATGAAGCCCTCGCCGCCGCCACGGTTGGCTTCCTGGATGTCCTTCTGCGAAAGCTGGGCGCGGTCGCGATAGCGCAGCAGCATCGTCCGCACCGGGACATAGACGTCCATGTTGGGGTCACGGATTCCGAGTCGCTGCGCGGTCTCGTTGCTGACGCGCTTGTCCTTCAGGACGCCGACGACGGTCAGCCATGAATCGCCGACCTTGACCTGCCGGCCGATGGGCTCCTCGGTGGTGAAGAAGCGCGTCCGGACCCCGTACCCGATGATCGCGACCGGGCGTCCCTGCTCGACCTGGGCGGGACTGAAGTAGGAGCCCTCACTGAGCGACTCGTTCGTCAGGCGGAAGTAGGTCGTGTCCACGCCAACCACCTTCCCCGACCGGCGGCGCCCCTCGCGCGTGATCGTGGTGTTGACCACCACTTCGGCGCTGGCCACGTCCACGTGCGGCACCATCCGCTGGATGGCCTCCACGTCGCGATAGGTGAGGCCCGGTGTGTACCGCTTCACTTCCTTCTTGCCGGGTTCCTCCTCCTGCTTCGCATCCCCCTCCTTCTGCTCGACCATCGGCGTGATGACGATGTTGTTCGAGCCCAGCAGCTGCATCTGCGCCAGGATCTCCTGCTTCGCCCCACGGCCGATGGCGAGCATCGCGATCACGGACGCGACGCCGAAGAGGATGCCGAGCGATGTCAGCCCGGCACGGAGCTTGTTGTGCACGACCGCTTCCGCGGCAGTGCGCATGCCGAACAGCACATGCGCGGTGACCTGGGCGCGGAGCGTCGCGAGCGACGCCTTGTCGAGGGACACGCTCAGCCCTTGCGAATGGGCGCGCCCGCCGGTGCCCCCGGCGGCGCCGGGGCGGCCTGCTTCGGGTCATTCGCCGGGGGCGGCACCGTCCTCTTCTGCGCGGTGTCTCCGGACGCGCCGGCCGGCGGCTGGTTCTCCGATCCGGGCAATCGCACCACTTCGAGTTCGGCGCGGTTGAGCGGCGGCGAGAGCAGCACTGTCGCTCCCTCCTCGAGGCCCTTCAACACCACGACCTCATCGTCGTTCATCGCGCCCGTGGCCACTTCCTGCTTGATGATCGCCGCGCCGTCCAGCTTGAAGACGACGGGAATGCCCTCCTCGACGACGAGCGCGTCCAGCGGGATGAAGAGCACGTCCTTGAGGCTCTGGGTCTCCACCTCGTTGCCGGTGGTCATGCCGGGGCGCAGGGACGTGTCGGGCTTCTCGATGTTCACCACGACCTCGAACACCTTGGCATCAGAGTTCGGGCGCTGCTCGCCGACGTTCGCCACCTGCTTCACCGTGCCGACCAGGCTCCTGCTGGGATCGGCGTCGAGCGTGACCTTGACCGTCTGCCCGACGCGCAGCTTGCGCACATCGATCTCGTTCACGTACGTGAGCGACTCCATCACCGACAGGTCCGGCAGCGTGGCGACCGTCGGCTCCCAGGGGCTCACGGCCGAGCCCACCGTCTTCTTCTTCCCGCTCCATTCCTTCACGTAGATGACCATGCCGGGAGCCGGCGCGAAGATGGTCATTCCCGTCATGACGTCCATGATGTTCTTCAGCAGGTTGCGCTGCCGGTCGCGATCGGCGCCGACCTCGCGCATCTTGGCCATCGCCTGCTCCGTCTTGGTCTTGTAGTCCACCTTGGCCTGCGCCATCGCCCGCTGCGCCTTCTCGAAGTCGATCTCGGCCTGGCGCTTGACGCTCGGCGCCTCGTAGACCGCCTGCTCCTTGGCGATGCGCTTCTCCTCCATCGTCAGCTCCATCGTCTTCAGGTCCTCGCGCGCCTTCCCGAGGTTGAGCGTGGAGTCGAGGTTTGCCTGCTCGTACTGCGCTTCCGCCTTCTGGAGCGTGAGCGACACCTCGGTCTGCTTGGTGGCCAGCGGCGACCGGTCGATCTCCGCCACCAGGTCCCCGGCCTTCACGATCGTGCCCTCGGCGACCAGCGATGCGATCTTGAGGTTGAAGACCTGCGCCTGCATCGCGTTCTGGGGCAGTTGCACCTGGACGAACTTGGGAGCGCGCAACTCACCCGACGTGTTCACCGTGACACGAAAGTCCCCGCGCTTCACGGTCGTCTGGAGGCTGTTCTCCGTGGTGCCCTTGTCGCGGGCAAGCAGCCATGTCGCCGGAACCACCACCGCGACCAGGATGGCCGCGATCAGGTACCGGCGCGCACGAAGGAATTGCATGTTCGAACCTCGTCGGAGTTGGGGACCAGCGACGGACGGCCATGGAACGGCGACATCACCATCGGAGACGAACGCGAGCCGGAAACGCCTGGACGTTCGGTCGAGTTAGACACCCCCAACCCGGCGTTGAGTTGTCCACGCTACGCCAGATACTACGGCCGGTCGACGGGCCGGTGTTTCCCAGGGTGCCGGCCGGCCTGGCGCGGACCAAGGTGCCATCGCCACGGGATTTGCGAACCGGTCCTCATCCTTTCGTAATGATCGCTTAACCCGCCCCCTGGAGCCCCGGCGACGCCGTGCCCAGCCCGCCACCGCGGCCAGCGGCTTACATTTCCCCCCCGGAATGGAAACCGTCGACCTGCTGGCCATCTTCCCGCATCCCGACGATGCGGAACTCACCTGCGGCGGGACGCTGCTCAAGTCGGCCAGGCAGGGCTACCGGGTCGGCGTGGTCGACCTGTCCGCGGGCGAAATGGCCAGCCGCGGAACCGTGGCGCTCAGGGTGGCCGAGGCGCGGACGGCCGCGTCCATCCTTGGCGTGGCGGTTCGTGAGAACCTCGGCTTCCCGGACAGCGGACTGACCAACACGCCGGAGAGTCGGCTCCAGGTCGCCCGGGTCATCCGACGCCTGAGGCCATCCGTGGTGATCACGACGGCGCCATCGCCCTTCGGGCGGCACCCCGACCACCGCGTGGCCGCTGAGGTCGTCCGTGATGCCTGCTTCGTCTCGGGGCTCAGCATGGTCCTGCCCGACCTGCAGCCCCATCGACCGCGCAAGGTCCTGCATGCCATCACGTATCGCGAGGACTACCTCAAGCCCTCGTTCGTCGTCGACATCTCCGCCGAGTTCGAGGAGAAGCTCTCCGCAATCGGCGCGTACGAGTCGCAGTTTGCCGGGGCGACCCAGGCGGGCGAGGTCTACCCGAACGGGGAGCCCCTGCTGGACATCATCCGTCACCAGGCCGCGCACTACGGGTCATTGATTCGCGTGAAGTACGGCGAGCCCTTTCACACGACCGAGACCGTCCAGGTTGACGACGTCGTCGCCCTTCCCGTCTCCACCTTCTGAGCAATGACCGTCCCCGACGATACCGGTGAAGTCACGTACGGCACCTATCTCAAGGTCGATGAACTGCTCCGGTTGCAGCAGCCACGGTCGACGCCGGAACACCCGGACGAGCTGCTCTTCATCGTCGTCCACCAGGCGAGTGAACTCTGGTTCAAGGTGCTGCTCCACGAGCTGGGACTGTTGATCGATCACCTGCGTGATGCGGCAACCGTGCCGGCGCTCCACACCATGCGCCGGGTGAATGCCCTGGTCCGCATCGTGGCCGGGCAGCTGTCGGCACTCGACACGCTCCCGCCACAGCGCTTCGCGCAGTTCCGCGGTTACCTCGGTTCGTCGAGCGGTGGCCAGAGCGTGCAGTTCCGGTCGCTCGAGGCGATGAGCGGCCTGCGCGACGAGCATTTCCTCGCGGTCCTCCGCGAGCACGGCGCCGTGCCGGCGGCGCTGCAGCGGGCGCTGGAGCTGCCCACGCTCCAGTCGCTGTTCCTCGCCCTGCTCGAGCGGCACGACACCACGCTGGAGCAGCTCTACCTCGGCCCCGGACCGACCTCGGAGTTCCTCCTGGCCGAGGCCCTGATCGAGTATGAGCAGGGGTTCCAGCTCTGGCGATACCTGCACGTCCAGCTCGTGGAGCGGATCATCGGGCCCGACACGGGCGGCACCGGCGGCACGCTGGGCGCGCGGTACCTGCAGCACACGCTGCGGCAGCGGTTCTTCCCGGAACTCTGGGATGTCCGGCGGCGCTTCTTCGAGGGCGCCGCGCCCGGCCGATGACCCG
>JAUQWM010000010.1 GCA_030835125.1 Gemmatimonadaceae bacterium | reverse complement strand
CCCACTCTCAACTCTCAACTCTCAACTCCCAACTCGAGTCAATGACCTGGATGCAATGGTTGTCGCTGGCCGGCGCGGCCGTCGGCTCGCTCGTCCTGGGCCTGCTGGTCAGCGCACTCGTCAGGCTGGTGGTCGGCCGGTTGGTCCGGCGCACGGCCACGACGTGGGACGACATCGCCCTCAAGCGCCTCGCGGGTCCGTTGAGCGCGGCCCTGGCCCTGGCCGTGCTGTCCGCGGTGATCCTGACGCTGAGCCTGCCGCCGGCGTTCGCCGGGAACGCATACCGGCTGGTGCGGGCGAGCTACTTCGCCGTCTTCTTCTGGACGCTGTTCCGCCTGGTGGACATCGGCTTCCACATGCTGGGGGAGTCGATGTGGGCGCGCTCGGGCCCGTCGCGATCCCTCATCCCGTTAGGCTCGCGCGTGGTGAAGGTCGGCGTCCTCGCGATCGCGGCGGTGGCCGTGCTCTCGTACCTCGGCTTCCCGGTCGCCAGCCTGATTGCGGGGCTCGGCATCGGCGGCCTGGCGCTGGCCCTGGCGGCGCAGAAGACCGTCGAGAACCTGTTTGGCGCGTTCTCCATCGGTGTCGACCAGCCGTTCCGGGTGGGGGACACGGTGAAGGTCGAGGACTTCACGGCGACGGTCGAGCGCATCGGCCTGCGATCCACGCGCTTCCGCACCCTCGATCGCTCGGTCGTCACCATCCCGAACGGCAGGCTGGCCGACAGCCGCATCGAGTCCCTGACGGCGCGGGACCGGCTGCGGATGGCCATGCTCCTGGGCCTGCGGTACAGCACCACCGAGCGCCAGGTGCGCCAGGTCCTGGGTGGGGTCGAGGACGCCCTGCGGAGCCACCCGAAGATCGTCGCCGACTCGGTCAGCGTCAGGCTGGTGTCGCTCGGCGCCTCATCGCTCGACATCGAGGTGGTGGCCGCGTTCCAGACCGAGCAATGGGCCGAGTTCCTCGAGTACCGGCAGGAGTCGCTGTTGCGGTTCCTCGGCGTCGTCGAGGGGGCCGGGACGTCCCTCGCCTTTCCCACGCGCACCATCCACCTCGCCGGCGGCGGGGGGCCGCCCGGCGGTGACTCGTCAGGCAGGACAGGTGAAGTGCGCGCGCGCGAGGGCGATATCGGCGCCCGTCAGCGCGAGTGACCCGCGGCGGGGCGCCATCAGGGCGCTGGTGCCACCGGCGTGCAGCATCCCGAGCGCATGACCGAGTTCGTGGACGAGGTTCGCCTGCTGGTCCTGCACCGGATACCTGACGCCGAACGGCGCCGACACGGCGACGAAGACGTGCGCCCGCGTGATCTCCCCCGAGGCCTGGAAGGTGAGGTTGGTGATCCCCGCCTGGTCGCGGTCGGAGCCATCGCGCTGCGGGGGAATGGACGCGATGACGTCGACGACGATGTCGGACTCGCGGGCCGATGACGCCGCGGTGAGGCGCAGGGGAAGCCGGAGGGCATTCCACGCGTCCATCGCGAACCCGAGCCGACGGGCGCCGTACGGCCCCCATCCGTCCAGGTCCTGGCGTCCCCTGTCCATCCAGACGCGGAGGGACCGCTGCGCCGATCCCGGCGGCAGCGTCCAGTACCGCCCCGGCTGGCCGCCGCACGCCACCATCGCCGTGGCGTCGTCGGGCGCCCGGGCGGCGCACGCCGACACCACCGCGGCCAGCAGGACGACCGCAAGGATCCGGACCATGGAAGCGTGTGGTTCGGGGAGGAGCGTCAAAGGTCACCACGCACCGGCAGCGCGGCAACGCCCCGGCGGCTGGTCCCATGGCCCGACGCGTCGCCATCTTGCCACCCATGCCTGAGCGCGCGCGCCTCACCAAGACGCTCTTCGTCGCCGGGGTGCAATGTCACCGGAAGCTCTGGTGGCAGGTGCACGAACCCACCGCGGTCGAGTTGCAGCCGGACATCGTCCTGCAGGACCTGTTCGACCAGGGGACGCACGTCGGCGCCCTCGCGCGGACTCGTTATGCAGGCGGCGTGCTGCTCGACCGGGGCCGTTCCCGGGACGAGCGGGTGGCCGACACCGCGCGGGCGCTCGAGGCCGGGGCGACCGTCCTGTTCGAGCCGGCGTTCGAGGCCGACGGGGTGCACGTGGCGGCGGACGTGCTGCGCCGCGACGACCAGGGGTGGCGGCTCACCGAGGTGAAGTCGTCGTCGTCGGTGAAGCCCGAGCATGTGGCCGATGCGGCGATCCAGGCCCACGTGCTGTCGCGGAACGGCCTCGAGCCGTCGACGGTGGAGATCCTCCACCTCAATCCCGGGTTCACGCACCCCGACGGTGGCGACCTCTTTGCCGCCACGGACGTGACCGCGGAGGTCCGCGCCCGGCGCACCACGGTGCCGGGCGAGGTCGCGGCCCAGCTGGCCGTGGTGGCCGGCCCCCTGCCCGACGTCGCGCCGGGCCTGCACTGCCACGAGCCGCGCCAGTGCCCGTTCCACGACCGCTGCTGGCCGGCGGACGCGAACCACATCCGCCACCTGTACCTGGTCGGCCCGAAGAAGACCGTCGCCTACATGCAGCGCGGGATCCACCGGATCGACGACCTGCCGCCTGACGAGAAGCTGCCTGACGCGGCGCGGCGGCAGCGGCGCGCGCTGGCGGGCGGGACGGTGGTGGTCGAGCGCACGCTGTCGCACGCCCTGGCGCCGTTCGCGGTGGCGCCGCTGGGGTTCCTCGACTTCGAGACGATCGCGCGGGCCGTGCCCGTCTGGGACGGCATGTCGCCGTGGACGATGGCGGCCGCGCAGTTCAGCTACCACGAGGTCTCGGCCGACGGATTGCGCCACGAGGAGTTCCTGGCCGAGGGCCCGCTCGACGCGCGCCCGGTGATCGCGCGCCGGCTCGTCGAGGCGACGCGCAACGCCAGGGCGGTCGTCACCTACTCGGCGTTCGAGAAGACGCGGATCCGCGACCTCCAGGCCGTGGTGCCGGAGCTGGCCCCCGACCTCCGCGCGCTCGAGGCGAAGCTCGTCGACCTGCTGCCGGTGATCCGCAACAACGTGTACCACCCGGGGTTCCGCGGCAGCTTCAGCATCAAGCACGTGCTCGAGCCCCTGGTGCCGGACCTCTCGTATACCGACCTGGTGATCGTGAACGGCATGGTGGCGAGCGTCGAGATCGCGCGACTGCTGTTCGTCGCCGACCGGATCCCCGCGCACGAACGGGACCGCGTGCGCGCCGACCTGCTGGCGTACTGCCAGCGCGATACGGAAGCGATGCTGCGGCTGCTGCACGCCCTGCGCGGCCTCGCGTCAGGCGCTTCGTGAATCCTCGCCGCGATCCGCCCGTACGGAACGCCCACCGCGCCATCTGCGCACTGGTCAACACCCCCGGATTCCGCTAGCCTTCAGGGATGACAGCCGTATCCACACCATCCGCCCCAACCGCTACGCGCTCGCGGTCGATCCAGGAGCGCGCCGCCGCCTTCCGGAAGTCCGATGCGGGCCGGGCCACGTGGCAGATGACGAATACCCTGATCCCGCTCAGCGCCGGGTTTGCGCTGATGTTCTGGGGTCTCACGCATGCCTGGTGGCTCACCGTCCTCCTGCTGCCCGTCACCGCGCTGCTGTTCGTGCGGACGTTCATCATCATGCACGATTGCGCGCACGGGTCGTTCACCGGGTCGAAGCGCGCGAACGAGGTCATCGGGTTCCTCACCGGCGCCCTCACGCTCACGCCGTTCGCGCAGTGGCGGCGCGACCATGCGCTGCATCACGCCTCGTCAGGCGACCTCGATCGCCGCGGCCACGGCGACATCGACACGCTCACCGTCGAGGAGTACCGCGCGCTCGACCGGCGGGCCCGGTTCAAGTACCGGTTCTACCGGAACGCCTTCGTCATGCTGGTGCTCGGGCCCCTGTACCTGATGGTGCACTACCGCCGCACGCCGCCCTCCACCACGACCCGCGCCTCGAAGGTCTCGAGCGTGCAGTGGACGAACCTGGCGGTGGCGGTGATGATCGGCGCGCTCACCTGGCTCGTGGGCTGGAAGGCGATGCTGCTGGTGTATGCGCCGGTGGTCTACTTCGCGTCGATGGCCGGGATCTGGCTGTTCTACGTGCAGCACCAGCACGAGGAAGCGTACTGGGAAGGCCACGAGGAGTGGGACTACGTGACGGCCGCCATGATGGGCAGTTCGTTCTACCGGCTCCCGAAGGTCCTCGAGTGGTTCACCGGCAGCATCGGCCGCCACCACGTGCATCATGTCGACCCGCGGATCCCCAACTACCGCCTGAAGGACGCCCATGAGGGCGTGCCCGAGTTCAACGCGGTGCCCGAATTGACCTTCTGGAAGAGCCTGCGGACGACGGGGCTCAAGCTGTGGGATCCGCAGCAGCGGAGGCTGGTGGGCTTCGACGCGGTGCAGCCGAACTGAGTCCGGGCCCACGTACGTCCGCGACGATCGAGACCCCCGCCGGGTTGCCCGGCGGGGGTTTCGTGTCACACCGCCTGACGAGTCCGTCGCGGCATTGGGGGTGGATCCCGGGGCACGGGGCGCGCACCACATGGCCAGGGGTCGCGGCACGCGTGCTCGGTCTTGGGTTGGTCCTGGGATGCGGCGACCCGGCGCGCGAGACGACCTTTCACACCAGCGATTCCGCGGGAGTCCGCATCGCCGTCAGCACGGCCCCGGCCTGGACGGACGCCACCCGCTGGCGCGTGGATTCCGTCCCGCTGGTGGATGTCGGCGCCGACGAGAACGACTCGACGCTGCAATTCAGCTCGATCGCGGGGGCGAGGCTGCTCCCCGACTCGACCTTCGTCGTGGGGGAAGCGAGCGATCGCACGATCCGCCGCTACGACCTGCGCGGCGCGTTGCGGGCGACCGCGGGACGGAAGGGTGGAGGACCGGGCGAGTACGAGTCGCTTTCGCGTTTGCGGCCGGCCGGCGACTCCCTTCTCGCCTGGGATCCGAACCTGAAGCGCGTCTCGTTGCTCGATGCCGCGGGACGGTATGGACGGAGTTACCACCTCGACCAGGGACGTCCCGAGGGACGATGGAGCGACGGGAGCTTCCTGGTGTCCATCACGAGCAGCCTGCGTTCCGAGCTGCCGATCGTGGCCCTGCACGAGACGCTCGCGGTGGTCCGGGTCCGTGCCGATGGGACGCGCGACGCCCTCCTGGGGCGATGGCCCTGGCGGGAGACGATCGTGGTGATGGCCCCCGGCTTCATCGCCTCGCTCGAGTCCCCGTACGCTCCGACCACGACGCTCCGGTGGCATCCGGCCGGCTTCTGGTTAGGCAGGGGCGATGGGGCACGCATCGACCGGTACGACCAGGATGGCCGCCTGGTGGGCAGTGTGCGCTGGTCGCCCGCGGCGGTGCGCATCGATCCGGGCGAGCTCGCGGCGTGGCGTACGTCGGAACTCCACGCCATCTCGGCGCTGACGCCCGGATTCCGGCCGGTGAGCCTGGACGAGGCGGCGCAGCGCATCGAGTTCCCCGCGACGCGCCCCGCGTACCGTACCTTCGCGGTGAGCGCGGAGGGCGACCTGTGGGTGGAACGGACGCCGCATTGGCAGGCGGAGCGGGCGCCTGGCGAATGGGAGGTCATCGAGTCGAGCGGTCGCTGGCTCGGGACCGTGCGCATCCCGGCGGGTGCCACTCCCCTCGACATCGCAGGCGGGCTGTTCCTGGCACGCTGGGATGACGCAGATGGCGTCACGCACATCAGGCTCTACGGAATCAGCCGGCCGGAGTGAGCGCCGGGCTCGGCCGGAGATGCACCTGTGTCGATGAGGAAACCCCGCCAGGACGGAACGTCCAGGCGGGGTTTCGCGTGTCGTACGATGGGCCTGGGAAGAGTTGAACTTCCGACCTCACGCTTATCAGGCGTGCGCTCTAACCACCTGAGCTACAGGCCCTTACCAGAACGGCGGAACCTAATCCCCACTGAGGGCAATCACAATCGGCACCCTCACCCATGCAGGCGCGTATCCGCGCGCCTGCCTCACGCGTCGGTTGCCGGAGCCCGTCACCGTAGCTCGTCGCTCTGCCTGACGCGAACGGTGATAGATTGCAGGGGCGCGGGACCGATGGGCACCATTCTCATCAGAGGCGGGCAACGAACGTGGGCGTCTCCCGGCTGTTGATTATCGTCGGCATCCCCATCGTGGCGGTCGCGATCGCCCTCCTCTTCGGGCTTGTCCTGCCGCGCGCCCGCCGTCACCGGCAGCGCCAACAGGGCATCACCCTCGCCGCATTCGCCGACCCGTCGATCGTCGTCCCCCCGCGTCCCACACGGCCCCCGACACCCGAAGCGAACGCGGCCATTGGCGCCAGCGCCGCCACGCCGCCCCGAGGCAGCAACGCGCAAACCGTCTCCCCCTTTGCCCCCCCTCGCCGTGAGGCGGCTACCGGGACGCTCGGAGCCGCCCCCTATGGCGCGGGGGACCCGCCGCGCCTGCGCCTGGAAACGGTTGGCGAACGGGCCGGGGCCGTCATGCCGGGCGAGCCAAGGCCTCCTTTGCGCATGCACCGTCCCCTCGATGGAACCCTGCAGTTCCTTCCGGGACGGCTGGAGGTCATCGAAGGGCGCGAGATCGGACAGGAGATCCGCTTCGTTCGCCAGCCGGGCGCGGCCGTGACGGAGGTCACGTTCGGCCGCCAGGACGGTATTCCGTACCGGCACGTCCAGCTCCACGAACCGACGGTCAGCCGGCTGCACGCCAAGGTGTCCCTCGAGGACAGGGACTGGCGGATAACCAACCTCTCCGCCACCAATCCTGCCGGGGTCAACGGCAGGCCGCTGCCGGCCGAGAACGGCTCGGTAATCCTGCGAGATGGCGACCGGATCGAGATGGGTGAGGTCGTCTTTCGTTTTCGAGCCAAGTGACGACGCCGCAACGCACTGGCGCGCCCCTGAGACTCCTCTAAGTTTCCCTGCTTCGGCACCCGCGTCGTCGGGTCGTTCGGGGCCGGCTCGTACCTGCCGCCGCGACGAATCCCGGCGCGCGCATCTCCCAGCCTGCAGCCGGCCCGGCACGCGGGGAGTGAGCTTGCTTGCGACCTCCAACCGACTCGGATGCGCGTCAGTCTGGTCAATATTGGCATCATCGTCGGGCTGCTCGCCCTGGTGCTGGCAGTGACGCTGCTTGCGCTCCGCGCCGCCCGCTGGCGCCGGGATCGCAAGCTGCGCGAGCACGGCGCGCCGATACTCGTTATGCCGCTCGGACAGGGCGACCTCGCCACGGCCCCGCGTCCGGCGCTGCCGCGCGAGGAATGGCCGCCACCACGCTACTCGCCGCGGTCGTCGCCCCGGATCGGGCAGCCCTCACCCGTCAGCGTGCGCAGCGTGACGCCGGTGGCTTCGCCGATGCCCGCGCTGGAGCCCGACGTGCTGGTCGTGCCTGACGAGGACCATGAGACCATCTCCACCGGTCCGTTCCGCCCGTCCGAGGCGCGCCCCGGCTCGCCGTCGGCGCACCTGGTCCAGGGGACCCAGGTCCGCTTCTTCCGCGCCGAGGAAGGCACCCTGGAGTTCCTCCCCGGGCGCCTCGAGATCGTAGGGGGCGAGGACGTGGGGCAGGAGATCCATTTCGCGCGCCAGGTGGGTGACGAGGACATGACCGTCACGTTCGGTCGCAGCGAGGGGCCGCCCCTCCGGCACATCCAGCTCCTGGACCCGACGGTCAGCCGGCAGCATGCGAGCATGACGTACAGCGGCCAGCGGTGGCACCTGGTCAACCTGTCCGCGACCAACGCGGTGCTGCTCAATGGTTCGCCCTTGCCCGACCATGGCGCCGGGATCACGCTCGAGGAAGGCGATCGCCTCGAGATGGGCGCGGTCCTCTTCGTCTTCCACGCGCGGTGAGGCGTGCCGACGACCCATGGCCGGTGACGACCTGGACCAGGCGATGACGGAGCCCGCGCGCCCCGCCGACGACGCCGTTCCCCACCTGTGGCCGGCCGAGCTCGATGCCGACTACGAGCTGATGGGCGAGCTGGGACGCGGCGGCATGGCCGTGGTGTTCCGGGCCCGCGACCGCGACCTGGGCCGCGAAGTCGCCGTCAAGGTGGTGCGTCCGCGCTTCGCCGCCGACGAGGAGGCCGTGGCGCGACTGGCGCGGGAAGCGCGCACCGTCGCCCAGCTGGAGCACCCGAACATCGTCGGCGTCTATTCCATCCGGCACCTGTCCGACCGCAGCGTCGCGCTCGTTATGCAGCTGATCCCCGGGCAGACGCTCAAGCAGGCGGTGACCGGAGGCGGCCCGTTCGACGCGGCGGCGGCGGAGCAGGTGCTGCGCGACATCGCGCGCGCGCTCGCCTACGCCCATCGCGCCGGCGTCGTGCATCGCGACGTGAAGCCGGAGAACATCTTCCTCGACGCCGCCTCGGGCCGCGCGATGCTGTCCGACTTCGGCGTGGCGCGGGTGATGGACGCCCCCACCGAGCTCACCGCCACCGGCACCACGATCGGCACGCCGACGTACATGGCGCCGGAGCAGATCGACGGCGTCCAGCTCGACGGCCGGAGCGACTTGTACAGCCTGGGCATGGTCGGCTGGGAGATGCTGACCGGCGAGCGACCCTGGTCGGGCGAAAGCCTGTACAGCGTGATCTACCGGCAGAAGCACGACCAGCTCACGCCGATCGATGCCTTCCGCGACGACATCCCCCCGCGCCTGCAGTACCTCATCGAGGGGTTGATGCCGAAGAACCCGGACCGGCGCTGGGCCAGCGCCGCGCGGTTCCTGACGCTGCTCGGCTCCGACCAGGCCCTGCCGGGCTTCAAGGAGTGGGAGTCCGCACAGCGCCGCCGCCGTCGCACGCGCGTCTTCCAGCAGGCCCGCGAGCGTGGCGACTCGGTGATCGAGGCCGCGCTCGAAACGGTGAAGTTTGCGCGCCCGCCGACCCCGCTCGGGGGGGTGCCCGCGCAGGATCCAGCCCGGCGCACGCCACTCGCCCAGCCGGTCGTCGAGGCCGGGGAGTCATCGCCACCAGCCACGTCCGAGACCGCGCCCCTGACGGTGCGGCCCACGCCCGCGCGCATCCCCACGATGCGGCCGACCCCGGCGGCGCGGCGAGGCACCGGTGCAACGCCGTCCGGCGGCTTCTCGGTGCAGCGACCCGCGCACCAGGCCAACACGCCGTTCACGTACGGGGTCAACGCGATTCCCGATCGCCCCCGATCGCGGTTCCTGCGCGCCGCGGCGGTCACGCTCCTCGTCGCCGGCGCCTCGGTGCTGGCCTGGGTCCAGTTCGGACCCGAGGCCAGGGAGCCCGCGAAGATGATCGGGCTGCCTGACGTGACCCGGGATGACCGCGCGATCGACGTGCCAGTGATCCCGGCGACCGACAGCGCGGCGTTCGTGGCCGCGGACTCCGCGGCGCGCGTCGCGGCGTCGGCAGACCCGGCCGCGGGCGGGGCGGCGATTGCGGACTCGGGCCGGCTGGCGGCGACGACACCACCGGTCGCGACGCGCACCACGCCCCGCGGCGACAGCCTGCTGGCGGGACGGGGGACCCTGCCGGTTTCGCCGCCGCCGGTGGTGCCGGCGGTCGTGCCTCCGCCCGTCCCGACGCTCAACTTCCCCAGCGACCTGGCTCGCATCGGCGCGGGTGGCAGCCACACCTGTGCCCTCGCCGCCGACGGGCGCGCCGCCTGCTGGGGGAACAACATCGACGGACAGCTCGGGGATGGAACTGCCAACGGCAACCTGTCCCCCGAGGTCATCCAGGGTGACTTCACGTTCTCGCAGATCTCGGCCGGCCAGAACCACTCCTGCGGACTCACCACGGGAAACGAGGTCGTCTGCTGGGGCGCGAACGGTTCGGGCCAGCTGGGCGACGGGACGACCCAGTCGCGGACCGCGCCGGTGCGCCTCAACAGCGCGGTGTCTTTCCGCCTGGTGCGGGCCGGCCGTGACCACACCTGCGGCCTGTCGAGCGCGCGCACCGTCTGGTGCTGGGGCTCCAATGCCGAGGGGCAGCTCGGGGACGGCACTCGTCAGGCACGCACGTCTCCCGTGACGGTGGAGGTGCCGGGCGGCTCGGTGGCCGCGCTGACGGTCGGCCGGAGCCACACCTGCGCGATCACGTCGGACGGGTCCGCGTACTGCTGGGGCGCGAACGACTACGGCCAGCTCGGCGACGGCACGACGACCAGCCGCCCGTCCCCGGTGCGGGTCCGCGCCGACGCGCCCCTGGTCAGCATCGCGGCCGGCACCTGGCACAGCTGCGCCGTGACGTCCACGGGCGACGCCGTCTGCTGGGGACGGAGCCAGTACGGACAACTGGGCGCCGGGACGCTCACCGACAGCCCCACCCCGCGGACCGTGAGCGGGGCAACGCCCTTCACCGCCATCGTCGCCGGCAGCACGTTCAGTTGCGCCCGCGGGCGCGACGGCACGGCGTGGTGCTGGGGCCGGAACTTCTACGGGCAGCTGGGCGACGGGACGACCGTGGACAAGACGGTGCCGGTGCCGGTGCGCGTGGTACAGCGGGTGGCCGGGCTCAACGCCGGTGCCGCGCACGCGTGCGCCACGACCGAGACCGGCGCCGCGTACTGCTGGGGGTTCAACGTGGACGGGCAGATCGGGCGCGGCGACCGCGAAAGCGCGAGCAGCCCGGTCCGGATCCTCCTTCCAGCGCGTTAGGCAGCCGCGGTGCCTGCAGCAACCCCCGGCCGATCGCGCGATCGGCGACGGCGCTGGATCCTCGCCGTCGCCTACACGGCCCTGCTCGCGTCCTGCGACAACCCGCTGGCGCCGGAGGTCGAGGCGGTCACGCGCGTCGAGATCGCCCCGCCGGTGCTCCAGCTCGTGGTGGGCGGTACGGCCAGTCTCGTGGCGCGCGTCTACGGCACCGGCGGCGCCCTGCTTCCAGGCGCGAAGGTCTTCTGGTCGAGCCAGAGCCCGGGGGTCGTGACCGTCAACCAGAGCGGTGGGGTGACCGCGGTGGCGGCGGGAACCGCGCAGATCGCGGCGTCGAGTGGCGGCCAGTCGCGCACCATCGCCGTCACGGTCGAGCAGCGGCCCATCGCGCTCGTCCGCGTCACGCCGTCGGCCGGCAGCGTGGTCGTGGGGCAGTCGCTTCCCTTGCAGGGTGAGGCGCTGGATGGGACCGGGGGCATTCTGCCGAACCGGCCACTGGCGTGGTCGAGTGACAGCCCGGCGATCGCCACGGTCGATAACAACGGCGTGGTGACCGGCGTGGCTGTGGGACTCGCGACCATTTCCGCCACCGGAGAGGGAAAGACCGGGTCGGCGGTGGTGACGGTCCTGCCGCCGTCCGTAGCCAGCATCTCGGTGTCCCCGGACGGGGGGACGGTCGCCGCCGGCAACACCCTGCAGCTCTTCGCCACGGCCCGGGACGCCGGCGGGCAGCCGCTGGCCGATCGGCCGCTGACGTGGCAGTCGAACAATGACGGTGTCGCCACGGTGTCCTCGAACGGGCTGGTCACCGCGATCACGCCTGGCGCGGTCGCAATCACCGTCTCGGCACCCGGGGCCGGTCCGGGCGGCACGACGCCGAGCACCTCGGTGGACGTGCTGGTGCAACCGAGGCCGGTCGCCAGCGCGGTGATCGTGCCGTCACCCGCCAGCGTCCAGGTGGGGGGCGTGATCACCCTCACCGTCAACCTCTTCGACGCGGGGAGCGAGCCCCTGTCGCCGGTCGGGCGCACGATCACGTGGGCCACGAGCAACGCGGCGGTGGCCACCGTCAGCGGTTCCGGTAGCGCGACTGGCGTCGCGGTCGGCACGGCGACCATCACGGCCAGCATCGTCACGCCGGGTCAGCCGAACACCGTGCAGGCCACCGTGGCACTCTCGGTGAGCAACCAGCCGGTCGTCGCCGTGGTGGTGACGCCCGACCCGGCCACGGTGCACGCCGGCGCCCTGTACGCCCGGCCGTTCAGCGCCGTCGCGCTCGACGGGGCGAACCAGCCGCTCCCGGGGCGTACGATCGTCTGGACGTCGTCGAACCAGGCGATCGCGCGCGTGGATGCCGGGACCGGCGTGGTGACGGGAGTGGCACCGGGGACGGTGCAGATCCGCGCCACGTCGGAAGGCATCGAGGGCGTCAGCAGCGTCACGGTCGACCTGGTGCCCGTGTCGGCCGTGACGGTGGCGCCGGCGGCGGTCACGATGACCCCCGGGCAGGAACAGCCACTGGTCGCCACCCCACGCGACTCCGCCGGGAACGCCATCGCCGGATCGGCGTTAGGCGGACGGGGCACGACGTGGGCCAGCAGCGACGCGGCCGTGGCCACGGTGAGCGTGGCGGGCGTGGTGTCGGCGGTGGCCCAGGGGACGTCGACCGTGACTGCGACGATCGGCGGGACGGGTGGGCAGTCGAGCATCACGGTCAATTCGATCCCGATCGCGAGCATCGTCGTCGCGCCGTCGCCCCAGCTGCTCACGCTCGGCACGAGCGTCGTCATGACGGCGACGGCGCAGGACGCGCTGGGCGGCCTGCTGCCGGGCCGCGTCTTCACCTGGGCCAGCGACAATCCGCTGGTCGCGACCGTGGACCAGGCCGGGCTCGTGACGACCGTCGCCGTGGGCGGCCCGGTCTCGATCACGGCGACGGCCGAAGGCAAGGTGGGGACGGCCCTGGTCACGGTCATTCCCCGCCCCGCCAGCAAGCTCGGGATGAGCACGCAACCGGCGTCGGTGGCGCAGAGCGGCGTGGCCATCGCCCAGCAGCCGGCGGTCCAGTTACTCGACGACATCAACGTCCCCGTTCCGCAGGCGGGCGTGGTGGTGACGGCGGCGCTGGGTTCGGGCACCGGCACGCTGGGCGGGACGCTGACCGCGACGACGGACGCCGCCGGCATCGCGACGTTCACGGACCTCGCCATCACGGGACCCGCGGGACCCTACACGCTCGCCTTTTCCGCGCCGTCGCTGGCGGGCGTCGTGTCGGGCAGCGTCATTCTTGGCGCCGGCGGGGCGAGTCAACTGGCGGTGACCACGCAGCCCTCGCCGGCGGCGGTCAACGCGGTGGCGCTCGCGCAGCAACCGGCGGTGACGTTGCTGGACGGCTCCAGCAACCCGGTGGCGCTGGCCGGCGTGGTCGTGACCGCGTCGATCGCGACCGGGAGCGGGTCGTTGGGTGGGACGCTCGTGGCCACGACGGATGCCGCCGGGGTCGCGACGTTCACCGACCTCTCGATCACCGGCCTGGCGGGCGCGTTCACGCTGCGGTTCGCGGCGCCCGGCCTCACCGACGCGATCTCGGGCACCGTCACCCTGAGCCCGGGCGCGGCAGCGGCGCGGGCGATGGCGGCGCAGCCGTCGGCCACCGCCACCAACGGCGCGCCGTTCGCGGCGCAACCGGCGGTGCGGGTGACGGACTCGGGCGGCAACCCGGTGGCCGCGGCCGGCGTTACCGTGACGGCGGCGCTGGCCAGCGGCGCCGCGACGTTAGGCGGGACGGTGGCCGTCCTCACCGACGCCGCCGGGGTGGCCACCTTCACCGACCTCGCCATCACCGGCCTGGCCGGGTCGTACCCGCTGGACTTCAGCGCCCCCGGCCTGACGCCGGTGAGCTCGACGCCGGTCGGCGTGGGCGCCGGCGCGGCCACGCAGCTCGCCCTCACCACGCAACCCTCGGCGGCGCCGCAGAACGCGATCGCGTTCCCCGTGCAGCCGGTGATCCAGCTGCGGGACGCCTCGGGGAACCCGGTCGCGCAGGCGGGCGTGGTGGTGGGCGTGGCCCTCTCCGCCGGCGGCACCGGCACGTTAGGCGGGACGCTCACCGCCACCACCGACGCCGCGGGCGCCGCGACGTTCACCGGGCTCTCCATCACCGGAGTGACCGGGATCCGGACGCTCGACTTCACGTCGCCGCCGCTGGCGGGCGTGACCTCGGCGAACGTCGACGTGCAACCGGGCGTGCCGACGCAGCTGGCGCTCACCACCCCGCCGCCCGGGACCGCCACCAGCGGCGAGGTGTTCACGTCGCCGACCGTCGTGCAGCTGCGCGACGTCTCCGGCAACGACGTGCCGCAGGCCGGCGTCCAGGTCACCGCCGCCATCGCGACCGGCAGCGGCGCTACGCTCGGCGGCACGCTCGCCACCACCGACGCCGCCGGCGCCGCCACGTTCTCGACGCTCACGCTCACCGGGACCGCCGGGACCTTCACGCTGTCGTTCTCCAGCGGCGCGCTCGCGCCGGTGACCTCCGGCGCCGTCGCGCTGAGCGCCGGCACGGGCAGCAAGCTCGCCGTCATCCAGCAGCCGTCGGCGAGCGTGCAGAACGCGATCGCGTTCCCCGTGCAGCCGGCGATCCAGCTGCAGGACGCGTCGAGCAATCCCGTCATGCAGGCCGGGGTGCAGGTGTTCGCCAACATCGCCGGGGGTGGCGGGTCGCTCGGCGGAACGACCAGCGCCTTCACGGACGCCTCGGGTCTCGCGACGTTCACCAACCTCTCGATCACCGGGACCGCCGGCGACCGCACACTGCTCTTCTCGGCGTCCGGCTACCTCCCGGTGTCGTCAGGCACCATCACGGTCACGGCGGGACTCCCCACCAGCGTCACGATCAACCAGCAGCCGTCGGCCGCGGCCCAGAGCGGGATCGCCTTCACCACACAGCCCATCATCCTCGTCCGCGACATCTCGAGCAACCCGGTGTCCGGCGTCACGGTCACGGCGGCGCTGGCGTCGGGCGCAAGCGCGCTTGGTGGCACGCTGGGTGTGGTCACGGACGCTTCCGGACTGGCGACCTACACCGACCTGGTGATCACGGGACCCGTCGGCAGCCGCACCATCAGCTTCACCGTCCCGGGCCCGGTCACCGCGACTTCCGGCACGATCAGTGTCGGCGCCGGCACGCCCACCGGGCTCACGATCACCACGCAGCCGTCGTCCCCGGTCGCCAACGACGTGGTGTTCCCACAGCAACCGGTGGTCCACCTGCAGGACGGCGCCGGGAACCCCGTGAGCGGCGTGCTGGTCACGGCGTCGATCGCGACCGGCGGTGGCACGCTCGGCGGCACCACGACCGCGACGACCGATGGCCTGGGCAACGCGGCGTTCTCCGGGCTGAAGATCACCGGCACCGTCGGGGATCGCACCCTCGACTTCAGCGGCGCCACCCTGTCGAACCCCTCCAACACGGTGTCCGTGACGGTGGGCGCCGCGACGAGCCTGGCGATCACGCAGCAGCCGGGCAGCCCCGCGGTGAACGACCTGCCCCTCTCCCCGCAGCCGTCGGTGCAGCTCACCGACGTCTCCGGCAACCCGCTCGTCGGCGTGGTGGTGACGGCATCGATCGCGAGCGGTGGTGGCACGCTGGGCGGCACCACCACCGCAACGACCGACGCCGCCGGCGTGGCCACCTGGACGAACCTCAGGATCACCGGCACCATCGGCGACCGGGCCCTGGCCTTCAGCGCGGCGTCGCTGACCACCAACTCCGGCACCGTGACCGTGACACCGGGCGCGGCCACCCAGCTGGCGCTGACCACGGCCCCGGGCGGCACCGCGGCCAACGGCGCGCTCCTGTCGCCGCAACCGGTGGTCCGCCTGCGCGATGTGTCGGGCAATGACGTGCTGGCCAACGGCACCCCGATCACGGCCGCCCTCGCCAGCGGCGCCGGCACGTTAGGCGGCACGCTGGCGGTGAACACGGACGCCAACGGCGTGTCCGCCTTCACGGACCTCGCGATCACCGGCGTCACGGGCGACCGGACGATCAGCTTCACGAGCCCGGGGCTCGCCTCCGCCACCTCGGGGACCATCAGCATCACCCCGGGTCCACCGGCCCTCCTGACGGTGACCGGACAGCCGTCGCCCAGCGCGGTGAACGACGTGGCCTTCGCGGCGCAGCCGCTCATCCAGGTGAACGATGGATCCGGCAACCCCGTGCCCGGCGTGGTGGTGACGGCCTCCATCGCGACCGGCGCCGGAACCCTTGGCGGAACGCTGACCGCGACCACCGACGCGCTGGGCACCGCCGCCTTCACCGACCTGAAGATCACCGGCGTCGTCGGCGACCGGACGCTCGGGTTTGCCGCCGGCCTCCTGTCGGGGACGTCGAACACGGTGGGTGTCACCGCGGGGAACGCCACGTCGCTGTCGGTTACGCTCCAGCCCGATGCCACCGTCCAGAATGACGCCGTGTTCACGACGCAACCGCAGGTCACGCTCACCGACGTGTCCGGCAACCCCGTCCCCGGGGTCACCGTGACCGCCGCGATCGCGAGCGGCGGTGGCACGCTGGGCGGCACGCTCACCGCCGCCACCGATGTCCTCGGCGTGGCGACGTTCTCCGGACTGAAGATCACCGGCCTCACCGGGATCCGGACCCTGGGATTCACGGCGGGCGCACTGTCCGCGCCCTCGACCAACATCACCGTGACCCCCGGGGCGGTGACCCAGCTGGCGCTCCTCCAGGGACCGCCCTCCACCGCGCCTAACGGCACGACGCTTCAGCCGGACCTCACCGTCCAGTTGCGTGACATCTCGGGGAACGACGTGCCGACGGCGGGGACGCCGGTCACCGCGGCGATCGCCTCCGGCGCTGGCGTCCTCGGCGGAACGCTGACGGTGAACACCAACGGGTCGGGGCTCTCGACGTTCAGCGACCTCGCGATCACCGGCCTCGTAGGCGACCGCACACTGAGCTTCACGATCGCGGGGCCGATCAGCGTGACGTCGGGCATCATCACGATCACCCCGGGCACCCCGACCGCGATGACCATGGCGGTCCAGCCGTCGGCGACCGTGGCGAACGACGCCGTCCTGCCCGTGCAGCCGTCGATCCAGGTGTCTGACGGGTCGGGCAACGGGGTGGCCGGCGTGGTGGTCACCGCGTCCATCGCCTCCGGTGGCGGCACGCTTGGCGGGACACTGACCGCGACGACGAACGCGGCGGGGACGGCCACCTTCACGGGCCTGACGATCACGGGGCTCACGGGGGACCGGACCCTGGGCTTCGCCGGCGCCAGCCTGACGGCGACGTCAGGCACGATCAGCGTCACCTTCGGCGCCGCCCACCACTTCACCCTGGAACAGGGACCCTCCGGGACGGCGGTCAACGACGTGGCGTTCGCCCAGCAGCCCGTGATCCAGGTCCGCGACATTTCCGGGAACGCGGTGGCACAGTCGAACATCGGCGTGACGGCGACGATCGCGAGCGGCGGCGGCACACTCGGGGGAACCGTGACGGTCAACACCGACGGGACCGGTCTGGCCACCTTCGGCGACCTGAAGATCACCGGCCTCATCGGCGACCGGACGCTCGACTTCACGTCGCCCGGCATCGCGCCGCTGCCGTCAGGCACCATCACGATCAGCGCAGGCACGGCGACCCAGCTCTCGATCACGGTGCAACCGTCGTCCACGGCGGCGACGGGTGTGCCGCTGACGCAGCAGCCCGTCATCCAGCTCCTCGACGTTTCGGGGAACCTCGTCAGCCAGGGCGGTGTCACGGTGACGGTGACACTCGCATCGGGCACCGGAACTCTGGGCGGAACCGTGAGCGTCGACACCGATGGCAGCGGGGTGGCAAGCTGGGCGATATCCAACGACCTTGCGATCACCGGCAGCGGGAGCCACACACTGCAGTTCAGTGCCGGCGCGCTGACTCCCGCGGTGTCGACCGCGATCGTCCTGCCATGAACCGACTGATCCTTTTCGGGGCACTCACCGTCCTTGCCGCCGGGTCCGCGCCCGGGGCGGGGGCACAGCAGCTCGCGCCGAAGCGGACGCTGGCCGCCAGCGCGCCGACCGGCTGTGCGACGCTTGCCCCCGCCTTCCCGGCCTCGACGTCCCCGTTAGGCGACGACGCCGAGACGCGCCGGCTCATCAATGATGGCCAGGAAGCCTCGCTCCAGGGCGAGCACAGCGTGGCGCGGGACGCCTTCGCCCAGGCGGCGCGGCGCAGCCCGGGCAACGCGCTCATCGCCTACTACCTCGGGCGCGAGTACGAGGCGCTGGCAGCGACGACCGAGGCCGTCACCGAGTACTGCCGGTACCTGCAACTCTCGCCCAACGCGCGCGACGCCGACGAGGTGCGCGGGCGCATCGTCCGGCTGGTGCCGGCGTCCCAGCTCGCCGAGGTGGACGAAGCGCGGGCCAACTTCAGTTCCGGCGTTGCCTTGCTGGAACGGCGACAGTTCTTCGCCGCAGACTCGATGTTCGGCGCGATCGCGCAGAAGCTGCCGAACACGCCCGAGATCTACTACAACCGAGGGTTGGCCCGCGCCGCCCGCGGGGAGCGCGGCCCGGCCACCGAGGACTTCGAGAAGTACCTCGAGCTGAGCGGCAGCAACCCGCCGGACCGGGTGGCCATCCGGTCGGCGGTGGGGAGCCTGCAGGATCGCGTCTTCGGGACGGGACAGGCGCTTGGCTCCGGCCTGCTGCTGCCCGGGATGGGCCAGATGTCCACCGCCCGTCCCGTGCTCGGCGTCGCGATCCTTGGCGCGGTCGCGGGCGCCGTCACGTGGGGCATGATGAAGGAGGACGGTTTCGAGGTGGCGACCTTCCAGGATCCGTTCGGCAATCCCTACGTGGACTCGATCCCGCGCACGACGAGACCGAACGCACCGATTGCGGCAGCAGCGGCCGGGGTCCTGTGGCTGGGCGGCGCCTGGGAGGCGATGTCGTTCGCCCGGCGTTCGCGCGCACGCGCGGAGTCGATCATCCAGGTCGGGACGCCGGTATCCAATCCAGCCCAGGGGTACCTCGAGCTGTCGCGCGACCGGGTCGGCGCGGGCGTTCGCCTGCGGTTTCCGTAGCCGGCGTCCGGGCGCGGGGAAGGACCAGTTCCTCCGCGCCAGGCGATGCCGCCCTCCTACTCCTCGTAGGGGCCGTGACCCGGCTTGTGGCGCTCGTCCTCGTCGAATGAGTCGTACTCATCGTCGAGGTCGATGAGGTCCTCGTCGAGCTCCGTCTCCAGCTCGTCTTCCTCCTCATCGTCCGCGTCATCGTCGTCATCGAGGTCATCGTCCCCGGCGGCGTCCTCGTCGTCGGCATCATCGTCGCCGTCGCCGAATTCGTCATCGAAGTCGTCGTCGAACTCGAGGTCGTCTTCCTCGAGGTCGTCGTCCTCATCATCACCCTCTTCGTCATCGGACTCGGCGTCGTCTTCGTCACGCGGGCTCAACGACATCCCCGGGATCGGGGGCCACGGCGTGTCCAGCAGCTCGGACGACTCGAGCTCGTCCCGTTTCACGAAAGTCTCCTTGGGGTGATCAGACGGTGGCGCGTTCGCGCTTGAGTTCACGCGAGAGTTTCTTGCGGTCGTTGGCGCTGAGCAGGCGCTTGCGGAGGCGGATGGAGTGCGGCGTGACTTCGATGAGTTCGTCGTCCTCGATATACTCCAACGCGCCTTCCAGCGTCAACTCCCGGGGCGGTTCGAGCTGGATGTTCTCGTCGCTGCCCTTGCTCCGCATGTTGGTCAGCTTCTTCTCCTTGGACGGGTTGACATCCATGTCACCCGGCCGGGAGTTCTCCCCGACGATCATGCCTTCGTAGACACTGGTGCCCGGCGCGATGAACAGTGTCGATCGCTCCTGCAGGTTGAACAGGGCGAAGGCGACGGCGACGCCCGCTTCCATGGACACGAGCGTTCCGCGTGTGCGTCCCTCGATCGGTCCTGCCCAGGGGCCGTAGTGGTAGAATCGATGGTGCATGATGCCGGTGCCGCGGGTGTCGGTCAGGAACTCCCCACGGTAACCGAACAACCCGCGGGCGGGAATGGCGTACCGGAGTCGTACCATCCCGGAACCAGGGTTCTTCATGTCCAGCAGTTCGGCCCGCCGCGTGCCGAGCCGTTCGATCACCGTCCCGAGGAAGCCTTCCGGGACGTCGATACTGAGTTCTTCATACGGTTCAAGGCGCTCACCGTTGGGTCCTTCGCGCGTGATGACGCGCGGCCGCGACACCTGGAACTCGAAACCCTCCCGGCGCATCGTCTCCATGAGGATCGACAGGTGGAGCTCACCGCGGCCGGACACCGTCCACGTGTCGGTGGCATCGGTGTCCTCGACCTTCAGGGCCACGTTGCGCTCGAGCTCCTTGTACAACCGCTCGCGGAGCTGACGCGACGTGACGTACTTCCCGTCGCGGCCGGCGAAGGGCGAGTTGTTCACGACGAAGTCCACGGAGATCGTGGGTTCCTCGACGGCGATGCCCTCGAGGCGATCCTGGTGCTCGACGTCGCTCACGGTGCGCCCGATCTCCACGCCCTCGAGCCCCGCGACGGCGACGATGTCGCCGGCCGATGCTTCAAGCACCTCGATGCGCTCGAGTCCTTCGTGGGTGTAGAGCTTGGTCACGCGGGCCGTCTCCACGCCGGGCATCCCCTCGATGGGGAGCAGCGCCACCGTGTCGCCCACGTGCACCGTTCCACGCTCGATGCGGCCGACGGCGAGCCGCCCGAGGTAGGGCGAGTAGTCGAGGGTCGAGACGAGCATCTGGAACGGCCCCGTCAGGTCCGCGGAGGGAGGGGGGACGTGCTTGACGATCGCCTCGAAGAGGGGCACGAGGTCGACCGGGGGCACGCTCAGGTCCGCCGTCGCGATGCCTTCGCGCGCCGAGGCGTACAGGACGGCGGAATCGAGTTGTGCCGCGTCGGCCTCGAGTTCGATCAGCAGGCCCAGCACCTCGTCGTGCACGCGCATGGGGTCGGCGCCCTGCCGATCGATCTTGTTGATGACGACGATCGGGGTACGGCCGAGCTCGAGCGCCTTCCGGAGGACGAAGCGGGTCTGCGGCATGGGTCCGTCGAACGCGTCGACCACCAGCAGCACACCATCGACCATGCGCATGATGCGCTCGACCTCGCCGCCGAAGTCCGCGTGGCCGGGCGTGTCGACAATGTTGATCTTGGTACCATGCCAGCGGATCGAGGTGTTCTTCGCCAGGATGGTGATGCCGCGCTCGCGCTCGAGCGGGTTGGAGTCCATCACGCGCTCCTGCACGACCTGGTTTTCGCGGAATGCCCCGGCCTGGCGCAGCATCTTGTCGACGAGCGTCGTCTTGCCGTGGTCCACGTGCGCGATAATGGCGATGTTCCGGATCTGCATAGCCTTGAAGTATGTCCCGGCTGGCTCGGTCATTCAAGCGCTTGTGCGGCCGGAGTTCGCGTCGCACCGTCCTTCCACGTCCTCAACGCGGGAGATGTTCCCATGAGTCAGTCGCAGGCACCCGGCAAGGACAGCTACCCCCAAGGTCGCGGTTATGGTCACGATTACATGCGCGGCGGCGAGGTCCTGGGGGGGTACGGCTACAGCGAACGCGCGGAGTACGACAAGCGGCGTGGTGAGCTGGGCGACAAAGACCGAGACCCGGGTCCTGACCGGGAGTGACGCGGCGGACACACGTTCGTTGGCAAACCCATACAGCGACGGCGCCCGGTCAGGGCGCCGTTTTCATTAGGGAGAGTTGAGAGTTGAGAGTTGAGAGTTGAGAGTTGGGAGAACAGAGGGGGTCATCTCCTCTCGGCGAAGGACACGTCGTGGCCCTTCGACTTGAGCGCCTGCAGGATCATCCCCTTGTCCACCGCCTTCGCGTAGGCCTCGGTCGCCTCCACCTGGCCCGACTCGACCAGTTCCACCAGGGAGTCGTTCAGCGTCACCATTCCCAGGCGGCGTGACGTCTGCATCACGCTCTGGATCTGGAACGTCTTTGCCTCGCGAATGAGGTTCGAGATCGCCGGTGTCGCCAGCAGGATTTCCCGGGCGGCGACCCGGCCGCCGCCCACCTTCCGGCAGAGCGTCTGCGAGATCACGCCTTTCAGCGACTCGGACAGCATGACGCGCACCTGTCCCTGCCGGTCGGCGGGGAACTGGTCGATGATGCGATCGATCGTGCTGGGCGCGGTCGACGTGTGGAGCGTTCCGAAGACGAGGTGACCCGTCTCCGCCGTCTCGATGGCGATCGAGACCGTTTCCAGGTCGCGCAACTCGCCGACGAGCACCACGTCCGGGTCTTCGCGCAGCGCCGCGCGCAGGGCGTTCTTGAACGATCCCGTGTGCTGCCCCACCTGCCGCTGCGTGATGAGGCATCCCTTGTTGGCGTGGACGAACTCGATCGGGTCCTCGATCGTGATGATGTGGTCCTTGCGCGACCGGTTGACGAGGTCGATCAGGCTGCACAGCGTCGTCGACTTGCCGCTGCCGGTGGGGCCGGTGACGAGCACGAGGCCCTTCGAGAGGTCGCAGAGCCGCTGCACCTCCGGCGTGACGCCCATCTCCTCCACCGTCACCACGCGCGACGGAATGGCGCGGATCACCGACCCGATGCCGTGGCGGTCGCGGAAGACGTTGACGCGGAACCGGGCGACGTCGGCGAGTTCGTAGGCGAGGTCGGTGTCGTTCTGCTCCTCGAACTCGCGCTGGTTCCGCTCGGGCATGATCGACTGCAGCATCCGCTCCAGCTGGCCGCGCTCCAGCGCGGGGCTGTCTGCCGCCTGGACGATGTCGCCATCGATGCGGAACAGGGGTCGTTCCCCGCTGCGCAGGTGCAGGTCCGATGCCTTGCGGGTCGCCTGCAGGCGCAGGAGGTCATCGATCGCGACGCGCGCCGATTCGTCGATGCGCGGCGGCGTAACCGACAGGACGACCGGCGTCGGCATGCCCGACCCGTTCGCGCGCCCGCTGGCCGGCACCCCCTGCGGCGTCACGTCCAGCGTCAGGCGCCCGTTGTGGTGGTGCACACGGCCCAGGAAGGCGTCGGCGCCCAGCCGGTATTCGAACTGCGCCCCCTCACCACTCGCGACACGTTGCTCGGTCCCGGATGGTGCGACCTCGCGAACGATCGTCAGCATCTGCGAGGGCGTGAGCGGCCCCCTCGTCAGCGCCTGGCTCTCGAGGCCGCGCACCAGGAACGCCGGCTCGTCCTGGACCAGCCGCAGGGCGTCACCGCGCCGCGACACCAGCACGGCCAGGAGGCGGTCAAGCTGCGCCATCGGTCTCGTCCAGGACCACCATGATATGGCGGCGATGCACCAGCACGGTGGTCTCCGGCTCATGCAACGCCAGGAAGTCGTCGCTGGTGTGGTTGAGGAAGTCGAGGACGCGCGTATTCGGAGCCACGGCCGCGATCATCAGCCTGCCGGAAACCGAGCAGCCATTGGTGCAGCGAACCGATACGTAGGCCGGCTCGCCGATGAGTTCGTGGTCCGCGGCGCTGCCGCGAATGAGCACGATGTGCGACTTGGCGACGAGCCGCGCCGTGCCGTCGTCGAGCTGCATCGGAAGGAACCGGTCCGGCGCGTTGAGCAGGGCCGGCGCATCGACCTCAAGGATCGGCTCCCGCCAGCACGGCGCCACGAACAGGCGACCGCGCAGGTCCTCGCCGTTCACGAGGACCACCTGGACGGGGAGCTGCTGCTTTTCTATGAAGTACTCGTTGTGCGTCTGCGTCATGCCGGCCCCAGGTCCATTTGGTTGGCCACCACCACCCCCCGCCGGAACCAGACGCCGAGTGTTACAGGCCAGCAACGCAGAACATCACACTCCGGCCAGAACGGTCGCTAACATCAGTGCCGGGGCCACCTTACAGGTCCCGTGAAGAGCCGCTACGGGCAGGGTGTCTCGCAGATGCGGTCGCGTTCGACCTGAAGTGTCACGTGGGCGATGCCGAGTCCACGCATCGCCTCGACGGCCGCCTCGAGGACCTTCTGGTTTTCGCCCGGCTCCCGTACGACCGCGTGGGCGCTCATGGCCACCATCCCCGAGCTGACGGTCCAGACGTGGAGGTCGTGCACGGACTCGATGCCGCCGATGGCCTGCAGGCCCTCGCGCACCCGCCCGAGCGAAATGTGCGCCGGCGTCGACTCGAGCAGGACGTCCACCGATTCGCGCACCAGGCGCCAGGCGGACCGCACCACGAGGAGGGTCACCATGATCGACGCAATGGGATCGGCAGACAGCCAGCCCGTCCAGCGCACGATGACCGCGGCCACCACCGTGCCCAGCGAACCGAGCAGGTCCCCAATGACGTGCAGGTACGCCCCCCGCGCATTCAGGCTGTGCTGGTGCACGGGGTACAGCAGCATCGCCGAGAGGGCGTTGATCGCGAGTCCCCCAACGGCCACCGCCAGCATGATCCCGCCCTCGAGGGGCTCCGGCGTCCGCAGCCGGCCGATTGCCTCGAAGACGATCCAGCCGGAGACGAGCAGCAGGACACTGCCGTTGAGCAGCGCGGCGAGGATCTCCCATCGCAGGTACCCGTATGTCTTCTCGGGCGCAGCCGGCTGGTGACTGAACCATGCCACGAACAGCGACAGCGCGAGCGCGCCGACGTCGGTGAACATGTGACCCGCGTCCGCCAACAGCGCCAGCGAATTGGACGCAATCCCCCCCACCACCTCGGCCACGAAGAACAGCGCCGTGAGCACGAGCGCCCACCGGAGGCGTCGCTGGTGGTCCGGCGTTTCGTGGACGTGGAAGTGTGGTCCTGCGTGGGCGTGGGACATTCACTCGTGACTCGTAGATCGTGACTCGTGACTCGTGACTGGTGACTCGTGACTCGTGACTCGTGACTCGTGACTCGTGACTCGATAACGCTGCTCTCTCCGACCTCCGACCTCAGACCTCCGACCTCGGCCTTCAGACCTCCGACCTCGGCCTTCAGACCTCAGACCTCGCGCCTCTCGCAATTCCCACGCACATCCGCATCGCCTCGATCATGCTTGATGCGTCCGCGATGCCCTGCCCGGCGATGTCGAGCGCGGTGCCGTGGTCCGGTGAGGTGCGGGGAAACGGCAGCCCCAGCGTGACGTTCACGGCGGCACCGAACGATGCCACCTTGATCGCCGTCATGCCGACGTCGTGATAGGGCGCGATCACGGCGTCGAACTCGCCGCGCAGGGCGCGCACGAACACGGTGTCGGCGGGAAATGGGCCGGCGAGCCCCGCCCGTCGCGCCGCCGGGGCCAGGATCACGTCGTCTTCCGTCCCGAATCGCCCGCCGTCGCCGGCGTGGGGATTCAGGGCGCACAGCGCGATGCGCGGGCTCGCGATACCGAACCAGTCCCGCAGACCGTCGCGCACGATCCGCGACACGCGCTCGATGCCCTCGACCGTCACCAGTCCCGGCACGTCGCGCAGCGGTACGTGCGTCGTCGCCAGCACGACGCGCAGCCGGTCCGACGCGAGCATCATCGCCACGTCGCAGCCGGTGAGCGCCGCGAGCATCTCGGTGTGGCCGGGATAATCGTAGCCACCCGCCAGGAGCGCCGCCTTGTCGATGGGTGCCGTCACGATCCCGTCGACCTCACCCGCCATCGCCATGCCGACGGCCCGCTCGATGGCGGCTCCGGCCAAGGAACCCGCCGCCGCGGCCGGCGAACCAGGCGTCCATTCGCCCGTCACGACGTCGGGGGTGACGCCCGTGCCGGTCGGTCCGACAATGACGAAGGCGTCGCGGTCGGGCGACGCCTCGATGGCCTTCCGCGTGACTTCCGGACCGATACCGCGCGGGTCGCCGAGGGTGACGGCGATCCGCGGGCGCGCCGCGGACACGCTCAGGGGCCCTTGGCGAGGAAGGGCTCGATCGGGTGGATGCGCACGTAGGTCTCCTGCTTGAGCTGGTCGAGCAGACGGCGGAACGACCGCTCCTGCGACAGCTGCTGGCGCATCCGGTCCCGGACTTCCTCGACGGTGTAGTCCCCCGCCTCGATCACGTCGGTCAACTGCAGCACGACGTACTTCGGCACCCCGCGATTGCGATCCGCGATCGCGAATGGCCCGATGAAGTCGCCCTTGACGTGCGTGCCGATCGCCTCGCGGTACGATGGCGGCAACTGCTCGCGGGGGAATGGTTCGAGGCTGCTTTCGAGTTCGTCCTTGTCATGGTACTGCTTTGCGAGCGAGTCGAAGACGGCCCCGCCCCGCCAGGCCTGGAGGACGCTGTCCGCGCGCGCCCGCGCCTTGAGCGTGTCTTCGGGCAGGTACTCCGGCTTGATGAGGATGTGGCGCGCCTTCACCTCGGACGGCTTGGCGCGTTCGACCTTGATGACGTGGAAGCCATACTGGGTGCGGACGACCGGACTCACCTGGCCGGGCGCGAGCGAGAACATCATCTGCTCGAACTCGTCCACCAGCTCACCGCGCCGGTTCCATCCCAGGTCGCCGCCCTGCGCGGCCGATCCGGAGTCCTGGGACTCACGGCGCGCCACCTGGTCGAAGTCGGCGCCGCGACGGATCTCGACGAGGATGGAGTCGGCCTTGGCGCGGGCGCGATCGAGCGACGCCTGCGACGCCTGGGTCGCGACGACCACCTGTCGGAACGTGACCGCCGGCGGACGCTTGGGGAACGTGGCCTTGGCGCGTTCGTAGGCCTCATTCACGTCGACGTCACTGACGGCGACCCGCACCATCTTGCCTTCGGCCTGGTATTTCTGGACGAGCCGGCGCTGCAGTTCGCTGCGCCGCGCCTGCTCGGAAAGCCACTTCCGGTACTCTTCCTGCGTGCCGAATCCCGCGGTGCGCAGCTGGCGCAGGAACTCCTGGTCGCTGGGGAACTGTCCGCGGATCTGGGTGACCTGGCGATCCACAGTCTCTGAGACGTCGGCATCGGCGACGGTGATGCTGGTGTCGCCGGAGGCGCGCTGCAGCAGCACCTCCTCGTCGATGAGTTGCGTGAGGATGTTGCGCGCGAACTCGGCCGCGCCGGCGGAGTCCTCGGGAAGGCGCGCACCGCGTGCGCGCTCCTGCCCGATCACTTCCAGCACTTCGCTCCACAGGATGGGCCGCGCGCCGACGATGGCGACGATCCCGTCGATGGACTGCGTCGTTGGCGTGGACTGCTGCGCGCCTCCGGCCGGAGCCAGGAGCGCGAGGGCAAGGAAGGAAGTCGGGATGCGTCTCATGGTGCGGAAGTTACACCTCGAAGCGGCGTGAGGTGCGGCCGGGGGTGCCGTGTGGCACCCCGGCCCGGCCATGGCTTACTTCTTCGTCGCTCCGCCCCGGCCCGTGTCGGGCAGCGGCACCGCGCTCTTCGGCTGTGCGGCGGCTCTCGAGGAATCGGCGGCCCCACGGATCTTCTGGGCCAGTTCCACGGCACGAGTGATGCCGGCGGGCTTGATGCTCCCGTCGTACTTCTCGCGCAGGGCATCGGCGAGCGGCGGTGGCACCTCGACGAAGGGTTCCTGCTGGCGCAGGAGGCGGTCGAGGTAGCTGTCGACGCGCGACGCGGCGAGCCGTTCGCGCTCACCGCTGGTCTTGGCGCTGTCGGCGAGCATCTCGGGCGCCACACGCAGCCCCGCCCAGGCGTTCCTGACCAGGCCCTTGAAGGCGGCGCGGACGGAGGAGACCTCGGCGGTGTCGAGGGTGATGCCCGCGCTGTCGGCCTGCTTCAGGAAGAGTTCGTTCAGGAGCAGGCTCTTCACGAAGTTCGGCACCAGGGAGTCCGGCGCCGCGGTGAGCTGGTCGCGGAGCTGGTCGCGCTGGGCCCAGCCGCTGATCCAGCGGGCGACATCGCCGACGGTGAAGGTGCCGAGGACCGACGTGGCGACGGCCGTGCGATCGCCCTTGTGGCCCTCGAGATCGGCCGCGACCTCCTTCACGAGCTTCGCCGCGTTAGGCTTCACCTCGACCTTGCCCGTCTTCTCGACGTTGGCGAAGAACGTGCTCTGCGCCGTCTGGCGGAGGAGCAGCGCGTAGCGCGCGTCGAACTGCGCGCGGGCGGCCGCATAGGAGTTGCGCATGACGACATGGTAGCCGTACTGGGTCCGGACCAGCGGGCCGACCTCGCCCGGCTTCATGGCCGCCACGGCCGAGGAGAACTCGGGGAGCATCTCGGGCGGCGCGAAGACGCCCAGGTCGCCGCCGGCGTCCTTGGTGGCATCGGTCCCGTGCTGCTTCGCCAGCGCCGCGAAGTTGCGCTCGTTGGCCTGGCGCCGCACGGCTTCCGCGCGCCGCATGACCGAATCGCTTCCCGTGGCCTGCTGGCCCTCCGGCACGGGGAACAGGATGTGCCGGGCGGAGAGCAGCCGGCCATCGGTGTACGACGCTTCCAGGTTCGACGTGTCGACCGTGAACTTCTCCTGCACGACCTGCAGCCACTTCTGCGTCTTGCTCTGCGAGTAGACCGGCCACATGACCTTGTCGATCAGCTTGTCGTCGGTGAGCGAATCGCCCTCCGCCGCGGCCTTGCCGAGCAGCTGGTAGCTGACCCAGACCGACGCGATCTGCTCCGCGACCGGCTTGGCGAGCGGGACCTGCGACCCTCCCATCAGGTCGGCCAGGCGCTGCACGGAGAGTTCCTGCGACTCGGCGCGCGCGACGACGTCGACATGGGCGGTCATCGCCTCCTTGAGGCCCTCGCAGGCCGTGACGGATACAAGGGCGGCGACGGCCGCGATGCGTGCTGTGATCATGTGTCGGGAGAGTGGTGGCTGGAATGCAAAAAAGAACTCACGCGACGGTGCGGTCGGGGCCCGCCAGCAGCGACTGGAGCGCCCGGACGAGGCCCTCCAGCATCCCCGACCCACCAAGCCGCGTGAGCTTCAACGAGAGCGGGTGCGCGCGCCGGATGTCGGCACGGAACTGCACCTCGTGAAACGCCGCCTGCAACCCCTTCAACCGGGGTGTCGCGGTGTCCCGAAAGGTAATACGGGCTTCCTCGCCATGCACGAGGATTCCCTCGATCCCCAGCCGTCCCCCGATGGCGCGCAGCAGCGAGACCGCGAACAGGTGCTGTGCTGGCGCCGGCACGGGACCGAACCGGTCGCGCACCTCGGCCCGCAGGTCCTCGATCCCCGGGACGTCGGTGGTCGACGTGAGCCGCCGGTACACCTCGAGCTTGGCCTCCTGTGACGGGACGAACTCGTCGGGCAGGTAGGCCGGCAGGTCGAGGGATACGTCGGCCGGCACGTCGCGGGGCGCCGTGTCGCCGGCCCGGACCCGCCGCACCGCGTCATCGAGCAGGCGCAGGTACAGGTCGAAGCCGACGGCCTGCACGAATCCCGACTGCTCGGGCCCGAGCAGGTTCCCTGCCCCGCGCAGCTCGAGGTCCTTGAGCGCGACCCGGTACCCGGCGCCCAGCTCGGTGTGGTGCTCCAGGACCTGCAGCCGCCGCTCGCTGTCCTCGTCCACGGAGTCGGGGACCATGAGGTAGCAGTAGGCGCGGCGGTGTGACCGCCCCACCCGCCCCCGCAGCTGGTACAGCTGGGCCAGCCCGAAGTGATCCGCCCGGTTCACGAACATGGTGTTCGCGTTAGGCACGTCCAGCCCCGACTCGACGATCATGGTCGACACGAGCACGTCCACCTCGCCCGCCACGAAGCGCCGCATGACGTCCTCCAGCGCCCGCTCGGGCATCTGGCCGTGCCCGACCGCCACCCGGGCCCGCGGGGCCAGCCGCTGCACGTGGTCGCTCACCGCCACGATGGTCTCGATGCGGTTGTGGACGAAGAACACCTGCCCGCCGCGGTCGAGCTCGCGCGCGATGCCTTCGGCGATCAGGGCATCGTCCCACGGCTCCACGAACGTCAGCACCGGGGACCGGTCGCGCGGCGGCGTCTGCATCAGCGTGAGGTCGCGCAGGCCCGCCAGCGCCAGGTGCAGCGTCCGCGGGATCGGCGTCGCGGTCAGCGTCAGGACGTCGGTCTCGAGCCGCAATTCCTTGAGCCGCTCCTTGTGCTTCACGCCAAAGCGGTGCTCCTCGTCCACCACGATCAGGCCCAGCCGGCGGAATGTGATGTCCTTGCTGAGCAGCCGGTGCGTCCCGATGATGACGTCGATGCTCCCGTCAGCCACGCCGGCGATCACCGGCGCCTGGCCCGCCGCGGTGAGGAAGCGGCTCAGCGTCGCGACCTTCACCGGGAAGTCGGCGAAACGATCGCCGAACGTCCGCGCGTGCTGCTCGGCCAGGATCGTCGTGGGGACCAGCACCGCGACCTGGCGCCCTGACTGGATGGCCTTGAACGCGGCGCGGATCGCGATCTCGGTCTTCCCGTACCCCACATCGCCCACCAGCAGGCGGTCCATCGGCTGGGGCCGTTCGAGGTCGCGCTTGACGTCATCCGTCGCCTTGCGCTGGTCCGGCGTGTCCTCGAACAGGAACGAGGACTCCAGCTGTTTCTGCCAGGGGGTGTCGGGCACGTGCGGCGGCCGGGTCGCGAGGCTGCGGCGTGCATAGAGCTGCAGCAGTTCCTCGGTCATCTCGCGGATGGCCGACTGCGTGCGGTCGCGCTGCTGCTTCCACTTCCGCCCGCCGAGCTTGTGGAGCCTGGGTGGCGGCGCCTCCTCGTCGGTGCCGGTGGCGGCGCGATACCGCTCCACCTGGTCCAGGCGGTACAGCGGCACGTTGAGCCGGTCGCCGCCTTCGTACTCGATGACCGCGACTTCCACCATGCTTTCGCGGACGAAGATCTTCTCGATGCCGCGGTAGATGCCGACGCCGTGCTCGAGGTGCACGACGTAGTCGCCGGACTTGAGGCCGGTGACCGCCTCGATGGCGATGCCCGCCACATACCGACGCGACCGGCGGAGGCGGCGGTCCCGGCGGAAGATCTCGTGGTCGGTGAGCACCCGCAGACCACGGGAATCGGGCGTCGGGGATCGGGAATCGGACCCGAAGTCGGCGCTTCCCGATTCCCGATTCCCGATACCCGGCGGCAGGATGAAACCGCCATTCAGCACGCCGATCGTGATCGCGGCGGGACTCGGCGACCACTCGCCCTCGTTCAGCAGTTCCTCGAGCCGCTCGGCCTGTCCCGAGTTGTCGCAGAGGATGATCGTCGGCGTGCCCTCACGCACCACGCGGCGGAGGAGCTTCACGTCGCGGCCGATCGACTCGGGCTCGCGCACCGGGAAGGTGAGCACGTCGCGTTCCGCCTGCGGGTCGGCGAACGCCACCCGCGCGAACCGCCGCAGGGCCCCTGACGTCGCGGACGGGGGCTCGAACAACAGCTCGCGGGGAGGGGCGTCCTCGCCCCGGCGACGCGCCAGGTCCACGTGATGGGCGGCCTCCTCCCACGTCCGCGTCAGTTCCGGCTCGACGTGGCGCTCGTCCGGCAGCACCAGGAGTGTGTCCGGCGGCCAGAGATCGGCGATGGAGCGCCGCTCGACCCCTTCGTCCGTCGACGACGCCGATTCCGCCGGGAGGATCAACGCCAGTTCCGCGGGACGGACGGACCGCTGCGTGCTGAGGTCGAAGTGACGGAGGTCGGTGACTTCGTCGCCCCAGAACTCCAGACGGACGGGGTCCGACATCCCGAATCCATAGATGTCGACGATCCCTCCGCGCACCGAGAACTGCGCCACGTCGTCGACCATCGGCACGCGACTGAAGCCGATGCGCTCGAGGTGCGACGCCAGGTCCTCGGGTCGCCGCACGTCACCCTTCCGCAGTTCGAGGCGCGCGGCCAGCAGCGCGCGCGGCAGGTGGGAGCGCTCCATCACGGCGCGTGATATGGTCAGCAGGACGTGGACGTCGCTGCGCATCAACCGCTCGAGCGTCTCGACCCGTTCGCCGGCGATCTCGGCGTGGGGTTCCACCTCGCCGAATCCCTCGCGCGGCGGATACAGCGCGAGGCCGGTGGGGCCGCTCAGCACCTGCAGGTCCGCCAGCCAGCGCTCGGCGTCGCTCACCGTGTCCGTGACCACCACCAGCAGCCGCCTCGTCAGGCGCTGCGCCAGGCAGGCGACGAGCACGGCGTCCGTGGACCCGGCCAGGCCCGCGATCGCGCGCCGTTCGCCCACTGGCGGCAGCTCGGCGAGCAGCCGGCGGAACGCGGGGAGGCCTTCGAATGCGGAGAGGATCCCTTCCAGCGCCATCAGGCGGCCCGCCGCTGCCCTCGAGGTTCGGCGCTCCTGACCACGATCATCTCCGCCACCAGGCAGGCGAGTGCCAGGAGGAGGAGCACCGCCTGCAGGGGCCGTCGCGCCGACGCATCGAACGCGCTGCGACCGAGGTCGGCGGGGTCGCCGGTGACGACCACCTCGCCGGCCTTGAACCGTGACTTCAACTCGGACGACGACAACCGGTCGAGCCTCGACTCTTCGCGTTCCGGGTTCACCACCAGCGCGCCCACACGCGCGTCGCCATTCCGGAGGAAGTACACCCCGGCGCGCGAGGGGGCGGTGGCGGCCTCGCCGACCGCGACGACCTGGCTGTCGCGCTCCCAGCCGGTGACCGCGGCCGGCAGGCGGACCGGGGCGCCCGGGTCAGCCCGCACCAGGCCGGAACCTTCCCTCGTCAGGCGCTGCGAGAGGAGGTTGGACAGGAACGGCAGGAACGGCGCCCGGATCGGGAGCGCGGTGGCCTCGGTGGCCAGCGGAGACCCCACCAGCACATAATCGGGCCCGGCGACGATCCATGGCTCGCCGGACGCTGTGGCGAGCGTGTCCGATGCGCCGGATCCTGGCGCACTGCGCAGGGGAAACCGGAAACGGACCGCGGTTCCCTCGACCTCGGCGCCGCGGGCGACGGTCTCATCGCGACGCGGGTCAGCGAGGCGCCAGGGGATGCCAAGCCGCTCGAGGCTCCGGTTGGCGGCGCCGAGTCGCACCGGATCGGACGGCGCGATCAACAGGGCGGGCAGTCGGCTGGCGGCGTCCACCGGGGCGACCTCGATGGCCTGTCCGTGGGTAACGAGGCCGCTCTGGACGAGGGCGTCCACCGCCTCGCGCGCGAAGATCCCGGCGCCGGGATGGACCTGGACCGCCGGGGCGTCACCGATCCAGACGGCGAAGTGGCGGACGTCGTCGCCGCGCAGTTCGTCCGGCGCAAGCTCGACGCTGCCGGCGAGCCAGCCGCGTTCGGCCGGCTCGAGCCGCACCACCTGCTCGTCGCTGCCGCGCAGGAGGCCGCGGGCGACGGTGCGATCGCCCAGGGTCACGCGGAACGTCACCGAATCGGCGCCCGCGGCACCGACCATCACCGCCCCCTTCGGGCTCCAGCGCGGGGGATGGGGGTCGGCGAGCAAGATCGCGCGATTGACCGGCGCGCGTCCGGCCGGCACGAACGCCACCAGGCGGACGTCGCCTAACGATACGTCGCCCGGCCACTGCGATGCCTGCGCGTCGGTGAGGACGGCGACGGTACCGGCGGGCAGGTCGGCCGCCAGCACCAGCCCCGCGGCGCGGGTGATCGCGCCGCCGATGTCGCCGCGGCCGCCGAGCGGCTCGAGGCGGTCCAGCGCGTCGAGGACGACGTTCCGTGCTCCTCCGGTCACCACGCCATCGGCGGTGAGGAGCCAGGACTGGTCGTTGGCCCCGGTGCCCTCGATCATGGAGCGCGCCGTCGCCTTGAGCCGTGCCAGCAACGGACGGCCGTCCACGATCGCCCCGCTGCTCATCGAGTTGTCGACGACGACGGCGAGGGCGGTGGGGACGTGGCCGGACCCGAGCAGTGCGCCGATGGGGCGCGCCGCGGCCAGTGCAAGGAAGAGGAGCACCAGCGTCCGCAGCAGCATCAGGAACAGGTTTCGGAGCTTGAGCCGGCGGACGTTCTCCTTTTCGGCGCGCAGGAGGTAGCGGGCGGCCGGGAACTCGCGCCGGATGTCGATCCGCCGACGCATCAGGTGCAGGAACAGCGGGACGGCCACCGCGGCCGTCAGCACCAGCCAGATCGGGGCGAGGAAGCTCACGGGAGGCGCTGGCGGGTGGCGAAGGCGCGGCGCAGCGGCACGCCGAACGGCGAATCGGTACGAATGACCTCGTATCCGGCGCCGAGCGCCGCCAGCTTGAGCCGCCACTCCTCGATGGCGTGCGCCACGGTGCGGGCATACGCCTGACGCACGTCCGAGACGGTCGCGGTGACCTCCAGCGTCCCCTCCGGATCGTAGAAGATCGCCTCACCGCGGGCGTCGAGGTCGAGTTCGGAGGGGTCCATGATATGGAGGACCGTGACCTGGTGGCCGGCGGCGCGGGCAACGCGCAGGGCCTGCTCCATTTCCCCCTGGTCGACCAGGAGGTCGGAAATCACGATCACGATGCCGGGGCGCCGGATGAGGCGTGCCGCCTGCTGGACGCCTTCCCCCATGCGGGAATCCGGTCCGGCGCCGCTTTCCTCCAGGGCGCTCACGATCCGGCGCCACTGCATGGTCCGGGCGCGGGGGGGCAGTACGGTGCGCAGCCGGTCGTCGTAGCGGACCAGCCCCACGGCATCGCGCTGGCGGATCAGCAGGAGGGCAATGGCGGCGACGACCTGTTCGGCGTACCGCAGCTTCGTGAGCCGGTCAGGGGAGCCGCTCCAGTCCATGGAGCGGCTGACGTCGAGGACGATCGCCGCCCGGGTGTTGGTTTCCTCCTCGAACTGCTTGATCATCCAGCGGTCCGACCGGGCCACCACCCGCCAGTCGATGTACCGGAGGTCATCCCCCGGCTGGTAGGGCCGGAACTCGGCGAATTCGACCGAGAAACCTTTGCGGGGTGAGCGGTGTAGGCCGGTCAGGAAACCGTCCACGACCCACCGCGCGACGATCTCGATCCGCCCGAGCGACGCCAGGGAGGCCGGATCGATCAGGTCAGCGCGAGTTGGTGCGGCGGTCGGCATGGGAGGCGGAAGGTAGGGGGCGGGAAGAACAGGGTCAAATGCCTTTCGCACACGAAGATACCGCAGTTCTGGCACTCGCCGTCTGCGTCGTTAGCTTGCTACACAGCCGGTCGTTTCACCGTGTCGCGGACAGGGTCCGCGCTTCCCGGTCGGAGGTCACATGAGCAGGACCATGTTTCTCGCGGCAGCGTTTGCGCTGGCCGCCCCCAGCGTCGGGCCCGCGCAGGCAGCGCGCTGGAACGACCGGCCGACTGGTACCTGGTCGGATGAGGCACCGCGTGTGCGGGTTTCCATCGACGGGGACCGCGGCGTCGTCTCCGGGACGCCGATGCGTGTGCGATTCGAGGTCAGCGACAACGCCTACGTGGCCGTGGTCAGCGTCGGCGGCGACGGTCGGATGCAGATTTTGTATCCGCAGTCCCGCACACAGCGGGCCGCGGTCCGGGCCGGACAGGTCTACTACGCCCGGAATCACCGGCTTGGCGGGGAGTACTCCTTCGTCGCCTCGGGACAGATGGGCGGGTATGTCTTTGCGGTCGCGAGCTACGCCCCGCTCGACTTTTCGACCTTCGAGAACCGCGACTGGGACCGGATCGGTGGGTGGAGTCACTTCACGGTCGACAACCGCTCCATTGCCCGCCGCCCGGACGTATTCATCGAGCGTTTCGCGGCCCGGGTCCTCTGGGATGCGTCCACACCGTACGACTACGATGTCGACTACTACTTCCCGACGGGATACCCGAGCAGCACCATGAGCGCCTATGCGCTCTGCGGGACGCTGCTGCGCAACGGCGGGTCGGCGGTGGCCGGCGTTCCCTGGTGGCGGCTGGTCGACTTCGACCTGACGCCGTATCCGCTTCGGTCGATGTGCCGCGACTTCTATCGCGGTGTGTACTGCTACTCGTCGCTGTCGCTGGTTTCGTATGCGTGCAACACCGGCGTCGTCGTGGCCAGCGGGCCCTTCCCGCCGGGGACGGGGCAGCCGACCGACAGCGCCACGATCGTACCTAACGACGCAGTGGTGCGCGGCGGCCTGTTCGCGCCCACGCCCGTGCCGGTCCCGGTCTCCGGGCCCGACGCGCCCCCGGCGGAGCGACCTGGCCGGTTCGACCAGCCGTCCGGTGTGCCCACCGACTGGGATGACGTGATGTCGATCCCGGTGCGCGCGACGCGAAAGCTGAAGGCCGAGGACGCCCGCAAGCAGCCGGGTGCCGCGACGCCGGGCGCCGCGACGACGGGCGGGTTCGACCGCGCCGAAGCGGCGAACAAGGAGAAGCCGCGGGTCGCCGACAACGGCGACGCCGCCACGCGCGTCCCGCCGCCGCGTGAGCCGACCAAGGCCAAGCCCGCTGGTGAACCGCGTCGCGCGACGGGGTCGCGGACCGATTCCCGGACGGGATTCGGCAACACGGGTCGAACGTCCGAACCGCGCTCGAAGCCCGACCAGGTGAGCCGGCCGACGACGGGCTCGAGCGGTGGCACCACCACGCAGCCAACGACGATCCAGGGCTCGACGACGGAGAAGAAGAAGCCCCCGATGTAGGCGACCGCGGGTGCGGTCGGAGGTCCCGGAAGCGCCTCGACATGCGTCGGGGCGCTTCCGTTTTCCCCGGGATCAACGCGAGTCCCGCTATACTTCTCCGGGCCGGCGCACCGCCGAGCCTGGAGTCACCAATCACGAGTCCCGCGTTTTGAAGCTCCCGAACATCCGCAACTTCTGCATTGTCGCGCATATCGATCATGGCAAGTCCACCCTGGCCGACCGGCTGATCGAGGTCACTGGCACCCTCGAGAAGCGCGAGATGAAGGACCAGGTGCTCGACACGCTCGACCTCGAGCGCGAACGGGGCATCACCATCAAGCTCAATGCGGTGCGGATGCAGTACGCCGCGCGCGACGGGCAGCAGTACGAGCTCAACCTGATCGACACGCCGGGCCACGTGGACTTCACCTACGAGGTGTCGCGTTCGCTGGCCGCCTGCGAGGGGGCGATCCTCGTCGTGGACGCGTCGCAGGGGATCCAGGCGCAGACGCTGTCCAACCTGTTCCTCGCGCTCGACGCCGGGCTCGAGATCGTTCCGGTGCTGAACAAGATCGACCTGCCCGGCGCGGAGCCGGAGCGTCGCAAGCAGGAGGTGCATGACCTGATCGGCGTGGATCCCGACGACATCCTCCTGGTGAGCGCGAAGGAGGGCAAGGGGATCGACGAGCTGCTCGAGGCGATCGTGCGGCGGGTCCCGCCGCCACGGGGCAACCCGGCGGCACCGCTCCGGGCGCTGATCTTCGACTCGTACTACGACCGGTATCGTGGCGCGATCCCGAGCGTGCGGGTCGTCGACGGCGAGCTCCACCCCGGCATGCAGATCACGTTTGGCGCCAACGATGCGCGCTACGAGGTGGCGGAGGTTGGCTACCTGCAGCTGCGCCAGGTGAAGGGCGAGCGGCTGACGGCGGGCGAGGTGGGCTACGTCCTGGCCAACGTGCGGTCGGTGCGCGAGACACGCGCCGGCGACACGATCTTCGACGCCGACCATCACGCGGCGGAGGCGCTGCCGGGCTACAAGGACGTGCATTCGATGGTGTTCGCCGGGATCTACCCCACCGACACCACCCAGTACGAGAACCTGCGCGACGCGCTGTCCAAGCTGCAGCTCAACGATGCGTCGCTGAAGTACGAGCCGGAGACGTCGACGGCGCTGGGCTTCGGGTTCCGGTGCGGCTTCCTGGGGCTGCTGCACATGGAGATCGTGCAGGAGCGGCTGGAGCGCGAGTCGGACCTCGACCTGGTCACGACGGTGCCGAACGTGGAGTACCACGTGTACCGGACCGACGGGTCGATGGAGCTGATCGAGAACCCGTCGAAGATGCCGCCGGCGGCATCGCTGGACCACGTGGACGAGCCGTTCGTGAAGGCGCGGATCGTGTCGCCGGCCGAGTACATCGGGCCGATCATGACGTTAGGCACCGAGCGGCGCGGGATCTACCGGGGCATGAAGTACCTCGATCCCACCCGGGTGGAGTTCGAGTGGGACTTCCCGCTGGCCGAGATCATCCTCGACTTCTACGACCGGCTGAAGACGATCAGCCGCGGCTACGCCGGGCTGGACTACGAGCTGGCCGACTACCGGACGAGCAAGCTGGTGCGGCTGGACATGCTGATCAACGGCGACCTGCTCGACGCGTTCTCGGTGATCATCCACCAGGACAAGGCGTACGAGTGGGGCCGGAAGATCGCCGACAAGCTGAAGGAGCTCATCCCGCGGCAACTGTTCGAGGTCGCGATCCAGGCGGCGATCGGGAACAAGGTGATCGCGCGGACGACGGTGAAGCCGCTGCGGAAGGACGTGCTGGCGAAGTGTTACGGCGGCGACATCACGCGCAAGCGCAAGCTCCTGGAGAAGCAGAAGGAAGGCAAGAAGCGGATGAAGCAGGTGGGGGCGGTGGAGATCCCGCAGGAGGCGTTCCTGGCGGTGCTGCAGGTCGACTAGGCGAGGTCCGAGGTCGGAGGTCCGAGGTCAGAGGGGATCGAGTCGGCGCAACATCGCGCTGAGCATTCGCGAGACCTCGTCCGCCAGCCGTCGCGGCTCTTCCAGCACTTCGGCTGGCGCAAGTGCACAACACGCCACCACGTCGAGGTGTACCGAGACTTCACGTACAGAGCCTCTCGCCATGGCCAGGAACCGTGCGTAGGCCCGCCGTCGACGGCGGCCCGCTCCCTCAGCGATGTTGGCAACGACCGAAACCGCTGACCGTCGGAGTTGCCTCGCCAGATCAAACCGCTCCTCGGGTGGCAGGGAGTCGCTTGCGATGTACACGGACTTGACCAGTTGCATCGATCGTTGCCAGACAATGAGGCGGTAGTGGGCAGGTCCTGGGGGGTTCGTGGACATGGAGCCAGAGTAGCTCGAAGAAGGCGACGACCAGTCATCACCGGAACGCACTCCCCATCCTTTCCACGCACGCCCAGCCTCGGTAACCTCCGACCCTGGGACCTCGGACCTCGGACCTCGACCTCAGACCTCGGACCTCTGACCTCTGACCTCGTAATCCAGACCTCCTACCTTGGCGACGTCGTCCTCACCACGCCCCTGCTTCGCCACCTCGCGACGCGCGGGCCCGTCACCGTGGTCACGACGCCCGCCGCTGCTCCGCTCCTGGCCAACCACCCGGCCGTCCAGCGCGTGATCGCGTACGACAAGCAGGGTTCCGAACGTGGCCCGGGGCCGCTCTGGCGACTCGCCGCCACGGTGCGCGCCGCGGACCGGGACGCCGTCGCCTACTGCGCGCAGGGATCGGTCCGCTCCGGCGCGCTCGCGCTCCTCGCCCGGTATCGCCACCGGATCGGCTTCGACACGTCCGCCGGTCGGCTGCTGTACACGCGGCGGGTCGCGTACCATGCCAGTCAGCACCACGCCGAGCGGCTGCTGCGACTGGCGGTGGGTGAGACCGCATCGATCGACGCATCCGACCTGCGGCCGTCGCTGTTCCCTTCGCAGGCCGACCGCACGGCGGTAGACGAGTTGCTCGCCCTCCACGGCGCGTCCCGCGAACCGATCATCGCGCTGGCTCCGGGGAGCATCTGGGGCACCAAGCGCTGGCCCGGGTTCGCCGAGCTTGCCGACACCCTGTCGGGTCGTGCGCGGATCGCCATCATCGGCGGGTCGAGCGATCGCCACCTGGCGGACGCCATCCTCGCGCGCGTTCCGGGGGCCATCGACGCGACGGGCCGGCTCGGCCTGCTGGGGTCGGCGGAGCTGATCGGGCGTGCGTTGCTCCTCGTCACCAACGACTCCCTGCCCCAGCACCTCGCCTCGGCCATGGGCACGCGCACGCTCACCATCTTCGGGCCCACGGTGCCGGGCTTCGGTTTCGGGCCACTCGCTCCCGGGTCGCTCGCCCTCGGCCACGAGGGCCTCCCGTGCCGGCCCTGCCACCCGCACGGGCCTCCCACCTGCCCGCTGGGCCACCACGCGTGCATGCGCGACCTGCCGGCCACGGTCGTGGCCGCGCGCGCCCTCGAGGCGACCGCCGCATGACCGTGCCTAACGAAGTCTTCGGGATCATCCTCGGATTCGGCGTGGGCGTGGTGCTCGGGTTGCTCGGCGGCGGCGGGTCCATCCTGGCGGTGCCGATCTTCCTGTACGTGTTTCGCGTGGACCCCAAGCCGGCGATCGCCATGAGCCTGGCCGTGGTCGGCATGAGTGCGTTCGTCGGCTTCCTCGGTCACTGGCGCATGGGGACGGTCAACTTCAAGGTCGGGCTGCCGTTCGGCGTGGTCGCGATGGTCTCGGCGTTCTTCACCGCGCGCGTGTCGGATCGGGTTCCGGAGGTCGTGCAACTGTCCTTGTTCGGGGTGTTCGCGTTCACGGCGGCGATCATCATGCTCTTCGACTCGTTCCGGACGCCGATCGCGGCGCCGGCACCGGCGCGCGAATCGCGGTTCACGGCCGTGCTCGCGCTCGAGGCCCTGGGGGTGGGCGCGCTGACGGCGCTCATCGGGGCCGGCGGGGGGTTCGTCATCGTGCCGGCGCTCGTCTACCTGGCCGGCGTCCCCATCCGGGCGGCGGTGGGCAGTTCCCTCCTGATCATCACGCTGAATGCCACCAGCGGATTTGCCGGCTATATCGGGCAGGAATACATCGACTGGACGCTGGTCCTGTCCTTCACCGGGGTGGCCGCGGTCGGCGCGCTCCTGGGCTCGCGGCTGAACCGCCGCGTCCCGCAGGTGCGAATCAAGCAGGGCTTCGCTTTATTGATCCTTGTCCTCGGCGGTTATCTCGTGCTGCGCGCGCTCTTCGGCGGAGCCTAGGACCTGGCGGCCCCCGTCTTCCTGCCGAGTCACGATTCACGAACCTCGAGTTCCCGCATGCCCCCTGCAACCAGGTACCTCGTCGGGGTCGACCTCGGCGGCACCAACATCGTGGCCGGCGCGCTCGCCGAGGACGGCAGCGAGGTGCTGGCCCTGCGCTCCGAGCCGACCCGCGCCGACCTGGGCGCGGATGCGGTCATCGATCGCATCGTGGGGATGATCGAGGCCGTGATCGCGGACACCGTCGCGCAGACGGGGGCGCGACCCAGTGACGTGGTGGGCATCGGGGTCGGGGCGCCGGGTCCGCTCGATCGCGAGAAGGGCATCGTGGTCACCACGCCCAACCTGGGCTGGACGAACTTCCCGCTGCGCGACGTGATCGCCGGGCGGACCGGCCTCCCGGTGCGCATCGACAACGACGCGAACTGCGCGACGCTGGGCGAGTGGTGGTTAGGCGCCGCGCAGGGGGCCGACAACGTGATCGGGATGACGATCGGAACCGGCATCGGCGGCGGCATCATCCTGGGCGGCCGGCTCTACCACGGGGCCTCGGACGTCGCCGGGGAGATCGGGCACGCGACCATCGACATCACGGGTCGCCGGTGCAAGTGCGGCAACTACGGCTGCCTGGAGGCGTACGCCTCCGGTCCCTCGATCGCGGAGCGGGCGCGCGAGGCCGTGAGCTCGGACGGGGACGCGTTGCTCGTGCGCATGGTGGGCGGCGACCTCGAACGGATCACCGCGGCGACGGTGTACGAGGCGGCCAAACTGGGCGATGACGTCGCGCTCGACGTGGTGCGGGAGACGTCGCGGTTCCTGGGGGCGGGCGTGGCCAACCTGCTGAACATCTTCAATCCCGACGTGGTGGTCATCGCGGGCGGCGTGACGCAGGCCGGCGAGGCGTTGTTCGAACCCCTGCGTCGCGAGGTGCGGAAGCGCGCCTTCCGGCCGGCGGTGGAAGCGTGCCGGATCGTCCCCGGAACGCTGGCCGCGGCGGGCGTGGTCGGCGCAGTGGCGGCGTACAAGCAGCAGTGATTGCAGAGTGCAGAGTGCAGATTGCGGATTGCTGATTACTGAAGGGGAGGCGGGTCCCTCTCGCGTTCGCTCCGACGAACCCGCTCCGCCTTTTGCTACCGTTCTGCACTCCGCAATCTGCGATCTGCACTCTGCACTCTGATGCGTGTCGGCGTCATCGGGTCCTTCGTCTGGGACATCATCCACGGCCGGGACCCGCTCCGCGGTCCGGTGGAGGAATGGGGCGGCATCACCTACGCGCTGAGCGCGTTCGATGCGGCGCTCCCCGCCGACTGGCAGGTCGTGCCGTTGGCCCGGGTGGGGGCGGACCTGTGGCCGCAGGCGCAGCGCTTCGTGGCCGGGTTGCGCCACCTCGCGCCGGACGCGATGCCGATCGCGGTCCCGTCGCCTAACAACCGCGTCCGGCTCGAGTACGCCACCGACGAGTTGCGATCGGAGGTGCTGCAGGGTGGCGTGCCGCCGTGGACGTGGGCGGGCCTGCAGCCCCTGCTGCGGGACCTGGATGCCCTGTACGTCAACCTGATCAGCGGCTTCGAGCTGGACCTGGAGACGATGCAGCTCATCCGCCGGCACTTCCGCGGCCCTGTGTACCTCGACCTCCACTCGCTGCTGCTCGGCATCCAGCCGGACGGCACGCGTTTCCTCCGGCCGATCGCGGATCCGGCGGCGTGGTTCCGCTGCGCCGACCTGCTGCAGGTGAATGAGACGGAAATGTCGATGATGGCGCCCGACCCGATGGCGCTGGCAGCGTCCGCGATGGAGTCCGGCGTGCAGGCGCTGATGGTGACGCTGGGGAAGCGAGGCGTCGTGACCGTGGTGGCGCCGGGATTCGACACGCTCGCCGACCTGGGCCGGCCCAGCGATGCACGCCTCGGGGCGGTGCGCACCGCGCTGGTACCGGCGGAGCCCGTGGAGACCTCGGGGGACCCGACCGGATGCGGTGACGTCTTCGGCGCAACCCATTTCTCGCGGCTGCTGGCGGGTGATAGCTTCTCCGTGGCGCTGAAAGCCGCGATTCGGGCCGCTTCGCGGAACGTCACATTTCGTGGCGCCGGAGGGCTGGCGGCATTCCTTCGAGGAGAACTGCTCCGGACGTGACCACGGTCATCACGGTACCACCGTCGCTCGACGACGAGACCTTCGAACAGGTCCTGGAACAGGTGGTCGCCGTCTCCCCGGACCAGAAGATCCTCGTCGATGCGCGCCACACGCGCTGGGCCTCACCCTACGGGCTGACGGGACTGCTGACGGTGGCCCAGTCGCGCGCCGAGCGCGCCGCGTTCGCGGGTCCCGAGGAGGAGAACACCGCGAGTTACTGGGCCCGCGCCGGGTTCTACCGGCATGCCGCGGAGTTGTATGAACTGCACGGGCGCGTGCCGCGCGCGCGCGAGGCGCAGGCGGAATCGAATGTGCTGCTGGAGATCACAGAAGTGTCCCGGAGCGACGATGTCCACACCGTCGTGGAGCGCATACAATCGCGCGCACAGGCCATATTGGTGCACGAGTTGAACCTGGATCCGCAGGCCACCATGCGTTTCGCGATGACCCTCTCCGAAGTCTGCCAGAACATCGTCGAGCATGCCGGTCAGGGCGGATGGGTCGCGGTGCAGACGTACAACTACCGGCAGCGCCTCGGGCGTCGGGCGGTGGTGATCGCGGTCTGCGACGCGGGATTGGGGTTTCGCCGGTCGCTCGAGAGCACGCCGGGGTGGAAGCCGCGCGACCGCTGGGATGACGCCGCCGCGCTCGAGGATGCGCTGGTGCGCGGCGTGAGCCGGTATCGCGATCCCGGTCGCGGGCAGGGGCTGGCCGGCGTGCGACGCTTCGTGGGCAAGTGGGATGGCAAGCTGTCGATCCGGAGTGGCACCGCGCGGATCGCCATCGTGCCCGCCTGGGATGACGCCGTTCCGTTGCTGGAAGGACTGCCGCATTTTCCGGGGGCGCAGGTCCAGATCACGATCCCCGAACGGGTGACATCCGGGTGACGAACCACATCGACGTCGGTTCCGTGCTGCGGCGCACCGTCTGCGATCTCTACTCGAACCTGGTGACGCGTCCCACGGGCGCCGCGGTCCGCCGGGAGATCGAGGGGGTCCTCACCGGGCTCGACTCGCCGAGCCTCACCGTCATCGACTTCTCGCAGGTGGGCCTGCTCGATTTCTCGTGCGCGGACGAGGTGGTGGGCAAGCTGCTCGATGGCGTCCGCCGCCAGGTCATCGTCACCGACGCCTACGTCCTCGTGCGCGGCGTGCGCGACGACCATCTCGAGGCCATCGAGGCCGTCATGCAGCGGTACGACCAGGCGGTCATCGTCGAGACCGAGGATGGCGGCTGGCACGTAGTCGGTCCGCTGGACGATCGCATGCGCCGCACGCTCGACGTCGTGCAGTCGCGCGGCCGCGCCGGGCCCGCCGAACTGGCGTCGGCGCTGGACGCGGAGATGGTCGTCGTCACCGAGGCGCTGGACGGACTGGTGGCGCGCCGGCTCGTCATGCGCGACGACGATGCCTACGTCTCGCTCCAGAGCGTGATGTGACTCGGCTGTACAACCCGCCGCTGCAGGTCGTCGCCTTCCTGGGCACGCGCCGCGGAGAACCGGACCGGGGCCCGCAGGTGAGGATCCGGGGCGACGAGGCGGCGCTGCGGATGGTGCAGGACGGCGAGATGGTGTGGGTGCAGGGTCCCCGCCGCCAGGAACTCGCCACGGTGCGGATCGACGACGCGGTGCCCAAGGGAGGCGTCGTCGTGCGCGACATCACCGGCCTGGGGGTGAGCGAGATCGTGCGGATCGTGAAGCCGGACCTCGACACCGGCTCGTCGCGCGGGACGCTGGCATGAGCGACCGGCCACCCCGCCTCGCGACGCTGGCGGTGCACGGCGGACGCGTGCCGGCCACCGGCGACCCGGTCGTGGCGCCGCTGGTGCAGAGCGTGAACTTCGTCGAGCCGGTCGGCAGCGCCGAGGGGCTCCGCTACCCGCGCTACGGGAACGTGCCTAACGCGGAGCAGGTCCAGCGGCGGCTGGCGGCGCTGGAAGGGGCCGAGGCGGCGCTGGTGCTGGGCAGCGGCATGGGGGCGCTGGCCTGCGGGATGCTCGCCCTGCTGCGGCCCGGCGACCACCTGCTGGCGAGCGAGTGGATCTACGGCGGCGCGCGCCGGCTCTTCGCCGAGGAGTTCCCGCCGCTCGGCATCGACGTCACGCTCGTCGATCCCACCGGCAGCCGCGAATGGCGCCGCCACCTCCGCCGCGAGACGCGGGCGATGTTCCTCGAGTCGCCCTCCAACCCGGCCTGCCGCGTGATCGACATGGGCCCGCTGCGACGCCTGGCGAGCGGCCAGGGCCTGGCCCTCGTCGTGGACGCGACCTTTGCCAGCCCGGTGAACTTCCGGCCGCTCGAGCACGGGGCGGACGTCGTCATCCACAGTGCCACCAAGTACCTCAACGGGCATAACGACGTGCTGGGCGGCGTGGTCGCCGGCACGGCGTCGTACGTGGAGGAAGTGCGCCAGAAGATGATGGTCTGGGGCCAGGCCCCCGACCCCTTCGCCTGCTGGCTCCTGGAGCGCGGGCTCAAGACCCTCGACGTCCGCGTGGAGCGGCAGAACCGGAATGCGATGGCCATCGCCACGTGGCTCGCGGCCCGCGCCGACGTCGCGACGGTGCACTTCGCCGGGCTGCCCGCGCATCCCGACCACCAGGTCGCGAAGACCCAGATGGCGGGGTTTGGCGGGATGCTCGCCTTCGAGCTGGCCGGCGGGGCCGCGGCGGCCGAACGGCTGCTGAAGCGATTCAGGCTCATCCGTAACGCACCCAGCCTCGGCGGCGTGGACACGATCGTCTCCGAACCGCGCCTGACGTCCCATGCGCACATGACGCCAGCGGAGCGGGCCGCGGCGGGGATCCCGGATGGATTCATCCGCATGAGCGTGGGGATCGAGGCCGTGGAGGACCTCATCGAGGATCTCGAGGCCGGCTTGCGGTGAGGACGCGGGCAACGCGCGCGCCCCGGAGTGGTGACCAACCGTGGGTGCCTGACGCGAATCTCCCGCCCGGAATTCTTCCTTGCCTTTTGCGGGGGCCGCTCGTCTAAGTACGGAGCCACGCCCAGCCCTTCCCGATGATCCGATTCGCCAACGTCTACAAGGAGTATCCGCGGACCGGACTGGCCCTGAACGACGTCTCGTTCCTGGTCAACCGCGGCGAGTTCGTCTTCCTCACCGGACCCAGCGGCGCCGGCAAGAGCACGATCCTGAAGATGATCTACATGGACGAGTTCCCCTCGCGGGGCGCCCTGTGGGTCGGCAGCACGAAGTCCCCCGACATCAAGCGCTCGGCGATCCCGCAGGTCCGGCGCAAGCTCGGCGTCGTCTTCCAGGACTTCCGCCTGCTGGAGGACCGGACCATCGAGCAGAATGTCGCCTTCGCGCTCGAGGTGGTGGACACGCCGTCGGACAAGATCGGGACGAAGGTGAGCCGGCTGCTGACGCGGGTCGGCCTGGCCTCGAAGGCGACCAACTATCCGCGCGAGCTGAGCGGCGGCGAGCAGCAGCGCGTCGCCATCGCCCGCGCCCTCGTCAACGACCCGTTCGTGCTGATCGCCGATGAGCCGACCGGGAACCTCGACGACCGGGCGACGCGCGGCGTCTTCCAGCTGCTGAAGGACATCAATGCGTCCGGGACCGCGGTCGTCATGGCGACGCACAACCTGGAGCTGGTGCGGCGGAACGAGTACCGCGTCCTCGAGGTCAATCGCGGCCAGCTGGTCTTCGACTCCGGCGACGCCAGCGTGAAGGTGGAGGCGACGCCGTGAGGCTCGCGGTCCGTGAGGCGATGCTGGCCTTCCGCCGCTCGCCCCTCCTGAGCGCGCTGAGCGTGACGACGATCGCCTTCTCGCTCCTGGCGTTCGGGCTCTTCTCCCTGGTGGCGCTGAACATCCGGTCGGCGCTCCGCAGCGTCGAGGAGCGGGTCGAGGTCCGCGCGTTCCTCGTCGACAACACCCCCGTCGACAGCATCGCCGGCCTCATGGAGGAACTGAGCAAGCGCCCCGAGGTCCAGCGCGTCGAGTACATCGACGCCGAACAGGCGCTGGTGCGGGCCCGCGCCGAGCTCGGCGAGTTCAAGGACGTGTTCGAGGCCGGCTTCCTGCCGGCGTCGCTCGACATCCGCATGCGCGAGGGCTTCCGCGACCCCGCCGCAGTGCAGCAGGTGGTCGAGCAGGTGCGCCTGCTGCCCTTCGTGGAGGAGGTGCGCTACGGCGCCGACTGGATCGAGAAGCTGCATCGCATCCGGAACATCGCGACCGCGACCGGCGTGGTGCTCGGCATCGCCTTCGCCGCCGTCGCCATCATCATCATCAGCGCGTCGATCCGCATGACGGTGCTGGCGCGCGCGCGGGAGATCTCGATCATGCGGCTCGTCGGCGCCACGGACGCGTTCGTCCGGCGCCCGTTCCTCGTCGACGGCTTCGTGAAGGGAGTCCTCGGCGGACTGCTGGCGCTCCTCCTCACCTGGCTGGCCCGCACCGTGGTCTCGAAGTCGTTCCTCGAGGTCGACTTCTTTCCGCCGAGCATCGCGATGCTCGGGGTGGCCGCGGGGGCGCTCCTCGGGACGATGGTGAGCTCCGTGTCGGTCCGTCGCCACCTCAGCCGGCTGAAGTAGTGCGCCGGGTCGTCCTGTTCCTGTCACTGCTCTGCGTGCCCGCCCTGGTGGCGGTCGGACAGGGCACCGATGCGCGACTCCGCCAGCAGCGCGATGAACTGGACCGGATCCGCCGCGAGCGCGACTCGCTCCAGGCCGAATCGCGACAGCTGCAGGGCCGGGTGCGGACGCTCTCGGATGAGGTCACGCTGCTCGGCCGCCAGGCGCTGGCGACGCAGCGCCTGGTGAAGTCACTCGACCAGCAACTGGCCAGCATCGGCGCCGAGGTGGACACGGCCAACCAGCGGGTCGCGGTCGCGCAGGCCGAGGTGGGGTCGCGTCGGCAGCGGCTCCGGGATCGCGTGCGCGACATCTACAAGCGCGGCCCCCTGTTCGCGACCGAGGCATTCCTGGCCGCGCGTTCGTTCGGCGAGCTGGTGGCGCGCTACAAGTACCTGCACGAACTGGCGCTGTACGACCGGGCGGTGGTGAAGCGGGTCGAGGACCTCTATCGCCAGATCGACGCCCAGCGGCAGCTGCTGGTCCGGCTGCAGGACGAGTTCGAGCGCAGCCGCGAGGAGAAGGCGCGCGAGCAGGTGCGACTCAAGGACCTGGAAGCGCAGCGGACCCGGGCCCTGTCCCAGGCCCGGCGCAGCTCGCAGCAGGTGGCGAGCCGGTTGTCGCAGATCCAGCGCGACGAGGCGCGGGTGGCGCAGCTCATCGCGTCCGCGGAAGCGGCGGCGCGGCGGGCGGCGACGGCCACCCCGGGCGCGGCGCCGACGACGAGCACGCTCAAGACGAGCGACTTCGGCGCGCTGGACTGGCCGGTGCAGGGTTCGATCATGTACAGCTTCGGCCGGGCGATCAACCCGAACAACACCGCCATCCGGTGGAACGGCATCGGGATCGAGGCGACGTTAGGCACGGCGGTCCGGTCGATCGCCGACGGCGAGGTCATGGTGGCCGAGCCGATCGGGACGTACGGCATGACCGTGATCGTCCAGCACGGCGGCGGCGACTACTCGGTCTACGGGTCGCTCGACAGGCCATCGGTGGCCAAGGGCGCCAAGGTGAAGAAGGGCCAAGTGATCGGGACCGTCGGGCAGGCGGACCCGGACATGAGCCCGCACCTGCACTTCGAGATCCGCCCGAAGGGGCGCGCGACGGATCCGTTGACCTGGCTCCAGCAGCGGAAGCCGTGATCGAGTTGAGAGTTGAGAGTTGAGAGTTGGGAGCAATGACG
>JAUQWM010000073.1 GCA_030835125.1 Gemmatimonadaceae bacterium | reverse complement strand
CCCGGTCATGGCGGGGTCGTCCTTCAAGAACAAGGGTGTCCAGCCGCTTCTGAACGCGGTCATCGACTTCCTGCCGTCGCCGGTCGACGTTCCGGTCCTGAAGGGCTTTGCCCCCGATGACGACGCCGAAGAGCGCAACATCGAGCGTCCCGCCGACGATGCCTCGCCGTTCTCGGCGCTGGCGTTCAAGATCATGAACGACCCGTTCGTCGGCTCGCTCACCTTCACCCGCATCTATTCCGGTCAGCTCAAGAAGGGCGACCAGATGATGAACTCCACCAAGGGCAAGCGCGAGCGCGTCGGCCGGATGATGATGATGCACGCGATCAACCGGGAAGAGATCGACGAGGCCTTCGCGGGCGACATCATCGCGCTGGCCGGCCTCAAGGAAACCACCACCGGCGACACGCTCTGCGATCCGGCGAAACCCGTGGTGCTCGAGACCATGACCTTCCCCGAGCCGGTGATCGAGATCGCCGTCGAGCCGAAGTCGAAGGCCGACCAGGAGAAGATGGCGCTGGCGCTGCAACGGCTCGCGGCCGAAGACCCGTCCTTCCGGGTCGAGACCGACATCGAGTCGGGCCAGACCATCATGAAGGGCATGGGCGAGCTTCACCTCGACATCCTTGTCGACCGCATGAAGCGGGAGTTCAAGGTCGAGGCCAACATCGGTGCCCCGCAGGTCGCCTACCGCGAGACGATCAGCCGCGAGGCCGAGATCGACTACACCCACAAGAAGCAGACCGGCGGCACCGGCCAGTTCGCCCGCGTCAAGCTGGTGATCACCCCGGTGGAGCCGGGCGTGGGCTATTCGTTCGAGTCGAAGATCGTCGGCGGCGCGGTGCCGAAGGAATACATCCCCGGCGTCGAGAAGGGCATCAAGTCGGTGATGGACTCCGGTCCCTTGGCCGGCTTCCCGGTGATCGACTTCAAGGTCGCGCTGATCGACGGCGCCTTCCACGACGTCGACAGCTCGGTGCTGGCCTTCGAGATCGCGTCCCGCGCGGCGATGCGCGAGGGCCTGAAGAAGGCCGGCGCCAAGCTGCTGGAGCCGATCATGAAGGTCGAGGTGGTGACGCCGGAGGAATATACCGGCGGCATCATCGGTGACCTGACCTCGCGCCGGGGCATGGTGCAGGGCCAGGACACCCGCGGCAATGCCAACGTGATCAACGCCTTCGTGCCGCTCGCCAACATGTTCGGCTACATCAACACCCTGCGCTCGATGTCGTCGGGCCGCGCGGTGTTCAC
>JAUQWM010000072.1 GCA_030835125.1 Gemmatimonadaceae bacterium | reverse complement strand
AGCGGGCCGCCCGGGCCGACCGGCCCCGGGCTTGCGCTCGGCCGGCCCCCCGGGCGCCCGGCGCGTCAGGCGCCTGACGAGGCTCTGGACGGCAACGCGTATTGCACTACCTTGTGCCCTGCCCAGCCGACTCCAGGGAGGGAGCAGTGCGGCAACATCGATCCGATTCCGGGGCGGAGGAAGCGGTTCCAGCGCGAGCACGCGTGCTGGCGGTGGCAGTCGTCACGGCCGAAGGCGCCGTCCTGGCCGGAATGGTCGAGGCCGCCTTCCGGATTTTCCTGCCGTGGTACACGAGTACGGGATTGCACAATCTCGACCCGAACGCCTTCTGGCTTGCGCCCGTGGCGAACCTCGTGCTGCTCCTCCCGCTCACCACAGGCGTCGGTGCGCTCGCATGGTTCACCGGCCGCGGCGACCGCGCCACCGAGTGGATGCGCGCCGCGGCCTACAGCTACGCGATCGCGCAGGGCACGCTGCTGATCGGTCGCCTGCATGCCGTGTCCTCGATTCTCCTCGCGATCGGGCTCGGATTGACGGTGGCATCCGTCACCGCCGGGAATCGCGGCGCACGGGTCCTCCGCTCGTTCGCCGCCGCCGGCGCAGTGGCTGCCCTCCTGTGGTCGATAGGCCTGCCGGTCGGTCGCCGGATCCAGTACCGCAGGGTTGCGCAGAACCTGCCTGCGGCGGCGCCCGGGGCGCCGAACGTCCTCCTGCTGATTCTCGATACGGTGAGTGCGCGGGAAATGAGCCTCTACGGGTATTCGCGCGAAACGACGCCGGTGCTCGACTCACTCGCCCGGACCGGGGTCGTGTTCGACCGCGCGATTGCGTCGGCACCGTGGACGCTCCCCTCGCATGCAAGCATCTTCACCGGCCTGCCCGCCAACGAACTCTCCACCAGGTTCCGCGTCCCGCTCGACGATAGCACGCGGGTCGTAGCGGAAGCCTTCGCCTCGGCCGGCTACGTCACCGGGGGCTTCGCCGGAAACCTCGAGTACGCGTCGCACGCCAGCGGGCTGGCCCGCGGGTTCCATTGGTATGTGGACTTCGTCCCGTCATTCAGCCGGGCGATCACGTCCACGGCGCTCGGGGCCCGCCTGGCGCGGCGACTCGCCCATTGGACGGGCCGGCCGCTGCCCGCCGGACGGAAGGACGCCGCCGAGGTCAATCGCGAGTTCCTTGCCTGGCAGCCACGGGTGGAGGGACGGCCGTGGTTCGCCTTCCTGAACTTCTACGACGCGCACGACCCCTACGTGCCGCCGCGCGCACAGGAACGGCGGTTCATGCCCGACGGGATGCAGCCCGTCTACGAAATGACCAACGTCAAGCCGACGGACCGGTCCTCCGTCCTCGCGGCCCGTGCGCTTCACGATGCCGCCCTGTTCTCGCTGGATCATGCCATCGGCCAGCTCCTCGAGGAGCTGCGCGCGCGTGGCGAGCTCGAGCGAACGATCATCATTGTCACCGCGGACCATGGCGAAGAGTGGGGCGGTCACGGCGTGCTCCTGCACGGCAACTCGGTGTACATGCCGGCGATCCGGGTGCCGCTCCTCGTGGTCTATCCGGGTCACGTGCCGGCCGGCGTTCACGTGGCTGCACCGGTCGGGACCCGGAACCTCGCGCGCACGCTGCTGGCGCTGGCCGGCGTGCCTGACGCTGACTTCCCCGGTCGTTCGCTGGCCAGTCACTGGCAACCCGGTTCGACGTCCAGCGGGCCAGTCGCCGTCGTGTCGTGGGTCGAGAAGGCGATCAACCAGCCGCCTGACCTCCCCGCGTCACGGTCGGATCTCTATTCGGTCGTCACCGATGAAGCCCAGGTGATCCTGGGCGCTGACACCGTGGTCTTCGACCTCCAGGCTGCGGCGACCCCGTCCGCGATCCGGGCGCTCGACCCCAGGTTCACGGACGACCTGCGGCTGGCGTTGCGCACCGTCCGGCGCCAGCGTTAGGCACCGGGTCGGGGTCTCGCACCCCACCGGCATGCCCCGGCGTCAGGGCTGCCGGGGCTCCAGCACACTGATCGCCCGCAGCCACGGGGTGTCCTCCGACCCCTCGACCGCGGGAATCGTCCGCACCACGACGTAATTCGCACGCAGGGCATCGCGGACGCCGCTCGAGACCGGCCACAGCGAGTAGTCGTACATGAATTCCGGCCCGTCCACCTCCCGCATCAGGATGCGCGCGTACCGCCTGTCGCGAAGACGCCCGAGCAACCCCTCGAAATCCGCGGTCTGTGTCCACCCCGCCTCCCCGGCTGGAGCGCTGCGGTCCCGCTGCACCACGTTGGCCGGCAGGTACAGCCAGGACCCATGGTCGAGCAGGACGTCGTCAGGCGCCAGGCCGTCGAATTCCCGCTCGATCGCCGTGGCGTACCGTTGCGCATCGTCCGGGAGCACGGGAACCGGGAGATGGATGGCGCGAAGCCCGCTCACGAACAGGATGGCGATGGCCGTCGTGAGCCCGGCGCGGAACCAGGACCACCACCGTTCCCCGGGGACCGGTACCGGCCAGGCCGTGGGGAGGGCCGCGGCGAGCCAGATCGCCGCGATGAAAGACCCCGGTCCCATGTGGTTGAGCATCCACGCGATTCCGCTGGTGTAGGTCTCGACGGCAAACAGGAGGAGCCAGACCAACCAGAATCCGAGAAGCGAGCGCGCCCGATCGCCGCGCACCAGTACGAGGCACGCCCAGAGCCCGGCAGCCCAGTACGCCCAGGCGTCGAGGCCGTGCTGGATGGCCCGCAATGGCGACACCGCATGCTTCCCCAACCCCTCGATGACCCAGTACCGGAAGTTCTCGCCCCACAGGAACAGGCCGCCGCCGTAGAGCCCGACCGTCAGCGCCAGACCGCCGGCGCCGACCAGGACGGCGCGCAGCCATCGCGGACGGGGGCCGAAGAACAGCAGCCAGGCGCCGAACAGCACGCACCAGATGCCCAGGGACTGCTTCACCAGGAACCCCATAGGCGGAATGACGACCATCGCCACCAGCCATCCCGCGCGCTCCGACTCCGCGTACTCGACGATCGCGAGGAAGGCCGCCGCGCAGACGACCAGCCCGAGGGCGTCGTTATGCAGGAGGTGGGTGAAGGGATTGGTCAGCGAGTTGGTCGCGGCGAGGAACAGGAGCAGGGTCCACAGCACGGTCCAGGGCAGGCCGCCCGCGTGAGCGCTGAACCCCGACAGGCGGCGCGCCGCCCGGATCCCGAGGAAGACCGCTACCACCACATAGAGGAGCTGGACCACGCGCATGGCGGGCACGGACTCGCCGAGGCCTGCAAGGGAGGCCAGGCCATAGGTGAGGAGTGGCGCCCCCGGCGTGTAGTTGAATGAGGACAGGTCTGGCGGGTCGCCGTACAGCGGCAGGCCGGCACGGAACCGGATGATGTCATTGACGAAGGGGCTTTCCGACCAGATGAGGATGTCGGCCCGGAAAAGGGTCTGCCCCAGGTGCCCGGCGAACCAGGAGGCGACGACCACCCCGAGCGCCGCGCAGACAACACCGAACGACGCCACGTCCACGTCGAGTCGCCAGCCGCGGACGGCGAGCCACGTGAGGAAGACCGCGATCGCGGCTCCCGAGAAGAGCGCTGCACTCAGGATCACCCCTCGTTCGGGACTCGCGGTCGCAGCCGCGACGGATCGTCCGATCACCCCGAGGGCAGCCGCGAGCGCCAGCACGCCCGCGGATGCAACGAGTTCGCTGCTCCGCGAGGACCGCACCCGTCCAGCCTTCATGAAGCTGGTCGCTGGAACAGGACCAGGACTCCGGCGGCGGGCATCGGTACCTCGGCGCGCCCGGTACTTCCGACGGTGATGTCAGGCGCCGAGGCATCGCTGTCACTCTCCGTCTCGAAGCCCACCCCATACCGGCCAGGCCTGAGGCCGCCCACACTGAGGGCGCCGGGCGTCGCGATGGTCATGACCACGACCATGCGCCCGTTGGCATTCTGGAATGCCACGGGCCTGATTCGGGATTCCTGGCTGGTGGCTGCTACGCGCACCGCCCCCCGACGGACGTGGCGGAAGAAGTGACGGAGGTAGCGCGTCCGGCTCCCTGTCTGCACCGCGGTGCCCTGGATCGGGTAGTACTGAGCGCCGTTGTCGGCGGTGGGGTACGCGAGCGTAAACTGCGACCAGGTCCCCGCCATGCCAAGAGTCAGGTCCGTCATGAGGTCCTCGTGCCCTGACGCGATATGTTCGGTCATCGCCGTCGCGATCCCAAGCGCCCGGGCCTTCGCGCCGAGGGACTGCACCACCGCGTCGGTCGCGCCGCCGTACCGGTGGTATCCGATCTGGCTCACGAGCGACGCGGCGCCCGAGGACATCAGGGTATTGGTGTAGTTGAGGGCGTCCGCTGCGTTGGCGTTCGATGGGGCGATGAGCTTAACCGTGAAGCCCGCCTGCCGCAGCCTGCGGTCGATCGCCAGCACTGCGGGACCGATCTTCGCGGGTGGCCAGTGCCAGTCGTAGGCGGGCTCGTTCACGAGTTCCCAGGTATCGGGCACGACCCCAAACGCATCACGGAAGTGCGTCATGACGGCCACTGCGAATTCCGCGTACTCCTCCGGATCCGAATGGTGATAGAGCCCGCCTCCGCAGGTCTGCTGCGTGTACGCGATGTAGGAAGCGGTAATCCCGAGCGTTTCTCCTCGCGCGGCAAGCCGCTGTCGCAAGGGAAGCACCACGCGCACCATTGCGGTGTCGATCTCACTGAAGTGATAGCCCCCCTGCGAGATCACCGTTGGGTCGCCGTTGTCATTGACCGTCGCATAGCGGAAGCACCGCCACTGCGCTTCGGTGATCGCCCCGGTGAGCACCTCCAGGAACCCGTCGCGAGTGTGCTCGATTCCTGCCCTGACGTCCAGGCGGATGCGGTTGATGCCATCTGCCGCCGCAAGGTCCAGCAACGCGTCTCGCCAGGAACCGTATTGCGGCTGCGTCTGTCCCGATTGGGCCGTCGCCTGCCAACCATCCATGGTCTGGAATCGAACCGTGGTGTCCACCGCCACGACCACGGCGCCGGCGCCCGGTCCCGGGTCAATCGGCGGATCGTCCGGGCCAGTCGAGCATGCCGCGACGACGGCCAGCGATACAACACGCAGAGTGAAGCGACCGTGAACCCACGTTCGGGAGGCCAGGTGGGAATCGGGGAGTCGGATCGGAAGCATCCTTACGGGAGTTCGAGGGGCACGCAGTCCTGACGGGCCATGTGGAAGATAGGCAAGCCCGGGAGAACAAGGAGAAGGCAACGCCTCCAGGGTTAAAGACGCATTCCCCCACCATGTACCCTGCGTTTCACCCGTGCCCTCAGCGACGAGACAACCTCGGCGGGACGGTCTTCTGAGGGAACGGAGGCAACCTGGGCTGTTGTTCCTCCCATGCTGGCCATCGTCGGCCACGGCACCTGAGCCGCACCGAGCCGACGAGTTAACGAACGCCGGGCCGCGGCGGGCCGGCTTACTCGTGAATTCGGGATCAGGGGCGCAGGGTCACGCGGGACGTCGACCGACGACAGTCTTGAACGCCATCAGGCTGCGCCATCCCCAGTCGACAAATACGGTTTCGAAGTCATTTCGCCCGAGGGCCTCGGAGGCTTCGCGAGACGACCTGAGCTTGGAGATCTCTGCAGGATGAAACTGGATCGGCTTTTCGAGGAACAGGTTGGCGACGGTCTCGACCGCGCGAAGACCCTTCTGTGGCAGGGAGTCATGCGCGGGCCACAGCAGGCACACCGGAGCCCCGGGACGCAGGACCCGGTGGAATTCCGACAACATCATATCGATTCGCTCCTGCTCGAAATGCTCCATCACTCCAACGTTCCAGAGGCCGTCGAGCGAGCCATCGGCAAACGGGAGGCGGAAGCAATCGGCCGCGACGCGAATGTCCATGATGGAGTGGGCCATGGCGACGACTGGAAGTACCAGGTCCGCCGCCACCAGGGACCGCGCACCCCCTCGCTTGTCGATTCGCATCGATGTCTCCGACGTACCCGATCCGGCCTCGAGGAATACCCCGGAGGCAGGGAAGAACCGGTCGATATGCCACGCAACCGTCCTGGCGAATACCGCTCGGCGATACGCACTGAAGAACCGTTGTGTCCATGACGATTGGTGCTCGATCGACCAGTGCCTGGACCAGTCTGCGAATTCTGGCGCGGCCTCATGATCACCCATCCGGAGATCCAGTACGCCGGACGTTGTTGCGTAGCTGCTGCCACACTGACCGCATTGCAGCATCCGCTCGTCGGCGCTGAACGGCGTGCGGCAGCGTGGACAGGCCAGGCGTTTCCGTATCGCCGTCTCGATGGCTGCCGTTGGCCGTTGCGCGCGCGGATTCCCCCCGCCTTCCGCCACGCCTGCACTGTCTGCACTCGCGCCAATCGCTGCTGGTGTCATTGTCACTGCCTGGTCAGGGGGCCGAACCATGCTTCCTGCAATCCGGGGGCCGCCATCGCAGCAGGAGCTGCCGCTGACACGAGCGGGCTTCAGGGTCGCTGCAGCAGCGACCTGCCTTCGTACTGAAGCGGTGCTTTGACGCCGAGGAACGCAAGGATGGTGGGACTCAGGTCGACCATTCTCGGCGATCCTGGCTCGATTGGGTGGTTTGCAGAGAGCACCCCGGGAACGAGCCTTGGAGCGACAATGTGGTCCCCGGCCCATTTTCGGGTGTTGTCCTCGAAAAGGGTGCCTGGAATCCCGCCCAGGGCCGTGGTCCACGACGCGCGATAGCCGGCGGAGAAGTCGACCACGACATCTGGTGACTCGGACGCGCGGGGGCCGGTATACAAGGCGTCTCGCGGCGCGGCCCTCTCGATCGCAACCGCCCCTCGCTCCACGTCCAGCAGGCCGGTGAGGCGCTCGCACAGCTCCGCGGAGAGCGCCGCTGCGGAATCCGATGCGACGATCCCGGACCCCTCACGTCCGGCCAGGTTGAGGTAGATCCCGGCGAATCCAAGCGCGTAGGCGCGCGAACGGCCCCAGTCCACGTGCGTGAAGAATTCCCCGGCCTCCTCGCCGGGCGAAATGCCGTCGCGCAGCACGAGGTAGCCCTGGCGATGGAGCCAGGCGTTCAAGCCCACCCCGCGACGGAACGAATTGAACCCGTGGTCCGACACGACCATGAGCAGGGTCTGGTCATCGATCGACCGGAGTACCTCGCCCACCACGGCGTCGCACCGCCGGTAATGATCCTCGATGGCGTGCCTCCACTCCGGACGCACCGTTTCCCCCGGCGTGTTCGCCGGGTGGGAAGGATCGCGAAAGCGCCAGAACATGTGCTGGATGCGATCCGGTGTGTCGAACAGGCAGAAGAGGAGACCTGCCCGGTGCCGGTTCAGCTCGTGAGTCAGCATGGCCTCGCGCTCACGCATGACGATGTCGCACTGCGCCAGGAAGTCGTCCTCGTCCAGCCGCCCGTTCGAGAGCCCGGTGTGATCCTCGGCGATGCCCGCCGTATGGAAACGGCCCACGGCACCCGCCAGCTCGCCAGCGTAGTCCCACGGATGGCTGATCGGGTACATCGGCACCGCCGGGTCGAAGTTCACCGGTGACGCATACAGTTCGACGTGCGGCGTGAGCCTCACGAGCAGCAGCCGGACCATGCCCCGCACCGTCGCCAGCGCGCCCGTGCGGAACTTCAGGGTCACCCATTCGCTCCACCGACCGACCACGAGCGACACCGGAGACGGCCCCACCTCTCCCCGCAGGACGGCCGCATTTGCCGGTCGATCCACGTCCAGCGTGAAGTCGATCGTTACGTCGGTACGGGTCTTCGGATGGCGCGGACCGACGAACCGGCCGGTCCACCGGTCGCCCGACCCGGCGAGCGGCACCACCTGCTCGCTCTCGCGGGCCGTCAGTCCCGGCGCCGACGAATAGAACGTCGACGTCCCCAGCCCACCGCGAATGTCGGGCACGCCCATGCCGGACAGCATGCGGCCGCGAAACTCGTCAGGCGGATAGCTGCAGGGACACCGCAGGATCGTCGACGGAATGCCTGCGTTCGACAGGACGTCCCAGACGGGCTGGCCCGATCGCATGTTGACCGCCCGTGGCGGCAGGAACGCGGAGCGCTGCTCGTAGCGCGCGAGCGCCAGGTCCGGGAGGTAGGTCTCCGGGTCGCGGCGGAGGAAATCGAAGATGCCGTGGCCGCCCGGGTTGACGCCGGTCGCGAAGGTGGACCAGGCGACCGGTGTTTGCGCGGGCGTGGTGGTCGCGACCCGGGAATACGCGCCGGCGGTGCGCAGACGGGCGAAGTTGGGGAGATCGCCCGACTCGAGGAGCGCGTCGACAATGGATGGCTCGAGGCCGTCGAACCCGACGACAACGACACGCCTGGCCGGAGCCATCCGGCGCCTAGCGACGCGACAGCAGGCCGCTCACCCTCTGCGCCAGGAACTTCATCGCGCCCACGAGTCGACGCCAGAACATCAGTACAAAGCCCGCGATCGCCGCAAAGGCAGACGCCAGGGGCATCAGGGTGTCAGGTCCGATATACACGCGCCAAGCTCTCCTGTGATGTTGCGGCCAGCGGCAGCAGGCGTCGTCCACCACCTGCATTCTTGTGGACTCGATTCCGCCGCTGCCGTCACAACTCGAGGCAACAGTATTGCGATTACCTTGCCGCAGGTAGCTGCCGTACCCGGGCTCATCCGGTCGCACTGCACTTCTTGCCGACCGGACTCGCGGGCTCACAGCACCGTCCTCACGGCGGCGCCAAGTGGCAACATAAAGCAGGCCAAGTGGTTACATTCACGCTCCACCTCCCTTCTCGCATCCAGCCGAAACAGAAATGTCAAAAGGAGTCACAGTCTGGTTCACGGGCCTGTCGGGTTCAGGAAAAACGACCGTCGCGACCCGCGTACATGAACTATTGCACGAGCGCCACATCCTGTCAGAGCGGCTCGACGGCGACGTGGTTCGCCGGAGCCTCACCCGGGACCTTGGCTTCTCCAAGGAGGACCGCGACAAGAACATCGAACGGGTCACGTTCGTCGCGAAGCTCCTGACCCGCAACGGCGTCGTGGTCCTCACGGCGTTCATCTCCCCCTACAGCCGGATGCGCGACAATGCGCGCGCCGAGATCGGCGACTTCCTCGAAGTCTTCGTGCGCACCCCGATGGAAGTCCTGCTCGAACGTGACGTGAAGGGCATGTACAAGAAGGCGATGGCTGGCGAGATCCAGAACTTCACCGGCGTCAACGACCCGTACGAAGAGCCGGTCAACCCGGAGCTGGTGCTCGATACGGCCGCCGAGTCGATCGACGAAAGCGCGGTCCGCGTGATCGAATTGCTCGAGGCACGCGGGTACGTGCCCGCGGGCACCGCGACCTCCCTGGGCGTGGTGGCCGACCACGCACGGCAGGCGCGGCGCGCCGAAAGGCAGCGGATCCCCGGGCCGAGCATCCCGCACGGCGGCGTGCTCGTGAACCGCGAACTCGAGGGCGAGGCGCTGGCTGCAGCGGTCGCGCACGCGAAGGAGCTGAAGCGCCTGACGCTGGACGAGCGCGAGATCAGCGACCTCGAGATGATCGGCGTCGGGGCCTTGTCGCCACTGACGGGGTTCATGCGGCGCATGGACTACGAGACGGTTGTCGAGAGCATGCGCCTGTCCGATGGCCTGATCTGGGCCATGCCCGTGACCAAGGCGGTGACCAGGGAAGAGGCGGCGTCGCTCAAGGAAGGGCAGGAGGTCACGCTGGTCGACGAGGCCGGAGAAGCCATGGCGATCATGCAGGTGACCGACATCTTCGCCTACGACAAGGAGCACGAGGCCCAGAAGTGCTTCGGCACCACCGAAACCGCCCACCCTGGCGTCGCCCGGCTCTATGCGCAGGGCGAGATGCTCATCGGCGGCCCGGTCCAGGTGCTGCGTCGCCCGGCCTACACGCAGTTCGGCGAGTACCGCCTGACGCCGATCCAGACGCGCCAGCAGATGGACGAGAAGGGCTGGAAGACGGTCGTCGCGTTCCAGACCCGGAATCCCGTCCACCGCGCGCACGAGTACCTGCAGAAGGTCGCGCTCGAGACCATCGACGGGTTGCTCCTGCACCCACTGGTCGGGGCGACGAAGTCGGACGACGTGCCGGCCGACGTGCGGATGCGCACCTACGAGGAAATCCTCTCGCATTACTACCCGGCGAACCGGGTCATGCTGTCGGTCTTCCCGGCGGCCATGCGATATGCGGGTCCGCGAGAGGCCGTCTGGCACGCGATCTGTCGGAAGAACTACGGCTGCACGCACTTCATCGTCGGCCGCGATCATGCCGGCGTCGGCAACTACTACGGCTCCTACGACGCGCAGGTCCTGATCGACAGCTTCCCGCCGCACGAACTCGGCATCACGCCGGTGAAGTACGAGCACACGTTCTACTGCAAGACGTGCGGGAACATGGCGTCCACGCGCACGTGCCCCCACGGCAGGGAACATCACGTGATCCTCAGCGGGACGAAAGTCCGCGAGATGCTCACCAATGGCGAGCTTCCGCCGCCCGAATTCACGCGACCCGAGGTGGCGAAGATCCTGATGGACGCCTACCGGGCGCAGGCCGCAGTGGCGGGGCGCTGACGTGGGCGATGGAAGACCGGAGCTGGGAGGCGTGAAGGCCTCCCCGCCCCGCTTCGCCGACCTGCAGTTGCATTCCAACGCCTCCGACGGGTCCGACCGACCGTCGGAGGTTGTGCGTCGGGCCGCGCGAAAGGGATTCGCGGCCATCGCGTTGACGGATCATGACACCATGGAAGGGGTCCCTGAAGCCGCCGACGCCGCCGCCCTCGCGGGCATCGAGCTGATCCCGGCGTGCGAGCTGTCCACGCTCGACGCGACCGAGCGCCAGATCGACATCCTCGCCTACGGCGTGGATCCCGGGCATGAAGGTTTCCGGGCCACGCTGTCGACGATCCGCTCGGGTCGATTGGGGCGCGCGTTCCTGATGGTCCAGCGCCTCAACGAGCTGGGGTACCCGGTATCCTGGGAACGGGTGCAGGCCATCGCCGGCGGCGAGAACATCGGGCGCCCTCACGTGGCCCGGGCGATGGTCGAAGCCGGCGTCGTCCCGACGGTGAAGCACGCGTTCACCGCCGAGTTCATCCTCGACGGCGGACGATGCTACGTGCAGCGCGTGAAGATCTCGCCCGAGGAGGCCATCGATGAGATCCACGGTGCCGGCGGCGTCGCCGTCGCGGCCCACCCCGGCCGGACGGGACTCAGCGACACGGAGATCGCGACCCTGGCCGATCAGGGACTCGACGGGATCGAGGTCTTCTATCCGCGCCATTCCAGCGCGGAGAGCGAGCGGTTCGGGCGGCTGGCGACGCAGCACGGATTACTGGTCACCGGAGGGTCCGACGATCACGGCAGCATAAACGAGGGTCGCCTCATGGGCCGCGTGCGCTTGCCCTGGGAGCACGTGGAGCGTCTGAAGTCGGCAATCCACCGTCGCGCGAGTTGATGGGAGGGTTCTTCCTCCGAACATCCCCTCTCCAACTCTCAACTCCCAACTCCCAACTCGACTTGTCCCCTCCCGTTGAGCGCGACCCCCGCCTCGAGCCAGCAGCCTTCCGCTGGCCTGAGGAACGGCGTCGTCATCCGCGCGTCCCGGGAGAACCGCGGGCCCAGGTGCCGGGTCGGTGGCAGGCCTGGGTCCGCTACGGGGTCATCTGGGGGAGCGTCGCGGCCGCCATCCTGATCTACCTGGCGCCCGCCCCCGACGGACTCACGGTTCCCGGGAAGACGGCATGGGCAGTCTTCATCCTCTGCACGGGCCTGTGGGTTTCGAACGCCGTTCCGTTCGGGATTACCGGATTGCTGGCGATCGCCCTGCTTTCGGTCACCGGCGCCATGAAGACGTCGGAGGCCTTCGCCGCCTTCGGCAACTCGGCCGTCTTCTTCCTGATTGGCGTCTTCATCATTGCGGCAGCGCTCATCGAGAGCGGGCTGAGCAAGCGGTGCGCGCTGCTCTTCCTGCGGCCGTTCGAGGGGTCGCCGTATGCGTTCGCCAGCGGCTTGATGCTGGCCGGCGCCTTCGGGACGCTCTGGATGCCTAACCAGGCGACGTCGGCGCTCCTGTTCCCCATCGCCGTCGAGGTTGCGATGGCGTTGCGCCTGTCGCCGGGCCGAAGCGCCTACGCCAAGGTGCTGTTCCTCTCCCTGGCCTGGGGGGCGATGATCGGGTCCAATGCGAGCTTCCTGGGCAGCACGCGGGCCGCCCTGGCGATCGGCATGCTCCAGGAGAAGCACGGCGTCGGCATCTCGTTCGGCCAGTGGGTCCTCGCCGCGCTGCCGATGGTGGTGCTGGGATGCGCGGCGGCGCCCTTCGTGCTGCGCCTGTGCTTCCCGAGGGAGCAGGTGGCCTTCAGCGCCGCGCGGACCGTCCTCGAGGATGCCGTGCGCGAGATGGGACCCATTGGCCGCCGCCAGTGGACGGTGGCCGGTGTCGTGTCGCTCACGATCGCGGCGTGGGTCTTCCTCGGCACCCGTGTCGACCTGGCGGTGATCGCGCTGCTGGGGAGCGCCGCGTTGTTCGTCACCGGCGCGATCGCCTGGGAAGAGGCGGAACGCCGCATCTACTGGAACATCGTGCTGATGTACGGCGGGGCGATCGCCCTGGGAATCGTGATCGACCGGACCGGCGCTGCCAAATGGCTGGTGGATGGCCTGCTGCACGGTATCACGGTTCCCGCGACCGTCGCCGTCGCCGTCGTCGCGCTGGCGACCCTGCTGCTGTCCGAGTTCATGAGCAACGCCGCGGCGGTTGCGGTGATGCTGCCGCTTGCCTTCAGCCTGGCCGGCCAGCTCGGCGCGTCGCCGGTGGCGCTGACGCTGGCGACCTCGATCGGCGCGGGACTCGACTTCGCGCTGCCATTCAGCTCGGCGCCCAATACCATCGTGTTTTCCAGCGGCTACCTTCGAATGGTGGATGTGGTGAAGGCCGGTGGGGCCATGACCATCGTCTCCGTGGTGCTGGTGGTGCTGCTGGTCTGGGTCTGGTGGCCGTTCCTGGGACTCGTATGAACACACTCAATGGCGCGACGCTCTGGTTCACGGGGTTGCCTTCGTCGGGCAAGTCCACCATCGCGCGCGAGGTGTACCAGCGACTGCTCGATCGCGGGCTGGCCGCCGAACTGCTCGATGGGGCCGAGGTGCGGGAGAGCCTGTCGCGCGGGCTCGGATTCAACCGCGAGGATCGCGAGGAACACATCCGGCGCATCGGCTACGTGGCCAAGCTCCTGTCGCGCAACGGCGTGATCGCGATCTGTGCCGCGGTGTCACCCTACCGGGCCACCCGCGACGAAGTCCGCCGCAACACGACGCACTTCGTCGAAGTCCATGTCGACTGCCCCGTGAGTGTCGCGGAGCAGCGTGATACCGACGGGTGGTACGCGCGCGCGCGGCGCGGCGAGGTCGAGGAGTTCACCGGCGTCAATGCACCGTACGAACCGCCCCTGGACCCCGAGGTCCACATTCACTCGGACGTCGAGTCGGTCGAGAGTGCGGCTGGGAAGGTCATCTCCCGCCTCGAGAGTCTCGAGCTGATTCCTGCCGTCGACGACGAAGCCGAACAGCGCGCGGAGATCCGGCGGCGCCTGGCGGCGCTCGGGTACCTCTGACATGTGCGGAATCGCCGGATTCGTTCGCCGGGGTGGTACCCGGCCGGCAGACCAGGCGCTCCTGGGCGCCATGTGCGACGCAATCTACCATCGCGGTCCGGACGATGAAGGCACGCAGCTCATCGATGACGCCGCGCTGGGAATGCGCCGGCTCAGCATCATCGACGTGGCGGGGGGGCACCAGCCCATCAGCAACGAGACCGGCGATGTCACGGTCGTCTTCAACGGCGAGATCTACAACCACCACGAGATCCGGGCACGACTGCTGAATCGCGGCCACCGCCTGGCCACCCGCAGCGACACCGAGACGCTCGTCCATCTCTATGAAGACGATGGCGACCGCATGGTGGACTCGCTGCGGGGCATGTACGGCTTCGCGATCTGGGACTCGAAGCGGCGCCGGCTCTTCGTGGGCCGGGACCGGCTGGGGATCAAGCCGATCTACTACTGGGAGCGGCCCGATGGCATCTCGTTCGCCTCGGAACTCCGTTCGTTTCTCGTGGATCCCGAGTTCCGGCCGCGCGTCTCGCCGGAGGCCATCGCCCTGTACCTCGCTTTCGGCTACGTACCGGACCCGCACTGCGTGTTCGCCGGCGTCCGGAAGCTGGCGCCGGGTCACGTGTTGTCGTGGAACGGGGAGACGGGCCTCTCGGTCAGCCAGTACTGGTCACCGCTCCGCGCCGAAGTGAGCGTGAATCCACAGGACGCCGTCGAGGAACTCCGCCGCCTGCTGGACGACGCCGTGCGGTCGCACCTCGAGTCCGAGGTGCCGCTCGGCGCATTCCTTTCGGGGGGAATCGACTCGTCCACCGTGGTGGCGCTGATGGCCAGGGCCATGGATCGCCGGGTGCAGACGTTCTCGATCGGATTCGAGGAACCCGAGTACAACGAAGCCCCCCATGCCGCGCAGGTTGCCCGCGCCCTGGGGACCAACCACACCGAGTTGATCGTGCGGCCGGACGCCGACCAACTGGTGGAGGACGTCATCCGCGGCTTCGACGAACCGTTTGCGGATTCTTCGGCTCTGCCGACGCTCCTGGTGTCGCACCTGGCGCGGGAACGGGTGACCGTCGCCCTGTCGGGCGACGGTGGAGACGAACTGTTCGGGGGCTATACCCGGTACGCTGAGGTGGCCGGGATGGAGGCTCCGGCTCCCGCGCCGCTGCGCCAGCTGCTGCGCGCCCTGGCGCTGATGCGGAGCCCGGGGGCGACCGGGCGCGCCTGGATGCTCAACCGGGCACGCGGATGGCGCGGCCGCTACGCCAACACGGTGGCATCCGCGCTCTCAGCCCGGGAAGGAGGCGTGGCCAGCGCGGATGTCGCACGGCTGCGCCCCGCCCTCGAACACGTGCTCGATCCCTGGTTCGAGAAGTTCGGCTCGCGCGACTTCGCCACGCAGATGATGCTGGTGGATCTCGAGACGTACCTGCCCGGCGACATCCTGACGAAGGTCGACCGGATGAGCATGGCCGTTTCGCTCGAGGCGAGGGTTCCGCTCCTCGACCACCTGGTTGCGGAGTTCGCGATGTCCTTGCCGAGCGGGCTGAAGATGCGGAACGGTGTCGGCAAGTGGATCCTGCGCGAAGCGATCGCTGGCCTGGTGCCGGCCACCGTTCTCACGAAACCGAAGCAGGGGTTTGCCGTGCCGCTGGACCATTGGTTCCGCGGCCCGCTTCGGTACCGGATCGAGGCGCTTACACGCGAAGAAGCCCCCGTGCATGCCTGGACCGACATTGGTGCGGTACGCCGGATTGCGTCGGAGCACCTATCGGGGCGGCGCGACCATCAAGGGATGATCTGGCGGCTGGTTGTCCTCAACGGCTGGCTGGAAGCGCTCGCCGCAGGCGACCTGGCAGCACCCCAGCGCGTCCACGACCTGCTGCGTCGGTCGCTCCAGGTCTGAGGTGCCGCGCTAGCCGCGTCGCATGACAGGAGCCGGCACGCCGGCCGCGGCGGCCGTCCTGCCGGGCCGGTACCAGGACTCCCGCTCGAGGATGGACCCGGCAAGCCAGGCATACGCCATCGCGACGTAGGTGAACGCCAGGAAGCCGTACGTCCCGAAGATCGACGCCACGAGGAAGGCGAGGATCGAGAGCTCGAGAAAGAGCACGACCTGGTGGTCGCCGTAGCGGGTGTTCCGGAGCGTCTTCCGGACCCGTCGCAGGTCCACCAGGACCGATCCCCAGATCGCGAGGTAGAGCAGCGCCCCTGGAATCCCCATCTCGGCGGCGATGCGCAGGTACGTGCTGTGCGTATCGCGATTCCCGCGGACCGTATAGCCAAATCCGCGGCGCAGCGTCTCGAAGCGATGCGTCTCCGGCATCATGCCAACGCCGACGCCAAGCAGGGGGTTGTCCCGCACCGTGGCACCCGCGATCTGCCAGATCTGCCAGCGCGCTTCCGCGGATCCCTCGGGGTCAACGCCCACCATCCCGCCCTGAACCGAGACATTCGAGAGGCCGGCCATACGTTCCCACACGCCTCGGGGCGCCAGGAGGGCGGCGGATCCCATCAGCGCGAGCAGGAGCGCGAAGTCGCGCGCCCGCCGCTTGCTGGTCATTGGAAGCAGGACGGCGGCGACCCCCATCGCCAACATGGCGCCGCGCGACTGTGTCAGCATCACCACCAGCGCAATCACCAGGACCCCGGCAATCGCGGCCCAGCGCCACACCTTGACTCGTTCCACCTGCGCGACTCCGGCCGCGATCCCCAGGGGGATGAGACAGAGGGCCGCCAGGTCGTTGGGGTTGTCGAACACGAAATTCCACGCGACACGGCCGAATTCAGTGCACTGACAGATGTACTGGTTGTACAGGGCGCCGCGGATCGGGTACAGCGCGAATACGCCCAGCCAGGCGATGGCAAAGAAACGGAGTTCCGCGGCGTTCCGGATGACGTTGATGATGAAGAACGCGATCACCCAGAGTTTCGCCAGCTCGAGGAGCGTCGCGAAGGTGATCGCGGCGTTGTTCGTCACCATCAGGCCGAGCCCCGCCCAGATGATGAAGAGCGCGAAGACCCTGAGGGGGCCCGGCACGCGAAGCTGCCCACCGCGCACGAACACCCCGACGCCCAGGAGCAGGACCGCGATGTCTCCGGCGGCGAGCTTGTACGAGTGGATGATCCACAGGTAGAACACCAGCGCCAGAATGCCAAGGCCCAGGCGCAGTTTCTCCTGCGGGATGAACATGCCGGAAACCGGCGGCGCGACCGCCGCACTCGCGGTGGCAAGTCGATTCGCCGCAGATGGCGCGGTGCGCGCACTGCGCCATCCTCGAATTGAACGCCTCATCGCAGATCGATCATTGTCGAATTCAAATGAACCGGAGCGTCGAACAACACCGTTGTCGCAACTCGCGGATGAATTTCTTCGCGGGTGTGCGCTGCGTCACTGCATGAGGTCGTTCGCAATTGTAGAAAGCGCCGCGCCACACATCCCCCCTGTAGCCAAAGACGCACACCGTTGTCTCAAGTTACCAGCCCGCAGCCGTACGCGAGGCCGTTGTCACTGCTCCGCGAGGCGTCCACAAGCCGCGAGCACCGTCGTCCGCATGCGCGAATCCGGTATACACGATCGCCGATTTCCACGAGTCGCGGACTGCCCGCGACCGGAGACTCAACGCTCCTCCCCGATCAGCTTCGTTACACGCGAGACGAAACGCAGGTAGCAGGCCTCCGTGGCACCCCCACTTCCCGCCCCGGGTTTGGTGACGTTCGGCACCCCGGGAATGTAAGCAGCATCAAGAAAGTTGAGGGATCCTATCACGTTGTGGCGCAACGTGTTAGAGGATTCTATTTGTTACAGCCAAGCCTGACGTCTCGTCTTATCGGCGAGAAGAAGCAGTCCACAACCGATGTCCGCTGGTGCCTCCGCCAGGAGGCCCCGATAAACGGCAAACCATCCGAAAGGCTGGGACGCAAAGCTACGAGGCTACAGCGCGCCAGACGCGCCACGCCAGTCGAGCCGCCGAACGGTCCCACTGGAGACGCACCCGATGCGCATGACGCCTCGGCAGGTCCTCGCCGCCGCCGTCACACTCGTTCTCTTCACTGCGTGCAGCAGCGGTGAGACGACACCTTCGGAGTCAACCGCACCGCGCACCGAGCCAACGAGACTGACCGTCTCGTTGTCGGCACAAGTCGACACGGTCCCGGAACTCACTTCCAAGCCGCTCGTCGCCAGGGTGACCGACCAGACTGGCCTTCTCAAGGCTGATCCGGTTTCCTGGACCACGACCAACGCCTCCGTGGTCTCCGTGACCGACGGCCTGGTGAGCGGCGTCGCCCCCGGCACCGCGATGGTGATCGCGTCAGCGGGGAACGCCGCCGACTCGGCGACCATCGTCGTCACCCAGAACGACCTGTCGGTCGAGGTCGAACCCAGCGCCGCCGCGGTGGCGATGGGTGACACGCTCGAGTTCACCGCAACGGTGCGCACGCGCAGCGGCGACGTCGTTTCCGTGAATACCTATCAGTGGACCAGCAGCGACACCGCCACCGCCGAGTTCCTCAGCTCGGGCACGCTGCACACGAAGCGCGAAGGCGACCTCTCGGTGATGGCCGAGGCGCTGCATCGCCGCGGATACAGCTCGGTGAAGGTGTTCCGGGCCCCGGTTGCATCGGTGTCGCTGTCGCCGAGCACCGCCAACGTCTACAAGGGAGCCACGCTCGATCTCGACGCGACGCTCCGCGATCAATACGGGCGCGTCGTGACCGGGACGATCACCTGGGGCAGCTCCGACTTCAGCAAGGCGACCGTGAGCCAGAGCGGCCTCGTGACCGGCATGGAGGTCGGCAGTGTTGTCATTACCGCCACGAGCGGCACCAAGACCGGCAGCGCGACGATCAACGTCCTCAGCGCGCCGGCCAGCGCGATCCAGCTCAGCTTCCCCGCAGACACCGTGATGGCCGGCCTGGAGATGCAGGCCTCCGCGACGCCGGTGGACGCGTCGGGCCAGCCCGTGACCGGCCGGACCATCGCGTGGCAGAGCGCGAATCCGGGTGTTGCGACCGTGACGACGGCCGGTGTGATCAAGGGCATCGCCAGTGGTTCATCGAACGTCAGCGCCATCGTCGACGGCGTCATCGCCACCCGCAAGGTGAGCGTTCGGAGCCGCGCGGCCACGTCGTTGATGATCTCCCCGTCGTCGCCCACCGTGACGGTCGGCCAGCAGTCGCAGCTCGATGCCCGGGTGCTCGACCAGAACGGCATCGAAATCACGGGCCAGTCGTTCACGTGGACTACCAGCAACCCCGCGGTGGCCCTCGTCTCCGGCACCGGGATGCTCAGCACGCAGTCCGCGGGCTCGGCGACCATCACCGCGACGAGCGGCGCCCTGAGCGCCAGTGTGACGGCATCGGTCGTCAACGCGCCAGTGGTCTCGGTGCAGGTCTCGCCGGCCTCCATCACGCTGACCGAGGGACAGACTGGCTCGGTGAGCGCGACGGCCATGGACTACTTCCAGAACGTCCTTCCTGGACGCGTGGTCTCGTGGTCGAGCCAGAACACGGCGGTCGCGACGGTGAACGCTTCCGGTGTCGTCACCGCGAAGGGCGCCGGCACCACGAATGTCATCGCCAATATCGAGGGCAAGACCGCGGCCGTTTCGGTGGACGTGAACGCGCCAGCCCCGTCGGCCGTCGCGAGCGTCGCGGTGAATCTCGCGAACTCGGCGCTCAGCGCGGGCCAGCAGACGCAGGCCACGGCGGTCCTGAGGGACGCCGCCGGGCAGGTGCTGACCGGGCGACCGATCACCTGGTTCAGCCTCGACACCGCGGTCGCGCAGGTCAGCGCCAGCGGCCAGGTCACCGCTCGCCAGGGCGGCACGGTTGCCATCATGGCACGCAGTGAGAACGTCTCCGGCTCCGCGTCCCTGACCGTGACCGTCTCGGCGCCTGCGGCAGTCGCCACGGTCATGATCGAGGTGCCGACACAGGACATCGTCGTTGGCCAGTCTGTCCAGAGCGTCGTCACGCTCCTGGACACGCAGGGAAATGTCCTGACGGGGCGGACGGTCAGCTACTCGACCGAGAACGCCGCCATCATCACGGTTTCCGCGAGCGGCGTCGTGAAGGGCATCGGCGCCGGCACCACCAGGATGCGCGCGACCAGCGGCGGTATCACGAAGACCGAGACGTTCCGCGTCACGGCAGTCGCCACGGCGCCCACCATGGCGTCGATCACGGTCTCCCCGTCGTCCAAGTCGCTGGTGGTTGACGAGACGACGCAGGCGCAGGCCGTTGCGCAGGACACGCAGGGGAACGTGATGGGCGGGACGACGTTCACCTGGACCACCTCCAATGCCGCAGTCGCCACGGTCAGCCCGAGTGGCCTGGTGACGGCGGTCAGCGCCGGCTCGGCCACGATCCGTGCCGCCGCCTCAGGCTTCACGGGGAGTCTCGCGGTTACGGTGACCGCGCCCGCGCCGACACCGGGTGCACCAGCGCCCGCCACCCTGGCGACGGTGACCGTCAGCCTGTCACAGTCAAGCATCCTCATTGGCGGGTCCGCGCAGGCCACCGCGGTTGCCAAGGATGCGCAGGGCAACGTCATCACCGGTCGCACGGTGACCTGGTCGGGTGGCGGCCTGCTCGCGCAGGTCTCCTCGTCAGGCGTCGTGACGGCCCTCCTGGCCGGTATCGTGCCGGTGACGGCGACGATCGACGGCAAGACCGGCTCGGCGAGCTTGACGATCACGGCACTGCTCCTGCCGCCGCCCCCGCCGCCGCCGACAACCGCCAACGTCGAGTTGCCCCGCACCTACCTCAACTTCAATTACCCCGCCAAGACCGGCCAGAGCATCATCGTCCCGGCTGGCGGCAACCTCCAGACGGCATTGAACAACGCCCAGCGTGGTGATGAGATCGTGCTGGCGGCAGGTGCAACCTACAGTGGCAACTTCACGCTGCCGGCCAAGAGCGGCTCGTCCGCGAGCGGCTGGATCACCATCCGCAGCGACAAGCTCTCGCAGCTTCCGTCGATCGGGACGCGAGTGACCTCCGCCAATGCCACACTGATGCCGAAGATCGTGTCGCCGAACACTTCGCCGGCCATCAAGACCGCGGCAGGCACGAGCGGCTGGTGGCTGGCCGGTCTCGAGGTGACGGTTTCGTCGTCCGTCACGACGCAGCAATGGGGCCTGATCTTCCTCGGCGAGTCCGGCTCGTCGCAGTCGACGCTCGCCAGCGTTCCCAGCGACCTGGTGCTCGACCGCATGTACATCCACGGCCAGACCAACACCAACCTGACGCGGTGTATCTCGCTGAATTCGGCTCGTTCGCAGGTTTCCGACAGTTACGTCGTCGAGTGTCACGGGAAGGGATTCGACTCCCAGGCGATCTGGGGCGGCAACGGCCCCGGCCCATACAAGATCGTGAACAACACGCTCCAGGGCGCCGGCGAGAACATCATGTTCGGCGGCAGCGACCCGACCATCCCGGGCCTGGTGCCCAGCGACATCGAGATCCTCAGGAACTACGTCTACACGCCGATCTCGTGGAAGGGCACGTGGAGCAAGAAGAACCTGCTCGAGTTCAAGAACGCCTCGCGCGTCCTGATCGAGGGCAATGTGTTCGACGGATCGTGGACGGATGCGCAGACCGGTTGGGCGATCATCCTCAAGTCGGCGAACCAGGGCGGCGCATGCCGCTGGTGCCGGACGACCGACGTGACCTTCCGCCGCAACCTGATTCGCAACGCGGGGGCCGGCATCAACGTCGCTCCGCGCGGTGACAACAGCGCGACGGACACGACGGCACGCCGCATCCTGGTCTCGGAGACCGTGCTGGAAAACATCGGCGTCGCGCCGTACACCGGTGACGTCCGCGGCTTCCAGCTCCTCAGCGAGACGGCGAACGTGACCATCGAGCGCACGGTGCTCGCCGGCAACCTGCAGGCGGCCGTGATGATGGACGGCAGCCCCGGTACGGCCAGTCCTTCCTTCCGTGACAACGTATGGGCGCGCGGCCAGTATGGCGTGATCGCGTCCGGCGCTGGCCCGGGCACGCAATCGCTGAATGTCGGCGCCCCTGGCTGGTCGTGGGCGAACATGGCACTGGTCGGCGCGTCCCAGTCGGGCTATCCGAGCGGCACCTCGTTCGTGAGCTCGGAAGGAGCGACCTCGCTGGCCTCGCAGATCCGCGCGCTGGTGGCGCAGGCAGTGGCGGGAGTGATCACGCCATAAGCCGGTCGCAAGACGAACGCGCCCCCGGTCGCTCCACGCGACCGGGGGCGCTTCGTTTCGGGTGCCTTACGCGCCAGGGTTGACGGCGCCCGGAGCGAAGAGGTCGAGAGACACCAGTTGGTGGGCGAGCGGCGTGGCCTTGAGGGCCTGCCGAGCGCCGAACCACGCCCGGTACAGGCCGAGCAGCGCGCCCCACCGAACACGCTCACCGCCGGTCGCCGCAGCCTCGACCTGGTATCCCTGGCGTTCGAGCACCGGCGCCAGCATCACCTCCAACGCGCGCGCTCGCGGCTCGTCCAGTTCCCCCTTCCACCGACCGAGAAAGCGCTGTGCCTGCCCCGGGAAAGAGGTATTCGGCCTGCTCACCGAGCCAACCCCCGCGCGGAGGATGTCATCGTGGCTCAACGGCTGTTCGATGAACGCACCAATGCGATCAAGGACCGGCTGCGGCGCCGCGGTCAACTCCTCGTAGGTCACCTGCAGGACATCACCGGCGTGGCCGCGGCTCGCGGCCTGCCCCGCCTCCACCACCCACGACCAGAATGCGCCCGCGGCGCGTTCGGGCCGGTCGCCGGGAAACGTCCGCACCCAGCCCTGCTTCATCATCGAGACGGCGACGTCGCGCCCGTCGCGCACCACATGGATGAACAGTGCATCGGGAATGGTCGCCTTGATCTCCGGTACGTGCAGGATGTGGACCGGCGTGGTCTCGGCCCACCGGGTGGCGCCCTGCGCCTGGCAGATCGACTCCATGAACAGGCGGAGGAAATCACCGGCGTTCGCGCACTTCTCCTCGATCTCCCGCTTGAACGCCGCCGCGTCCAGCCCGGAGACAGTGAACATGTCGCTCCTCGCGAACACGTCGGCCATCGCGGCGCGGTTCCCGCGTTGGGTGAGGTCGCCGAACCGCGGTGCCAGCGTGTTGAACACGTGGGTCTCGGCGCGGTAGATGGCAAAGCGCCCCGCCGAGAGCAGCATGTGGTAGAGCAGCGTGGTCCCGGAGCGCGGGGAACCCACGACGAAGACAGGCGCCACGGACCTCGCGCTCACGGGGTGACCGCTCCGGTCTGACCGCGCCTCACGCGCCGGAGGTCCCGTTCACGCGGACGACACCAGCCGTGGCGGAATCGACTGCGGCACGCACTCGAATCGCGGTCGACGCATGACGCTCGCTGGACACAAAGCCGGTGCCCACGGGGAATCCGGGCCGCTGCGGTCCGACAAAGATCATCCGTTCCCACACCGCGCCGGGAGCTCCAGCCCGCAGTGACGGACTTCCGGCCCCTGCGCCTGACGCGACGGCGCCATAGCGACCGTACGCCCAGACGTTGTCGCGGAAGCTCGCCCGCACCGCCGGACGGCGGTTGTCGAGCATCAGCGCCGCATCCAGCGGTCCGGATACCACCGTCCGCTCCACGGTGATGTCCATCGACCCCGACAGCAACTGGAACCCGCGAAGGTCGCCGCTGTAGGCGCCCGCACCAATGCCGTCGAACACGGTCTCCGTCACCAGGATACGCTGCGCGGTGGTGTCCACATTCGAATTGTCACCAATGCCGGCCACGTTCACGCCGCCACCGACGTTCCGCACGAGGTTCAGCCGAATCGTGACGTCGGTGGTCCGGCACCACGGGCATCCGCCTGCCTGGTTGGCCGACTTCAGCACAATCGCCCACCCCGTCTGCCCGTCGGTCCACGAACCCTCGAGGACGTTCGCCTCCAGCAGCACCCGCGCAGCGTTCTTCAGCTCGAAGAGGTTCTTCTTCGTCCAGAGGCCCTTCCACGCGAGCGGAGTGACGATGTGATTGCGCCGGATCTCGATGTCGCTGGGCACGAGGCCGGGGATCGCGGGATCGGACCCCCCGAACATGATGTTCTCACCAGCGCCCTCCAGTGTGTTGTTCACGATCTTGTACGGACCGGGGCCGTTGCCGCCCCATATCGCCTGCGAGTCGAATCCCTTTCCGTGACACTCGCCAAGGTAGCTGTCAGTGATCGCCGTGCGCGCCGAATTGAGGGCGACGCAGCGACTCATGTTGGTCGTCGGCAACCCGTGGACGTACATCCGGTCCAGCACGAGATCGGTGGGAACGGTGGCAAGGGAGGTTTGCGGGGATCCGGCCTCACCGAGGAAGATCAACCCGTACTGCTGGTCGCGAACCGTGGGAGCGACCGTGACTTCGAGGCCCACCATGCGCCATCCGCTTGCCCCCTGCAGGACCCGCAAGGCCGGATCCGTGTTGGGCGTGACGATGGAGGGCATGAGGATGCCGTGGTTCATGCCAACGCGCGTGCCGAGCGGTGGAAGGCGTGAGGCCCGGTCTCCCCGGATCACGACCCATCCGTCAGCCGCGCTTCCGGGCTTTGCGGGAAGCGTGAAGTTCCCCACGTAGCTCGCGCCGCTGGCCAGCACGATCTCGTCGCCACGCTGTGCCCGGTCGAGCGCCTGCTGGAGGTTGCCACCCGCCGGGACCGTAATCGAGCGGCCGGTGACGGCCGGGAAGGGGAAGTCGAGGTACACGCGCGGCAATGCGGGGCGCCGGGCTGCCCGCTGCTCTTCCTCCGTATCGACCGGGGGCGCCACCGGCTCGTCAGGCGGCAGGGGGTCGGTGGGGGGTGGGAGGACGTCAACTGGCACGGTCGCCACAGCTGAATCGACCCTTGCCGAGATCAGGGCCCGGCCGGTCGCCAGCGCAACCAGCGTCCCGTTCGAATCGACCCGGAGGAACTCGGAACCGTCGACGACGTTCCAGCGGACTGAGCGCTCCGGAAGCGCGTCACCAAGTCGGTTGACGCCGACGGCATGGGCCGATGCCCGCTGGCCCAGCGTGATGGCGGGCCGCTCGAGCGTGACGACAACGGTTGCGACTTCGCTCCACGGCGGAGTGGGCTGGGCTCCGGTTCCTGCGCTGCAACCAACCAGGACCGCCTGCAAAAGAACCGACGGAATCATCAGCGTTCGCCTGACCTCGGCATTGTTCCCGTGGTCGGGAACTGGAGGAGGATTCGTTACCCGGAGCCGAAATCGGGGCCGCATGGCCCCAACGTACCACCGTATGAGTCCGCTCTCAACGGCCGTAGAGTCCGGCGAGTTCCTCATACAGAGACTCAAGGGACTCCATCACGGCGTCCACATGATACAACCGACGTGCACGCTCGGTCCCGGCGGCGCCAAAACGCCTTCGCCGTCCCGGGTCGGCGAGCAACCCCTCGATCGCCCCTGCCATCGCGGCATCGTCATCGGGAGCCACGAGATGGCCGGTTTCGCCCTCGATCACCGCGTCAGGCACTCCCCCCACGGCCGTGGCGACGACAGGGCGCCCAGCCGCCATGGCCTCGACAACCCAGTTCGGGAACCCCTCCTCGTTGGAGCTGAGGACGGCGACCTCGAAGACGTTCGCTATTCCGGGCTCATGTGGCACCGTGCCAGGCAGCAATACACGGCCGGCGAGGCCGAGCGAGCCTGCCTGAATTTCCAGGGCACCGCGCTCCTTACCCTCACCGACGAGCACCAGCCGCGCTGCCGGCCACGCCGGCGCGATCCGCGCGAAGGCACGCAGGAGCATGGCCTGGTTCTTCACCGGATAGAGGTTGGCGACGATCCCGATGGCGAGATCATCGTCCCCGAGGCCGAGGCGGCGGCGCAGCCAGGCGCGCCGTTCGTCCTGCAGCGGCTCGAAGGCACCCTCGTCGACAAAGTTCGGGATCACGACGAGGCGCTCGCGCGGGACGCCTTCTTCCCGCACCACCAGTTCCCCGACGGCCGGGCTGTTTGCCAGCACCCGGTGCGCAAAGCGATACGCAATCCGGTTGGCGGCCCGGACACGCGGGGCGTGCACGTTTCGCCACCAGCGCTGGCTCGCGATCACGGCGCCTCGCCCGGCGAGGCGGACCCACGGGGCGGCAAGGACGTTGGCGTACGGATCGTGCGCGTGCACCACGTCAATGCGGGACTGCCTGACGAGGGTGCGGATCTCCAGCCCGCGACGCAGCGCGCTGGCGCTCAGCAACCCGCGAACGGGAATCTCCCGCACGGGAATCCCCGCCGCGTCGAGCCGGGCCCGGAGCGGCCCGTGCGCCTGCAGGCAGAGGAACTGCACGTCAAACCGGGTGCGGTCGAGCCGCTCCGCGGTTCGCACGGCATTCAGCTCGGTGCCGCCGGTGTTCAGGTTGTCGAGGACGTGCACGACGCGGATCCGGCCGTCGCTCCCTGCCGACCCGGGTCGCTCAGCCACGGACCGGGGTAAACGGCCGCTCGCGCGTGAAGACGAACTCGTTGCAGCCGCTGCCGAGCGTGGAGAGCAGCCGGTCGAGCCGGAAGCCGCGCGCGCGCAGGAAGTCGAACGTCGCCGACATCGACGCCACCTCGAACGGATATCCTCCCAGCCAGTCCACCCAGTCCCGGATCACGGACATCCCGCGGTTGGCACGATAGTCCCGGTAGTGCGCGAGCGGGTTACGACCGCGAAGGACGTCGGCGGCAAGCCTCCGGAGGACGAAATACGGCACGCAGATCCCGGTCACCAGCCAGCGTCCGGGGAGTCCGCTGCAGTACAGTCGCTTGAGAGCGCGCCACGCTACCGACTTGAGTCCCTGGTCGTTGTACAACGCCAGGAAGAACCTTCCTCCTGGCGCGACGGCACGCTGCGCCAGGTCGATCGCCGGCCACATGGACCCGGTGTGGTGCAGCACGCCCCACGAGTACACGACATCGAAGGTCCCCAGGCTCGCGATGAACGCCTCATCGAGGACCGAGCCCTCGCGCACGGCCCACTGCGGATCGTCGGGGAAGTACCGTCGTCGCAATTCCGCCGTGCAGGCGACGGACTGGGGATCGAAGTCGAACGAGGTGACGCTCGCACCCAATCGACGCGCCGCAAGGCTGAACAATCCGCTGCCCGAGCCGGCGTCGAGGAATGTGCGACCATCCAGGCGCTCGACCTCGAGCATGGAGCGCAGCGACGCCTCGGCCTGGGCAATGCGCTGGTCGTCGAGCAGCCGGAGGAAGCGTTGCCAGTTCGCCCCGAACGTGAAGCGCTCGCCGGCACGGACCTGTTCCGCGTGACCCGTCGCCTCCCCGCTCCGCAGCTCGGTCGCTCCAGGGGCCGTCACCAGCAGATGCCCTCGTACGTGCTACCATCGCTCCGTCGCGCGCCGAACGCACGCACCAGGTCGACGACAAGCTGCCCGGGGCGCAGTTGCGGCTCGATGCCGCGAAACTCCGCCGATCCATTGCCGATGATCACGGTTTCGGCGTGCGACAGGACGTCGGCGACGGTCGGCCTGAACAGCGTCCACACGTGGGGGATCTCCCGCTCGATGAAGTCCTTGTTGGACCCGATCAGCTTTGCCTGGGAGACCTCGCGATCGTAGATCGCGAGGTCGATCCCCTTCCCCAGGAGCCGCTCCACCAGCGCGACCATGGGCGATTCGCGCAGGTCGTCCGTTCCTTCCTTGAAGGCCAGGCCAAGCACGCCGACACGCCGGTTTCCGGCAGCCATCACCATGTTGTAGGCGCGCGTCACCTGCTCCTCGTTGCTCTCCAGCGTGGCGCCGAGGATGGGCGTGGCGACATCAAGCTGGCGCGCGCGATACGTGATGGCCCGCAGGTCCTTGGGAAGGCATGAGCCACCAAAGGCGAACCCCGGAATGAGGTAGGCCCTGGACACGTTCAGCTTCGTATCCTGGACGAAGATGTTCATCACTTCGTGCGAATCCACGCCGAGTGCCTTGCACACGTTTCCGATCTCGTTGGCAAAGCCGACCTTGAGGCCATGGTACGCATTACACGCGTACTTCAGCATCTCGGCGACCCCGGTCGCGACGACATGGAGGGGGGCGTCAATCCCCGTGTACAGCGCCGCCACGTCCCGACCGGTCGCTTCGTCGCTGGTTCCGATCACCGTGAATGGCGGGCCATAGAAGTCGCGAATGGAGGAGCCCTCGCGCAGGAACTCGGGGTTCATCGAGAGTCCGAAGTCGACTCCGGCCCGCTTGCCGCTGGCCCGCTCGAGGGCCGGGCGCGCCAGCGTTTCCGTCGTCCCCGGAAAGACGGTGCTGCGGATGACCACCGTGTGTCGCGATGCCTTGGTGCGCAGCGCTTCGCCGATCTGCGAGCAGACGCGCTCGACATAGGTCAGGTCAAGGTTGCCGTTTGCCTGCGATGGCGTACCCACGCAGATGAGCGACATGGACGTGGTGGCGACGGCGTCGGCCACCGACGTCGTTGCCCGCAGGCGGCCCGCCGCATGTCCTGCGGTGACCAGTTCGGCGATACCCTCCTCGACGATCGTTGCCTGGCCCGCGTTGAGCAGGTCGACCTTGGACTGGGCCACGTCGACACCGATCACGCGATGCCCGCGGTCTGCAAGGCAGGCGGCGGTCACACACCCGACGTAACCAAGGCCAAAAACCGAAACCCCTGAAGGCGCCATGAGTTGACTCAATGTGAGCGTGCCGGAATTTGCTGCAACATCATGACGATCAGGCGGTTCCAAGGGAACCGCCCGCGGCGATCGCGGCAACGACACGCTCCGCGAGCTCGAGCGGGACCTCCACGACGAGGCCGCTCCCCTGCCCGACGCCGCCAATGAAGTCCCTTCCCTGCACGGCCAGTCGCGTTGCCCCGGCAACGGTGAGTTCCGCCCGGCCGTCCTCGACCTGCAGCCAGCTCAGGTTGGCATCCGTTTCCAGCCACGGGGGCTGCGCGCTCCATCCGGTCAGCAGCAGGCCAGTCGTGGATCCGGCGCGCGCGAGCGCCGGCGGGATCCCGTGACCTTCCGCCTGGCCAGTCCGGCAACTGCCCGGACCGCGGCAAAGCAGCGTGGTAACCGACTGCGGTCCCGCCTCACGCCGAACATACCTGACGTGCGTGGCGGGTTCGCGTGCTCCATAGGTGCCTGACGCCCATTCCCGGGAGAGGGACCACGTCCCGCCGGCCTCCGCGACGCGCATGGTTAGCACCTCCGCCCCGCCCCGCAGGAGGACGACCCCGCCAGCGGTAACCTCAGCGACGATGTCGGGGGCGCACTGCCAGTGCACCGCGAGTTCATGGTCTCCCTCGGATTGCATCTCGTCACGGAACAGCCACGTATCGGGGCGAACGAGCACGATGCTGCGCCGGTACCGCACGGTTGGACGCAGGCGCTCAAAGCCGTCGTGGCTCCCCTGAAACAGCACGACCGACCCGCTGTCGAACCACGCCTCCTGCCGTGCGTTGGCCCGGCTGCGCCAATGAAACGCACCGTCCGGAGTGGCCGATCCGCATCCGTCGATCGTGACGGCCGAATGCGACGCCGTGAGCCGGAAACGGTCGCGCCATTCCGGCGAGGTGGTGTAGGTGAACGTCCCCGGGTCCACGAACACCGGCTGGCCGCGCGCCGTCAGGTCGATGGACAAGGCATCAGCATGCGCGTGGCCGCCGTTGAGGAAGCCGTGAGGCCCGGCATCGACCACAACCATGCTGGCTGCGGCGTCCCAGCCGGACCGCAGGACGTGGATTCCTCCATCCACAAAGGCGCGTGCTGATGCCGCGGGAATCGCCGTCCCGGTCCGCTCGAACCTGGCCAGGCCCTCGGGACCCAGGAGCCAGACCAGCTCCGGCGTTGGCGCGCCAGCGACCCACTTCAGATCAGGACGCCCGAACAAGGCAGCGCCGATCGCCAGGGGGGTTTGTGTGTCGTGCGCGGTGCGCTCGTCCAGGAACAACAGCCGACCACCGTCGTCGTCGCCGACCATCGGCATCGTCCCATCGGGTCTGCTGATCCACGCGAGGACCTCGAGCAGGTTTTGCAGGGGACTCTCCACCACCGGGCGAACGTCCCGGCCAGCGCGTCCCGCAAGGATGAGGAAATGGAGGTAGAAGTCGGTCGTGTAGCGATGGTACCACGTCGATTGCTCAACGTACGACCCATCTGCCCGCACGTGTCGCGGTAGCCACTCGAGGAGGATGCCGGCGCCACGGTCGCGCCAGCGCGCAGCGTCATGGCACTGGGGCAGCACGGTCCCGAGCGCGAACAGCCCGAGTGCCTCACCGGTCAGGTGCGTATTCGGACTGAACCAGGTCGACAGGTACCGCTCGATATGGCGACCGCATGCGACCAGGTGGGCCAGCACACGTCGGCGCAGCGCAGGCGGCAACACCTCCTCTGCGAGCGCGAGCATCCAGAGCCACGCGATCGAGCGAAAGGACAGCTCGAGGCTGCTCACCCAGTGGACGCCACGCTTCGGCGGGTTGGCGGCAAGCCATCCCTCGAGGAGCCCGACCAGTGCGCCGGCATAGGCGGGATCGCCGGTGCACCACCAGGCCTGGGCCAGCGTGACCAGTCCCTGGTGCCGCGCCAGTTCCCAGACAAGCTTGTGGTCCCCGACGACGGCAGGGTCCATGAATGCAACCCTGCTCCAATGGACATCCGGCGATCGCACCCCCGAGACAGGCTCCAGCCTCCAGTCGATCGGATCGCCAAACGTGAGGTCGCGGTGGGCCAGCAGGTCAAACCTGCCTGACGCCACTCGCCGGGCGCGTGCGCACAGTCGCGTCTCGAACTCCGGGTCCACGGCACGCAAGGCACCCAGCGTCGCACCCTTGTCGTCGATGCAGGCGAAGAACGGCCCGCGCACGACCGGTCCGTCCGGCTCGGTAACCAGCGCCTCGAGGCGGTCGCCGCCAGCCCGGCTGGTATTGCCGGCCCCGAGCCGCTCGAGCCATCTCGCGATCCCCTGACCCGCGCGCTCCCGGAGTTCCTCCGGGGAGGTCGCCCGAAACCGCCTGAGCACGGACAGGCTCATGGCGACGCCGCCCAGCGCCGCGCTGCCAGCTCCCGGTACGTGCGTACCCACCGGGCCTGCACGACAGGCCACGTGAACCGCTCGAGGCACGACGCGCGTCCTGCCACCGAGAGGCGTTCCGCGAGTCCAGGTTCCCGCAGCATGCGCAGCGCCGCAGCACCTAACGCAGCAGTGTCTCCCGGCGGCGCCAGCAACCCGGTCTCTCCCTCCTTCACGATCCAGGGGATGCCGCCGGTGCTGGTGCTCACGATCGGCAGGCCCGCCGCCTGGGCCTCGATCAGCGACAGCGGCATGTTGTCGATGTCCGGCGCGTTCAGCAGCACGTCGGCCTCGTCGAGCAACCGGCCCATCTCGTCAGGCGGCACTCGGCCCGCGAACCGGACGTTGGAAAGCCCGAGTTCCGCAACCAGCCCCTCGAGCCGGGCGCGTTCGCTCCCGAACCCGGCGATGACGAGGCTGGCCCCCGGCTCCACCGCCTGGACCTGCGCAAAGGCGTGTATACAGCCGGCGACATTGTACATCGGTTCCAGGTTGCGATTGCTGAGGAACCGTGGACGGGGTACGGACCGCACCCGATGGGGAATCGCGTGCGCATCGACGAAGTTGTGGATGGCTTCCGCCGGCAGCCCGAAGGTCGCGAACACGTCCTGCAGGTAACCCGACGGAACCACGATGCGATCGGCCAGGCGCGCCAGCGGCACGGCCGTGCGCCAGTTCGCCAGGTGATCCGCGGCTTCGCCGCTGTGGTAATTGAGCAGGCTGCCACGCCGATAGAGCCGGGCGACGACCATCGCCGGGACGGGCCCGAGCAGGAACGCCCAATAGGAGGGGGAGAACGCGTGAACGACGTCGTAGCGCGGGACCTGGCGCAACAGCGAGACAAGGTACGCCAGCGACGTGGTCACGGTCCGGACGTATTTCACCCGCTGCAGGAGCCGGAGCGGTCCCGGAAGCCGCGGATTCATGGGAATGAACCCGACCTCGATCCCCGGCGTCCGGCGCAACTGGTCGAGCAGCCGGCTGAGCTGGACGGCCTGACCGCCGAGGATATCGAGCGATGGTCCCACCAGGCACACCCGGACCGGGCGAGCGTCAACGGTCCCGCTGGCTGGGGGGTGTTCAGCCTGGTCGGTAGCTGCCCGGGAGTCGCCCTCGGCGTTGTTGGCGGTTGGCATGCCTTGGGTTACGATGACCATGGTCCCGTGGCAACGTATGGACCGCGCACCACTCCCACCACGGGTCGCCAGCCCGCTCCACTGGTTGCCGCGGAGTGCCGGCAGGCGTCTTCACGGAGCGGATAGAACTCGTTGCTGCAGTGACATTTGACTTCGACGCAGGCGCCTCCGCGTGGCCCCCGGGGCGGGACCACGGGAGTTTGCCTGCCATTCCCGGCATGTGCCCACGCGCATTCACGACATGAATCGAACCCGAGTCCTGGTGACGGGTGGTGCCGGTTTCATCGGATCGCACCTCGTCAGGCGGCTGCTCGACCGCGGACATGAGGTCCGGGTCATCGACAACCTGGTGACGGGCTTCCGGCACAACCTCGCCGGGGTCATCGACCAGGTCGAGTTTATCGAGGCCGACATCTGCGACTTCGCCGCGTGCGCCCGCGCGACCGAAGGCCGCGACGTCGTCTACCATGTCGCGGCCCTGCCAAGCGTCCCCCGGTCCATGGCGGATCCGTTGGGGACTCACAACACCAATGTCAACGGCACGCTGAACCTCCTCGAAGCCGGGCGCGCCGCCGGCGTGCGCCGGTTCGTCTACTCCAGTTCGAGTTCGGCATACGGCGACACGGCCGTCCTGCCGAAGGTCGAAAGCGCGGAACCGCTGCCCCGTTCGCCCTACGCCGCAGCGAAGTTGTCGGGAGAGTTGTATACGCTGGCCTACGCGCGCGCTGGCCTGATGGAAGGCGTGGCGCTCCGCTACTTCAATGTGTTTGGCCCTCGCCAGGACCCGAACGGACCCTACGCCGCGATCATCCCGCTGCTGTTTCGCGCGGCGTTGACCGAGACGCCCGTCACGATCTTCGGCGACGGAGGGCAGACGCGCGACTTCACCTACGTCGACAACGTGGTGGACGCGAACCTCCTGGCCGGTGAGGGGATCGCGAGTCGGGTCAGCGGGCACGCCGTGAACGTTGGCGCCGGCTCGCGGACGTCCCTGCTCGACCTGGTGCGCATGGTCGAAGAGGTGAGCGGTCGACCAATCGCTGTGGACCACGGGACTGACCGACCGGGCGATGTGCGCGACTCGCAGGCCGGAATGGACCGTGCCGCGATGGTGCTGGGCTACGTGCCCCGGGTCAGCGTGAGGGCCGGCCTCGCGCACCTCTGGACATGGTACAGTGCGAATCCGGGGGCCGTCATGGCCGCCGCGGGGTCGTGATCGGCGGGTTCGGCAGCGACATGAGGCACACGTGACCTCCACCGAGGGCTGGTCCGCGAACGGTCACTCCGACGGCGGAGCGCGCGTCCTCTTCAGCCTTCCGCCGCGCCCGGGGCTGAAGTCCGCCAAGTTGACCATGCTGCGCACCGCCAAGCGGACGGGCGTGCTCGACGCGCTGCGTGAGAGCCGCTGGCGCAGCCGGAGGCTGCTCATCCTCGCCTACCACGGCATCGCGCTGACCGACGAGGCCGAGTGGAGTCCAGAGCTGTACATGCCTGTTCCCGCCATGCGGGAACGGTTCACGATGCTGAGGGACGGCGGCTACAACGTCATCCCGTTGCGCGACGCGGTCGCCCGACTCGCGACCGGAACGCTGCCGCCGCGCGCGGTCGCGCTGACCTTCGACGACGGCACGCACGACTTCCTGGCTGCCGGCGTGCCCCTGCTTCGTGAGTTCGGGTTTCCGGCAACGGTCTATGTCACGTCGTACTACGCCGCAAAGGAAGTGCCCGTCTTCCGGATGGCGTGTCGCTACCTCACCTGGGCCGGCCGCGACCGGCAGATTGACGGCGCAGGCCTCGTCGCCGGCGGCGGAGCCCTCGACCTCGGAACGCTGGACCAGCGCGACGCCGTGGTCGAGGCCATCGGGCAGTACGCTGCCTCACGCGGCGGCGGGACAGCGGTCGAGACAGCGTGTCTTCGCCTGCTCGCCGAACGCGTCGGCGTCGACTTCGACGCGTTCGTGACTGAGCAGCGGCTGCGCATCATGTCGCCCACGGAGATCGCCACCCTTCCGCGCCCCCTGATCGACGTCCAGCTGCACACCCATCGACACAAGGTCCCCCTTAACGGGGAGGCGTTCAGGCGCGAGATCGGCGACAACCGGTCGGCGCTGGGGGCCTGGTGCCCGGGAGCCGAGCTCGATGCGTTCTGCTACCCGAGCGGCGTGACGGATCCTCGCTTCCTGCCGTGGCTCCGGGACCTCGGTATCCGGTCCGCGGTGACCTGCGACCCGGGCCTCGCCGAATCGTCGACGGACCCGCTCCTGCTGCCCCGGCTTGTGGACTCGTGGCGCCTGACGCGGCTCGAATTCGAGGCATGGCTGACGGGGGCCGGCGCGCTCCTGCCGCGGGTGCCGAGACGGAGGCGGTATCGTCCCGCCGCCGTGTACGACTGATCAGAAGGCGGGCAGCCGCAGGCCCATGGTGCGGCGCACGTAGACGCTGAGCGACGCGGCCCGGACCACTGACGCGACCAGCGTCGCCAGCGCGGTGCCGACGGCCCCCATTCGGGGAGTCAGGATCAGCGCCAGCACGATGTTGAAGACGGCGCTGAGCCCGATGATCCACGCGGCCTCGCGCTCGTGCGCCGTCATCGTCAACAGGAAGCCCGCCAGGGCTCCGACCACCCCGACGACCAGCTGCGCCAGCGTGAGCACGACGAGGACGGAATGCCCGGCCACGTAGCTCTCCCCATAGATCCGGAGGAGCCACGGTCCGCCGACGATGAGCACCAGCGCGGCGGGCACCGCCACGCCGAACGATGCCCAGGTCACCGCCCGGATCAGCGACTGGAGGCGCACGATGTCGCCCCGGGCGTAGATGTCCGCGATCATCGGCTGGGCAACGAACGTGACCGAAGAGGCGGCGAGCACCAGCGGAACGGTCAGTTGCGACGCGGCGCTGTAGTAGGCGACCTGTCGTGTATCGAGCAGCTGGCCGACGACGATGACGTCGGACTGGTGTGAGATCACCAATTGGGCCAGCGAGACGGCAAACAGCGGGTACGCGGTCCGAGCCCACACGCGCACGTCGTACACCGGAGCAGCGGCGCGCACCTCCGGCGGCGTTTCCCGGCGCCGCCACGCCCACGTCAGTCCCAGGGCGAGCGACGCGCCCACCAGGTTCGATGCGACCGCAACCGGGGCACTCAGGGATCGTGGCGCGAAGACGGCGACCGCGGCAATCGTCAGGCCGAATGCGAACGGACGGAGCAGGTTGAGTGGCAGCTGCGCCTTGGCGTACTGCTGGAAACCCTGGAGGATCGACCCTTCCAGCATCAGGAGCGCCACGACGGGCAGGAGCGCGCAGCAGACGAGCAGGGACCCGGCGAAGGCCGGATGCTTGTCCTGGAAAGCGTCCGGAAATGCCCGGAGCAACGCAGCCCCGGTGAGACCGAACGCCACCGACGAGAGCAACACGGTATTCCGGCTGCCCCGCAGGAATCCGCGGAGGAGATTCCAACGGCCCGTGGCGACGTATCCTCCGACGAACCTGACCGCGGTGGTATCCAGCTCCAGCTTGGAGGCCATCACGCCGACGGTGAGCCAGCCGATGGCCAGTGCATAGGCGCCGTAGGTCTCCTCGCCCAGGAGCCTCGCGAGGCTCACCTGCACCGCGAACGACACGGCGGCCCCGGCGCCGTTCACCAGAATCGACGACAGCGCTCCCCGCGCGACGCGTCCGCCGGTCCGTTCCCGCGAAAGCCGCGAACGGATCATGCTGATCGCATCCGTCACCGGTGAACTCCCGCCGCTGGACGTCATTGCGACGGGAACGATGCCGGAGGCAGGGCGGTTCCCGCCGAATCGCGAACGATGAGGAATCGCCGGACGTCGTAGCCCGCGTTCTGGTACGCGCGTGGAAAGCGCTCCGGGGACGTGTTCATGACCTCGGCGAGGCGGCGCTCGGATTCACGGCTGAACACTGCGGGCAGCACCACGTGTGAAATCCGGTGCGCACTCAGTTCCTGGAGGACATCGGTCTCCACGCCGAAGGGAACCCCCATCGCGCTGGCTCCGGTCTCGAGCGTGAGCACGCGGGGGTTCGGGAACAGGATCCGCATGGTGATGCCAAGGCTCTCTTGCTGCTCACGCACCCATGAAAAGAGCGCCTGGGTATCCGGGTCGTTCATGAGGGAGTGCGGCGCCGGTCGCCGGGCGAGTTGCAGGGCGGCACCGACGACGACCACCGCCATGGCCGCCCCCGCCAGGCGGGACAGCGTCGGCCGGGTCGCCGCGGGAACGAACCGGCTGCCCAGCCACGACACCCCTTCGATGAGGCACATGAGGATGACCGGGGTCAGCGGCCATGCATAACGAGGCTCCCGCACCGGCGAGGCCAGGAGCAACAGCGTGTAGACCAGCGTGAAGCACCAGTCGATCGACCCCGCCCGCAGGTACGCGTAGCGGACGATGCCCACCGCCAGCGGGATGCCCACCAGCACGTGGTAGGCGTCGTTGGCGAGGTCCGACGCGAACGGGTACAGCGTCGCCGAGGACAACGCGTTCTTGTAGGTCAGCGCGAAAGCAAGATCGATGGACGAGAGGCCCGGCATCTCGCGCAGGAAGCGTTGCAGGAACGGAACGTGGTCGGCGGCCAGCACCCCCAGTACGCCGGCGACGGCCACCAGGGCGACGACCGGACCCATCGTCCGCCACGTCGTGTGACGACGGCGGAGGATCACGTGGAGCACCAGCGCCCCGACGAGGCCGACCCCAGCGACCCGCACGGAAAGGGCGGCTCCCGCCAGGAGCACCGCCACGGTGGCGCGTCGCGCGCTCCCCGGCGAATCCACCAGCAACAGGACGGCCCACACGAGCAGGCAGAAGAGCGGATCCGATAATGCCGACCCCGTGGCACGCTCCGTTTCCAGCGCCAGCGGTACCCACGCGGCAACCAGGACACCGCCGGCCGCGCCGTACCGGCGCATCGCGAAAAACCCCGCCGTGATCGCGAATCCGCACAGCAGCGCCACGACCAGCAACCGGATGGCCGGCGAGTGAACGCCGAACGCCGCGACAAGAGGCGCGAGCACAACGGGCCAGCCCGGAGGCTGGTTCCGAGGTCCCACGAGGTTCATGTCCGTGTAGATGTACCCGATGTCCGAGTACGGACGACCCTCGGCGAGCGCCTTGGCGTGCAGCAGGTACTGCGCGTAGTCCCCGTCGCTGGAGGCCGGGGGATCCCCCCAGCTCATCGCCACCACGGCAGCGAGGGGCATCAATGCCGCCACCATCCACCACCATGAATGGTGGCGGTTGATCGCCTGCGACGGCGGCATCGGTGCCAGCAGCGACATAGCTTGGGGAGCGTGTCCGCGTTGCCGGACGCCGCCCCTCGACGACGCCCGAACCCACGTGCAAAAAGACGATCAGGAGCTTCCACCGGTACCCCCTCGCGGCGCCTGGGCGGTACTCCTGCTCCTCGCCGCGCTCGCGGCCATCGGCTGGTTGACGCTCAAACCCATGCCCGCATCCCCGGCCCTGCCGCTGGGATGCATCATCTGCGGGTCGCTGGGCGGGGTGGACTTCGTCCTCAATATCCTCCTGTTCGTGCCGCTGGGAATGGGGGCATTCCTCCTGCTCGGACGGCCGCGCCGCGCGATCGTCGTCGGCGCCCTGACGACGCTTGTTATTGAAGCGTTACAGTGGCGCACGGTGCCGGGTCGGGACGCCTCGTTCGGCGACCTGCTCGCCAACACCCTTGGTGCGGCGCTGGGGGTGTGGCTCGTGTTGCGCGTGCCGGTCTGGCTGCACTCGACGGGAGCAAGGGCGCGCTCGAACGCGAGGTTCTCGGGGATCAGCGCGGCCGCGGGGCTGCTCATCGCCTCCTTCGCCATCAGGCCCGCGCCGACCCCCAATCCACAGTGGATCCTCTGGACCGCGAACCGACCGCACCTCGATTCCTTTCCCGCGGTCCTCGCCGGTGTCGTTGTCAATGGCCAGGCGGTCCGCGGGGGGAATGTCCTTCGCCCCCACCTTCTCTTCGCCGAGCCCGAGCGGACAACGGACGTCACGGCCACGGTCAACGACCACGGGGGACCGACGCGGCGCCTGGCGCATATCGTCGCGGCGGCGAACCCGCTGCAAGAGGGATTCTTCATGGGACAGCGCGGCGACGCGCTGGTCTTCCGGACTTACGTTGGCGGATCGCGGCTCCGATTGCGTCCGGTGATGGCGCGACTCGATGGCGCCTTCGAGGCCGCCGGGTCATCGCCGATCGTCCTTTCGGCGCACAGCGATCGCCGCACGATCGTGCTGTCGCGGACGGGCGACGGCGAGGTCAGGACCGCGACGCTGCGCCGCACCACCGGCCTCGCGTGGACGCTGTTCCTGCCGTGGTACATCGCCGTCGACGCATCCTGGTGGGTGGCGAACGCCGCATTCCTCGCGCTCCTCGTGGTCCCCGCGGCATTCTTTGCCTCGAGGGGAGGCACCCGGTCACTACCTGACGAGCGGCGGGACTGGACCGGCTGGTGGCCGGTGGCGCTGGTGATCGCGACGCTCGCCCTGGCCCCGGTCGTCGCCGGCATTGCCCTGCCCGGCGCTGGGGAATGGTCCGGGGTCCTCGCCGGCATCGCTACGGGCACGGTTGCCGCCCGCCTGACGAGAGCGCGCACACCTTGAAGGCACTGACGCACGGGGGCAGGTTTCACGCGTGATCGGCTTGCTCTCCGCCTTCGGGACGTTTCGGAACCTCCTCCAGGTCGTGCTCCTGTGGGCGGCCGTGCTGCTCGCCCTGGTGGCCGTGACCGACTGGTTGCTGCGAACGCGGCGCCTGGGCCCGTTCAGCCCTGTGGCGCGGTTCTTCCGGAAGCACGTCGACCCGCTGCTGGCGCCCATCGAGCGACGCGTAGTGCGGGCCGGTGGACAGCCGGCGTCCGCACCCTGGTGGGCACTGGGCGCACTCCTTATTGCCGGCGTTGTCCTGCTCGCCCTCGTGGATTTCGTCCGCGACTTGCTCATGGACGTTGCGAACGGGGTGTCGGGCGGACCGGGAGGGATCGCCCGCCTCCTGGTCTACTGGTTCTTCATGGTGCTGCGTGTCGCGATCATCGTGCGGGTGGTGTCGTCGTGGCTGCCCGTCAGTCCCTTCTCGCCCTGGGTGCGGTGGGCTTTCGCGGCGACGGAGCCGATCCTGCGCCCACTGCGACGGATCATCCCGCCCTTCGGGAACATCGACATCACCCCGATCATCGCGTTCTTCGGGCTCGGCATCATCGAGGCCCTGGCCCGCGGGTTCCTCGGATGAGTCCGGTGGCGCTGGACGAGCGACCCGGCGCGGTCCGGTTCGCTGTCCGGGTACAACCCCGGGCTTCCAGCGACGAAATTGCGGGTGTGCATGGCGGCGCACTCCGAGTCCGACTGCAGGCGCCACCGGTCGACGGGGCGGCCAACGAGGCGCTCATCCGCTTCCTGGCCTCGGCGCTCGATATCCCGCGCCGCTGCGTGCGGATCGTGTCCGGTGTCTCGTCGCGCAACAAGATTGTCGAAGTCGATGCCTCAGCCCGCCCGGCCCTTGACCGGATCCTCTCGTTGACCTAACGATCCCCCATGATCGTCCTCGCTGGCGGCAACACCGCACTGCTCGAGGGACTCGCCCAGGCCTTCGCCAACACCGGACAGCGCGTGACGGTGGTCGGCTCGCTGGAGGAGGCATCCGAAGTGCGCATGAGCGCCGAGGCGGTGCTGGTGATCGTGGAACGGGAACTGGTGGCCCGCGCCGAGGCCGGCCAGCCATATCTCGGGGCGCTGCTGGGGGGCGCGGCGGCGCTGGTGACCTTCCGCGAGGCGGGCGACACCTCGCGCATGCTTCCGGCCGGGGTTGCCCGGCACGTCCTCGCCGACCTGGTCCTCCCGCTCGAGCGGAACCGTCTGCTCGCCCTCGCGGAACACGTACTGTCACGCGCGCGTGCGACAGGCCGTCCGGGCGACGTGACGCTTCCCGAGTCGCCGGCGTCGTAAGGCAGTCGCGCCGCTTGCCGCGGCCCCCGACGCTCGTTATTCCTCATGGGGCGCGGACTCCTGCTCGGCAGGACCGCGCACGACAACCGATTCGTGGCGATTTCAGGCAACTTGCGGCCACGTAAAACAAACCGCTAAAGCGCCGGCCCGGCGCGTGCGTCGGGCCGTTTGCGTTCAAGGACACCCGTGACGGACCACCCAGCGACACACCCCGGTTCTTCCTCGCCCTACCTCGACGCCCTCGCGCGGCGGGTGCTCGTGTTCGACGGCGCCATGGGGACGAGCATCCAGCGATACCACCTCGGCGCCGATGACTTCGGCGGAAGGACGCTGGAGGGATGCAACGACCACCTCGTCCTCACTCGCCCGGACGTGATTCGTGAGATCCACGAGTCGTTCCTCGCCGCCGGGTGCGACGTGCTCGAGACCTGCACGTTCCAGTCGACGCCGCGACGGCTCGCGGAATGGGGTATCGGGGAGAAGGTGCGCGACGTGAACGTCGCCGCGGCGCAACTCGCCCGCGAAGCCGCCGATCGGTTCGCGACACCTGAGCGCCCGCGATTCGTTGCCGGCTCCATCGGCCCGACCGGGCTGCTGCCGTCGAGCAGCGATCCTGTCCTCTCCGACACCACGTTCGGCGAACTGAGCGAGCAGTACTACCTCCAGGCGAAGTACCTGGTCGAGGGTGGCGTGGACCTGCTGCTCGTGGAGACGGCACAGGACATCCTGGAGGTGAAAGCCGCACTCGCCGGCTTCGAGCGGCTCTTCTCGGAACTCGGCCGGCGCGTTCCCGTCCAGGCGCAGGTGACACTGGATACCAGCGGGCGCATGCTCCTTGGCACCGACATCGCCAGCGCGATGACGACCCTGGAGTCGCTGCGCGTGGACGTCCTCGGCCTGAACTGCTCGACCGGACCGGAGCACATGCGCGAGCCGATCCGCTACCTGGCGGAGCACGCGACACGCCCGGTGTCGTGCATTCCCAACGCCGGCCTGCCCCTGAATACCGGCACCGGCGACGCGGTCTACCCGCTCGAGCCCGATCCGATGGCGACCATGCTCGCCGAGTTCGTGCGCGACTTCGGCGTGCGCATCGTCGGCGGGTGCTGCGGGACGACGCCCGACCACCTGCGCGCCGTGTGTCGTGAGATTGACGCGCTGGGCGCCAGGTCCGGAGTCGAGGGTCCGGGGAAAGCTTCCGGCAGTGCCGAGTCACGCGTCACCAGTCACGAACCGCGCGGTGTCATCTCCCGCCTGGCGAGCGCGATGCGGGCCATCACGCTGCACCAGGATCCGCCGCCGCTCCTGGTCGGGGAGCGCGTGAATTCCCAGGGATCGCGCAAGGTGAAGCGGTTGCTGCTGGCCGACGACTACGACGGCATCCTCGAGGTGGCCCGCGACCAATCCGAGTCCGGGGCACATGTCCTCGACGTCTGCGTCGCGCTCACCGAGCGTGCCGACGAAGCCGAGCAGATGGCGAAGGTCGTCAAGCTGCTGTCGATGAGCGTGGAGTCGCCACTGATGATCGATTCCACCGAGGCCCCGGTGATCGAGGCGGCCCTCGAGCATATCCCTGGGCGCGCGATCATCAACTCCATCAACATGGAGAACGGCCGGAAGCGGATCGAGGCCGTCGTCCCGCTGGCAAAGAAGCACGGGGCGGCGCTCGTGGCGCTCACCATCGACGAAGTGGGCATGGCGAAGACCCGCGAGCGCAAGCTCGAGGTCGCGCGCCGCATCCATGACATCGTGGTCGACGAGTATGGGCTCACCCCGGGCGACCTGGTCTTCGACGCCCTCACCTTCACCCTCGCCACCGGCGACCAGGAGTGGATCGACTCGGCACGCGAGACGATCGAGGGCATCCGGCTCATCAAGCGCGAGCTGCCGGGCGTCTTCACGATCCTCGGCGTGTCCAACGTGAGCTTCGGCCTCGCGCCGGCCGCGCGCGCCGTCCTCAACTCGGTCTTCCTCCACCACTGCGTCCAGGCCGGCCTCGACGCGGCGATCGTCAATCCCGCCCACGTCACCCCGTACGCCGAGATCCCGCCTGACGAGCGCGCGCTGGCTGACGACCTGGTGTTCAACCACCGACCCGACGCGCTCCAGCGGTTCATCGAGCACTTCTCGCAGGCGGACGCGGGACGGGAGTCGGGCGAGGGGACGAAGGAAGATCCCACCGCCGGCATGACCACCGACCAGCGCGTGCACTGGATGATCGTGCACCGCAAGAAGGAGGGCATCGAGGAGGCCCTCGACGCCACCGGCGTGCGTGAGCAACCCGTCCGGGTGCTCAACGAGGTCCTGCTCCCCGCCATGAAGGAGGTCGGTGACAAGTTCGGCGCCGGCGAACTGATCCTCCCGTTCGTGCTCCAGTCGGCCGAAGTGATGAAGAAGGCGGTGAAGCACCTCGAGCAGTTCCTCGAGCGCAACGAGGGCTACACCAAGGGTCGCGTCGTCCTGGCGACGGTCTATGGCGACGTGCACGACATCGGCAAGTCGCTCGTCAACACGATCCTCTCCAACAACGGCTACACCGTGTTCGACCTTGGCAAGCAGGTGCCGGTCAACACCATCATCGACAAGGCCATCGAGGTGAACGCCGACGCAATCGGGCTCTCGGCGCTCCTCGTTTCCACCTCGAAGCAGATGCCGATCTGCGTCCAGGAGCTGGACAAGCGTGGCCTGAGCGTTCCCGTCCTCATCGGCGGGGCGGCCATCAACCGGCGCTTCGGGCGCCGCACGCTGTTCGTGGAAGGAGAGCGAGCCTACGGACCGGGCGTCTTCTACTGCAAGGATGCCTTCGAGGGGCTGGAAACTGTGGATGCGCTGATGGACGTGCCGAATCGAGAGGCGCTGGTCCGGAAGCTCGTCGACGAAGCGCGCCGCGACGTATTCCTCCACGCCACGACCGGCAAGGACGCGCTCGGCGGCAGTACGGACACGGGAAGGAGCGCCGTATCGGCGACGCACGCCCTGCCGCCGGCGCCACCGTGGGGCGTGCGCGTGCTGCGCGACATCCCCGTCGACGAGGTGCTCGACCTGCTGGACCTCGATGAGCTGTACCGGCTCCAGTGGGGCGGGCGTGGCTCGGGTGAGGCCTACCGCGCGAGCGTGCGCGACGTCTTCGAGCCCACGCTGCGCCGCCTGCGCGACGATGCGCACCGGAACGGCTGGCTCAGGCCACAGGCCGTCTACGGGTACTTCCCGGTGCAGTCGGAGGGCAACGCGGTGATCGTGTATGACGCGGCTGCGCTGCAGAGCGATGGCGGCGCGCGGCGGGAAATCGCGCGGTTCTCGTTCCCGAGGCAGGACGGCCGTGACCGGCTGTGCCTCGCCGACTACTTCCGCGCCGTGGAGTCCGGCGATGTCGACGTGCTGCCGCTCCAGCTGGTGACGGTGGGCGACGCCGCGTCGAGGCGGTTCGACGAACTCCAGGCCGCCGGGGAGTACGCCGAGGCGTATTTCGTGCACGGGCTGGCGGTGGAAGCGGCCGAGGCCACGGCCGAGTGGATGCACCGGCGGATCCGCCGCGAGCTGGGGCTGGCCGATGGGCGTGGCAAGCGGTACTCGTGGGGCTATGGCGCCTGCCCCGACCTGGACGACCACGCGGTGGTCTTCCGGCTGCTCCCGGCCGAAGAGACGTTAGGCATGACGCTGACGTCCGCCTTCCAGCTGGTGCCCGAGCAGAGCACGGCGGCGATGGTCGTCCACCACCCCGAGGCGAAGTACTACGCCATTCGCGGGGAGGGCACGGGGGGCGCCGAGGCGCGGGTCCCGCGCGACGCCGTCACCAGCGACGGATCGCGACGATGAGCCGCGGCCACCTGCTAGAGCGGCTCCTCGATCCTGAATCCGTCGTCGTGTTCGACGGCGCCATGGGCACCATGCTCTATGCCCGCGGCGTGTTCATCAACCAGTGCTACGATGAGCTGAACACGCGGGCCCCCGACCTGGTGCGCGCCGTGCATGCCGAATACGCCGCCGCCGGGGCCGAGGTGCTGGAGACGAACACCTTCGGGGCCAACCGCGTGAAGCTCGCCCAGTACGGGCTGGAGCCGCAGGCGGCGGACTTCAACCGCGCGGCGGCCCGTATCGCCCGCGACGTCGGCGGCGAGCGATGCCTGGTCGCCGGCGCGGTCGGGCCCCTCGGCGTCAGGCTCGAGCCTTACGGCCCGACCAGCCTCGAGGAAGCCCGCGCCGTGTTCGGCGAGCAGATGTCGGCCCTGAAGGACGGCGGGGCGGACCTCTTCATCATCGAGACGTTCGGCGACCTGGACGAGATCGCGCAGGCGATCCAGGCGGCGCGCGACGTGGATCCGCTGATGCCGATCGTGGCGCAGATGACGATCGGCACCGATGGCCGGACCCCGTTCGGCGCCACGCCGGAGGCGGTCGCGGCGTGGCTGGACGGCCTCGGCGCCGACGTCATCGGCCTCAACTGCTCGGTGGGTCCCCAGGGGATCCTCGAGGGCGTGGAGCGCATGGTCCCGGTGACCCGGCGCAAGCTCAGCGCCCAGCCTAACGCGGGCATGCCGCGCGAGGTCGGTGGCCGCGCGATGTACATGGCCAGCGCCGAGTACATGGCGACCTATGCCCGCCACCTCGTGCAGGCGGGCGCCCGGATCGTCGGTGGCTGCTGCGGGACCACGCCCGAGCACATCCGCGCCATCGCCGACGGCGTTCGTCCGTTGTCCCCACGCCTCGGCGCATGGCACGGCTCGTCAGCCGCGGCCGGCGCCTCAGCCGAGTCACGCGTCACGAGTCACCAATCACGGCAGGAACCCGGCTCCGCCGCCGTCGCCTCCCGGGGCGCAGACCCCGTTCCCTTCGCGGCGCGGTCGAAGTGGGCCGCGAAGCTCGCCGCCCGGGAGTTCGTGACGTCGGTAGAGATCGTGCCGCCACGCGGCGTGAACGCGGACCGCATGCTGGCCGAGGTGGCGCTGCTCCGCGACGCCGGCGTCGATGCCGTGAACGTGCCGGACGGTCCACGGGCCCAGAGCCGGATGGGCGCGATCATGACCAGCCTGCTCATCGAGCAGCGCGTCGGCATCGAGACCGTCACCCACTATTGCTGTCGCGACCGCAACCTGCTGGGCATGCTCAGCGACCTGCTGGGCGCGTCCGCCGTCGGGCTCCGGAACATCCTGCTCATCACCGGGGATCCCCCGAAGATGGGGCCGTATCCCGATGCCACCGCGGTCTTCGACATCGACGCGATCGGACTCACGAACCTCGTCAGCAACCTGAATCACGGGCTCGACCCGGGCGGCAACCCGATCGGCGAGCCGACGCGCTTCGCCATCGGCGTCGGCTGCAATCCCGCGGCGATCGATCCGGCCCTCGAGCTGCGACGGTTCACCTACAAGGTGGAGGCCGGCGCCGAGTTCGCGGTTACCCAGCCCGTGTTCGATGTCGCCCAGCTCGAACGGTTCCTCCGGGAGATCGACGCCGTCAGGATCCCGGTCGTCGCGGGCATCTGGCCACTGGTCAGTGCCCGCAACGCGGAATTCCTCGCCAACGAGGTCCCGGGCGTGGTAGTCCCGGACGAGATCCTGGGCCGCATGCGGCGCGCCAACGACCGGTCGCGAGAGCATGCGGTAGCCGAGGGAATCGCCATTGCCAGGGAAATGCTCGGCCGGGTCAGGGAGGCAGTGGATGGGGTGCAGGTCTCGGCCCCGTTCGGCAAGGTGGACCTGGCGCTCCAGGTCTTCGCCCCCACCACGTAATCGTCGTTGCCACAAGCATTTACCCGGCGCCGGGGATACTCGTCCTTCTGTCGGGTTCGACGCCTCCGCTGTCCGGGGGACCGCTGGGCTGCGCACCCCCACAGCTTTCACGCGGTATACGCAAGGCCATGCCCAGATCACTCGCCCACGAACACGCGTGACGCCACGAATCGTTAGGCCGGACCCGGCATGATCCTGCTCGTCGTCGCCGGCGCCTGTTTCGGCATTGTGCTGCTCGCCTGGGGGGTGTATCCCGCGCTGATGTGGCTGCGCGCGAGACGCGGGGCTCCCGCCGTCGCGGCCGGCATGCCGCGCGACATCGCCTGCGTGGTGGTGGCCACGCGCGACGCGCCCGCTGCCGCCCTGGCCCGGGTGCGCAACCTTCGCGCCTCCGACTACCCGGCGGAGTTGCTCCGCGTGGTCGTCGCGGTCGACCGGAACGCGGGCCATCCGCTCGAGGCGTACCGCGGGCTCCTCGGCGAGGCGGCGGTGGTCGTCCAGGGCGATGCCCCCGGCGGCAAGGCGGCGAACCTCAACGCGGGCGTCCGCGCCGCTTCAGGAGCGGACATCCTCGTCTTTGCGGATGTCGGCCAGGAGTTCAATGCCCAAGCGGTCACGCGCCTGGTGGACACCCTGCAGGACGATCGCTTCGGCGGCGTGGCCGGCCGGTACACGCAGCACCGCGAGGATTCGGTGATGGCTGCCTACGCCGGACTGGAGGCCGTCATCCGCGCCGGCCAGGCGCATGGCCACTCCGTGGTGTCGACCTCGGGTTCGATCTACGCCATCCGCGCCTCGCTCTGGCGCGACCTGCCGACTGGGCTCATCTGCGACGACCTGTACACGACCATGTCCGTCGTCAGGCAGGGTCGGCGCGTCGGGTTCCGGCAGGACGCGGTGGCCTTCGACCCGCGCACGTTCACCCGTGACCAGCAGTTCGCACGGCGGGTACGGACCCTCACGGGCCTCATCCAGTACTGCACGCTGGAGCCGGGGGCGCTGCTGCCCTGGTCGAACCCGATCTGGGCACACTTCGTCTTCCACAAGCTGCTCAGGCTCTTTACGCCGATACCCCTCGCCGTCGGCGCGGCGTCGGTCGTTGCCTGGCTCGCCATCACGGCGCCAGTCGTTCTGCTGGCCGTCGCCGCGGCCACGGTGCTGCTGGCCATCCTTGGCCGCCTGGTCGTCCCCCGCGCGTTCTCCAGCGCGATCCGCCAGGTGTCGTGGCTCCTGCGGCTCCAGCTGATCCCGGGGCTGGCGATCGCCAACGGGTTGCGCCGTCGCTGGAGCGTGTGGACGCCCACGCCGCAGGGGAACGGCAACCACGCGGGCGCGGGAGCGGGCGCATGACGCGGGTGCTGGTGACCGGCGGATCCGGCTTCATCGGCCGGTACCTGTGCGAGCGATTGCGGGCCGAAGGCCACGACGTGACGATCCTCGACCTCGTGGCGCCGCCGTGGCCGTCTGGCGACATGCGCGTGGTGCGCGGCGACATCCGCGACCCCGTCGCGGTGAACGACGCCATGGCCGGCTGCGACGCGATGATTCACCTTGCGGCGGCGCATCATGACTTCGGCATCGCCGAATCCACGTACTTCGACGTGAACGAGGGCGGCGCCCGGGTCCTGTGCGCCGCGATGGATGCCGGCGGCGTCACCGAAGCCTGCTTCTACTCCAGCGTCGCCGTCTACGGCGATGCCCCCGAACCGCGTTCGGAGGACACGACCCCGATGCCCAGCGCGCCGTACGGCGCGTCGAAGCTCGCCGGGGAGGCGGTCTTCCGGGAGTGGGCTGGCCAGGGTGGTGGGCGCAGCGTCCTCGTGATCCGTCCCGCGGTCGTGTTCGGTCCCCGGAACTTCGCGAACATGTACGCGCTGATCCGGCAGATTCACTCGCGGTTCTTCCTGCCCATCGGCGAGGGCTCGAACATCAAGAGCACCGCGTTCGTCGAGAACCTCGTGGCCGCCACCATGTACCTGCTGGCGCGCGACGACCGCGAACCGTTCGACGCCTACAACTACGTGGACGGCCCGGACCTCACCAGTCGCGAGATCTGCGACGCGATCACGGAGTCGCTGGGCCGCCAGCCGGTCCGCTGGTCGCTGCCGCTGCCCGTCGCGCTGCTCCTGGCGTCACCGTTCGACGCCGTGATCCGCCTGACGGGGCGCAACCTCCCGATCTCGTCGGCGCGTGTCCGCAAGCTGGCGACGATGCAGACCCGGTTCCCGGCCGACAAGGTCCGCCAGGCAGGATTCACGCCGGCGGTGACCCTCCGCGACGGACTCCGGCGGATGACCGACTGGTACCTGTCCGAGGGCAGGTCGCAGCCGGTCATCTCGCACCTTCCTCCAGCCAGGGTCGGGGGCGCGTTACGCGAGACGCACAAGGCGGCCGGCGCATGACGACCCGACCGGTCACTTTCCCGCCCCGGAGCGCCTGACGATGTGCGGCATCTGCGGCATCGCGCTGCCTCGCGGATCTTCGCGCCGACTCGACCGTCCGTTACTCGAGCGCATGATGGACGCCATCGCGCACCGGGGACCTGACGGTTCGGGGGCGTTCCTCCAGGACGGCATCGGACTCGGCCACCGCCGGCTCAGCATCGTCGATGTCGCGCACGGTGCACAACCCATGTCGGTGCGCAACGGCGAAGTCCAACTGGTCTACAACGGCGAGGTCTACAACCACCCGTCGCTCATGCCGGAGTTGCAGGCGGCCGGCGTCCGGTACGAAACCCACTGCGACACCGAGACCATCCTGCACCTGTACGAGCGCGACGGCCGGGAGATGCCGCGGCGCCTGCGCGGGATGTTCGCCTTCGCGCTCTGGGACGCCCGGACCCGCGAGCTGCTGCTCGCGCGCGACCGCTTCGGCGTCAAGCCGCTGTACTACGTGCATACCAGCGACGGCGCACTCTACTTCGGCTCGGAAATCAAGGCGATCCTCGCCTCGGGCGCGGTGCGCGCGGCGCTGAACCTGCCCGCGTTCCCCGACTACCTCGCCAACCACGGCACGTCCGGCGACGAGACGCTCTTCGAGGGGGTCAAGCGCCTCCCACCCGGCCACACGCTGACCTGGCGGGATGGCGCGATCCGCATCGAGCGCTACTGGTCGCTCAGCTTCGCCCCGGCCGCCATCGACACCCGGCCGGACCGGGTGCTCATCGACGAGTATCGCGAGCGCTTCCGCGAGTCGGTCCGGCTCCGGCTCATGGCCGACGTCCCGCTGGGCATGTTCCTCTCGGGCGGTATCGACTCCGCGGCCATCACGGCGATGATGAGCACGCTGGTGACCGACCCGATCAAGACGTTCTCGGTCGCCTTCGCCGAGCGCGAGGCCAACGAACTCGCGTACGCGCGGATGGTGGCGACCCGGTACCGCACCGACCATCACGAGATCGTCGTCACGCCGGAGCAGTTCTTCGGGGCCCTCCCGACCCTGGTCTGGCATGAAGACGAGCCGATCGCGCATCCATCGAGCATCGCCCTGAACTTCGTGTCGCGCCTCGCGGCCGAGCGGGTCAAGGTGGTGCTCACCGGGGAGGGAAGCGACGAGACGCTCGGCGGGTACGGGCGCTACCGGTACACGGTGTGGAACATGGCCGTGGGGCGCGCCGCGCAGGGCCTCAGCGGTTCGTTAGGCAGGCGGCTCGGCTCGGCGCTGGTCGAGCGGCTGCCGCGCGGGTCCCGCTGGCAGGCGCGGCTCCGCCGCACCGCGATGGCGCGGCCGGCCACCCTGGACGACCTCTACTTCGACAACTTCGCCGTCTTCGATCGCCGGGCCATCCGGGCGATCCTGGCGCCGCAGCACCGGGACACGCTCGGGACCGTGGACCCGTACGCGGCGGCCCATGCGCTGCTCGAGCGCACGGACGCCGGGTCGCTGCTGAATCGCCTGTTGTACGTGGACCTTTTCACGTACCTGCACGAACTCCTGATGAAGCAGGACCAGATGAGCATGGCCGCCTCCATCGAGAGCCGCGTGCCGTTCCTCGACCATCCGCTCGTCGAGTTCACGGCGACCCTCCCGGAACGGCTCAAGCTCCGCGGGCGCACGACGAAGTACATCCTGCGCGAGGCCATGCGCGACGCGCTGCCCGCCGAGATCCTCTCCCGCGGCAAGATGGGGTTCCCGGTTCCGGTCGGCCGCTGGTTCCGGGGCAGCTATCGCGGACTGGTCGATGAGTACGTGCTCGGAGACCGTACCGCAGAGCGCGGCCTCTTCGATCGCGCCGCGGTCCGCACCATCGTCGACGAACATGCGGCGAGCCTGCGGGACCACAGCGAACGGCTCTGGGCCCTGGTCAACGTAGAGGTCTGGCACCGCATCTTCGTGGATGGCGAGTCCCCCGCCGACGTCGGCGGGGCCGGCGCCGCCCTGGCGACCGCGCGGTAAGTGCACATCCTCTGGATCAAGACCGAGCTGCTCCATCCGATCGACAAGGGTGGGCGGATCCGCACGTACAACATGCTGCGCGCGCTCAAGCACCAGCACCGCGTCACCTACCTCACGCTCGACAATGGCGCCGCCGACCCCGACGCGGAACGGCTCGCCACCGAGTACTGCCACGACCTCATTCGCGTGCCGTTCGTCGAGGCCAGGCGTCGCTCACCGAAGTTCTGGCTGGAGCTGCTGGGCAACCTCGTGTCCCCGTTGCCGTACGCGATCTCGAAGTATCGTTCCCGTGGGATGCGCGACGAGGTCATCCGGGCCGTCGGAGGACGTGCCATCGACGTGGTGGTCTGCGACTTCCTCGCGCCCAGCCAGAACGTCCCCGATGGCCTGTCTTGTCCCACGGTGCTCTTCCAGCACAACGTCGAGGCCGCGATCTGGCAACGCCACGTCGACGTGCGCACCAACCCGCTGGCGCGCGCCTACTTCCGCGAGCAGTGGCGGCGCATGGAACGCTTCGAACGTCGTGAATGCCACCGGTTCGACCGGGTCGTGGCCGTGTCCCGGGCCGATGCCGACCTGATCGAGCAGGCGTACGGGGTCGCGTCGGTCGGAGACGTCCCCACCGGCGTCGACACGGAGTTCTTCCGCCCGGCCGGACGCATGGCGCGGGAGCCGCACGACCTGGTCTTCACCGGCGCCATGGACTGGATGCCTAACGAAGACGGCATCACCTGGTTCGTGGACCACGTCCTGCCCCGGATCCACGCCCGGCTGCCCGACGTCACCCTGACCGTCGTCGGCCGCAACCCGCCCCGCGCCATCCAGGCGCTGGCGGCGCGCGACGCCCGCCTGCGCGTCACGGGCACGGTGCCCGATGTTCGCCCCTACATGGAGCGCGCGTCGGTCTTCGTGGTTCCCCTGCGCGTCGGCGGCGGAACGCGCCTCAAGATCTACGAGGCGCTCGCCATGGAGCGGGCGCTCGTCTCCACCAGCATCGGCGCCGAAGGACTGCCGCTCACGCACGGAACCCACGCCATGATTGCCGACGGCGAAGAGCCGTTTTCGCAGGCCGTGCTGGATTTGCTAGAGGACCCGGCGCGCAGCGAGCGCCTCGGTGCCGAGGGCGCCACATGGGTTCGTGAACACTTTGGCTGGGACAACGCCGCCGCGACCTTCGCCCGGCTCCTCGCCGCCGCCGGCGAAGCGGGCCGGGATCGTCGCCCGGCGGCCTAGCCCGGCAACCGCGAGACCCTTCGCTTGGCGTCGATGACGGTCAGTCCTCCCGCCGCGTTGACGGTGTGAACCCCGGTCAGCCCCGGTTGCCAGTCGGGGGACACTCGGCCGACGCTCTCCTCTTCGTAGCCTGACAGGTCGAGCCGGCGGATGCGCTGGATGTTCAGGGCACCGCCGTAGCCGTTCGAGCAGTCCTGGGAAGGTCGGAACCACTCGCCACCACGCCGGAACAGCCCGCCCGCGGGCCTCGCACGGCGAACGTCCGAGACGACCGGATTGGCGCGGTGCGGCGTCCACGGACCCAGTGGACCCGGGCCATGGAAGGCGTGCAACTCGTCCCAGAAGGACGCCCCGGGGACCGCCGTGTTCGCGAACATCCACCACCGGCCCTCAATCTCCGCCACCGTGCAGTCGGCCATCGGGGCACCGTTCAACACGACCGACTCGAGCGTCCACTCGTAGGGCGCCTTCACCGCGCGGTACACCTCGACCCGTCCGGCATCCGCGGTCTCGGGCATCATGAACGTCTCTCCGCGCCAGGTGAACAGGAACGGATAGGACAGGTGGTAGTCGCACGACAGCACCACGGCCGGCGCGCCCACCGGGCCCTTCGGTCCCAGCTCCAGGGCCGAGATCACCCCGCGTCTCGTCGCGTACGGGTAGTCCTCGAAGAGGACGAAGTACCCGCCACCCACCTGCATCGGGAACGGGTCGGCCCAGAACCGGTCTTTTGGCGGCAGGATCGGACGAAACCGGAACGGTGTCATGTCCGGCTCCCGGTTGTCGTCAGGCAGCCCGGCGCGGAATCGATACGCCATGAACCACTGATCGATCGTCATCACCTCGTTCCACTTCTCCCGTACGCGGCGCCTGGCCAGGCGCACCAGCCCCGACGCCATCTCGCGATTGGTGGGCGTCACGTACAGGCGATGGCCGTAGGTGGACACCGGCGGGGCCCCGGCCGTGGCACCCTCGTCCCGAACGCGTTGCAGGACGCGCGCCAGGAATTCGGATCCCTTCCAGTAGATGCCCGCCCGGCTCCGCGCGACCGAAAACGGGTTCGTCGCGCTCCAGGACCGGTACAGCACCTCGCCGTCATCCAGGGACTCGGTCAGGCGTTGCAGGATCGTCCCCGTCACGGGATTCCCTTCCATGACCTCCCAGAACGCTGGCGGACCGCCGCGGTAGCGTTCGTGATCGCCGTGATGGTACGACCATACACCCAGCCGCGCGACGCCCAGGATCCCGCCGCGCAGGATCCGGAAACCCAGCCGCACCAGGACATCCGGGGCGGCCGCGCGGATCCGTTCGAGGTCGTCATCCCCGATCACGTCGGCGACCCGGGATTGTGCCGGGACCACGTCGACGACCGGGACCCCCGCAACGAGGGCAGAGATATCGGTCGGCGCGAAGGGATCCGGCCTTCCGGCGAGTGCCCGCCGTTCCAGGCGCCGGAACAGGCCGTACAGCAGTTGCCCGCGATTCCGCCACCAGGAGGCAGCGCGGGACGATGCCACGGCCGGAGCAGGCGCGGCATTGCGTACGACCAGGACAAACTCGCCGTTCCCGTCCTCCACCACCCGTCGCAAGGCGCGCTCGACCCAGGCCGGTTGGGTCAGGGAATCCACCAGCAACCCCAGGCGAAGGGGCGGCATGGGGTCAACGATGCGAGAACCCTCGGGGTCGGCGGAATCCATTCAGGCGCGCGCAGTATAGTGAGCCGCGGCAGGACGGTGCAACGCGCTCACACGGGGGTTCGTCCCTCGAGTCTTCGCCTGAACGCCACGGGGCGCTATCGTTGGGGGAACCGGTCCAACGGACTCAGGAGCACCCTGGGAGTCCCGCTCTCCTTCCCACATGTCGCCAGTCGAAGCCTCCGATTCGCGGACCATTGGCCCGCTGACGAACCTCTCCGGGGACGAAGCGCTCTTCCGCGACGCGGTGGCGGCATTCGCCGAGGATGAAGTGCGACCGCGCGTATACGACATGGAGAAGGCGGCGCGGCTCGATCCCGCGCTCATCAAGGCCACGTTCGACCTTGGCCTGATGGGAATCGAGGTCGAGGAGCAGTACGGCGGCGCCGCCGGGAGCCTGATGATGGTGACCCTCGCCGTGGAGGCCATCAGCCGGGTCGATGCCTCCGCCGCCATCATCGTCGACGTGCAGAACACGCTGGTCAATTACCCGATCGGCCGATACGGGAACGCCGAGCAGAAGGCGCGCTACCTGCCACGGCTCACCGCCGATACGGTCGGCGCATACGCGCTCTCCGAGCCTGGGTCCGGGTCCGACGCCTTCGGGCTGGCGACCCGCGCCGAACTGCGGGACGACGTCTGGCGGCTCACCGGCCGGAAGATGTGGATCACCAACGGTGCGGAGGCGGGGATCTACGTGGTGTTCGCCAATGCCGACCCGGCGGCGGGACACCGCGGCATCACCGCGTTCATCGTCGAGCGGGACTTCAAGGGGTTCGCTGTCGGTCGCAAGGAGGACAAGCTCGGCATCCGCGCCTCCAGCACGACCGAGCTGATCCTCGATGACTGCGAAGTGCCGGCCGCGAACGTCCTTGGCCCCGTGGGACAGGGGTATCGCATCGCGATCGACACGCTCAATGGTGGCCGGATCGGGATCGGCGCCCAGATGATCGGCGTGGCGAGGGGCGCCCTCGACGCCACCATCGCCTACGTGAAGGAACGGCAGCAGTTCGGGAAGCCGATCGCCGAGTTTCAGGGCGTCCAGTTCCAGCTCGCGCAGGCGGCGACCGAACTCGAGGCCGCGCGCCTCCTGGTCTACAACGCGTCCCGGATGCGCGACGCCGGCCAGGATGTGCAGAAGGAAGGCGCCATGGCCAAGCTCCTGTCGTCGCAGGTCTGTGAGCGCATCACGTCGCTCTGCGTCGAACTGTTCGGTGGCTACGGGTATACCCGGGACTTCCCGGTCGAGAAGTTCTACCGCGACGCCAAGATCGGGACGATCTACGAAGGGACGTCGAACATGCAGTTGCACACCATCTCGAAGCAGATCCTCAGGTAGCCATACTTCGTCCGGAGACTCCGTTGCGCCTTTCGGTCCTCTCGCTGATCGCGATCGCCGCGCTCGCCTCGTCAGGCGCAGCCCAGGTCACTGAACAGGAATACGCCCAGCGGCGCGCCACCCTGGCGGCGCGACTTCCCGACGGCGTGTTCGTGGTCCGGGGCGCCGAATCCCCGGTGCAGGATTACCTGTCCTTTTACCAGTCGGCGGGCATGCTCTACCTCAGCGGGTATCGCGAGGCGGACGCCGCGCTGGTCCTCAACAAGCGCGGCAGCGAGTCGTCGTGGACGCTCTTCGTGCAGGCGAAGAATCCGGCGCAGGAAGTGTGGTCGGGCCGGCGGTATGGCCCCGACTCCGCCGGGAAAGCCACCGGCCTCCCGGCCCGCCCGATCCGCGAGTTCGCGCCCACGGTCGACTCCCTGCTGCGGTTGTCGCCACGGCTGGCCTTTCACGCCGACCTGGCCGAGGGCGGCGACACGCTCAACCACGACGACCGCTTCATCGACGAGCTTCGCCGGAAGCACTCCGGCCTCCAGGTGACCGACGCCAATGAGATCGTCACCGAGATGCGGTCCAGGAAGAGCGCCGCCGAGCTGGACCTCATCCAGCGCGCCGCCGCCATCACGATGGAAGCGCACGCCGAGGCAGCCCGCGCGCTCGAGCCGGGCATGAACGAGTTCGAGGTCCAGGCCCTGCTGGAGTACACCTTCCGCCGCTATGGCGCGGACCGCCCCGCCTACGCCTCGATCGTGGGCTCGGGACCGAACAGCACCGTGCTGCACTACAATCGCGACGACCGCTACATGAAGGCGGGTGACCTGCTCCTGATCGATGCCGCGGCGTCGTTCGGTGGGTATGCCGCCGACGTGACGCGCACCTTCCCGGTCAGTGGTTCCTTCACGCCGGCGCAGCGCGAAGTGTACCAGGTGGTGCGCGACGCCCAGGCGGCTGCCGAGCGCGCCGCCAAGCCGGGAGTGCCGTGGCGGGACGTGAGCCGCGCCGCTTCCACCGTGATCGCCGAGGGGTTGACCCGCCTCGGGCTCATCGAGTCGCCGACGGCGACCTACGCCTGCAGCAACAACAACTCCGGACGGTGTACCCAGGCCTCGCTCTACTACATGCACGGCCTCGGTCACGGAATCGGCCTTGCCGTCCACGATCCGGACCAGAAGGACCGCACCGCCATCGGCGTCGGCAGCGCCTACAGCATCGAGCCAGGGATCTACGTGCGTGGCGAGCTGCTCGACATCATCCCGAAGGCCGGCAATGAGGCCTTGATCGCGAAGATCGCCCCCGCCGTTCGGAAGTACGCCGACGTGGGCGTGCGCATCGAGGACAACTACGTCGTCACCGAGGACGGCGTGAAGTGGGTGTCCTGCGTCGCCCGTGAGGCGAGCGAGGTGGAGGCGCTGATGCGCGAACCGGTGCGGGGCCCGCAGGTGCGCGACGGCGAGCGGGCCGCGTGGTACGGGGCCACGGTCGTCGACCCGCGCGCCGCGAAGCCCGGGTCGACTCCCGCGCCGAAAGCCTGCAACCCGAAGATGTGAACCCGCGCAACTCGCAACTCGCAACTCGTCCATGCCCTCCGACCACCTGCTCGCTGACCTCCGCCGCAGCATCGAGGGCCATGCCTGGCACGGTCCCTCGGTGCTCGATGCGGTCGCGAATCTCTCGGCCGCCGAAGCCGGAAGGCGTCCCGTGCCCGGGGCGCACACCATGTACGAGCTCGCGCACCATATCGCCGCCTGGATGGGCGAGGCGGCGTCACGACTCCAGGGAAATCCGCCGGGCATGCCGGCCGATGGTGACTTCCCCGTCCCAACCGTGGCGGTCGACGAGGCGGCGTGGGCCGACGTGCTGGCCCTCCTGGGACGGCGTCACGCGCAGTTGATCGATGCGGTCGCGGGATTCGACCCGACCCGGCTGGACGACCCCGTCGACCCGAAGAAATCGCGGGACGACGGCGGCCCCGTCACGTACCGGGCGCTCGTGAGCGGCGTGGCCCAGCACAACGCCTACCACGCCGGGCAGCTCATGCTCCTCCGGAAGGCGCTCACGCCCTGACGCGCGGGCGGCGGTCAGCCGCCGCGCAGGATTCCCGACCGGATCCGTACGGCCTTCGGCGAGGCGCCCCGGTCGAAGACGATGGACTCGACCGTGCGGAGCCGGTTCCGCACCGGCAACTGCAGGGTGCGCTCCTCGCCCCGGCGCCTGACGACGAGGTCGATCCGCTCGCCGTCGCTGCGCGCATAACGAGCCCGGTAGCGCGCCCCGAAATCGGGGTCGCTCACGGCGATGTCGCCGACGCGGACGAGGTAGTCGCCCACCTCGACGCCGGCTTCCTTCGCCGCCCCGGCCGGCTCAACCTCCATCACCATCACGCCGCCGGAGTCGACATTCGTCGAGACCCCGATCCACGGCTCGCGGATCGAGTCCACGTTGAGCCGCAGCCCCGCCAGCGGCAGGGTCGACGACCACGGATACGGCTCGCGGCCGTCGATGTACCGCGTGTTGAAGTCGGCGAACGACTTGCCCCCGGCGGCACGCGACACCGCGGCCCACCAGTCGGTCGCCGTGAAGCCGCGACCGGCCTTGTAGGTCGCCTGGTACACGTCGCGCATGACCGTGTCGAGCGAGTGGGCGTTGTCGCTGGCATCGCGGATGAGGATGTCGAGCAGGAACCCGGCCAGCGATCCCTTCGGGTAGTAGATGTAGTGCGTGCCGTCGGTGGGACCGATCCAGGCCGACAGCGAGGCGTCCTCGAGCGCGATGGGCGGCACCGCCGCTACCTCCAACATCTTGCCCGTCGTCACGCGAAGGAAGTCGGTCGAGTCGATGATCCCGCCGCGTACCTGCGCCAGGTCGGCGTAATAGTCCGTGATGCCCTCGCTCACCCACAGCCACGTCGTGGGTTGCGGCTGGTCGTACCGGTACGGGACCAGGTCGGCCGGCCGCATCCGCTTCACGTTCCACAGGTGGAAGATCTCGTGCGCGGTGATCGACGGCAGGAATTCATGGTCGACGATGAACGGCGAGTAGATCCCGAGGTGCGAGTTCTGGTGCTCCAGCGCGGAGGCGCCGCCCATGGTCGAGTCGAAGACGATCAGGTTCGTGTACACGGGCACCGGCGTCTCGCCGAACACCTTGGACATCGGGGGGAACATCCCCTGCACGTGGCGCCAGAACCGCTCGCGATTGGCCCCGGCCAGGATGCCGCGCGGGTAGGTCGCGGTGCGCACCATGGTCTCGCCCACGCGCGCGCTGTCCACGTCGAGCGGCCCAACGAAGAACGGCATGTCCACCAGGTCGTGGTAGTTGGCGGCGGTGTACGTGCCCGCCGTGGCGCCGGGCGCCATTCCCGTCACCACCTGCCAATCGGGCTCGGTGCGGACGCTCACCGTGGCCGCGAACGCGGTGCTGCGGCCCTCGGGATACGGCAGCAGGTTGGTGCCGTTGAAGAACGCGAAGTCAGGTTTCGCCCACGCCATCGCGTTGTCCATGGAGTCGGCGGCGAACGAGAACGCGACGGTCACCGAGCGAGCGCCGGCAGGCATCACGCGCCACGTGTCGGGATCCAGCTTGTCCCAGCGAGGGGTGCCGCCCTCCCCGGTCACCGCCAGCTGCGACACCTTCCGTGCGTAATCGGAGATCTCGTAGGCGCCCGGCGTCCAGGCCGGAAACGACAGCAGGACCGGCTCGCGCCCCGCCACGCCGAACGTCATCGAGACGCGCAGGCTCCGCTGGGAGGCGGCCGCCCGGTCGAACGTGACGGTGTACCGCACGTTCGTGATGGCGGCCGATACCGGCGCGGCCGGGCGGGTCACCGGACGCTGGCCAGCGGTTGGATTCGCCAGCGCCACGCTGGCCAGGAGGACGGGCAGGGATCGGCGATTCACGCGGCTGGGGATGAAGGTCGACCGAAGTCTAATCGGGCGCGGCGCGCGGGAACCGGGGACGAAGGTGATCCCGCGTCCCAGCGCCGCCATTGATTGATCACGTCGCCCGCGTGCATACTCGACGGCGCTGACCTCACCCCGTTCATCCGATCATGACGAATCGTCGCCTTGCCCTCGCGCTCGTCCTCACGCCCCTTGTCGCCTTCGTGCCCCGCACGGCGGCGGCCCAGGTGGCCGACCTCATCGTCACCAATGCCCGCATCTACACGGTGGACGAGAACCGCCCCGTCGTGGAAGCCATGGCGATCCGCGACGGACGGGTGGTCGCCACCGGACCCGCGCGCGGGATCATGACCATGCGGGGACCCGCCACGCAGGTCCTCGACCTGCATGGACGCACGGTCATTCCCGGCATGATCGATGCCCACGTGCACCTCCTCAACCTCGGCAATTCCCTGCGCAACGTCGACCTCGTCGGCACGACGTCGTACGACGAAGTCGTGGCCCGCGTCGCCGCCCGCGCTCGCGAGACGCCCGCCGGCACCTGGATCCAGGGCCGGGGCTGGGACCAGAACGACTGGGGGGACACGCGCTTCCCCACCCACGAGGCCCTGTCCCGCGCCGTGCCCGACCATCCGGTCGTCCTGACGCGCATCGACGGCCATGCCACGCTCGTGAACGCCGCCGCCATGAAGGCGGCGTCACTCACCTCGGAGACCAGGGATCCGTCCGGTGGCCGCCTCGAGCGCGGTGCCGGCGGGGCGCCGACCGGTGTCCTGGTGGACGCGGCCATGGGCCTGGTGAATCGCCACGTGCCGCCCGCGTCGAAGGAGCAGTTGAAGACCGCGGTGCAGGCCGCCATCGCCGAGATGAACCGCTGGGGCCTGACCAGCGTCCACGACGCCGGCGTCGGCCGCGCCGTCATCGACGTCTACGAGGAAGTGGCGCGCGAGGGCCGCTTCGACATCCGCGACTACGTCATGGTCGCCAACAACGACGCCGCGATCGATCACTACCTGCAACGCGGGCCGCAGCTCGGGCTCTACAATGGCCGCCTCTGGATCAAGGCGATCAAGATCTCCGCGGACGGCGCCCTCGGCTCCCGCGGCGCGGCGCTGATCGAGCCGTACTCGGATGATCCGGCCAACACCGGCCTCGCGCTGGTGCCGGCCGGGCGTGTGCGTGACGTCGCCGTCAAGGCGCTCCGGAGCGGCTTCCAGGTCAACGTCCATGCCATCGGCGACCGCGCCAACCGGACGGTGCTCAACGAATTCGAGCAGGCCCTCACCGACGTTCCGGTCCAGGACCACCGGTTCCGCATCGAGCACGCGCAGATCATCCACCCGGACGACGTGCCGCGCTTCGCCGAACTGGGCGTGATCCCGTCGATGCAGGCCAGCCACCAGACCAGCGACATGTACTGGGCGGTGAACCGGCTCGGCCCGACGCGGGTGCTCGGCGCATACGCGTGGCGGTCGCTGCTGAATAGCGGCGTGGTCATCGCCAATGGCAGCGACCTTCCGGTGGAGCGTACCAACCCGCTCATCTCGTTCATGGCCTCCGTCTCGCGGCAGGACGCCAGGGGCTGGCCGGTCGGTGGGTGGTTTCCCGAGCAGCGCATGACCCGCGAGGAGGCGCTCAAGTCGATGACGATCTGGGCCGCGTACTCGGGCTTCATGGAGAAGGAGGTCGGCTCGCTGGAACCGGGCAAGCTGGCGGACTTCGTGGTGCTGGACCAGGACATCATGCGCGTGCCGCCCGAACTCATCCTGAACACGAGCGTCCTCTCGACGTACCTCGGCGGCAAGGCGGTCTTCCAGAAGCCGGTGCCGTGAGGCCCGCGCAGGCGTACCTCGCCATCCGCATCGCCATGATGGCCGGACTCCTCCTCTTCGGGGGAGTCTCCTGGTTCCTGCACCAGCGCCCGGAGTGGCAGCCGCCCCGGCCGGAGGTCACCGACGGGCTGGCGTCGATCGGCCGGGTGATGTGGGTGGCAGCGGCCGCGGCCCTGACCGTCCTCTTCTTCCAGCACCGGAAAGCGGACACCCTGGTGCGCGCCAGCACCCTCGCGATCGTCGCGTGGTCGGTGGGTGAGGCGCTGGCACTCTTCGGCGTCGTGTACTTCTACCTCGCGGCGGTTCCGGCCTGGTATGTCGCGGGCATGCTGGCGATGGCGATCACGTTCGTCGCGTTCCCGCCGCCGGCCCCGCGCTGATGCGTGTGGCGGCCCTGCTTCCGGCCGCGACCGACATCGTCATCGCGTTAGGCGCCGGCGACCGCCTGGTCGCCGTGACCCACGCCTGTGCCCTTCCACCATCGCTGGCGGCCGTCCCCCGCGTGACGCGCGCCCGCGTGGCCGGGGCGACGCCGCGCGACATCGACCGCGCCGTCAGCGCCCGGTCGACCGCGGGCGCGCCCCTGTTCGACCTCGACGAGCCGCTGCTCGCGGCCCGGCACCCGGACCTCCTGCTCACCCAGGGCGTCTGCGAGGTCTGCGCGGTGCGGGAGGACGATGCGCGCGCCGTCGCCGCCCGCCTCGCGCCCCCGGCCCGGGTGGTGACGCTCGGAGGACGCACCGTCGATGGCGTCCTCGGGGACATCGGGGCCACGGGCGCGGCGCTCGACCTGCCTGACGAGGCCGAGGAACTGGTCGCGGGCCTGCGGGCCCGCCTGCGCACGGTGCACGACCGGTTGAAGGCCGCCGCGGCCCCGCGGCCGCGCGTCGCGGTGGTGGAGTGGGTGGACCCGCCCTTCGGCGCGGGGCACTGGGTCCCCGGGATGGTACGCCGGGCGGGAGGGGCGGAGGTCATCGGCCGCGACGGCGAGGCCTCGCGTCGCACGACCGCCGTCGACCTGCGCGAAGCCGCCCCCGACCTCCTCGTCATCGCGCCGTGCGGCGTGGGGCTGGACGAGGCGACTCGTCAGGCTCGCGGACTGCGCGCCGACCAGGCGTGGGCCTGGGCGCGGACGGTCCCCCTCTGGGCCCTCGACGCCAACACCCTCACCTCGAGCCCCTCACCCGCCGTTGTGCGCGGAATCGAGGTGCTGGCGAGTATCCTCCATCCCGCACTGTTTGGGGACCCTCCCACGCGCTCCGCCATCCGCGTCGACCCCCTTCCCTGACCTCGCCGGAATGCTCTCCCCAGACTCCATCGCCTTCCTGAAGCGCCTGCTCGACGCCGCCGGCCCGAGCGGATTCGAGGCGCCCGCCGCCCGCGTCTGGCGCGACGAGGCCCGGACCGTCGCCGCGGTCATCGGCGACGTCGCCGGCAACAGTGTCGCGACCGTGAATCCGGGCGCCCCGATCACCGTGATGCTCGCCGGCCACATCGACGAGATCGGCGTCATCGTGACGTGGATCGACGACGACGGGTTCGCGTGGATCGGACCGATCGGCGGATGGGACCCGCAGGTGCTCGTCGGGCAGCGGATCCGGTTCGCCGGCCGGGAGGGTGATGTCATCGGTGTGGTGGGGCGCAAGCCGATCCACCTCATCAAGCAGGACGCCCGCGACAAGGCGGTGAAGTTCGAGGACCTGTGGGTGGATGTCGGCGCCCGTTCGCGGGACGACGCCGAGCGATTGCTCGCGGTCGGTGATCCCGGCGTCATCGACACCAGGGTGGTCGAGCTGCCTGGCGGCCGCATCGTCTCGCGCGCCATCGACGACCGCATCGGCGCGTTCATCGTCCTCGAGGCGCTCCGCCGGTACGCGGCCCGGCCGGGCGTGGCCACCGTCGCCGCCGTCGCCACCACCCAGGAGGAGATCGGCTATCACGGCGGCGGCGCGCTCATCGCGGCCCAGCGAATCGGGCCGGCCATGGCCATCGCCGTGGACGTCACCCACGCCACCGACCATCCCGGCTCCGAGAAGAAGGAATCCGGAGACCACCGGCTGGGCGGCGGCCCGGTGCTCGCCCGCGGGTCGATCATCTCCCCGGTGGTCTTCGGCATCCTGCGCGACGCCGCCACCCGCCTGTCGATCCCCTGCACCGTCCAGGCGGCCGGCCGGGAAACCAGCACCGACGCCGACGCCATCCACCTCGCCCGGCAGGGCATCGCCACCGCCCTGGTCTCGGTGCCGAATCGCTACATGCACTCCCCGGGCGAGATGGTGAGCCTGGAGGACATCGACCGCACGGCCGACCTGCTCGCCGAGGCGTGCCGGGCGGTCACGCCCGACACGGACTTCACCCAGCGTTAGGCGATCGCCTGGCGGGCCACGGCCTGCTCGGCCGCCTTCCGGACGTCGCGATCCCGGTCGGTGAGCAGCGTGCCGAGCGCGTGGCGCGCGGCGGGCGTTCCCGCTTCGGCCAGCGCGTCGATCGCGCGAAGCCGGAGGCCCACCGGTTTCCGCACCAGCAGCCCGCCCGCTTCCGCCGCCCGCTGCAGCCGTGCCACGCCGTCCTCGGTCGGGGTGTGGCCCAGCGCCCCGAGCAGCGCGGCCTGCACGTCCGGGTCCTGCTCGTGGTCGAGCGCCTCGATCAGCCACGGGACGGCACGGGCGTTCCGCGCGGACGCGATCGCATGCACCACCTGGACGCGGATCTCCGGCGACGGGTCGTTGATCGCCTGCAGGAGGGCCAGCAGGGCCCGGGACGTACCAAGCTTGCCCAGCGCCACCGCAACGGCCCGCCGCACCCGCGGCTCGCGGTGTGACAGGTGCTCCGACAGGCGGCGATCCGACTCGACCGCGCCCAGTTCCCCGAGGAGCGAGGCGGCATTCCGGACCACGAACCACCGGTCGTCGGCCAGCAGCTGGTTGAGCGACGCCGCCGCCGATGGGCACTGGCGCAGCGCGTCGAGGTACGCCCGGCGGTCGCCCGAGTCATCGCTGTTGATGAGGTTGTCGATGAGCACGTCGGCCCCGATGTCCCCCGCGTGCGCGAGGATGCGCATGCATGGCTCCCGCAGGTCCTTCCGTCGAGTCAGCTGCGCCGCGACGCCCTGCATGTGCCCGGTGCGCTCCAGCCGCCGGGCGCCCATCAGGAAGGCCCGCTTGGCGTCCCCGTCGTGCAGCCGCTCGTGGTGCTGGATCATCCGGTCGAGCACCGCGACGACGTCCGGCCAGCCGCCCTGGGTGGCCAGGTCCTCGGTCGCCCGCGTGACCTCGTCCACGACCGCCGAAGCGTTAGGCGAGCGGGCGGCCTCGTCGAGCCGGGCCAGGAGGCTGGACACGCCACCCTGGGGCGTGGCGCGCATCAGCTGGCCCTGCATCATGGCCTGCGACTCGCTGGACCCGCGGGACACCTGTGCCGTCCTGCCGTTGGGCACCGGAGGCGCCGCGCGACCGGCGACGGACATCATCGAGACGGAAGGCGTCCGCACCGGTCCCACATACGCGGGCATCGGCCCCGGGGTCGCGCGCCGCACGAAACCCGACGCCCCGATGCTGACCGTGACACCCGTGAGCGTGAGGCCGACCATCACTCCATCGAACGCCGCACCCTCGTCACCCGGGACCGGGTAGTTGGCCAGGGCTCTGGCGACCTCCTGGATCTCGCGCGCCGGCACCAGCTGGTCGAACTGGATCAGGCGCACCGAATGCGAGGCCATCCGCATCGCCAACTCGCCGATCACCTCCACTTCCTCCCCCATGACCCCGTTGCTCGCCGCCGACGACACCGCAGCGGCCGTGTCGTGCAACGAGACCGCCTGTGAGGCGCCCGATACCTGTGCCACCGACCGTCGCAGTTCTTCCTTCTGCCCATCCTGGTTCTCCGGCTCATGGACCATGAGCCAGACCAGCCTGGCGAGGTGCGTCACAAAGGGAGAGACGTCTTCCATCCGTAGGTGGGATCGCGGGTTGGACCCATGCTTCCTGACCGGAGAAAGACGCCCAAGGCGCCCGCCGGGAAACGCGCTGGAGGGCTGATTGCAGAGCGCGGACTGCTGATTGGTGAATTGCGGGATCCCAATCACGAATCACTTATTGCAGCGCACAGCCCGCTGATTGGGGTGACTTGCGAGGGGTCCCAATCGCAAATCCCCAGTCTGCAATCTGGACTCTGCAATCAGTCCCGTTTCGTGGGTCCCTCGATATGCAGGTCCAGGTTGTGGCTCGCCCTGATCCCGTAGACGCCGTCGGTCGAGACCAGCTTCCCGGGGCCAATCATGTCCGCCTTCGCCGCCGAGAAGACCTCGGTCCCGTTCACCGAGCAGCCCACCCGGCCTCCCTTCACCCATAACGCCACCTCATCGGTGGGTGCGCGTTCGCCGGCCTTGGACACCGCCGCGTTCGCGGTCTTCCCCAGCAGCGTGTGCGTGTCACCACCGTCGCGATGGCGGACCATGACGTTGCCGGTCCCGAACACCACGCAGTACAGGTAGTTCTGCTTCGGGCCGTTCATGTCCGATCCGCCGATGAAAACGCCATACGACTCTTCATGCGTGGACGTGCTCCGGGGTGTCTTGGTGATCCGCGCCGAAACGGTGTAGTCGCCAGACGCCTCTCCGTCCTCGCTCCAGAGGACGGCGTGCGGGCCACCGGTGAGGTGATACCCGGTGCCCATTTGCACGAATTTCACGTCGCCGATCTTCTGCTCGGAGCGGTCAGTCCTGCCCTGCCAGCCTTTCACCTGGATGCCACTCCCGCCCACTGCCTTGTCCGGATCGGTGCCCTGCGCGCTCGCTCCCGCCGCCACGCTGGCGACCAGGAACCCGGCGGCAAACACTGTACGTCGCATGATATTCCCTCCGTGGGTAATGTCCGCTGGCCAGAAGGTACGCGCCCGGGTCGGGCGACAGCCAGATTCCGCAGGTCCTCCGCCGTCACGAAAACGTAGAGCATGAATCGCATTCCGCCGCCACAGGCCTCCGGGACCACAACCTCCACGGCGGTGCCGCTGTACTGGTGCCGCTACGGCGAACCGCCAGCGCCCCGCCTGCTGCTGCTCCATGGCGGCCCCGGGGCCCACCACGACTACATGCTGCCCCAGTTCCTCCGGCTGGCAACCGATTACCAGCTCTACTTCTACGACCAGCGCGGGGGCGGTCGCTCCCGGGAAACCGGGGAAGCCGAAGTCGGGTGGCAGCACCACGTCGACGATCTCGCCCACGTCGTGCGCGAGCTTTCCCTCGAGCCCCTCACGATCATCGGATACTCGTGGGGCGGGCTGCTGGCCCTGCTGTATGCCCTTCAGGCACATCGCGACGCCCGGTACCCCGCGCCGCGTCGAATGGTGCTGGTGGACCCCGCGCCCCTCTCGAGGCCGTTTCGCGAGGCATTCGAGGACGAATTCGCCCGCCGCCAGCGGAGCGAAGCCATCCGCGAGCTTCGCGAGGACCTCCAGCAGTCGGGGATGCGGGACCGTGATCCGGAGGCCTGGAGGCAGAAGCAGTTCGAGCTTGGAGTCGCCCCGTACTTCACCCGGCCCGAAGCCGCGACCGACCTCACCCCGTTCCGGGTCACCGCCAGGGTCCAGCAATCGGTGTGGAACAGCCTTGGCGACTACGACCTGATTCCGGACCTGGCCGTGCTTCACCTTCCGGCCTTCTTCATCCACGGCCGGCACGATCCCATCCCGATCGAGTCGACCGAGCAGGGAGCCAGTGCCATGCGTGCTCGGTTGCTCGTCCTTGAGGGAAGCGGGCACGTTCCCTACGTCGAACAGCCGGATGCACTCTTCGGCGCGATCGAGCAGTACCTCGCGGAGACGGCCCCGAACCACGGGTAGCACGATGACAGACATGCAGGAGAACCAGGACGAGAGGTTCGTGACCACCACCGAGGTGGACGGCCGCACGTACAACGTGACCGTTCGCGTCGAGTTCGATGGTATCGAGCACGTTGGCCACCTGCTGTTCCGGGACGCCGATTGGGAGGACGACGACGGCGTGCGCGACCACGGGACGATCCCCGGTCGCACCCCGGACGACATCCTCGCCGCGGCGAAGGGATACAACGCGCACGAGCTCGCCCTTCGTCACCGGCGCGCGGTGTCGGAGCGACGTCGCTTCAGCGGCTTGCGGCAGGTGACGCAGGAAGTGCTCGCCCAGATCCGCTACCTCAACAAGGTCGCCACGTCGATGCGCGCCGGGTTGCTCGACGTCAACGAGGCGGCCTCGGAGATCGCAAGCACCGAGCAGCGACTGCACGAGATGGTGGGGCAGCTTCGGACCTACGCCGGCGTCGCGACCTGACGTAATCGGTCGCCGCAGCGGCGGGCTATATTCGACCGCATGGACCCGCAGGTTGCCGCCCATCGGTTGAACCAGATCGCCCAGCTCCTCGAGGTCCGCGGGGAGAACCCGTTCAAGTCGCGTGCCTTCGCGACGGCGGCCCGGACCCTGCAGGAGCTCGACGACGAGGACATCTCCAGCCTCGTTCGCTCTCGCGAGATCGCCCGGCTGCCCGGTATTGGAGCGACCACGCTTGCCGTGCTCGTGGACCTGGTCGAGACCGGCGATTCCTCGTACCTCGATCATCTCCGCGAGACGACGCCGGATGGGCTCGTCGAGATGCTTCGCATCCCGGGACTCGGGCCCACCAGGATCCACCGGCTCTACGAAGGACTGGGCGTGGAAACGGTGGCTGCACTCGAGAAGGCAGCGCAGGACGGACGGCTGGCCGGGTTGCAGGGCTTCGGCGCCAAGACGGCCGCCAAGATCCTTCGCGGCATCGCGACGCTCCGGGAAACCTCGGGCCAACTGCTCCACTCGCTCGCTGCCGGTGAGGCTCAGCGCCTCGCACGGGCCTTGGCCAAGCTGCCCGGCGTCTCCACCGTGGAAGTGGCCGGCTCGTTGCGGCGCAGCGCCGAAACGGTTCGCGACATCGACCTCGTGGTCGGGTGTGTGGACGCGCCGGCCGCCGTCGCGACCGCGGCAGGACGCATGTCGGTCGTCAGTGAAGCCGTCGGGGGACCAGGGTCCGAGATCACGCTCCGCCTCGTCAACGGCGTCCGCGCCGGTATCCGGTGCGTTCCGGCCGCCGTGCTGCCCCTGGCGCTGTGGCGTGCCACCGGCTCAGAGGAGCACTGCGATGGCGTCCTCGCATTGCTCCGTGAGCGTGGATTCGACCTTCGTGACGACCAGCTGGTGGACTCCAAGGGCGCGCCAGCGGCGGACGCAGGCGAGGAGGACCTCTACCGCGTCGCCGGGCTGGCCTGGGTGCCGCCGGAGCTGCGGGAGAATCGCGGCGAACTCACGGCCGCGGCCACGGGCACGCTCCCGTCGCTCATCGAGTTGAAGGACATTCGCGGCGCCCTGCATTGTCACTCCAACTACTCGGACGGCACCGCCACCATCCTCGCCATGGCCGTCGCCGCCCGTGAGCGCGGCTGGCAGTACCTCGGGATCTCCGATCATTCCCAGTCGGCCGGCTACGCCGGTGGGCTCGACCGCGACGCCGTGCTTCGACAGCACGACGAGATCGACAAGGTGAACGCGGAACTGAAGGGATTCCGTGTCCTCAAGGGTATTGAGGCCGATATCCTGGCCGATGGCCGGCTCGACTACGGTGACGACCTGCTGGACCGCTTCGAATACGTCATCGGCTCGGTCCACTCGCGGTTCAGCATGAACCAGGTGCAGATGACGGAGCGCATCCTGACCGCAATGGGCGACCCCCGGCTGACGATCCTCGGACACCCCACCGGACGGCTGTTGCTGACCCGCGAGCCGTATCCGCTCGACGTGAACGCCGTCATCGAGCGCGCCGCGGAGGCCGGCATCGCGGTGGAGCTGAACTGCGACCCACACCGCCTCGACCTCGACTGGCGCTGGTTGCAGGTGGCCAGGACTCGCGGCGCAACCGTGGAACTCGGTCCCGATGCACACTCGCCGGAGAGCCTGTCGTACATCGAGTTCGGGGTTCAGGTGGCGCGGAAGGGTTGGCTGGAAGCTCGTGATGTCCTGAACGCCCGCAGCGCCGAGGAGGTCCTGCAATTCGCTCGGCGGCGCGACGCGGGCGCGGGGTCGAAGCATGCCTCGTAAGGGCGGCCGGGGACCTCGACAGCCGCTGTCGCAGAAGCGCCCCGGGGCGACGAGGCGCATCCCCGTCGCGGTCACATCGAAGGGGCCCCGGCCCGGGGCGGCATCCAGGATCCCCCGGAAGAGCACCAAGGCAGTACCGGCAGCCGCCCTCCCGACCGGTCGCAAGCGCAAGGGCGCAGCGAAGGGGCTGGCCCCCGCAGCGCTCGCCGCGCACGCCGGGAGCCTGTGGGACGGACTCGCCGCCCTCTACCCGGATGCGCATTGTGAACTGGACTACCGGGATGCCTGGCAGCTCCTGGTCGCCACCATCCTCAGCGCCCAGTGCACCGACAAGCGGGTGAACATGGTCACCCCTGCCCTCTTCGGACGCTGGCCAGGCCCCATCCAGCTCGCCGCCGCCCCGCAGGAGGATGTCGAAGAGGTGATCCGGACGACGGGATTCTTCCGGAACAAGGCGCGAAACCTCATCGCCATGGCCAACGCCGTCGTCGACCGGCACGGGGGTGAGGTGCCCTCCAGCATGGGCGACCTCGTCTTGCTTCCCGGCGTCGGCCGCAAGACCGCCAATGTCGTGCTCGGCAATGCCCTCGGCATCAACGAAGGCGTGGTCGTGGACACCCACGTCCAGCGCCTGGCGGCGCGGCTCGGCCTAACGACCGAAACCGACCCGGAGAAGATCGAGCGCGTCCTGATGGGGCTCTTCCCCCGGGATCGATGGACCCTGCTGTCCCATCTCCTCATATGGCACGGCCGGCGGGTCTGCGACGCCCGGCGGCCGCGCTGCCACGAATGCACCCTCGTCGCGATCTGCCCATCGGCCGCTCCCTGAAGGCCGGTTGCCCTGGACGGGCTGTCCCATTCTCCGGCCGCACCACCCCGGCTAGATTGGTCCCGTCTCAGCCCGAACCACCGTCTTCACCTTCCGCCGCCGTCCATGAAAAAGGCCACGCTGGTCACGTCGAAGGGCACCCTGGTCGCCGAGCTGTATGACGCCGAGGCCCCGGGGACCGTGGCCAATTTCGAGAAGCTCGCCAACAGCGGGTTCTACGACGGGACGCGCTTCCACCGCGTCATCCCGGATTTTGTCGTCCAGGGCGGCGATCCCTATTCCCGGGGCGGTGAGCATGCCAAGGGTCCGGTGGGAACCGGCGGTCCCGGCTGGAAGATCAAGTGCGAAACCGCCGGGAACCCGCACAAGCACGTCCTCGGCGCGCTGTCGATGGCGCATGCGGGGAAGGACACGGGGGGCAGCCAGTTCTTCATTGTCCTGAGCGAGTCCAACACCCGTCACCTGAACGGCGTGCACACCGTGTTCGGCAAGGTCGTCGAGGGCCTCGACGTCGTCCCGCTCATCAGCCAGAATGATGAGCTCACTTCCGCGCGCGTGGCCTGACCAACACACGGAGTCGCCAGAAATGTCGGAACTGGAACCATCGGACAAGCGATCAGCCGTCATCGGGCTGATTGTCACCAGCATCCTGCTGTTCGTGTTCGCGTTCGGCATCGTCAAGATGACGAGCGCCAGCTTCGCGGGTGGCGAGGCGCACGCCGAGACGAAGTAGCGCGCGTCGCTGCCTCCCGGCGCGCGATGACCCAGGTCCCCGAACCGCCCCTCTGCGTTGACCTCGATGGGACGCTGATCGAGGGGGACACCCTGAGGATCTCCCTCAGGCACCTTGCAGTCCGGCGACCCTGGGTCCTGCTGGCGGTGCCGTTCTTCCTCCTCAGGGGACGCGCCAGCATGAAGGCGTTCGTCGCCGGCCAGTTCGTGCCGGATCCTGCACGCCTCACCTGGCGGCCAGAGGTCCTCGAGTTCCTGAGGGAGGAGCGGATGCGCGGTCGGCGGGTTGTGCTCGCCACGGCGGCCAACCGCAGGATCGCCGAGCGTGTCGCGGACTACCTTGACCTTTTCGATGCCGTGGTCGCCACGGACCTGGAATCGAACGTGAAAGGCGCCAACAAGGCCGTCCAGATCCGTAAGTCGTTGGGTTGCAACGAGTTTGACTATATGGGTGACAGTCGAGCCGATCTCGCCGTGTTCCGGACCGCGCGGCTCAGCTATCTGGTCGACGCCAGCCCCTCGGTACGGGATGCGGCATTGAAACTGGCCAATGTTGCCCGTGAGTTCCCGGGCCGTCCCACCCGCAGCGGCGGGAAGTAACCGGCGGGGCGGGAGCTCCTTGCGGGCTCGATCGTGTAATTTGCTGGGCTCCCGGCGCTTGCGGCACAATCCCGGACCCACCGTTCGTCGCACATGCTCTCGAGAACCGACGCCCAGTCGCTGATGCAGGAGTACACCGCCAGCGATTCCCTGCGGAAGCACATGCTGGCCGTGGAAGGGGCGATGCGCGCCTACGCCGGACGGTTCGGTGAGGATGTGGAGCTCTGGGGCCTGGCCGGCCTCCTGCACGACTTCGACTACGAGCGCTGGCCTAACGAGGACCACGCCCCGGACCGCGAGCACCCCGCCGAGGGCGTGCGCCTCCTCCGCGGGATGGGCGTCCCGGAGGAGGTGCTGCAGGCGATCCTGGGACACGCCACGTACACGGGCGTCCCGCGCCAGAGCCTCATGGCCAGGGCGTTGTTCGCCGTCGACGAGCTGACCGGCCTCATCACCGCCACGGCGCTGGTGCGTCCGTCCCGCAGCCTTAACGACGTCGATGTTCGCAGCGTCCAGAAGAAGATGAAGGACAGGGCATTTGCGCGCGGCTGCAACCGCGAGGACATCGTGGACGGGGCCGCGGCGCTGGGAATCGAGATGCCGGAGCACATCCAGTTCGTCCTCGACGCCATGCGTTCGCGGGCCGACCTGCTGGGCCTCGCGGGCGCACCGGCAACGCCGGCGTGAGTCAGTCCGGCCCATCAACGCTTCCCCCCGCGCGCGCGTTTTCAGGAGGACACTACGCAACCCATTCGTGACCGCTCTCGCCCTCCCAGTCAGCCCGGATGCCCGTGTGGCGCCGGCTCGAGTCCACGCCGTGTCGACTGACACGCCGCGTGAACGCGAGCATGCGCTGGTCGTCGCGGCACAACGCGGCGAGGCCGAAGCGTTCGCGGAACTGGTTCGTCTCCACCAGCGACGGGCCTACGCGGTGGCACGGGCCATCGTGCTCACGCATGAGGACGCGGAGGACGCCACGCAGGAAGGGTTCCTGCACGCCTACCGCGCGCTGGATCGTTTCCTGCCCGACCAGGCCTTCGGCGCCTGGCTGCATCGCATCGTTGCCAATGCGGCGCTGGACATCACCCGCCGGAAGAAGGTCCGCGACGCGGATGCCCTCGCCGACACCATCGCGTCGCCGTTTCGCGATCCCGGCGAGGCCGATGAACTGCGCCGCCGGTTGCGGCATGCCCTGACCACGCTGGGCGAGCGGCAGCGCGCCGTGATCGTCCTGCACGACATCGAAGGATTCAAGCACTCGGAGATCGGGCGCATGCTGGGCATTCCGGAAGGAACCGCCCGGTCCGACCTCCACCATGCCCGGGCGCGACTGCGCCAGGAACTGGGTTCAGTCCGGAGCCACTTATGAAGATCGTGCACGACGACGACCGCGATTTCCGCGACGACGAGTTGCACGCTGCCATGCGTGTCGAGTACCGCGCGCCGGCCGACGGGACGTACTGGGCGTTCCTCGAGCGGCGGATCATGGCGCGCATCTCGTCCGAGGCCGCCCGAGAATGGTGGTCGTACTTCCCCGCCTGGAGTCGCGTCGGCCTCGCTGCCGCGGCCCTGGCCCTGGCCGTCGCCGGCGTCACCGCCTGGCAGACTCGCAAGGCGCAGGACCGCGTCGCCTGGACCGAGTTGCTCGACACCCCCACTGAAATGCCGATGATCGAGTCCGCCGGTGGCGAGCGCGCCAGCCGGCGCGAGGCGACCCTGCGCTACCTCATCACGCGCTAGGAACCGGCATGCAACAGTCCAAGAACCTCGCGATCACCTTCCTGCTCGGGGCCGTCCTCGTCGGCGGCGCGCTCGGCTTCACCGCCGACCGCGTCATGCTGCGGGATCGGATCTCGCGCCCCCAGGCCGGACGCCTCTCACTGGCGGACCGCCTCCAGCTCGATGCCGCGCAGCGCGCCCGCCTCGACTCCATCCTCGACGACCGCCACAAGCGGTATTCGATCGTGATGTCGCCCGTACGGCCCGCGCTCGACTCCATCAAGCTCCGCACTCGTGACGAGATCCGTCTCCTGCTCACCCCGACGCAACGCGCCGAGTTCGAAAAGGTGCTTGCCGAGATGAGCGACACCAACAAGACACGCGACGACAACTGATGCGTTCCTTCCTCCTTGCCGCGCTCGTTCCGGCGGCGCTTTTCGCACAGGCAACGCCTGGCCCCGCACGCCCCATCACCCTCGACGAGGCCATCCGCCTCGCGCGGGAGAACTCGCCGCAGACGATCGCGGCACGAAACACCATCAACGCGAACGAGGCAACGGTCCGTACGCGCCTCTCCGCCTTCTTCCCGACGATCAGCGGCAGCATGTCCTCAGGCTGGAGCGCCGGACAGGTGTTCGACAGCAAGGGCGACATCGTCGATCGCAACAACGTCACGCCCTGGAGCTGGAGCCGGAGGCTCTCGGCGAACTGGGTGCTGTTCGACGGTGGAGACCGGAACTTCCAGCTCGGGGCGGCCCGGGCGAACGTTGCCTCAGCCGAGGCCAATGAAGTCGCGACCCAGTTCTCGGTCGCCTACTCGGTATCCCAGCAGTTCTACGCGGCCCTGGCGGCGCGGGAGAGTCGCTCGGCCGCCGAGACGGCGCTCAATGAAGCGGAGCAGAACCTCCGCGCGGCCAACGCCAGGATCGCCAGCGGCGCCGCCACACGGTCCGATTCGCTCCGCGCCATCATCGCCGTCGGCAACCAGCAACTCGCGGTCCTCAGCGCCGAGAACGACCTGCAGAACGCCAACGCGGCCCTCTCGCGGCTGGTCGGCGTCAGCTTCACCGTCACGGCCGCTGATGCCGACACCGCCCTGACGCCGGTGGCGGCCGACAGCGCGCAACTGGCACAGTTCCTTGTGAGCGCCCCGTCGATCCGCACCGCCCAGGCCAGCCTGACCGCGGCGCGGGCGTCGGTGCGGTCGTCGCGAACGGACTACCTGCCGTCGATCTCGACGAGCTACAGCATGACGAACAACATGTCCGACGCGAACTTCCAGTTGTGGCAGGGGCGCACCCTCCAGAACAAGTCTTTCGGGCTCTCCGTCAGCGTCCCGATCTTCAACGGGTTGGGTCGCGAGGAGACGGTGCAGCGCGCCAAGATCGCTGAGACAAACGCCCGCGCCTCCCTCCGGGACGCGGAACTGCTCGCGCACCAGCAGCTCGTGCAGTACCTCGGCCAGCTCCGGCTGGCGCAGGCGCGCATCGCGATCCAGCAGGCGTCCCTCGAGGCCGCGCTGGAGGACCTCCGCGTGCAGCAGCAGCGGTACCAGCTGGGCGCCTCCACGCAGCTCGAGCTGCTTACGACCCAAACGCAGCTTAACAGCGCGCGGTTCAACCTCGTCAATGCTCGATACCAGGTCCGCATCGCCAAGGCGCAGCTGGAGCAGCTGCTCGGCCGCGAGATCAGGTAACCACGCCCTCAATCCCTTCCGTGAACACTTCGATGCCTACCAACGCCCGCGCCGGCGCCGCCCCGAATCGCCGGGGCCGGCTGCGGCCCGTCCTCGTCCTCCTGCTCGCCGCGGCATGCAATCGCGAGAAGGAGCAGGCGCTCCCCATCGAGACGGCGGCCGTCGTGCGCCGCACCATCGTCTCGGAGGCCACTGCGTCGGGACAGGTCGAGCCGATCAACGTCATCGAGGTGAAGTCGAAGTCCTCGGGGCAGATCACCGTGATGCCGGTCGAGACCGGGTCGATGGTGAACCCCGGTGACCTTCTCATCCAGCTCGATCCTCGTGACGTCGAACAGCAGCTGTCGCAGGCCGTGGCCGATTCGGTCGCCGCGGCGGCCAAGTTGAGCGTCTCGGTGGCGCAGAAGAGCCGCAACGACAAGATGTACGCCGACAAGATCATCACCGCCCAGGAGTACGAGTCCTCGCAGCTCGACTACGCGAACTCGGTGGCGGCCATGATCCGCTCGCGCTCGGCGGTGGACATCGCCAAGCAGCGGGTCGAGGAAGCGCGCGTCGTCGCCCCCGTGGCAGGGACGATCATCGAGAAGCCGGTGTCGCTCGGCCAGGTCATCGCGTCGGCGACCAACAGCGCCAGCGGCGGCACCATCCTGCTGAAGATGGCCAACCTGAGCCGCGTGCGCGTCCGGGCGCTGTTCAACGAGACCGATATCGGCGCCGTCGTGCCGGGCCAGCCGGCGACCGTCACGGTCGATGCCTTCCCGGACCGGCCGTTCGGCGGGACGGTCGAGAAGATCGAGCCGTCGGCGGTCGTGCAATCCTCGGTCACGATGTTCCCGGTGCTCGTCACCCTCGACAACCGCGAAGGCCTCCTCAAGCCGGGCATGAACGGCGAGGTGACGGTGCTCGTCGAGCGGCGTGAGGACGTGCTGGCCGTGCCGAACGACGCGGTCCGCCAGACCCGGGAGGCCGCGGCGACGGCGAAGTTGGTCGGGCTCGACCCGGACAGCGTCACCGCCGCGGTGCAGGAGCAGATGCGCGCCCTCGGCGGCGGCAATGGCGGGATGCCTAACGGCAACGGCGGGCGCGGCGGCTCGGGACTCGTGTCCCGCGGCGACGTCGACCTGACGCTGGTCGCCGGGCAGGACCAGGGCGGCCGGCAGGGCGGGCGCCAGGGCGGTTTCCAGATGCCCGAGGTGACCGATGCCCAGTGCCAGAAGGTGCGCGACGCGTTCGCCAAGGCGCCCAGCGCCCAGACGACGCTTCAGGGGCTCCGTGGGCGCATGCAGGGCGGTGAGATCGACCAGCAGCGCATGCGCGCCATTTCGGACTCGATCTACAAGGCGCTCGACATCGACGCCATGGTGGCCCGTGCGTGCCAGGCGCGTGACCGTCAGGCGGCCGGCGGCGATCGCTCCGGTCGCGCTGGGAGCGGGCCGGACGCGGCAGGTGCCGCCATGACCAGTACCACGGGGAACACTGGCGGCCGTCGCGGGGGACGCCGTGGCGGGGGGAGCAACGCCGCCGCACTCCTGGCCGGCATGGACGTGCCGGTGAGCCAGGCCTCGCCTCGCCGCCAGGCGGCGCGGCCAGCGCTCGTCTACGTCGTATCCGGCACGTCTTTCGTGCCCAGGGTCATCCGGGCGGGCATGAGCGACCTCGATTACACCGAGGTGGTGAGCGGCCTGCAGGAAGGCGAGCAGGTGCTGTTGATGACCGCGCTCGCGATGCAGGCGTCGCGTGACTCTGCCCTCGCCCGGATGCGCGGTCGCACCGGTGGCGGCATGCCCGGGATGACCGGCGGCGCCCCGGGTGGTGGCGGTCCGGGTGGTGGCGGCGGTCGCGGTCGCGGCTAGAGGACAGACCATGCTCTACGGCGAAATTCTCCGGGTCGCGCTGGGCGCGCTGCGCGCGAACAAGCTGCGGTCCATGCTCACGATGCTCGGCATCGTGATCGGCGTCGGCGCGGTCATTGCCATGATCGCGCTCGGCAACGGTGCGCAGCAGCAGGTCAACGATCGCATCAAGGCGCTTGGCACCACCCTGCTGACCGTGCAGCCCGGCCAGCAGCGGACGGGAGGCGGCTTCGCCTCCGAGGCGGATCGCGCGCCGCTGACGTTGAAGGACGCGGCGGCGCTCGAGGAGCGCGGCAACAACATCGCCGCGGTCCAGCCGCAGATGTCGCGCAACTTCCAGGTGCAGTACAAGAACAGGAACACCAACGTGCGGGTGCTCGGCACGTCGTCCAACTACCTGGAAGTCCGGAACTACAAGATGGAGTACGGGCGGATGTTCACGCCCGCCGAGGACAACAGCAAGCAGCGCGTGGCGGTCATCGGCCCCGCGGTGCTCACCAACCTCGATGTGACGAGCCCCGACGCCATCATCGGCGAGCCGATCCGCATCCGGGGGATCCAGTTCACGGTGGTGGGGGTGCTGGCGTCGAAGGGATCGGGCACCGGGTTCGGGAACCCCGACGAGCAGTTGCTGATCCCGATCCAGACCGCGCGGTACCGGATCTTCGGGAACGACCGGCTGCAGGAGATCGGCGTCCTCGCCAAGAGCGAGGAGGGCATCCCGCTCACGATGGCCGACATCCAGAAGATCCTGCGCCGGGAGCACAAGCTCCGCGCGAACCGGCCCGACAACTTCCAGATCCGCAACCAGTCGGACTTCCTGACCAACCTGGCCGAGACCACGCAGGTCTTCACGCTGCTGCTGGCCGGCATCGCGGCGGTGAGCCTCCTGGTGGGCGGCATCGGCATCATGAACATCATGCTGGTGTCGGTGACGGAGCGGACCCGCGAGATCGGGGTGCGCAAGGCGTTAGGCGCCACCCGGATGAACATCCTGGCGCAGTTCCTGATCGAGGCGGTGGTGCTCTGCCTGCTGGGCGGGGCGATCGGCGTCGCGATGGGGACGGGCGGCGCGGAACTCCTCAACCGCACATTCAACTGGACCACGAAGGTGGCACCGGAATCGATCGGACTGGCCTTCGGCTTTTCGGCGGCGGTCGGGCTGGTGTTCGGGGTCTGGCCCGCGCGCCGGGCGGCAACGCTGGACCCGATCCAGGCGCTGCGATACGAGTGACAATCGAACGTGCGCAATACAGAAGGGGGAGCCGAGTCGGCTCCCCCTTCTGCATTGCTTGAGGTCGGAGGTCGGAGGTCGGAGGTCAGAAGATCTCTTTCGACCTCGGACCTCGGACCTCGGACCTCGGACCTCGGACCTCGGACCTTGACCCGCTATATCTCACGATATATCGTACTTCTCGACACGATATATCTTCGAGGTATCATATGGATGAACATTGCGGAAGTCGAAAGGGGCACGGTGCGGGCCGCGGCGGCTGGGGCTGGGGATTTGACCCGGGGTCGGGCGCCTGGTTCTGGGGCGGACAGGGACGGGGACGCGGCGGGCCGTTCCGGCGAGGCCGGGTCTTCGAACAGGGGGACCTCAAGTACGTCATCCTGCGCCTCCTCTCCGAGAAGCCGCGACACGGCTACGAGATCATCAAGGAGCTCGAGGAGCGCTTTGGCGGCACCTACGCGCCCAGCGCCGGCACCGTCTACCCCACCCTCGCCCTGCTCGAGGACCTGGGATACGCCACCGTGTCACCAGAGGAGGGTGGAAAGAAGGTCTTCTCCATCACTCCCGACGGCGAAAAGTACCTGGAGGAGAACAAGAGCGCGGTCGAGGACATCTTCGAGCGCATCTCGAGCTTCGGTTCGAGTATCCTCAGCGATTCCATGATGGAAGTGAACAAGGCGTTTGGGCGCTTGGCTCGCGCCACTTACACGACAGTTCCATGGCAGTCCAACGACAAGGGCGTAGCTTCTGAGTTGAAGCGAATCCTGGAAGAGGCCGCCAACGCCATCGAGGCCCTGGGACAGAAGAAGCCGTCCTGAACCCAGGGGCGCGAATCACCACCGCAAGTCCCGCTTTACCCCGTCGTCGCAAGTCACGAATATTGAATGGGCCGCGTTCTCGCGGCCCATTCGCGTTTCGGGGGCGCGTCCGCTTCCTGTCCCCGCCTGACCGGGCGTCACTCACGGTCTTCCCGAGCCCCTCGACCCAGACATGAACGCCGATCCCGCGCCAAGCGGGAACGCCAGCGTGAGAAGCGACACGGGCACCTCGACGGCCGCCACGTCCGAGTTCGTGGCCGCGCCGGTCCGCTCGCACGTCGAGGCACACCCCACCGGGAAGCGGCTCCTCGTCCTCTCCTTCACGGCGTTAGGCGTCGTCTACGGGGACATCGGCACCAGCCCGCTCTACGCCATCAAGGAGTGCTTCAAGCCGCTCTATGGCCTGGCGGTCATTCCGTCCAACGTCTACGGCGTGCTGTCGCTCATCATCTGGGCCCTCCTGCTGATCATCACGGTCAAGTACGTGGGCTACATCCTCCGCGCCGACAACAAGGGAGAGGGCGGTGTCTTCGCCCTCCTCGCCCTCGTCCTGCAGCGCCAGTTCGCGAAGGGCAGGCTCGCGCGCCGGACGACGCTCGTCATGCTCGGGCTCTTTGGCGGCGCCTTCCTCTATGGCGACGGCATCATCACCCCCGCCATTTCGGTGCTCGGTGCCGTGGAGGGACTCGAGGTCGCCGCACCGGGGATGCCCGAACAGGTCATCGTGGTCCTGGCCGCGCTGATCATCTCGGGGCTGTTCTACTTCCAGGAGCACGGGACGGCCAAGGTCGGTGGCGCCTTCGGCCCCATCATGCTCTTCTGGTTCATCAGCATCTCCCTGCTCGGCATCCGGGGCATCACCCTGCACCCCGAGATCCTCCTTTCCTTCAGCCCCCATCACGCGGTCCTGTTCTTCCTCGCCCAACCCATGGCCGCGTTCCTCGTCCTCGGGGCGGTGGTGCTGGTGGTGACTGGCGGCGAGGCCCTCTACGCCGACATGGGACACTTCGGGCCGCGACCGATTCGCGTCGTCTGGTTCGCGATGGTCCTGCCGGCGCTGCTGCTCAACTACCTCGGCCAGGGCGCGCTGCTGCTGTCCGATCCCACGGCGGTCGACAACCCGTTCTTCCGGCTCGTGCCGCAGTGGTTCCTCTACCCGATGCTGGTGATCGCGACCCTGTCGGCGATCGTCGCGTCGCAGGCGCTGATCTCCGGCGCCTTCTCCCTGACGCAACAGGCCGTGCAGCTCGGCTACTCGCCGCGCGTCACCATCGTGCACACGTCGAAGCAGGAGGCCGGGCAGATCTACATCCCCGAGGTGAACAAGGCGCTCTGGCTCGGGACGCTGCTCCTCGTCTTCGGCTTCGGATCCTCCACGGCGCTGGGTGGCGCATATGGCATCGCGGTCACCGGCACCATGGCCATCACGACTATCCTGTTCTGCGCGATCGCCAGTGAGCGCTTCGGGTGGAGCCGCGCCCATATCGTGGCATTTCTCGCCTTCTTCCTCAGCATCGATCTCGCCCTCTTCACCGCCAACGTCCTCAAGATCCGGACGGGCGGCTGGGTGCCGCTGGCCATAGCCACCGGCGTGTTCATCCTGATGACGACGTGGAAGCGGGGTCGCGCGCACCTCCGTTCGATCCTGGTGGAACGATCCCTGCCCGTGTCCGAGCTCATCACCAGCCTCGAGCGCGGCAAGACCGTCCGCGTCCCGGGGACCGCCATCTTCATGACCTCGGAGTCCGAGGGCACGCCGGTCGTCCTGCTGCACCACCTGAAGCACAACAAGGTGCTGCACAACCAGGTGATCCTCCTGTCCATCATCGTGCGCGGCGACCCGGAAGTGCCGGCCTCGGAGCGCGTCGACGTCGAGGACCTGACGAGCGGCATCTACCGCGTGAGGGCCTACTACGGCTTCATGCAGACGCCTAACGTCGAGGAGATCCGTGCCCGGTGCGCCGAGAAGGGCGTGCGCGCCCGCCGGATGGAGACGACCTATTACCTCGGCCGCGAGCAACTCATCCCGGTGGGCAAGGCCGGGATGGCGGGCTGGCGCAAGCGCCTGTTCTCGGTCATGGCCCGCAACGCACGATCGGCGACGCAGTACTTCGGCATCCCCCCGAACCGCGTCGTGGAACTCGGCGCCCAGATCGAGTTCTGACCCGTACTGCGGGGCGCCGGGACCGGGAACGGTCCCCTCAGTCGAGCACCGAGGACGTCGCCACACCGCAGGCCAGCCGCGCCGCGGCGCGTCCGCACACCGCACCGAGGAGGTTGCCCGTCCCGCTGTATCCGCCCGCCGCCCACGTCCGCGGACGGATTTCGTCGAGCACCGGCAGGCCGCTCTCCGTGTACCCCACGGTCGCCGCCCAGCGATGCGTGACGCGGGGCCGAAGTCCCGTCACCTCGGTGAACCGCCGCTCAAGGGCCTCCTGCACCTCCGCCGTCGGCACCGTGCTCGTGGTGCGTTCCGCGTCGCCGCCGACATCCCGGCAACCACCGAACGCGATCCGGCCATCGACCAGCTGCTGGCCATAGTCCCAGCCCTGACGCGTGCCGATCGCGTGCGGGAGCGTTCCCGGTTCGTGCGGTCCCGACGCCAGCATCTGCAGGCGCATCGGCCAGACGCGGCCCGCCAGCTCGGGAAGGACCGCGGCCAGCGCGCCGTCCACCGCCACCACGACCGCGTGGCAGTACACGCGACCGCCGTCAGTGGCCACGAGTCCCGGATGCAGGTCGAGGGCGGGACTGTACTCGAACAGGTGGGCTTGTCGCCCAGCCACCGACTCCGCCTCCTTCTGGCAGCGCTGGCGTGGGTCGATGGCCGCATCGTCAGGCACGAGCAGTCCGGGACCGGGCGGCCCCTCATGCCACCGGGCCTGGAACCCGTCCTCCACCAACGCGTCGAGGTGCGCCCGGCAGTCCTCCTGCTCGGCATCGTCATGGGCGAGGCGAAGGTAGCCGCACCGGCGCGTCAGGTCGGGCCAGTCTCCAACCAGGCGCTCGCGCTCCTCGATCGTCGCGGCGTGGATGCGCTTCGCGCGGTTCGTCCCGTACCGGACCCGCGCCTGGTGATGAAAGAGCGAGCAGCCCGCGCGCAGGAGGCCGCCGTTTCGCCCTGCGGCAGCGGCCCCGACCAGGCCCGCGTCCAGGCCGACCACGGTCGCGCCCTGCCGCAGCCCCTCGTCGATGGCAGCGAGGCCGCTGCCCCCGAGGCCCACGACGCACAGGTCGGCGCGCACGTCGCCCTCGAGCGACGGGTACGCGCGGTCCCCGCAGTCCCAGATCGACTCGTCAGGCTTCAGAAGTAGGTCGCGAAGGAGGCCAGGAGTCGGGCGAAGTCGCTCCGATTGTTGAACGGGTCGAAGCGCCACCCGCGGACGAAGTCGAGCTTCACCACCGATTCGCTCGTCGGCCTGAAGTTGATGCCGAGACCGGCCTGGCGCACGTGGTGGCCCACGGCCTCCGTGTCCAGGTCAATCGCGTCGATGCGTGCCTTGAGCGTGAACAGGGAGCCGGGCGCAGTCGGGATGAGGCCGGCGCCAAAGTCGCGGGCGAGATCGAGAAACCAGCCGGCTTGTCGCGACGCGTACGTCCCGGCCAGGCCGGGCGGGATGTCGATGCGCGCGAGCGCCGCCTCGCCGCTCACCCGGATGCCCGCCACGCTGAGTTCACCATCCAGCACGCTGATGGTGAGGTCGCGTCGCTCATCGACCGGCGTTCCCTCGACCGTGAAGGCGTTCCACGCCCCATGGTGCCCGGAGATCCCGAGTTCCATGCCGACCCGCGGACTCCAGGCCAGCCGGCCCACGACCGCCGGCGAGGCATTCTGGTCCTCGATGTTCCCGCGGCCCAGCGGGATGCGCGTCCCCTCGGCGGAGTTCGCGACGAGGCCGTCATGGAAGCCGTTCGTCAGGTACGCCTCCCACGTCACCCGGCCCTGGCGGCCGATCGCGGCCTGCCCGAGCACGCCGAACCCCGGTTCCGACAGCGCCACGCCAAGCACCTCGGTGGACACGAGCGGCCGGTCCGTGAACTCGTTGAGCGGACTGTCGTGGGACAGGTTGAACCTGCCTAACGGCGACAGCAGCATGCCCCCGCGGATGGTGAGCGCCGCGTGGATGCGCAGGTCGATCGCGGCGTACTCCAGCTTCACTTCCTCACCACCTTCCTCGAATTCGAGTTCGGCGGCCATGCGCACGAAGTCGCTGACCCTCGTGGACGTGAAGAGGTTGAACCGCTTGGCCACGAAACCCATCTCGTCGGTGGCGCCGTCGACTCGCTCGTAGCGGGCATGCGCCTCGGCATAGCCCCCGATGGCCGTCCGGCCGAGCAGGCGCGCCTGGTATGGCTTGTCATAGACGCCGCCGCGAACGAAGGGACGGGTGCTGTCGGCCTGCGCGGTCACCCGGCTCGCCGGCGTCGCCGCCAGGACGAGGGCGAGGAGGAAGGTCTGTCGTGCGCGCGACGCGGTGTGCCTTGGAGTCATCGTCCCACCTCGATCACCAGTTCGTCGCCGTTCGCGCGCACCGGATACCGGGTCAGCGCGCGACTCGCTGGACCGCGCATCACCTGCCCTTCCCGGTTGTATTGCGATCCATGGCACGGGCAGGCAAACCCTGGTCCCCCGAGGTCCACCGTGCAGCCGCGGTGCGTGCAGATCGACGACACGGCCGCGAAGCCGCCGCCTTCGAGCGCGACGAGGTACAGCGGGTCCTCCCACCCATCGGGCATCAGCCGCAGAGACCCTCGCGGGTCCGCGAGCTCGGGGTGCTGTCGCAGTGACAGGCGCACCATGCCGTTCTCGAGGGGCACCCGCCGGGTGACCAGGGAGGCGCATCCCGGCACCAGGGCGACCGTGAGGACGGCCGCACCCGTGCGCACGAAGTCCCGTCGATCGCAGGGCATCAGCGACTCCCCACGAAGTCGAGCAGCGCGGCGCGATCGGCGGGAGAGAGCCCGGCGAACAGGTCACGCGAACGCTGCGCCTCGCCGCCGTGCAGGAGGATCGCTTCCTCGATCGTGCGTGCCCGTCCGTCGTGCAGCAGGAAGGCGTCCCCGTTGAGGTAGGCGCGGATCATCCGAAGGCCCCAGAGCGGGGTCGTGCGCCACTCGCGACCATCGGCATCGCCGTCGGGACGGTGGTCAGCAAGCGCGTCACCCATGTCATGGAGGAGCAGGTCGGAGTAGAGCGTCACCCCCTGGTGGGCGAGCGCCCCGATCGGGTGCGGCCCGGTCTGCAACTGCGGCACGTGGCACGCGGCACACCCCGTGGCAGCGAACAGTTGCTCGCCCAGCGCGCGCGCGGCGGTCGGGCCGCCCGGCGCCGGGGGCGCGAGGAGCCGCAGGTAGTTCACGACGGCGAAGACGGTCCCCGCAGGCACCTCGGGGTCGCCGATCCGGTCCGCGGCATCGTGCGCATGGCCGGCGAGCGGGTTCCGGTTCTCGTCAGGCAGGAAGTCGGTGGTGATGCCCATGTCCTGCAGGTAGGCCTCGACGGTCTGCTGGAGGATGGAGGTGGTCTGCGCTTTGCGACCGAACCGACCGACCCGTGGCTCCGGACCGGCGCCGGGCTCGGTCCCCGGCACCCAGGGCGGCGGGACCACCCAATTGACCCGCCCCGAGATTCCGTCGCCATCGAGGTCGTCCGGATCGGCGTTGGCGATGATGGTCGCCTCGGGAATTGCCTCGATCAGCCCGGCCGCGAAGACGGGCGGCGGGAGCCGCACCGAAACGTGAACGCCGGCGGGCACCACTTCGGCGAGCGCGCCCGGTATCGCGCGATTCTGGATCTGGGGGCCACCCCAGGAACGCAGCATGTCCTCATCGGGGGTCCCGATGCGAGACAGCGCGTTCCCGGGCCGCCCGCGACCGTCGGCGCTATGGCAGGCGGCGCAGGAAACGTCGTTGAATATCGGTCCCAGCCCTGTGGCCGGAGAGAACCGGCGGGCGAACTCCTCATCGCCCCGCACGAAGGCGGCGCGTTCGGTGGCCGAGAGACCCTCGAGCGGGGAGTCGAGTTGGTCACCCGAGTCCGGGGTCGAGGTCAGGAGGTCGCTGCATCCGGCCTGGAGGAGCAACGCCAGCCCGACGGGGATTCCTGAGAGGCCGCGGAAAAGATTAGGCATACCCATAAGTTGATTTAGGCATGCCTAACTTAATGGTCCCACCCTCCCGAATACAAGACCGGCGGCCAGGCGCTGTTCTGCCCGACCGCCGGACCTGGGGGGAAAACCGGATCAGATGATCATGGTGCGTCCGACGACGCGGGCCTTCCTGAGAGCCTGGCTCGTGGCCTCGAGCCGCTGCTTCAGCATGAGCTGCGGTCCGGCGCGGTGCTGTCGCGCTGCGTCGGCCGTCTCGCGGAGCCGCCGCTCCATCTCGACCTTCGGGATCGCGACGGCCGGGATGTCCATCCCGGTCGAGATCCTGGGGATCACCCGCAGCCCGCCCTGCGGCATCGTGGTGCGGAGACGGTTGAGAAGTCCCGAGACGCCGTCGAAGTAGAAGGCGTCGCCCTCGACCGCCGATGCCTTGGCCGCCTCGACGCGCACCGACTTCACCTGGCCGTTGCTCCACACCCGGAGTTCGACCGCGTCCCCTGCCTTCACTTTTTCCATCTCGCGGTTGAGCCGACGAATCCTGGCGCTGCTCGCCTGCCAGTCGCCCGCGTCCTCGGCGGCCACCCGCAGATCGACACCGTTGATGGAAGCCACCCGGTCCCCCTCGTCGACGCCAGCCTTCCCCGCCGGCCCCTCGTCCGCCACGCCGACGACCAGCACGCCTAACGTGTCGCGCCGGCTGCCGCTGCCCCCGAGAGAGATCCCGAGGACCGCCCGGTCGCTGGAGGTCCGACTGAAGGTGCCGGTCACGGTCGCGCGGCTCGCGGCGTTCAGCTCGTCGGCCGCAACGGTCTTCACCCGGACACTCCGGGTCGATCCTTCGCGATAGACGCGCAGCTCGACCTCATCGCCCGCCTTGTGCTTCTCCAGCTCGCGAATGAGTCGGCGGTTGGTGACGCCCTCCATGTCGGACTCGCCGGCATCCGTCACCGAAAGGCGCAGGTTCACGCCGTTGACGGAGACGAGGCGATCCCCTTCCTCGATGCCGGCCTTCTCGGCCGGACTTCCGGTGGTGACCGACTCGACCAGCAGGCCCAGCGTGTCTCGCTTGCCGGAGCTGCGGGTGGAGATGCCGATCATCGGACGGTCGGGATCGCCGAGTACATACGCAAACGCGCCAGGTGCGGACTGGACGCGCACCTGGGCCCCGGCATCCTGGTGCACCGCGACCAGCGCGGCAGCCACGAACAACATCGATCGCATAGTTGGCCTCAAATTGGGATTACGCTGTCTAGGTCACGTGGTGTTTCCGAAAGGGTTTCCACTGGCGCCAATGCCGGAGACTGCTGCCACACGGGATGGAGTTCGAATCGTGGCCGCCCGGACACGCGTCGTCCGTGCCCAGAAGTGCCCGTCGGGTCGTATCTTTGGTGATGACGACATCCGTCGAAATCGAGCGCAAGCCCGACCTGGGCACGTTCCAGGAACACTGGCAGGACGAGAGCGACGCTTCGTACCTCTACGGCATCCTGGCGAAGCTCGAGCCGGACCCGAAGCGTGCCTCGGTCTTCGCCAGGCTGAGCGACATCGAGACGCAGCACGCCGCGATCTGGGCGCGACTCCTGTCCGACGCGGGCAGGCCCCCGGGCGCATTCCGGCCCTCCGCCCGGGCGCGCATGCTCGAATTCCTCGGTCGCCGCTTCGGCACCGGCTCCCTCGTGTCGTTGCTGCTGCGCGAGGAAGGACGCGAAGTGCGTGAGTACCTCACGATGCATCGCGACACGCCGCATGAGACGGCCGGCCGCGCCGAGGCGCTGCAGTTGGCGAAGGAGAGCGCGGAACACGCCACGGAGCTTGCCCACCTGGCCGGGGTCGGTGACCGGGGCGAGCCATGGCACCGCGTGGAATCCGGGGGCTTCCTCCGCAACGTGGTCTACGGGTTCAACGACGGGCTGACGGCGAACTTCGGCCTGGTGGCCGGCGTGTTGGGCGCGACGGCGACGCAGCAGCACGAGGCGGTGGTGGTGGCCGGCGTCGCCGGCGTGATCGCCGACGCGCTATCGATGGGTTCGAGCGGCTACCTCGCCGCCAAGAGCGAGCAGGAAGTGCATGCGCACGAGATCGCCATGGAGCGCGACGAGATTGCGTACATGCCCGAGCTCGAGCGCGACGAGCTGGCGCTCATCTACGAGACGAAGGGCATGCGACCCGAAGCGGCGCGGGCGCTGGCCAGCGAGGCGCTGAAGGACCCGGAGCGGATGCTGCAGGAGAAGATCCAGGCCGAGCTGGGCCTCGGCGGCGAGAGCGCGTCCCCGATGCGTGAAGCGTGGATCACGGGAACGGCGACCGCGGTGGGGGCGCTGCTGCCGGTCCTGCCGTTTTTCTTCCTCCGCGGGATGCCGGCCATCGTCTCATCGTTCGTGGTGGCGATGGCGATGCACTTCCTTGTGGGCGCGGCGCGATCGGTGTTCACCGGGCGCGGGATCGTGCGCTCGGGGATGGACATGTTCGTCGTGGGGCTGGGGGTCGCGGTGGTAGGCTACTTCGCGGGTGACTGGGTGGCTGGCTGGCTGGCTGCATAGCTGACCGCCGCTGCCTCGACCCGGAACCGCACCAACCCGCGATGTCGTGACCCGGCCCGAATCCTCCCCAACCTTTGACTGCGTCCTTGGCGCCTGGCAGGCGCACGAGGCGGAGCTGCTGGGCTTCCTGCGCCGGCAGCTTTCAGACGAAGCATCCGCGGAGGACATGCTGCAGGAAGTCCTCCTTCGGGCGATGCAGCAGGGCGCGGGTTTCTGCAGAATCGAATCCCCGCGGGCCTGGCTCTATCGGGTCGCGCGCAATGCCGTGACCGATTCGCGCCGCACCACCAGGCTGTTCCAGGAACTCCCCGAGGGCCTCATGGCCACTGAGGCGCCGGAGCCCCCCCAGGTCCTGGCCCTCGAGGCCTGCCTCGCGCGGAACCTCACGCGCCTCGCGCCGCATGACCAGGCCATCATTTCGGCCTGTGACCTCGGGCAGCGCACGGTCCGCGAATTCGCCAGTGAGGCGGGGCTCACCGTGGCGGCCGCCAAGGCGCGCCTGCTTCGAGCGCGACGGCGCCTGCGAGACGCCCTCGTCGAGCACTGCCGGGTGGAATTCGACGAGGCAGGAAGCGTCTGCTGCTTTCACCCCCCCGCTAAGGGTGCATCCTTTTCGGAGTGATTCGTCAACTGGGGTAGCCTGATCCGCTCGTGGTCAGGCACGAACCCGTCGGAGTCACCGTGTCCGTCCTCGCCGAACGCTGGCCTTCCCGGCATCCCCGCGCACTGCTCGGCCTCGCCGCGCTCGCCTGGGTCGGACTCTATGAGACCCTGCTCCCGGCTTCGGAGGCGCTCGTCGCCGCCCTGCCGGTGGAGCGCGAGAGCCATCTCGGCGGCGCCCTGCAGTTCTTCCTCTACGACGCCCCCAAGGTCCTGCTGCTCCTCACCGGCGTGGTCTTCGTGATGGGCATGGTGAACACGTACTTCACTCCGGAGCGCACGCGCGCGATGCTGGCCGTCCGGCGCGATGGCGTGGCGAACGTGATGGCGGCGTCACTCGGCGTGGTGACGCCTTTCTGCTCCTGTTCGGCGGTCCCGCTGTTCATCGGGTTCGTGCAGGCGGGCGTGCCGCTCGGCGTGACCTTCTCGTTCCTGATCGCAGCGCCGATGGTCAACGAGGTCGCCCTCACGCTGCTGCTCGGTCTCTTCGGATGGCGCATCGCGTTGCTCTACCTCGGACTCGGCCTTTCCGTGGCGGTGGTCGCCGGCTGGGTGATCGGGCGCTTCCGCATGGAACATCACCTGGAGCAGTGGGTGCAGCAGATGCCGAAAGTCGCCGCGACGCACACGCTGGCGCGGCTCACGGTCGGCGAACGCATGGCGGCCGGCGGGGAGAGCGTCCGCGACATCGTCGGGCGCGTCTGGCCCTGGGTCCTCGCCGGCATCGCGATTGGCGCGGCGATCCACGGCTACGTACCGGAGGACCTGATGGCCGCGATCATGGGCAAGGGGGCGTGGTGGTCGGTGCCGCTCGCCGTGCTGATCGGGGTCCCGATGTACACGAACGCCGTCGGCGTGATCCCGATCGTCCAGGCGCTCCTTGCCAAGGGAGCGGCACTGGGGACGGTGCTCGCGTTCATGATGAGCGTGATCGCACTCTCGCTGCCGGAGATCGTGATCCTGCGCAAGGTGCTGAAACCGCGACTCATCGCGACGTTCGTGGGTGTGGTGGCTGCGGGAATCCTCACCGTGGGTTACGTGTTCAACTTCGTGCTTTAGGAGGGCGCCATGAAGGCGATCAAGGTGTTGGGAACAGGATGCCCGAACTGCCGGAGAACCGTCGCACTGATCGAGCAGGTCGCGCACGACACGGGCGTGGCGGTGACGGTAGAGAAAGTCGAGGACCTTCCGGCCATCATGGGCTATGGCGTGATGAGCACGCCGGGCGTGGTGCTGGACGGGACGGTGGTCCATGCTGGCGGCGTACCGGGCCGCGACACGGTGGAGCGATGGCTGACAAGCTGACGTTCGACGTCACCGCGCGCCGGCTCGACGCGCATGGGAGCGTGGCCTCCACCAAGGACGCTACCATCACCCTCGACACAGCCCTCGCAGGCCGGCGCGACGCGTTCAATCCCGCCGAGCTGCTCCTGGCGGCCATCTCGGCCTGCATGATCAAGGGCATCGAGCGCATCGTCCCGATGCTGAAGTTCGAGTTGCGCGGTGTGCACGTGGCGCTCCATGGTGTGCGGCAGGACGTTCCGCCGCGAATGGAGCGCATCGACTACGTCCTGACCGTGGACACCGACGAGAGCGATCAGCGCCTCGCGCTGCTGCATGAAAACGTCAGGAAGTACGGGACGGTGTTCAACACCGTTGCGCCCGGGACGAACATCTCGGGGGAGATTCGGCGGGGAACGGCCCCGGCATGATGCCAGCCTACGGTCGCCCGGTCCGGAGCCGGGCGGAAAGGACCGCCGCCCCGTCGGGTCGCACGACGATCGAGTCACGCGCCGGACGGCCGATCCCGTTCACGGCGGAGATGGTCAGCGCCAGGTTCGCCGGCGCGTCGCAGAAGACCGCCACGCCTTGTTCGTCGGTCCGGGTCTCTTCGCCGCCACGGTTGCCCGCAACCAGGTTCTCACCACGTCCCGCGAAGTCACCGGCCCACCGCAACCAGACCCCGAGGTTACGAAGCGGCTCGCTGGTGAGGCTGTCGACCGCTTCCAGCCTGACGATGGAGCGGCCCGACTGCCGCCGACGCCCCGGGCAGAGTCGTTCGGCGAGCCGCACGGTGGAGTACCCGCGCAACGTGACCCGGGAGTCGATCCCCTCACGCAGGTCGATGCCCTCGTCAGCCATGGTCCCGCCCGAGGCCGAGTACGACTCGTGTTCGGCCACCAGGGTGAAGTGACCGGCGGGCAGGCTGTCGATCCGGAATGATCCGTCGGCACGCGATTGCGTCCGGAATGGCGTTCCGGCCAGCCGCACGGTCCCTCCCTCGAACGGCCGACCGGCGCTGTCGAGGAGTGCGCCGAGGACCGTGGCCGGGGTCGTGAAGAGACGCAGGCCGGGGCCGAAGGCCATGCCGCCTTCCTCGATCAGCGTCCGGATCGTTGGCCTCGTCATGAGGATCGGCGCGCTGACGTCGGTCCCCTCGACGTACTCCGGCATCCGGAGGAACCAGCGTGAGGTCACCCAGGCGCCGTTGGCGAGCCGCGCAAAGTGGATCTCGCCGCCGACGCGCTCGGCATTGGGGGCGTCAGGCAGTCGCGTGTACGTGAACTCCACGAACCGCAGGTCGAACGTGCGCTCGTCCATCCAGAGCGTCCCGCGGACGTCGGGCTTCGGCCGGTCGGCGCGCGGCACGAACCCCAGCCCGACGAGGCCGGGGCGGTCGCGGCGCTGCGCGGTCGAGAAGCAGTGGTCCCGCTGGAACGCACGCGACAGCAGCACGTCGCCGTCCGGGGCGTAGTAGTGGGCAATGCCGTTCCGGATGTGCCAGTACCCCAGCGCCGACAGCGAATCCCCCGACGGCCCGCTGAAGGTGCGGTCGTACGTGCCGGCGATTTCGCTCCAGCGGTCGGTGAAGATGCGCAGGTCGCGCGGATCGAGCGTGCGCGTGTAGCGGGTGATCGAGCCCTGGAACAGGCGATCGCGCCGCGAGATGCTCGCCGCCGTGAGCGCCGTGCGGGCCTCGTCCCAGAGCGCCGCGACCCGTTGTCCATCGGCGTCCCGGCTCGTGCATAACGTGGCATCGACGATGCGCACGGCCGGGAGCTGGAAGACGGCCGCCTCCATCACGATGTCGAGCTCACGCGTCTCCCCGGCCGCCAGCGCAAACGGCTCCGAGGAAAAGCGCTGGACGCCGATGCGCTTCGCCACGACGCGGAACTGCCCGACGGTGCCGCGCACAGCGTACGTCCCGGCGATGTCCGAGAGGACGGAGACGGCGGCGCCGCCGCCGGCGGGATCGGCCGGCTCCAGGGACACCAGGACACCGGACAGCGGTTCGCCGGATCCTCGTTCGGTCACGGTGCCGCGAACGACCTGCGCACCGACCGGCCCGGACCCGAGAAGGAGAGCCGCCAGGACGAGGGCAGATCGGTTGCGAGGAATCATGTGCGTCGTGTCGACCCGGATTCGCGAACGCTCAGGGCGATGACCCGTGCATGCCCCCCTCGAACGTCGGGAGTCCCCGTCAACCGCGCAATGCACCGTCGTCCACCTTCACGGTTTTGTAATGCGAGCAGGAGGGAGAGATCCTTCTGACGCAGGGCGCACACTACAGTGCCGTCCTGATATTGCGCGCAGGACCCGCCAGGTTCACATTCGCTCGACAGGGATCGACCGCTGGTTCCCAAACCGCTGATGGCCGATGAGGAATTCCGCATACCGCATTCTCACGCTCGCAGCGGCCGTGTTGTCGGCCGGATGTGGTGACCTGGTTACGGCGGCGGGGGACGACGTCGACGTTCCCCGTCCCGGGACCTACCTGCTCACGTCATTCGACCTGAGGCCGCTCCCGGACTCGGTGCGCACGTGCGGGAGTTGTGAGTGGTTCATCATCCTGCCTGACACGCTCTTCATCGCAGCGAACCTCGCCGTCGACTGGCGATTCTCCTGGGATCCGGGCGCCGGAGATCCGCAGCGCGACATCCTTCAGGGGAATGTCGTCCAGGCGGGGTCCAGCGTCCTCATCACTGGCACCTGGCTGAGCCAGCCGACCGGCGCCATCCCGCAGACGCAACGCCTCAACCAGTCTTCCGGGGACCGCCTCGTGCTGACCGCCATCATACCGGGGGCCCCGGGGGTCGTCCACACCCTTGGCTTCCAGCGGGCGCCGTAGCGGAGCGCGCCGCCCTCGTCAGGCGCTGGCGGACAGGAGTCGGCCCAGGACGCCGGCGTCGATGGTCCCGCCGGAGACCACACAGCACACGGTCCCGCGCATTCCCTGGTCGTGACCCGCCGCCGCGAGCGAGGCGGCCCCCGCGCCCTCGGCCACCACGCGGGCGTGCCTGACGAGCAGCCGGATCGCCTCCTCGACCTCGCTCAGCGACACCACGACCGAGTCGGCGACCACCTGCCTGACGAGCGGCCACATGGCCGGCAGCACGCTGGCCCCGCCGATGCCGTCCACGAAGCTCGGGATCCGCTGGATCGCCCGCGCCGCACCGGCATCCAGCGATGCCCGCAGCGGCGCCGCCGTCTCCACTTCGGCGGCGATCACGCGGCACCCCGGCCGCAGCGCGCGCATCCCGGCGCCGATCCCGCTGAGCAGCCCCCCACCACCGAACGGAACGACCACCACGTCCACGCCAGGCAGGTCCTCGACGACCTCGGCGGAGATGGTCCCGTTCCCGGCGATCACGTCGTTGTTCTCCACCGGATGGATGAACGCGCCGGGGACGCCCCGGGTGTCGTGCGTCTCCATCACCCTCCACCAGTCGGCAAACGGCACGGCGATCACCTCGGCGCCTAACGCCTTGATCGCGTCGACCTTCGCCGCCGGCGCCGAGTCGGGCGCAATGACGCGGCACGGCACGCCGAGCGCGCGGGCGCACCAGGCGACCCCCTGGCCCATGTTGCCGGCGCTCGCCGTGCAGACGCCGTCCCTGAGCGCGGCGGCATCGAGGCGCCGCATCGCATTCCCCGCCCCGCGGATCTTGAACGAGCCGATGGGCTGGAGGGTCTCGAGCTTGAGGAAGAACTCCGGGTTCGGGAATCGGGAATCGGGAATCGACACACGAAGGAGCGGCGTCCTGACGGCGAGGTCGTCTATCCGCTCGCGGGCGGCGCCGATCTCGCCGAGCGACGGCAGGTGGAGCGGCTCACGCATCGCGCAGGCCGCCGAGCGAGATCCAGACGCCGGTGCCCAGCGCCACGCCCTTCTCGTAGACCAGGCGGGCGGCGGCCAGGTCCTCGATGGCGAGGCCTAACGACTTGAAGAGGGTGACCTCCCCGGCGTCCTCACGCCCGGCGACCGCCCCCGTCAGTACGTCGCCCAGGTCCCCCCGGACGTGGTCCGGCCCGAACGCACCTTCCGCCATCGGGATCAGGATGTCCCCGGCCTCGGCCATCGCCGACTCGCGACGGTCGACGAAGACGCGGGCGCGCGCCACCGCCTCGGTGTCGAGCTCGCGCGTCGTGGCCAGCGCAGCACCCACCGCGTTCACGTGCGCGCCCTCGGCAAGCCACCGGCCGCGCAGCACCGGCTCACGCGACGCCGTCACCGTACAGACCAGGTCGGCGCCCCGGACGCAGGCTTCGGCATCGGGAGCGACTTCGACGGTGAGGCCGAGCTTCTGCCGAGCCGTGTCGGCGAACCTGGCGCAGCGCTCGGGGGACCGGCTCCAGGCACGCACGCGCCGCAGCGGTCGTACGCATCGCATCGCCTCGAGGTGAGTCATCGCCTGGACGCCGGCGCCAAGGATGGCGAGGTCCCCCGCCCCAGGGTTGGCGAGCAACCGCGTGGCGACACCGGAAACCGCGGCCGTCCTGATGGCGGTCACGGACGAAGCGTCGATGATCGCCACCAGCTGCCCGAGCTCGGACTCGAACAACAGGATGACGCCGAGGTGCGAGTCGAACGGTGTCGCGTCATTCCCGGGAAACACGGTGATGACCTTGGCGCCGACGGCCGCACGATGTCGCCCGGGAGCGCCGGCGCCGAGCTGGCCGGGCATGATGGCCAGCAGGTTGCGCGAGGCCGGCAGGGCAATGACCTGGCGCAGGGGCAGCAGGGCATCGCCCCGCGCGAGGGCGATGAACGCTTCCGTCATTGCGTCGATGCACTCGCCCATCGGCAGGAGGGCGGCCACCTCCCGATGGGAAACCAGTAACGTCCTCATCACAACCTGCCGGATCCGGGAAGGACGAAGATGACACCTGGTGGCGTGGTGCGCACGAGGGGCTGGCGGCGTCCACCTGGTCGTGGTTCCTTAGGGGCTCCCGGGAGCCCCCGAAGCTTCACCATGTACCTGGAGGAATGGAGACACATGAAGCACCGTTCCACCGTGTTCCTGCTGGCCGCGGCCGTGGCCTGCGCGGGAAGCGGCGACACACCACCGGATTCGTCCGCGACCTCGAGTGTGGCGCCATCCGAGGTGACGATCACGGCCCGCGACTTCGCGTTCACGATGCCCGACTCCGTTCCCTCGGGCTGGACGAAGATCACGCTGGTGAACGAAGGCCCGCAGTTGCACCACGCCCAGCTGGTGCGCTTCGACGACGGCAAGACGCTGGCTGACTTCGAGGCAGCGCTCAAGGCGGGCGGCCCGCCGCCGGCCTGGGTCCACGATGCCGGTGGCCCCAATCCCCCGCCGGACGGTGGCTCGGCGAGCACGATGCAGAACCTCGAGCCCGGCCAGTACGCGGTCGTGTGCTTCGTGGACCTGCCGGATCATGTGCCGCACATCATGAAGGGCATGAGCAAGGCCTTCGTCGTCACGCCGTCCACGTCGACGGGCGCGGAGCCGTCGTCGTCCGTGACGATCACCATCGCCGATTACTCTTTCGCGACATCGACGCCACTGACCGCCGGGAAGCACACGGTGAAGGTGGTCAACAACGGCCCGCAGTCGCACGAGGTGGCGTTCTTCAGGCTGAACGACGGCAAGACGGTCGAGGACTTCATGAAATTCGCCGAGACGTACCAGGGCGAGCCTCCCGGGATGTCCGTCGGCGGGATCGCCGGGGTCACCCCGGGGAGCAACACCTATTTCGACGTCGACCTGACGCCGGGCGAGTACATCCTGATCTGCTTCGTGCCTGACGCCAAGGACGGCAAGCCACACGTCGCGCACGGGATGATGCAGCGGGTGACGATCAGTTGAGTTGAGAGTTGAGAGTTGAGAGTTGAGAGCGGCAGGATGCCACTGCTCTCAACTCTCAAC
>JAUQWM010000071.1 GCA_030835125.1 Gemmatimonadaceae bacterium | reverse complement strand
TCTCTCAACTCTCAACTCTCAACTCTCAACTCACAACTCACAACTCACACCTGTTTCACCTTCCACTTTCCCCGGCGGAACAGGGCCGAGCTCACGACGGCGAGGGCCGAGTACCCCACCATCACCGCCACGAACCCGCCGCGGTATTCCAGCCCGGTGTGCATGGCCAGCACCCAGGCCAGCGGCAGCTCGAACGCCCAGAACACCCCGAGGTTGATCCAGGTCGGCGTCCAGGTATCGCCCGCGCCGTTGAACGACTGGGTGATCGTCATGCCGAAAGCGTACATCGGGAATCCGAGCGCGATGATCCGGAGCGCCAGCGTCGCCACGTGCGCCACGTCCGGCTCCCGGGTGAAGAGCGCGACGATCCACGGCGCGAAGGCGACGAAGAGCACGCCTAACGTCCCGAGGAACGCCAGGTTGTAGCGCGACGCGGTCCACACCGCCCGCTCGGCACGCGCCGGGTCCTTCGCGCCCAGGGACTGCCCCACCATCGTGGCGGCGGCGTTGCTGAGGCCGAACGCCGGCAGGATGGCGAAGATCACGATCCGAATGGCGATGCCGTAGCCGGCGACCGCCACGCTGCCGAAGCTCGCGAGGATCCGCAGCAGGCCGATCCAGACCGTCGTGCCGATCATGATCTGGAACGTTCCCACCGCGCAGAGCCTTGCCAGCTTCACCATCGCGCTGAGGCGCACGGTCAGGTGCTCGCGACGGACCGCGATGTGCCCCGCGCCCTTCCAGAGGCGACTCGCCGCATACAGCACGCCGGCGCTCCGGCCGATGGTGGTCGCCACCGCGGCGCCGGTCACCCCCAGTTCCGGGAATGGGCCGGGACCGAAGATGAACAGCGGGCCGAGCACGATGTTGAGCGCGTTGGCGAACCACAGCACGCGCATGGCGACGGCGGCGTCGCCCGCACCGCGGAACGCCGCGTTGATCACGAACAGCATGAACACGCTCGCGCTGCCGCCGAGCATGACGCGCGCGAATCCCGTGCCCCGCTCGAGCACGTCGGGCCCGGCGCCCATGAGGCGCAGCAGGTCGGGCGCGAAGACGGCGCCGAGGGCACCTAACGTGAGCGACACGACGAGGCCGAGGGCGATGGCCTGGACCGCCGCCCGCGCCGCCCCGTCGGCGTCCTTCTCGCCCACGCGACGGGCGACCGTGGCCGTGGTGCCGATGGCGAGCCCGAAGGCGAGCGTGTAGGCGATCGCCATCATCGACTCGGTCAGGGCCACGGTCGCGACCGCCGATGCCCCGAGCCTGGCCACCCAGAACACGTCGACGATCGCGAAGATCGACTCCATCGCCATCTCGAGCACCATCGGGACGGCGAGCAGGAAGATCGCGCGCCCGATGGGTCCCTGGGTGTAGTCGTGGCGCGTGCCCCGGGCCGCCAGCCTGAGGTCGGCCCAGATCCGTGCCAGCCGGGTTCCGGCTGGCACATACACCGTCTCACCGGCGGGGCCGTTGGCGGGAATCGCCACCGGCTGCTGGTGCGGCGGCCCCGGCGATTCCGTCGCCGGTGGCACAACGCCCGGAGGATGCTCGCGCTGCTGGGTTGTGTCGGTGACGGAATGCATGGATGACTCCCGGAAAAAAGAACTCGCCCCACCTGCTCTGGTCGGCGCAGGTGGGGCGAAGTCGTAGTTCCGCGGGATTGCGGGGACTAAGGTCTCGTGCCTGCTCCGAGGGTGACCGGGCCGACCGTCATCGGCGGGACCGTCGCAATCGCGACGATGTCCCACACCCGGATGACCGGGGCGGCCAGGTAGCTGGTGGTGGAGGTGAGGCTGATCACAGGCAGGTCCTGAGAAGGAGCCGCGCAATGGTTAGGCGCGCGGGAGAAACAGGATAGCGGCGCCCTGTCGACCGGTCAAGGGCCGGTGGCGGAGGTCCCACGTGACGGCGTCGACCCCGAATCCCGGCGTCGCGCTGACGGCGGGCCCCGCGGGGGCGATCTGGCCGCCTACGGACCTCTTCCATATAGTTACCGCTCCGATTGACCAGCCCCTCCTCAGCACGCGGGTCGCAGTGGACGAGACCAGGGACCTGACCCTAGATCGCCTCCGGGCACAGCTGTCTGATCGCTACGAGGTCGAACGGAAACTCGGGGCGGGCGGGATGGCGGCCGTCTACCTGGCGAAGGACATCAAGCATGACCGCCAGGTCGCCATCAAGGTGCTCCATCCGGAGCTGGCCGCGACCATCGGGGGCGATCGCTTCGAGCGCGAGATCCGCACCGCGGCGAAGCTCCAGCACCCGAACATCCTCGGGATGTTCGACTCCGGGGTCGCCGACGGACTGCTGTTCTACGTCATGCCGTTCGTCGAGGGCGAATCCCTGCGCGATCGCCTCGATCGCGAATCGCAACTCCCGGTCGAGGACGCGATCCAGATCACGCTCGAGGTCGCGGACGCCCTGGGCTACGCGCACGCGAAGGGGATCGTCCACCGGGACATCAAGCCGGACAACGTGATGCTCAGTGGCGGCCATGCCCTGGTCGCCGACTTCGGCATCGCCCGCGCCGCCGGTGAGGCGGGCAGCGCCAAGCTCACATCCACCGGTATGTCGGTCGGCACGCCGACCTACATGGCCCCCGAGCAGGCGGTCGGTGAATCCGTCGGACCCACGGCGGACCTCTACAGCCTCGGCTGCATGCTGTACGAGATGCTCGCCGGCGATCCGCCCTTCACCGGGAAGAACGGCGCCGCGATCATGGCCAAGCACGCCATGGAAGCCGTGCCGAGCGTGCGCATCGTCCGCCAGAGCGTCCCGGAGGAAGTCGAGCAGGCGATCTTCGCCGCCATGGGCAAGGTCCCCGCCGACCGCCCCCAGACCGCCGCCGCATTCAGCGAGATCCTCGGCATCCCGTTAGGCACCACCGCCACACGGCGCGTGGTCGGGCGGATCACCGGGGCCCAGCGCGTCATCACCGGGGCCCAGCCGGTCCTCGAGGCCGCGCCGCCTGCCTGGAAGAAGCCCTGGATCATCGCCGCCACGCTCGTCCTCGTCGCCGCCGGCGCGTTTGCCGCCTGGAAGGCATCGGTGGGAGGACCAGCCCCCGCCGGGCAGGATGCCGGGGGGCTCAACCGCCGGCGCGTCGCCGTGCTGTATTTCGATGACCTCAGCCGCGATTCCTCGCTCGGCTATGTGTCGGACGGGCTCACCGAAGGCCTCATCGCCAACCTCGCGTCCGTCCAGGGCCTGAGTGTCGTCTCGCCAGGCGGCTCCGACCAGGTCCGCGGCACCGCGCTGTCGCTCGACTCCGTGGCGCGGCTCCTGAACGTGGGAACGATCGTCCGCGGAAGCGTCGAGCAGTCCGGCGACCGGATCCGGATCAACGTGCGGCTGGTGGACGGCGTCGGCGGCGGCGACATCGGCGACCGCAAGGCGCTCACCCTCCCCGCCGACCAGTTCGTCGCGGCCAGGGACTCGCTGACATCGGCGGTGGCAGAGCTGCTGCGTTCGGAGATCGGCCTGGACGTGCTACGCTCACAGCAACGCGCGGAAACGGAGAACTCCGCCGCCTGGTCGCTGGTGCAACGCGCGGAGCAGTTGCGGAAGCGGGGTGAGGCGGCCGGCGGTGGCGGCGACCAGGAGGCGATGCACCGCGAGTTCAGCGGCGCAGACTCCTTGCTGGCCGAAGCCGAACGCCTCGACGGCGACTGGGTGCGGCCGGTCATCGCGCGCGCCAACCTCGACTACCGCCGGTCACGCCTTGTGCCGAGGGACCCCGTCGCCATCCGGACCTGGCTCGACTCGGGGATGGTGGACGTCAACCGGGCGCTCGCGCGGCAGGCGAACGATCCCGACGCGCTCGAGCTTCGCGGGAACCTCCAGTACTGGGGATGGTTGGTGAACCTGTACCCCGACCAGGCGGAAGCCCAGCGCATCCTCCTCGCGGCGCAGGCGGACTTCGAGCGGGCGACCGAGTTGAACCCGCAGCAAGCCGGTGCCTTTGCGTCGCTGTCCCACCTGTACTACCAGAACGGCTCGAACGTCGACATCAACCTCGCGGCCCGTCGCGCACTGGAAGCCGACGCGTTCCTGAGCAATGCCGATGTCGTGCTCGACCGGCTTTTCCTCAGTTCCTACGACCTCGACCAGTTCACGGACGCCGAGAAGTGGTGCGCCGAGCTGCAGCGCCGCTTCCCGGGCAACTTCACCGCGCCCCGGTGCGGCCTCTACCTCATGACCATGCGGAGCGGGAAGCCACAGCCCGACTCGGCGTGGGCTCTGGCGGGGCGGATGGCGGCGCTGGCACCGGCCGCGAGGCGACCACTCCAGGAGATGACCGCCCGCCAGCTCGTCGCCGCGGTGCTGGCTCGCGCCGGGCTGGCGGACAGCGCCCGCCGGGTGTCGGAGTCGTCGTTAGGCACGGCGGAGGTCGACCCCACCCGCGACCTCCAGAACGCCGCGGCATTCGTGTCCACGCTCGTCGGCGACACCGCCCAGGCGGTCCAGCGGCTTGGCGTCTACCTGTCCGCCAACCCGCGGCGCCTCGCCGGGTACGCGCTGGACCCTGGCTGGTGGTTCCGCCCGATCCAGGCCGACCGTCGATTCCGCCTCCTGGTCGGGGCCGCGCCGAACCGGTAGCTGCCTGCCGTAACCCGTTGATGGACAGGCGGTTAAGGCGCACCGAAAGCTCCGCCTCCCCGTCCGCGCATCGCTCCGTCCCGGTGTTACGCCCGTCACCAAACTGCCGTATCTTCAGCGGCTTACGTTCCGGACTCGACGGGAAACACCACGGGAGAAACAGTGAAGAGGTCGCTGGCAGCGCTGGTGCCGGTTCTGGCAATCGCATTCGCGGCGTCGTGCGCGGATCGCGTCAGCGCGCCGGACCCCGGCCTCCAGCACCAGCCGCTGGCGTCGGTGGTGTGCGCCGCCAATCCCGACTGGAACGCGCTGCTGGCCGAGTCGGACAGCGTGATGGGCGCCGGCACGGCGAACGCGGCCACGTCGCGCACCCGGATCGAGCACCTCATGCGCCTCTGCGCGTCGACCAGCCCCGCCGCCGCGCAGGAAATGGCGGTCAGCATCGCCACGTTCGCCGTCGCGAAGTACGAAACGGGCGAACTGCGCCCGATCGTGCCGACGGGATCCACCGCAGAGCGCGAGACGCTGGACTTCATCAATCACGTCCTCGCGGCCGCGGTCGTGGACCTCGCGTACTCGCAGCTCGACAACAGCTGGATCGTGAACCCGCAGGACAGCACCACCACCTTCGTCACCGATGATGGCGCGGCGTCCATCACGGTTTCCGGCAGCGATGTCGACGCCACCACGCTGATCACCGCCGAGGAGCTGCCGCCCTCGCCGAACTACCTGCAGACCGACCTGGACCAGTACGCGCGGTACTATCGCTTCACGAAGGCGTCGGTCGATGGCGACACATCCTTCAACAACCCGGTCACCGTCGCGATCTGCGTACTGACGCCGGCCAGCATGCCGGACTCCGTCTTCCGGCGGCTGCGCATCGGCGCGCAACACGCGGACGGCTTCGAGGTGACCCCTCCGGCGGAACCGCCTCCCTCCCTCGATTGCGCGGAAGCGGCGGCTCGCCTCACGACGCGCGCGCTCGCCAATGGCGGCTCGGCGGCCATCATCGGCGACGACGGATCAGGGCTGGTCGCGCGCGGCGGCGTCGGTGGCTCCGCCGACAACTTCAGTGACTTCGGCGTCGTCGATCCGCAGATCAACGCCCGCGGTGGCGTCGGTGGATCCGCCGACAATTTCCGGCCGGGAACGTCGGCGCGCCTGACGAGCCAGTCCCTCGCGCCCTGCACGATCGTGGAGGCGGTGAAGGACGCCGAGGTGCCCGTCGCGTGTCGCCCGACGGTCAGTCTCGGGACAGCGGCGGGCCAGACGCCGCTCGACGGCATTCCGGTCACGTTCACGATCCTGACGGGCGGCGGCCTGATCGCCGCCGAGGATCCCGTCGACCAGGGCTGCGGCACCTTCGGAACGTCGGTCACCGTGCCGTCTTCGGCATCCGGCGAGGCGCGCATCTGCTGGACGCTGGGTAGTGTCGGGGCGAACACCGTGGGCGCGAAGGCCGGACACGGCGGCGACGCCAGCGAGGGTACCTGGTTCGCCTACGCCGGCGGCGGCCAGGTCGGCGGCAACGGCATCGTGTTCACCGCCACCGGACTCAAGCTCGACGCGCAGGCGACCGCTCTGGGGGGTTCGTTCAGCTTCGACAACCTCCCGCACGGCGGGAATGGCTCGTGCCTTCCGTCGTCGTTGACTCCCGTCCTGACGTACTCACCGGGTGGAAGCGGCGCACCGGTCAACGCGGGCTCCTACACCGTCACGGCGACCTGCGGCGGTGACGGGACCGACTACAACCCAGTCTCGGCGACCGCCGACATCACGATCTCCAGGGTCGGCAGCGTCACCACGGTCTCGTGCCCATCGGCGGTGCCGTACACCGGCGCCGCGGTCACACCCTGTACCGCAACGGTTACCGGTGCCGGCGGGCTCACGACCACCGCGCCGATCACCTACACCGGCAACGTGCTCGTGGGTACGGCGTCCGCGCTCGCCCTCTTCGGCGGGGGGCCGAACCACACCGGGAGCGCCGGCTCGACCACGTTCCAGATCGCGACCGCCCCCGCCGCGATCCAGGTCACGTGCGACGATGCGACGTACACCGGCGCCCCGATCACCAGCTGCACCGCCAGCGTGACTGGCCCGGGAGGATCGCTTACGACGCTGCCGGACATCGCCTATGCCAACAACACGAACGCCGGCACCGCGACCGCGACCGTTGCATTCGGCGGCGACCAGTACGTGGCGGCCGGAACCGGCACGGCGACGTTCACCATCCTCAAGGCCCCGACCACCACGACGGTGACGTGCACTGACGCCGTCTACACCGCCAACCTGGTCACGACGTGCCAGGCTCGCGCTGCAGGAGCGGGTGGCCTCAGCGTGGCGGTCCCGGTCACCTACAGCAACAACCGCAACGCTGGCCATGCCGCCGGATCGGCCGCCTACGCGGGGGACGCGAATCATCTCCCCAGCACCGGCCAGGCGACCTTCGTGATTTCCAACCTCGCCGCCACGGCATCGGCGGGCAGTACCACGATCGACTTCGGCACCTCGCCGTCCCGACTCCCCTGCGCGGTGGCCGGGCTCCTGGCGCCCGATGTCAACGTGGTCACCTGCCACGGAACGGCGTCCTACACGAAGGCCGGAACGTTCCCCGTCCAGCCGGTCGTGGTTCCGACGGTCAACTACGCCATAACGAAGGTCAACGGGACCCTCACGGTCCTGCCGTATTCGAAGGGATGTCCCGAGGCGCCGCTGTATTCATCGCCGCCAGCAACCGCGGCCGGGGTGCCGAAGGGGTCCGTGGTCCCGATCTGGTGCGACCTCAGGAATTCCCTTGGGTCCCGGGTCGGAAATGCCTGGGGAGATGTGGAGGTCCGCGCGGCCGGCGCCTCACCCGTCCCTGGCACCGATCCGCTGACCTATCCGTTGATGCACACGGCCATCCGCGGGATGGCTGTCATTCCATCGCTCGAGTATCGCTACCTGATGGACACGACGCCGGCGGGGTTCGTCGCCGGTCAGTATTACCACGTGATCGTGCGATGGAACGACGGAACGATCACCGCGGGCTGGTTCTACCTGCGCTGACATTCCGACATTTCCCTGGCCGGTTAGCGGGTACCCCCTGCAGTTCTTGCCCGGCCCAGTAGATTCCTGAGCAGACTGACAGGCCGTACGCCTTTCCCGGGAGCCATCATCATGAAGACCCTGACTGCCATCCTCGCCTGCGCCATCCTCGCTGCTCCCCTCTCGGCGCAGAGTTCTCCCGCGGTCCCGACGGCCAGCATGGCTGGAGACTGGGACGTGAGTTTCACGTCGCCGGCTGGCGCCGCCACATGGCGGGTCAAGTTCGAGCAGTCCGCCGATACCCTCCGGGGGATGGCGACGACCGACTTCGGCGCATTGACCGTGACTGACGGCTGGGTGTCGGGCAACGAACTTGGCTTCTCGCTCAGCCTCAACTACGAGGGGAACGCGATCACGCTGAACTTCACCGGCAAGGTGAGCGGCGACACCACCCAGGGTCAGATCGCGGTACCCGGCGTGGGTGTCGACCCGTTCCCCTTCACCGCCGTTCGCGTCGTGACCTACGATCGCAGTGACGCGCACCCCCTCGGTTCGCCGGCACCCACCGAGCGTCCGAAGCTGTTCGCGCTCCGCTCGCGCTAGCCGAAGCGCCGCAGCGAACGTTCCTTCGCCTTCTGCGCCTCGACCCCGCGATCGCGGGGCGGGGCGTGGACGACAAGCGAATCCACGAGGCGGCGCGCCGAGGCGGTGACTTCCTCGACCGCCTGGTTGAACGCCGCCTCGTTGGCTCTGGATGGCTTGCTGGTTCCGCTCAGCTTGCGGACGAACTGCAGCGCCGACGCGCGCACTTCATCGTCGGTGGCGGGCGGTTCGAAGTTGGCAAGGACCTTGATGTTCCGGCACATGCGGTGATTCCTCCTCTCTCGACTCGCTAGGCGGCGATCCCGTACAGCCGCGCCGCGTTTCCACCGAGGATCATCGACTTCTCCGCCGCCGGGATCGGCAGGGTGCCGATGCTCTCCTTCATCTTCGACATGCTGCTGATGAGGTGGGGGTAGTCGCTCCCCGCCAGCAACTGGCTCGACCCCGCGAACTCGAGCGCCAGTCGCAGCGCCTTCGGGTCGAAGTTCACCGTGTCGTAGTAGAAGGCCTTCAGGTAGTCGCTGGGATGCCGGTCGATGTTCACGCGGCACTCGGGATAGGCCTCGAATCCGCGATCCAGCCGCTCGGCGATGTAGGGAATCGCCCCGCCGAGGTGCCCGAGAATCCAGCGGATTCCCGGAAAGCGCTTCGGAATGCCGGCGAACACGAGCCCGGCCGCAGCCAGGGTCGTGTCGAACATGAAGCCGACCAGCGGCATGAGCCAGTACTCCTGCATGGCCTCCACCCCGGCCGGGAAATTCGGGTGAATGTGGATCACGGCGCCGACGTCATTGGCGCGCTCCCACAGCGGCAGGTAGCGGTCGTCGTGCAGCGCCACGCCGTTCACGCTCGCGTAGACCATCACGCCCGCGAATCCCATCGACATGATCCGGTCGAACTCCCTGACCGACGCAGCGGGATCGTTGAGCGGCAGCGTCGCGAGCGACGTGAATTGCCTCGAGCGCTCCTGCTTGATCTTCGCGAGGCAGTCGTTGACCAGGCTCGCCAGGTAGGCGGACTGCTTCGGCTCTTCCATCGTGGTGCCTGGACCGGTCAGCGTGATGACCTGCATGTCGACGCCGGCATCGGCAATGACGTGGGACCGATGCTCGATGTCGCGATGTCCCGGAACGACGAAGTTCTTGTCCCCGGGGGAACACAGGACGGGATTCCCCTCGGCGTCCTCCTCGACCGTGTACTGGCTCGGCCCCCGCTTGATCGCGGCGATGAATTCGGGCGGGTAGTAGTGATTGTGGACGTCGATGATCATGGACTCGATCTGCCTCTCGTAAAGATGGGAAACCACCACGCAAGCTAACGGGCAGATCCCCTCAACCGGAGCAGGTAGATCGGGATGCCGGCGAGGACCAGGCCAAGGCCGGTCAGGCTGTCGCGCGGATTGGCCCGGATGGTCCAGCCCACGATGAACAGCGACGCGACGATGAAGACCAGCGGGGCCACGGGGTACAACGGAACGGAGTATTGTCGCTTCAGGCCGGGACGGCGCCGGAGCACCATCAGCCCGATCGCCATGAGCGCGAAGAAGAGCCACTCCGTGTAGACGACCCGCGTGAACAGCGCGCGGAACGTCCCGGTTGCCACCAGGATCGACGCCCAGATGGCCTGCAGGACGATTGCGCGATGCGGCGTTCCGTAGCGGGGATGGAGATGGCCGAACCACTGGAACAGAAGCCCGTCGCGTGACATCGCGTAGTACACGCGGGGGCCGGCCAGGATGATCCCCGCCAGTCCGCCAAAGGTGGAGAACATCACGATCGCCGAGATCGCGCCGGCACCGCCGGAGCCCAGCAACGTGTCGGCCATGTCGGCCGCCACCCGGGTCGATGACGCCACCTGGTCGAGCGGCATGACGTACATGTACACGGCCGTCATGGCCATGTAGGACACCGTGACGATGAGCGTCCCGAGCAGCAGCGCGCGCGGAATCGTCTTCTCCGGCTCGACGGTCTCCTCGGAGCTGTAGGTCACCATGTGCCACCCGCCATAGGCGAACAGCCCGGCGACCATCGCCAGCAGGAACCCGCCGAGTGAATCGCCGTCCGTGGAAACGGACCCCACGAAGTGCTCCGGCACCTTGCCGCCCAGCCCGAATCCGAGCCCGACGATGGCGACCACCGCCAGCAGCTTTCCGGCGGTGAAGAACGTCTGGAGCCGGCTGCCGTGCCTGACGCCGGCATAGTTCACCGCCGACAGCACCACGATCACCCCGATCGCGACGGCACGGGATCCCCATGTTCCGAGCGGTACGAAGAACGCCGTGTACCTCGCAAACACCGTCGCGATCGCCGCGATGATCCCCGAGTGCATCGTCAGCAGCATCGCCCATCCCCAGAGGAACCCGAGCGCGGGATGGAACGCCTCCGACAGGTAGACGTACACGCCACCGGTGCGCGTAAACGTCGACGCCAGCTCGGCGCAGACCAGCGAGCCGATCAGCGTCAGCACGCCCGCCAGCAACCAGACCAGCAGCACCCCGCTCACGGAGTGCACCTGGCTCGTCACCTCCGACGGCTGGACGAAGATCGACGCACCGATGATCGTCCCCACCACCATCGCCGTAGCGTGAGGGAGTCGAATGGCGCGCTGCAACGGCGAGGAAGCTGGAGGCATCAGGTCAGAGAAGCTGCGCCCCGTTCAGCCCCTCCGCGAGATCCTCTTTACGCTCTGCAATCTGCAATCTGCAATCTGCACTCTGCACTCTGCACTCTAGAGTTTCACTCGCGCCCGCACCGGATTCTCGTTCGGCTTGAAGTTCTCCTTCCCGACCTCGACTTCGGCCGGCTTCGCCTCGCCATCGATCATGAGGTTGAAGCGGATCACCGTGGTGGGGTCGGTCACCTTGAAGTCGATGCCGTCGATGTCATCGTCCGTCTGGGTGAGCCATTGAATGGTCTGCTCGTTCTCCTGCTCGATCTTGTCCTCGGTACGCTCGGCGACCACCGGTGCGCGACCCGGGCGCACTGTCCGGACTCGGCCGCGCGGTCCCCGCACGACCGTCGACCTCGTCCCGGGACGGATCACCTTCCGTTCCTCGTCGACATCGATCCGCTTGAACGATGCAACCTGCCCGCCCTCGATGACCACGCGACCACTGAAACGGTGCTCGGCGCCGAAGGTCGTCCAGCGGAGCTTCCAGGTGTCTCCCTCTCGCCAGATGAAATAGCCGAGCGCCTTCCCTTCCTTGAATTCCGGACGGCCGTCGAAGCGGAATGCCGCTGTCTGCGCGCAGGCGGCGTGCGATGCCGTCGCCAGGATCGCCATCCCAATGGTGCCGGCCAGGATCCGTCTCATCATGATTCTCCCTGGGTTGCTGCGGCGCTCAGGCCGCGGTGGTTTCACGAGGACTCGCGTCAGTTGAATGCGACTCTGTGGGATCGAGGTCAAGGCGTCATGCGAACCACGATCGGGTTGGTCGAGGCCTCGCCCATGCGTACGCTGTGCACCTGCGTGACGGCACGCCTCCCGGATCCCGGCCATGTCACTTCGACGTCCACCAGGCCGGTCGACGGCAGGCCCACCTGCACCGCCATGTCGTTCTGCGCATTGTAGCCGGAGCCCGTGTCGACCAGCCGCGTCGCCAGCAGGCGGCGGGTGCCTGCGGCGTAGACTCGCACCTCGGCGCCGGCGCGCGTGGCACGGCCGTTGGCGTCCAGGACCCTGACCTTGATGGAGCGCGCCGCGACGTCCTCGATGAGGTTGTTCCGGAGGATCTGGTGCATCCCGTCGGTCCGAACACCCGTCAGGGAAAGGTCCTCGTCGCCGTCCCCGTCGACATCGGCCCACTGGACCCCATGGTCCGCCTGCAACTGGACCACGCTCGCGGGCGTGACTTCCACGAATGCGGTGCCCGTGTTGCGGTACAGCACGTCCCGATAGCTGATGCCGCCCGTGACGGTCCCGTTCACGTACAGGTCGATGCGTCCGTCGTGGTCGAAGTCGGAGAACGCGCAGGCATCGAAACGAGCATCCACGTCCACGCCCCAGGCCTTTGAGGCATCCTCGAACCTCCCCTGCCCACGGTTCAGGAGAAGGCCGTTGCGTCCGTAGTTCGCGTTGAACAGGTCGAGCCTGCCGTCACCGTCCACGTCGGCGACACACGGCCGGACGGTGCCGTTGGCGACTGCTCCTGGAAGCCGACCGCCCCAGGCGGCACCGGACGCCTCGGCGACGTCGGTGAAGCGACCGCCATCGTTTCGGAACAGGCCGTTGGCGTCGCCGTCCTGGTTGGCGACGTAGAGGTCCAGGTCCCCGTCCTCGTCGGCGTCGAACCAGACCGCGCCGACGCTGCGACGCGGGTCCGCGAGGCCGATCGGGCCCGCGACCTCGGTGAAGCGACCGCCGTCGTTGCGATACATGGCGTTCGGCCGGTCGCGCAGCGCCACGAACAGGTCGAGATCACTGTCGTTGTCGATGTCGACCCAGGAGAACTGCCTGACGGCGCCCGAATCCCTCGAGAGTCCCGTTGCCGAGGTCACGTCGACGAATCGCCCCGCTTCATTGAGGTAGAGCTTGAGGATGGATGCACTCCCGGGAGCAAAGCCGACCAGCAGGTCGGGATCGCCATCGGCATCGTAGTCGCCCCAGGCGGCGGACCGGGTCGCCCGCGTGTCGGCCACGCCGGCCTCCGGGCCGGCATCGGTGAACGCTCCGCCGTCGTTGCGGTACAACCTGTTAGGCAGGCCGTTGAATCCGACGAAGAAGTCGACGTCACCATCGGCGTCGTAATCCGCGAAGGCATTGGTGAGCGTCGTGCCGGTCGCGAACACCTCTTCGTGCGGCAGGTCGAAGGCCGGCGGGACATCCCGCTGGACCACGCCGCCTTTCATCACGAACACCACGCGGCGCAGCGCTTCGATATCCCGCAGGGGATCGCCGTCCACCGCAACGAGGTCCGCCTCGAGCCCCGGTGACACCGTCCCGACTTCCCGCTCGAGGCCCAGCGCCTGCGACGCGACCCTGGTGATCGCACTGAGGGCATCGATGGCCGGCTGGCCGCCAACCTGCACACGGTACGTGACCTCACGGGCGTTCTGTCCGTGCGCGCCGGCCGTGGCATCGGTCCCGGAGATCAGCCGCAGTAGCCGGGTACGGCGGGCGCGCTGGAACACGTCGAGCTTGCGAGGGATGCCCTCCTCCATGAAGCGGAACCCTGCTTCGTCGTAGTTCCCGATGCCGAGAAAGCGAGCCTTGTTCTCGATGTAGTTCTGGGACACCAGGCCTATGTTCGGCTCGAAGTACGTCCCTTTCAGCGCCATCAGCCGCAGCTCGGCGTCCGTCACCTGGCTTCCGTGCGTCACCGCCCAGCAGCCGGCGTTGGCGGCGTCTCGCACCGCCGAGGCGGCGTGGGCATGGACCCAGCTGCGCTTGCCCAGGCGGCGCGCCTCGGTGCAGGCCGCGGTGATCTGGGCCATCGACAACGTCTGGCCTCCTCCCTCGCGGATGCTTTTCGAGGCGAAGACCTTGATGACGTCGGCGCCGCGCGCGACCGACTGCCTCACCCATTCCCGCACCTGTTCCGGGGTGCGGCTGGTGTCGCTGAAGGACCCGAGCGATGACAGGATGCGGGGGCCCTTGGCGTCCCCGCGCTCGATCGCCGCCCGGATCGCCGTATCCGAGGGCGAACCCAGGCTCTGGACGGTGGTATAGCCGGCCATCAGGGTGGCGTAGGCGTTCTGTGCGATGGCGTACGCACGTTGCGCCGGCGTTTCGCCATCGTTCGTGGCGCGCCCGTCTGGTCCGAAGTGCGAGTCCATGTGGACGTGCGTGTCGATCAGGCCCGGCAGCAACGTGTATCGCGACAGGTCGTGCGTAATGGGAATCCCGGCGCCGGCCGCGCCGATGACGCGCTCGATTCGCGAGCCGCGAACCACGACCAGGACGTCATGACGCACTGCTCCCTTGCCGTCAATCAGCGTGCCGGCATGGATGACCGCGGTTGCCTGTTGTTGCGGCCGTGCCGGCGCCATGAGCGCCGAGGCCAGCAATGCCAGCCCTGCCGCACGATGCATGGCGTTACCTCGGGACAACGTAGACCGGCGTGTGCGTCAGCCGAAGCCGCAGCCGCCCGCCGACAAGCGGCTGGGAGACGGGCTGCGGCGTCGATGACCCGATGGCGGTGATGACTGGCTCTACGGCCGCCTGCGCCCCCTCGAGCGGAAGGTCGACGTCAGAGGCCGGCGCTCCGTCTTCCGGGAGCAGCACGCCCTTCGGATCCCGCCAGGCGACGTACACCACGCCACCCGGTTTCTCGATGCGATAGACGCGCGCCCGCGGATCGAGCATCGGCACCCGCGCGACCGACCGATAGCCCTGCAGGTGCCCCATCAGTTGCCCGATCGCGTGGTACAGCGGGTACTTCTCGAGCACGCGCCCGGACCGGTAGTCGACGCGCAGCGCTCCCGCCCACGCCGCGATACCGCTGCCGGCGCGAAACGCCTTGCTGGTGGCGAAGCCGATGTCGGCCACGAACGAGAGGTTGATCACCTCGATGCCCTGCTCGGCCGCGATGACCACGCGCTGCACGTGGTCCGCCGCCACGAACCCGCGGGTCCACGCCACGATGGCCTTGTCCGCGTTGACCATCTTCGTGAAGTACGCGGCGAGGCGGCACCGATCGGCTTCCTTCGCCGGCGGGATCATCACGGCCAGGCCGATCCCCTTGCAGGTCGTGGCGCCACCCCAGCCGGCGTATGACGTGGGCATGGTGTCGGAGATGATGACCGGTTTGCGGTAGCCGCGCTTCCCCGTCTCGAACTGCAGCCACTTCACCAGGTGCTCGATCTCGTACGGGTCGCCCAGGTTGTGCAGGTTGATGACGTCGAAGAGTTCCGGGTGGTCCAGCACCGCGCGCATGTCGGCCAGGCCGTGCGTCCTGTCGACGATGCGCGTCGTCCGCCAGGCCGTGTCGTAGTCGCGAGGATTGGCGACGTCCATGTTGACGGGCGTCACGAGGAATGCCGCGTGCGCGACCAGCACCTGCGGAAACGCGCGGTGCGCCGCCGCGTACGCGAGCTTCAGCGTCTCGAGGTATTCGGCGACCGGCTCCGGCTGATAGCTGGAGAACTCATTGCCGATTTCCACGTGCCGCACCGGCCAGCGGAGCCCCGGCATGTCGTTGACGCCGTCCCCATCGTATCGCTCGACCACCGCCTCGACCCAGCGCGAGAAATGATCCCGGTACTCCGGTCGTGGCGTCGCGTTCGTGCTGCGCAGGCGGCCCACCTGCTTCGACGCCCACCCGCTGTGCGGCTTGAGGGCGATGGTGAGTTCGGTGAAGCCCACCTTCTGGTACTCGGCGACGAACCAGTCGAACTTCGTGAAGACGATCGGAGCGGTCGGGCCCTTCTGCATTTCTCCCCACTGCACCGCCTCGACGTAGTGCTTCATGCCCGGCATGCCCGTCTCGGCGAACGCCGCAGCCATGCCCTTCACGAGTGGTGCGTTGTCGAGGAGCGCGTACTCGAGGCCGACGACGATTCCCGAGCCAGCATCGCGCCCCGGTGCAGCTGCCTGTGCACCCGCGGATGCCGAGATGACATGGAGAATGAGGCCTGCGGCAACCACGGCACCTCTCATGCAACCCCCGTAGCTGATCCTTCGATCTGCACTCCGCAATCGGCAATCTGCAATCAGCGCTAATTCCACCCTTTCCCACGCAACTGGTCCAGGTTCACGTTCCCGCCCGACAACACCACCGCGACCCGTGAGCCCGCCGGCAGCTTGACCAACCCGTGCAGCAGCGCGCCCACCGGCGCCGCCGCCGCACCCTCCACCACGAGCTTGCAGCGTTCCATCACCCAGAGCACGGCGTCGAAGATCTCGCGATCCGGCAGGGTCACGATCTCGTCGACAAAGCGCTGGACCACGGAGAAGTTGAGCTCCCCCACCCGCTTCACGCGCAGCCCGTCGATCACCGTGCGACAGTCGATCGTCTCGAGCCTGCCGGCAGCGACACTCCGCTGCATCGCCGGCCCGTCCGAGGACTCGACACCGATGACGCGGATCTTCGGGTTGAAGCTCCTGGCCACCATCGACACGCCGGAGATCAACCCGCCGCCGCCGATCGGGACCACGATCGCGTCGACCGACGGCCAGTCCTGCACGATCTCCAGGCCCAGCGTGCCCTGTCCCGCGATGAGTTCCGCGTCGTCGAACGGGTGCACGTAGGTCAGGCCCTGCTCACGCACCAGCTCCTTCGCCTTCTCGTTGGCCTCGTCCCAGATCGTGCCGTGGAGGACGACTTCCGCGCCGTAGCCGCGGGTGGCGGCCACCTTCGCCGGCGTCGCGTTCTCCGCCATGCAGACGACCGCGCGGATGCCGTGCAGCTGCGCGGCCAGCGCGACTCCCTGCGCATGGTTGCCCGCCGACGAGCAGACGACCCCGCGTCGCTTCTGCTCGTCAGGCATGAGGGCGAACTTGTTCAGCGGACCGCGGATCTTGTACGAGCCGACGCGCTGGAACATTTCCGCCTTCATGCGGACGTCGAATCCCGTCAGCGCATCAAGCTGGCGCGACGTGAGGAGCGGCGTGCGCCTGATGTTCGCGTCGATCCGGGCGCGCGCCGCCTCGAAGTCCGGCAGGGTCAGTGTCAGCACGGAAGCGTCACTGGCTCCGGAGGATCCTCCCATCGCCGATCTCCCGTTTCACATGATCGGCCCGAGGATCCGATCCAGTTCCGCCTTGATTGCGTCCAGTTCCTTGCGCAGGACCAGGTGGCGGGCGATCGCGTCCCGGCCGATCTTCTGGTCCGCACCGCTGGTCATCCCCGCCAGGTAGCTGATCTGCTGCTGGATGCCGGGCCGGCCATAGCGAACCGCTTCCGTTTCCACCTTGGCGGAGACGGCACGGAGCTTCGCCAGCGTGTCCGCCGCAGCGCCGGTCGCGTTCTGGAGCCGCGACGTCGCACCCTGGATCCGCTGCCTGACGCGGCCCACCTCCGCCACCATCTCGCGCATGCGGAAGTTGTGCTCGAACTGCTCCCTGAGATCCGCGGCGGTGACGCCCTCGGTGGCGAGGCGCGGGTCGATCAGCACGTTCAGCGCCGTCGTCATGGTGTCGCGGCCGATGGCCACGCGCGCCGTGTACCGACCCGGGGGAGCGGCCAGTGCCGACGAATGCCGCACGTCCCAGGTGAAGCGATTGTGGCCGGCGTCCTTCGTCACCCGCGGCGGTGCTGCTCCGCCCCGCCCGCGGCCGACCGGCATGTCCGGGTCGTCGGGCGCGGCCCCACCACCGCCACGTCCGCCGCGCCCGCCGCGACCCGCGCCCACCGGCGTCTCGCTGTTGTACGAGTTCACCATCGCGCCGCTCGCGTCGAGGATGTCGATCTTCACCGGCCCCGACGACGCGGACGGGAGGTAGTACTCGACCATCGGTCCCAGGATGTTCGCGCCGTCCCGCGTGCGGTATCCGTCGCGGGCCGCGTACAGGTGCGCCCGGCCGGCCGCCACCTGCGGGGTGATCTGGTGCAGCGCCGACAGGTTGTCGAGGATCCAGATGCCGCGTCCCTGGGTGGCCACGATCAGGTCCTTGCGGAAGACCCGGATGTCGTTGATCGGGACGTTAGGCATGTTCTGGAGGAACGGCTGCCAGTGGGCGCCGTTGTCGAACGAGATGAACATCCCGAACTCGGTGCCGGCGTAGAGCAGGCCTTCCCGGTCGGGATCCTCGCGCACCACGCGCGTCGGCCAGTCGGCGGGGATGCCGTTCCGGCCATCGGTCAGGCGCGTCCAGGTGCGCCCGTAGTCGTCGGTGCGGTACAGGTACGGCGCGTAGTCGCCCAGCAGGTAGCGGTACACGGCGAAGTACGCCGAGCCCCGGCGGTGCGGCGACGCCTCGATCCACGCCACACGACCGCCCGGCGCCAGCTCCTTCGGCGTGACGTTGGTCCAGGTCTTCCCGTTGTCCCGCGTGAGGTGGAATGGCCCGTCATTGGACCCGGTCCAGATCACGCCCGCCTCCTGCGGTGACTCGGTGATCGCGTACAGCGTGCTGTAGAACTCCTCGCCGGTGACGTCGCGCGTGATCGGCTCGCCGCTCCCGCCCTGCCCGTGCGGCGGGTTCCACGTGAGGTCGGGCGAGATGGTCTCCCACGTCACGCCCTTGTCGCGGGTGCGGTGCAGGTGCTGCGACCCGTAGTAGAGGATGTCGGGATCGTGCGGCGACGTCGCCATCGGCGTCGTGCGCTGGAAGCGGAGGATCAGGTCGCGCGCGTCGTTGCCGTACAGCGACTGGCCGCCGATCCAGTACGAGCGCGTCTGCCCGGTGGCCATGCTCATGTACTCGTACTGCCCCTTGCAGTTGCCGTAGACGATGTTCGGGTCCTTCGGGTGCGGGATGATCGGGCCCGTCTCGCACCCGGGGCCGGTGCGCCACGCGGTCAGGTCGAAGGGGTTGGCGATGCTGGAGTAGATCGACGTGGAGTTGTCCTGCTGCGCGCCGTAGAGCTTGTAGGGGAAGGCGTTGTCCGTCCACACCCCGTAGATCTCCGACGTGACCTGGTTCATCTGGGTCGACCAGGTGCGGCCGCCGTCGAACGAGACGTTCGCGCCGCCGTCGTTCGACTGGATCATCGTGTTCCCGTCGTTCGGGTTGATCCAGATGTCGTGGTTGTCGCCGTGCGGCACGCGCATCGACACCATCGTGCGCCCGCCATCGGTCGACTTGAAGAAGCCCTCGGCGCCGGCGTACACCACGTCGGCGTTGGTCGGATCGGCCCCGAGCGTGGTGTAGTAGAAGGGGCGCTGCACCAGCGCCGGCGTGGCATTGACCTGCGCCCAGGTGAGGCCGGCGTCATCCGAGCGATAGAGCCCGCCACCCGGCTTGGCCTCGACCAGGGCGTAGACCCGCGACGGGTTGGCCGCCGTCACCGCGAGATTCCCCTTGCCGATGATCGCCGAGGGCAGCCCGGTCCGGACGCGCACCCAGGTGTCGCCGCCATCGGTGCTGCGGAACAGGCCACCCTCGCGGGAGCCGCTGATGATCGACCACGGCTTGCGCTCGATCCGGTTCATCCAGGCAAGGACGACGCTCGGGTTGCCCGGCTGCAGCTCGACATCCATCGCGCCGGTGCTGTCGTTCAGGTAGAGCGTCTTCTTCCACGTCCGCCCGCCGTCGGTGGTCTTGAAGATCCCCCGATCCACGTTAGGCTTGAAGATGTCGCCATAGGCCGCCACCCAGACCGTGTTCGCGTCGGAAGGATGGATGCGCACCGCGCCGATCTGCCCGGCGTTGTAGAGGCCCGCGAAGCTCCAGGTCCGTCCGCCGTCGGTCGTCTTGTAGACGCCTCGGCCGGTGGAGACGTTCGAACGCACGCCGTCCGACCCGGTGCCGAGGTAGATCACGTTCGGGTCCGAGAGCGCGACCGCCACGTCGCCGCTCGACGCCACCGGCACCTTGTGGTCCGTGATCGGTTCCCAGTTCTGGCCACCGTCGGTCGTCCGGAACAGCCCGCCGCTGGCAACGCCCATGTAGAACGTCCGTGGCTGCGAAGGCACCCCGGTCACCGTCGTGACACGGCCACCGCGCGAATGGCCCAGCAGCCGGTAGTCGAGGCCCCGCAACAGCGCCGTGTCGACCGAGGCCATCATGGGTGGCCTGGCCGCGGCCTGGGCTCCCGCAACCGAGGGGGCAAGTGCGCCAAGGGCCAGCAGGAACCGGCCGGTCGTGGACGAAAACCTGGTCATGATCGGATAGCCTCGGGCGGGGACGTCGATCTCGCCGGGGCACGCGTGACGCCGCGGCGACGGTGGTCACCGAAGCTACCGCCTGAGATGGCCTCGCGACAGGATCCGACGAGGCTCGACGCCGGCTGCGCCGTCCCCGGGAGCGAGCGACGCGGGACGCTAGCTGTCCAGCAGCACCGCGACGGGTCGCAGCCGCTCGACGCGCGCGAAGATGACCTGCAGCATCACCGTGATCGGCACGGCCAGCAGCGCCCCGACCGGTCCCCAGACCCACCCCCAGTAGAGCAGGCTCACGAAGATCGCGACCGGGTTGAGTGGCAGGTGTTTCCCCATCAGGTGCGGCGTCACGAGGTTGCCCTCGAGCAGGTTGATGGCCACGCAGCCGCCCATCGCGAGGAGCACGCGCCCCGTTTCATCGAACGCCACCAGGGCCGCGATGCCGACCAGCGCCGTCGTCACCAGGGCACCCGCATAGGGAATGAAGTTCAGGAAGAACGCCACGACCCCCAGGAGCAGTGCCCGCGGAAGCCCGAGCGCTGCCAGGAATCCCCACGTCGCCAGGCCGACGCCGAGGCTCGTCAGCGTGTTGAGCAGGATATACCTCGACATCTGTAGCTCGATCTCGCTGAGCAGTTCCTCCATGCTCCTCACGCCGGAGCGCGTGCCGATCAGCGCCGCCAGCTTCACCCGGAAGACCGGGAGCATCGCCAGCAGGAAGTAGGTCAGGAACACCACCGTGATCGCGGTGGCGACAATCTGCGCCGTGCTTCCCGAGATGCGCTCCATGAGTCCCGGCGTCTTGATCTGCACCGTCGGCGGCTGTCCCGGTGTCGCCGACTCGGTGGCCTGCTCCACCCGGTCGGCGGCTCGCTGGAGGGGACGAAGGATGGTGCGAACGCGCGTCTGCACCTGGCGCAGCGTCGCGGGCGCGCCCTCCACCCACTCGGCAGCCGGCGCGGCCAGGCGCACCCCGCCGGTGACGAGGACACCCATCGTGCCGAACACGACGAGGGCAGCGCCGAGGGCGGTCGGAATGCCGATCTTGCGCAGGACACGAACCGGATGGTCGAGCAGCAACGCGAAGAGGCACGCGATCGCGACCGGAAGGAGCAGGCCGGCTCCCAGCCGAAGCGCGCCCGTGAGCAGGATCAGGAAGATCCCGGTCAGCAACGCCCGCTCGATCGATCGACCATTCCCCTGCGTGCTGGCGGCCACGGGTATCCTCACGTCCGGGGGATCACACTGCAGCGACGCCCTGTAGACCCCGGAGGCTCGCGCGCGATGCGCGAGCGGAGCCGCGAACTCGGACCCGTGCGGATCGGCTCGCCTGTTACTCCCCGAGTGGGCTCACGATGACTTCGGCATGCCCCTCGTCGTCGTAGCGAACGAGGACGCGCCATGGCTGGCAACAGACCTCGCAGTCCTCGACATAGTCCTGCTCGGCACCGCTGCCCGGATCGAGCGTGATCTCCACGGATTCGCCGCAGTACGGGCACGAGACTGCCGCATCGAGGTCGGCCGTGCCGTCACCCAGCGGAAACTCCTCGTCGAGGGATTCCAGGTCCTCGTCATCGCGATCTCCGTTCCCGCCTCCCATCTCAACCTCCACCGTGAACGATGACGCGACGTCGCCCGCGCGCGTGGCATCCCGGAGAACGCGGCGCGTCGTGAAGGTGCGACCGGGCGCGGGATGGGACAAGCCGCGGTGGCGAAGGACGGAACCGCTCGTAGCTTGACACATGCCCTCCAGCCTCGAGTACGCTTGCCGGCGTGGTGCCCCGTTCGCCTGTCTCATCGTCGCGATCGCTGCCTGTAGCACGGGCGGCGACTCGGCGAGGGTGGACTCGGCGTCCCTCCCGCCGGCCCAGGAAGCGTTCTGGGCTTCGCTGACGGCCCTCTGCGGCAACGCGTATGGCGGGAGCGTCGCCGAGTCGGAACCGCCGGACACGGTCATGGGCCGCGCCGCACTCGTTATGCACGTGCGCGAGTGCGAGGGAGACACGATCCGGGTCCCGTTCCACGTGGGCGACGATCGATCGCGGACCTGGGTGATCACGAGGACCGCCACCGGCCTGCGCCTCAAGCACGACCACCGGCACGCCGACGGAACGCCGGATTCCGTGACGATGTACGGCGGGGACACGCAGGCCGCGGGCGACCCGGCGAGGCAGGACTTTCATGCCGATTCGCTCACGGCATCGCTGATCCCGGCAGCGCGAGCGAACGTCTGGACGATCGAGATTCGTGACGGGCGGTTCGCCTACGCCTTGCGACGTGAAGGCACGCCGCGGCGATTCCGGGCCGAGTTCGCGCTCGGAACGACCGTCCCCACGCCGCCGGCACCATGGGGTTCACCCCCCTGACCCTCGGCGCTGCCCATGACGGTGACCACATACGCAAGACCATGAGGCTTCAGCGTCTCCTTCGGCGACGGCCCGGCCGGACCGTCTCGGCGCTGGTCGCACTGGCCGTCGCGGGCGCGTGTTCCCCCGGCAGCGGCGACGTGTCCGTCACCGATAGTGCGGGAATCCGCATGGTGGAGAACCGGGCGACGGGTGACGGGTGGTCGGATGCCTCACCGTGGACCATCTCCGAGGACCTGACCATCGGGTCCGAGACTCTCGGGGACGAATACCAGTTCGGACGCATCGGGGACCTGACGGTGTTTCCCGGCGGTGACATCGCCGTCATCGACCAGTTGGCAGGGGTCGTGCGCGTCTTCGATGGCACGGGCCGGTTTCTCCGCGCGCTCGGTCGGCCGGGTCGTGGCCCTGGCGAGCTGAGTCGGTCCGCGAATGGCGTGTTTGTGCTTGGCGGCGACTCGATCCTCGTGCTCGATCCCGGTGAGCGCCGGATGACCGTCTTCGCGCCCGATGGGTCGGTCGGCGCCGTCACGCCGTTGCCGCCCGCCCCGACGGGTCAAGGCTGGACGCGGACTCCCGGCGGTGACTTCCTCATGCGTGGACTCACCATTTCCCGGGTCGAGGGACGGTTTGCGTTCTGGGATGCGCTCCTCGCGCTCAATGCCGACGGCGCGACGGCGGACACCCTGTTCGAGTTCGACTACGGCCGGACCGATCTTGGTGGCCCGGGGCGGCTTCGCATCCAGTTGATCGTGAACAACCCGTCATGGGCGCGACTCCCCGACGGTCGGGTTGCCTGGACCGCGCTCGACCGGGACTACATCCAGGTCCACGACTCGACCGGCCGGGTGCTGTCGCGCATACGACATGCGCAGTGGACCGCGCGGGACGTCACGCCGGCCGACCAGGCGACCATGGTGGAACTGCTCCGGGTGAAGCTCCGGGCGATCGGGGGCGATGCCAGCTTTGCCGATTCACCGCAGGTGGAGGCGCCGGCGCGATTCCCGGCCATCACCACGGTGCGTGCCGGGCCCCGCGGGACGTTGTGGGTCCAGCTCATGGGCCCGGTCGAGTCGATCGACCCGATGGCGATCAATGCGCCGGATCGCGCCGACTTCCTGGGCGGATCGACGTGGCACATCCTCGACTCGTCAGGCTCCTTCCTGGGCGCAATCCGGTTGCCGCGCCGGTTCCGCATCTTCCGCATGACGGACAGCGCGATCTATGGCGCGGCGCGCACCGACGATGGCGTCGAGCGGATCGTCCGGCTCCGTCTGTCGACCGGAGGCTGAGCGCGGCCGGGGGCTGGACTCCTGCCGGTCAGTCCCCGGTCGTTCGCGGTCCCGGGTGCGTGGAGGTAGAATCCGGCAGCGGCGACGTGAGAGGCCGCGAAACGACTGTGCGGAGCACACCCATGCGATTGCCCTGTTCCCGTCCCCTCGCCGCGGCGCTGCTGTTCGGCGCCGGCTGCGCGATCCTGCCCACGACCGGCCTGGCGCAGTCCGCTGCCGACCTCCAGCGGCTCCAGGACGAGGCGGTGCAGCGGGCGAAGGAGTACCTGCGCATCAACACCGCCAACCCGCCTGGAAACGAAGCGGCGTCGATGCGGTGGTTCGCGCGCATCCTCCAGCAGGAAGGCATCCCGTTCGACACGGCGTCGGCGGCGCCGGGCCGCGGCAACATCTGGGCACGGCTCAAGGGGGGAAGCGAGCCGGCACTGGTGCTGCTCCACCATATGGATGTCGTGCCCGCCGATCCGCGGTACTGGGAGGTCGACCCGTACGCGGCGGAGGTGCGCAACGGCGACATCTACGGGCGCGGGGCCCTCGACACCAAGATGCTCGGCATCGTGCACTTCCAGGCGTTCATCGCGCTCCACCGCCTCAAGGTGCCGCTGAACCGCGACGTGATCTTCATGGCGACGGCCGACGAGGAAGCCGGCGGCGCGTTCGGCGCCGGGTGGATCGTGAAGAACCACCCGGAGGCGTTCCGCGGGGCGGGTTTCGTCCTGAATGAGGGCGGAAGCGGCAGCATCGACAATGGAAGGCTGTCGTTCGGGATCGAGGTCACCCAGAAGGTCCCGCTCTGGCTGCGACTGGTGGCGACGGGTAACCCGGGCCACGGGTCGTCGCCGCAGGTGTCGACCTCGGTGACGAAACTGGTCCGCGCGCTCGAGCGGCTGCGGACCTACGAGTTCCCGCCGCGCATCGTGCCGGCAGTGGATGCCTACTTCAAGGGCATCGCGCCTAACGCCGGACCCTGGCAGGCGGCGTTCAGCGACATGACCAGGACGGTCCAGGACCGGAACGTCCTGCTCAGGCTGCAGGCCGAGGCGCCCGGCGCCGCCGCGCTCACCCGCAACACCTGCTCGATCACCATGCTGGAGGCCAGCAACAAGGTCAACGTGGTGCCGCCGGAAGCCTCCGCGCAGATCGACTGCCGCACCCTTCCCGACCAGGACCACGCCGCATTCATCGCCGAACTGGCCGCCGTCATCAACGACCCCGATGTGCGGATCGAGAAGACGCTGGGCTTCACGCCGGCGGTGTCTCCGCAGGACAACCTCGCCTACCAGGCCATGGTGGAGGTGACGCGCAAGCACCACCCCCAGGCGTCGATCATCCCGTCGGTGTCCACCGGCTTCACCGACAGCCACTTCTTCCGTGACCTGGGCATCCCGAGCTACGGGTACGCGCCGTTCCTCATCCCGTCGAACCAGGCGGGTGGCCTGCACGGCAACAACGAGCGGATGTCCGAGGCGAACGTGCGTCGTGGCACCCAGATCATGCTCGAGGTCGTCCAGCGCATCGTGCAGCGGCCAGTGACGCCCTGATACCGCACTAAGCGGGGCCGTCGCCCCCCAGCTCACGCGTCATCTCGATCATCGTCCGGCGGAATCCGACGCTCTCGTAGAGCCGGTGGGCCGCTGCATTCTGTTCGGCGGTCGTCAGCACCACGCGCGGAACCCCGCGCGACCTGAGGAACGCGAGCACCGCGTCCAGCAGGAGCCGCCCGACCCCGCGACCACGACTCTCGGGATCCACGATGATGTCGTGCAGGACGCCGGCCGGGCCCCTCAACGCCATGTAATCGTACCCCTCGATGGCTGCGTACACGTAACCGATCACGTCCCCGTTGACCTCGGCCACCAGGACGGCGACGTCCGGGTTGTCGAGTTGCGCCTTCATGAACGCGGCATAGTCCGCTGGCGTCCGGCGCTTCGCGCCGAGAAATCGCTCGGGATCGAAGCCGTGGTGTTCCTCGACGAGAAGCGCGCCGAGTCGGCCGATCCGGGGGAGATCGGCGGATGTCGCGGGTCGAACGATTGGCGTCGGCACGGATCGCGTCCTCGAGTATGCCTCCAATCTGGCGTCCCGCCAACCCGCGGTCCACTCACGGACGGGATACGAAACGCCACGTGCTGGAGTGCACGTATCGCTTCCACAGGGCAACCCTTGACCTCCCTCCCGTGTCCTACCCATAGTCTACCTATGGAAACGTCCTCCGGGAGGGAAGCGTGCGGGATGAGTTGATGCCGGGAACGCTCGACATGCTGATCCTCAAGGCGCTCTCCCTGGCGCCGATGCACGGATACGCCATCGCCCAGCACCTGCGGCAGGTGTCGCAGGACGTGCTGCAGGTCGAGGAAGGGTCACTCTATCCTGCCTTGCAGCGGGTCATGGCGAAGGGCTGGGCAAAGGCCGAGTGGCGCGAAACCCCGACTAAGCGCCGGGCACGCTACTACACCATCACCACCGCCGGCCGGAAGCAGCTCGGCGAGGAAGTCGCCGGGTTCAAGCGCATGGCCGGCGCCATCCAGCGCGTCCTCCGCACGCAGGAATAGCCTGCGCGCCCACCCGCGCTCCGCGCGCTTCCCTGGAGGGTGAGCGACCATGCTCGCATTCATTCGCTCGTTGTGGTTCCGGATCCGGTCGCGCACCCGCCGCGACGCCCTCGACCGCGAGCTCGCCGAGGAACTGCGGCTGCATCGCGAACTGCTCCTCGATGAGGCGAGGCGTTCCGGCGCCGGCGACGATGAGGCTGCACGCGAGGCCTCGCGGCGGCTCGGGAATGGGACCGCCATCCGCGAGCGCACGCGTGACGCCTGGTCGCTCGGCGGCCTGGAGGGGGTCGTCCGGGATGCCCGGTATGCGGCACGCTTCCTCAGGCGATCGCCCGGGTTCACGGCGGTTGCGGTCGTTTCCCTCGCACTGGGCATCGGGGCCAACGCCGCCGTGTTCACCGTGGTGGACCGGCTGCTGCTGCGGCCGCCGCCGCACGTTGCCAATGCCGGCAACCTGCACGCCGTGAACGTCCGCCGCATCTACGACCCGGCGAAGCCACGGCCCTTCTACAACGCCCTGATGTTCCCGGAAGTCTTCGCGCTCAGGGAGCACGCGACGAGTTTTGATGCCGTGGTGCCGTACACGGCGCCGTCACGCCGGCGGCTCGGCCGCGGGCCCGACGCGCCCCGCATCAAGACATCGATGGTGGCTGGCGATTTCTTCGATGTCCTTGGGGTGCGATCCGTGGCGGGGCGCTTCTTCGCGCCCGACGATGCGCGACCGGATACCCCGGAGCCGGCGGCCGTGATCTCGCACGCCTTCTGGCAGCGGCATTTCAGCGGCGCACCATCCGCAATCGGAGCACGGCTGCAACTCTCCGGCGCCACCGTCGTGGTCATCGGCGTCGCACCGCGCGACTTCAGCGGGGTCGAGATGGACGCGGCGGACGCCTGGGTGCCGCTCGAGAGCGCCGGGCCCCTCTGGATCGAGCCGGACTGGAAGGCCTGGGACGGGTTCGGCGCGCGCGCCGTTGTCCGGCTCCGAGAGGGTGTCGACCCGGCCACCGCGGACGCCGAGGCCACGCTCATCCTTCGGCGCTTGCCCGATCGCCAGGCGTCGAATCCGGTCGAGGAAACAGTGCGACTCGGGTCGGTGCTCCCCGGACGCGCCGCGTCCGAGCAACCCGCCGAGGTGAAGGTGTCGTCGCGACTCGTGATCGCGGCTGGCCTCGTGCTGCTGGCTGCCTGCGCGAACCTGGCGAACCTGCTGCTCGTCAGGGCGCTCACCCGGCGTCGGGAGATCGCGCTCAGGCTCGCCGTTGGCGTATCGCGCGCGCGCCTCGTCGGGCAACTCGTGCTCGAGTCGCTCATCATCGCGGGCCTGGGTTCGGGTGCGGCGATGCTGGTCGCGCGCTGGGGCGGCGGTGCGCTTCGCTCGCTCGTGTTCCCGCAGATGCAGTGGGCGACCGGCACGCTCGATGCACGCGTGATGCTGTTCTCGGTCGGCTGCGCGGTGGTCGTTGCCCTGATCGCCACGCTGGCCCCCGCGATCCGCATGACGCGGGCGGATGTCGCGCTGGCACTGCGGTCGGCGGCGCCGCAGCTGGCGACATCCACCGGACGCTGGCGCCAGGGGCTGTTGGCACTGCAGGTCGCCCTCTCGGTGCTGCTGATCGTCGGCGCGGCGGCGTTCGGACAGAGCCTCCGCCATGCCTACGAGTTTGACATGGGACTGGACATCAACCGCGTGATCGTGAGCCGGCTGTTCCTCGAGGAGGATTCACTGAATGGCGCCGGCCGGCGCGCCATGCTCGACGAGGCGGCGCGTCGCGCGCGGCGCCTGCCGGGGGTGGAGCGCGTCTCGATCGCCGAGAGCGTCCCGCTGAGCGGGAACGGGGTGACGCGCGTTTGGGTGCCGGCGGGTGATTCCGGGTTCAGCGCGATCTGGTCGGTGACTCCGGACCTGCAGCAGACGCTGGGGTTCCGCCTCGTGCGCGGCCGATGGATCACAGAAGGCGACCTTCGGGGAAGCGGGGTAGTGCTGGTCACCGAGACGATGGCACGCCGGCTGTGGCCGGGATCGACCGCGATCGGCCAGTGTGCCCGGTTCGGCAACCCTGGTTCCCCATGTCGCGAGGTGGTCGGGGTGATCCGCGACCTTCGCACGCGGTCGATTCGCGAGGAGGCGCCGATGGCGGCGTTGCTGTCGACGACGGACCCGGACCTCGATGAGCTGGGGGCGTATCTCGTGGTCCGCGCGAACGGAGACCCGGCGCCTCTCGTCCCGCAACTGCATGCGGTGCTGCGCGACGTGCGCGCTGACCTGGCCACGGTGGAGATCCGGCCGCTGGCGCAGATGCTCGAGACGGACTACCGGCCCCTGCGACTAGGCACGGCGATGTTCGGGGCCTTCGCCTTGCTCGCGGTCGTGCTGGCCGGCGTCGGACTGTTTGGCATCCTGGCGTTCAGTGTCGCCCAGCGAACCGGTGAGCTCGGCATTCGCGCCGCCCTGGGCGCCCGTTCCGGAAGTCTCGTCAGGCTGGTCATGGGCGAAGGGCTGGCGATCGTCGGGGCGGGACTGGTCCTGGGCGGTGTGGCAAGCTGGTATGCCAGCGTGGCGGTGCAGGCGCTGCTCTTCGACACGGCGATCCGGTCGACGGTACCATTCGCGTCGGCTGCGATCCTGCTCGTGGTGATCGCGCTCTGCGCCTCGGCGATTCCTGCCTGGCGGGCGACACGGGTTGATCCCGCGATTGCCCTTCGCGCGGAATGACCACCACAGGGGTCACGGAGGTCACCGCGGGGAACATGGACACCGGTGTCCTGGGCCCTCTGAAGACAAGGATGCTGCGAGAAGCTGCTTGAACGGCGTCACCACGGAGTCGATCGTCGGTCCTGCCGTTCCCTGCGTCCTCAGTGTCCCGTGTGGTGAAATGCTGTTCTGATTCCGCGGATCAGGAGCTTGTTCACCACAGGGGACACAGGGGTCACTGGGAGCACCCGTGACATTGACATCAGGGTGCTGCATTCAGAAGAGAAATGAACTGAACGGCGTCACTGCAGAGTCCATCGTCGCTCCTGCCGTTCTCTGCGTCCTCAGTGTCCCCCGTGGTGCAATGCCGTTCTGATTCTGCGATCATGCGGCGCTCAGGACCGCTCGTCAGGTAATTGCGTCTTCCCCGGTCGTAATTGCGTCGGCCGGAACGAATTCCGGTACGATGTGCAAGTCGGACGCAGGTCCGGCGTCTCCATGGGCATGCCGCGGTCGCGGATGGTGCGAACGGGCGACCGTCGCCCTGCCATCCCGTGCTCACGGCTGAGGGTAGCAGGCTGGATTCCGTCCCGGTGACACTCCGTCAGGGGACGGACCACGCTCCCATCGAGGAGGCTCCATGAAACCTGTATTCGTCAGCATCGCCCTCCCGCTGCTCGTCCTCACACCGGCAAGCCAGGAACGCCAGGCGGTCGTCATCACCGGCCGGGTGACCGGCAGTGCGACCGCCGCGGGCATCCAGGGCGCCAGCGTGCGATCGGTCGACGCGGGTCTGAGCGTCGGCACCGACGCGAACGGCACTTACCGCATGGTGGTTCCCGGGCAGCACCGCGGTCGGGAGATCACGGTCCAGGCGCGCGCGATCGGGTTCGCGCCCGCCAGCCGCACCATCCGCCTGCAGGCCGACACGATCACGGCCGACTTCGCCCTCACGCCGGACGTCAATCGCCTCAGCGAGGTGGTCGTCACGGGCCCCGCCGGTGCGGCCGAGATGCGCAAGTTCGCGTTCGCGGCGGCCGCGAGCCGCAGCCGACTCGCCCCGCCCCAGGGACTCCCGGGGCGCTTCCGTCCGCCCGACAACACCGAGTCGTACGACCGCATCACCGACAACCCGTTCCTCGGCGCGCGCGCCAACCCGCTGTCCACCTTCTCGATCGACGTCGACCGCGCCTCGTACAGCAACGTCAGGCGCTTCGTGACCATGGGACAGCGGCCCCCGAAGGATGCGGTGCGGATCGAGGAACTGCTGAACTACTTTCCCTACGACCTCCCCGATCCGGAGGGACGGCACCCCTTCTCGGTCACGACCGAGGTCGCCCGGGCGCCGTGGCACGCCACCAACCTGCTGGTCCGCATCGGGCTCCAGGCCCGGCGCCTGTCCCCGGCGGCGCTGCCACCCGGCAACCTCGTGTTCCTGGTCGACGTCTCGGGCTCGATGACGCCTGACGAGAAACTGCCACTCGTCAAGGAGTCGATGCGCCTGCTCGTCAGGCAGCTCCGGCCGCAGGACCGCGTCGCGATCGTGGTCTACGCCGGCGCGGCCGGGCTGGTGCTGCCGTCGACGAGCGGCGACCAGCGGGACCTCATCCTGGCCTCCCTCGACCGGCTGCAGGCGGGCGGCTCCACCGCTGGCGGCGCGGGCATCCGGCTCGCCTACGACGTGGCACGCGCGAACCACATTGCCGGAGGCAACAATCGCGTCATCCTCGCCACCGACGGCGACTTCAACGTTGGCGCCTCGAGTGACGCCGAGATGGAACGGCTCATCGAGGACAAGCGGAAGCAGGGGACGTTCCTGTCGGTGCTCGGCTTCGGGATGGGCAACTACAAGGACTCGAAGATGGAGAAGCTGGCCGACAAGGGAAACGGGAACTACGCCTACATCGACAACCTGGTGGAAGCGCGGAAGGTGCTGGTGGACGAAATGGCCGGCACGCTCCTGGCGGTGGCCAAGGACGTGAAGCTGCAGGTCGAGTTCAACCCGGAGCGGGTGGCGTCGTATCGCCTGGTGGGTTACGAGAACCGGATGCTCAGGACGGAGGACTTCGACGACGATGCGAAGGATGCCGGCGAGATCGGCGCCGGCCATTCCGTGACGGCCCTGTACGAAGTCGTCCCGAGGTCCGGCGCAGCGGAGCCGGGTGCCGAGCCGCTGCGGTACCAGGCCGTCGCCCGGGAATCCCGGTCAGGCCATCCCGGGGAGCTGGCGTACATCAAGCTCCGGTACAAGCTGCCTGACGCGAGCACCAGTCGGTGGCTCGATCACGTGGTGCCGGTGTCGGAGGCGACGGAAGGGTCGACGGACTTCCGCTTTGCCGCGTCGGTGGCGGCATTCGGGATGGTGTTGCGCGAATCCGAGTACCGCGGGTCGGCGACGCTCGATGATGTCATTGCGCTCGCCCGCGGGTCACTCGGCCGCGACGATGGCGGACACCGAGCCGAATTCGTCAGGCTGGCCGAACAGGTCCGCGAACGCGCGCTATTGGTAGCCCGGGAGCGGTAGCAGTTGCCGTGCGGGGGCAGGGCGCGGTTCGCCGCGACCTGCCCCCTGCTCTCGAACCCCCTTTACGCTTTGCGCTTTGCGCTCTCGCTCCACGCGCTGCGCTACAGAATGATCCCCGGCAGGTTCCTGGCCTGCAGCAGCCGGTTCAACGCCGGCAGGTCGGTCGAGAGGATCGCATTCAGGTTCCGCCGCGCCTCCTCGAGTTGTGCCTTCAGCACCTGGTGTACCTCGCCGGTCTGGTCGGTCGGGCGGAAGTCACCGGTGGCGGTGTTGCCGATGAGGTAGCGCAGCCGTTCCGACACCTGCGCCGCCCAGCGTACGCCGTCCTGTCCGGTCCCGGTCGTGCGGAGCTGGATCAGGTTCTCCTCGACGCCGATGAGCTTGCGCGTGAGCGACTGGCTCTGCTGCAGGATCTCGGCGGCGCCCGTGCCGCCCTGGTCACGGAGGATCGCCTCGAGGTCCAGCACCTGCCGCCGCGTCCATTCGATGCGGTTGATCGCCGACGCCGCGGAGTCGTGGTCGGCGCGCATGACCTTGAGCGCGGCGACCTGCGCGGCGATGTCGGCCTCGGTGCCGTCGGAGTTCGGGTCCTTGAGCACGCGCAGTGGCTGCGAGGAGGTCCGGCCGTCCACCTCGAGCGTCACCGTGTAGTTCCCGGGTGGCTGGAGGATCGAGATGCCATTGCCGCCGCTGCGCACGCGATTCGGGCCCAGGTCCACCCAGTCGGCGTAGAGCGGCGTGGTCCGCAGCCGGACGGCCATCGACGGCGTGTCCTGCAGGTTCCACATCACCCGGTTGATGCCCTGGTTGCGGGTGCCCTGCATCGTGCGGACGGTGGCGCCCGACGCGTCGGCGATGCGGATGGTGACGGCGCCGCGCGGGGTGCTGCCTAACCAGTAGTTGATCGACGCGCCGAACTCGGGGTTCTCGCCGATCGTCATGTCGTTCGGCATCGTCATGGGCTGGGTACGCTGCTGGAACCGGTAGGCGTCGCGCGGCCTGAAGAGGTGCGCGGCCGACGACGCCACCTGCGCCGTGAGCTGCTGCAGCGGCGTCACGTCGTCGAGGATCCAGTAGCCGCGCCCATAGGTGCCGACGACGAGGTCGTTGAAGTGCGGCTGGACCTTGAGATCGTAGATCGGCGTCGGCGGCATGTTGTTGATGAGCGGCTGCCAGGCGTCGCCGTCATTGAACGACACATAGATCCGGTTCTCGGTGCCCAGGTAGAGCAGGCCCTGGCGAACCGGGTCTTCGTGGATGCTGCGGGTGAAGCTCAGGGGGTGCTCGGGAACGCCGGCGGTGATGAGCTTCCAGGTGCGCCCGAAGTCGGCCGTTCGATAGGCATAGGTCCTGAAGTCACCGACCTCATGGCCCTCGATGACCAGGTAAGCCTTGCCGGCGCTCCACTTCGAGGCGTCGATCCCGCGCACGACGCCATCCTTCGGCGCGCCGGGCAGGTTGGCGGTGACGTCGACCCAGGTGGCGCCGTTGTCGCGGCTCACCTGGACCTTGCCGTCGTTCGTGCCGGCGTAGAAGACGCCCTGCTGCGCCGGGGACTCGTCGAACGCGTAGATCACGCAGCAGTACTCGACGCCGATGTTGTCCGGCGTCAGGCCGCCGGAGATCTTCTGCCGGTTCTTGTCGTTCGTGGACAGGTCGGGGCTGATCACCTGCCAGCTCTGGCCCGCATTCGTCGTGCGATGCACGTGCTGGCTGGTGACGTACAGGGTGTTGTTGTCGTGCGGCGAGATGAGCACCGGGAACGTCCACTGGAAGCGGTACTTCAGCGATTCGGCCGGCCAGCCGCCGGTGCTCTGCGGCCAGACCTCGACGTTGCGGAACTGCCGGTTCTTCTCGTTGTACCGGACGACGATGCCGCCGCGGGCGCCGGAGCCCGAGGCGCTCGACCAGACGATATCGGGGTCCTTCGGGTCCGGCGTGGCGAAGCCGCTCTCGCCCCCACCGACCGCGTGCCAGTCACCGCGCGCGATGCCGCCGCCATAGAGCGAGTTGCTCGGGCCGCGGCTCGACGGGCCGTCCTGGCGGTTCCCCATCACGTTGTACGGGATCGCGTTGTCCACGGTCACGTGGTACATCTGCGCGATCGGGAGATGGACGCGATGCCAGGTCTCGCCGCGGTTGCTGGAGATGCCCAGCCCCTGGTCGTTGCCGCCGATCATGCGGTCGGCGTTGGTCGGGTCGATCCACAGGTCATGGTGGTCGCCGCCCGGGCTGCGCAGGCCGCCCTGATTCTGCCCGGTGCGCCCGCCATCGATGGTCTTCACGAACGAGGCGGTCAGGAAGTACGCCTCGTCGGGATCGTCGGTCGAGACACGGCACTGGTTGTAGTAGCCGGTGCGGCCGCCGAAGTTGCGGTCGTGGCTCATGAGCTGCCAGGTCTGGCCACCGTTGTCGGAGCGCCAGAGCTCGCCGCTCTCCGTCTCCTGCCCCTTCCACGGCACGCCGTCGCCCGTCTCGATGAGCGCGTAGACGCGGCGCGAGTCCGCCGGCGTCATGCAGACGTCGATCTTGCCGACCGGCAGGCGTGGCAGCCCGTTGCCCTGGAGCTTCGTCCACGTGTCGCCGCCGTCGCGCGACATGAAGATGCCGCTGCCCGGGCCCCCGCTCTCGCGCCCCCATGTGTTGTAGACGACCTCCCACATGCCCGCGAACAGGATGCGCGGGTTGTTCGGGTCCATGATGAGGCTCGAGGACCCGACGTGCTCGTTCACGAAGAGGACGTGCTCCCAGGTCTTCCCGCCGTCCTTCGTGCGGAAGATCCCGCGCTCCCGTTGCGGGCCGTGCGCGTGGCCTAACGCCGCCACGTAGACGAGGTCGGGGTTCGACGGGTGGATGACGACGCGGCTGATCCGCCCCGTCGCCCGCAGGCCCATGTTCGTCCAGTGTTCGCCGGCGTCGGTGGATTTGTAGACGCCATCGCCCACGGTGACGTTCGACCGGATGTGCGGTTCACCCGTGCCGACCCAGACGATGGCGGGGTCGGATGGAGCGACGGCCAGGGCGCCCGCGGCGTGCGACTCCTGCTCGTCGAAGACGGGCCGCCAGATGATCCCGCCGTCCGTGGACTTCCAGACGCCCCCCGTGGCGGCGCCGGCATAGTAGGTGAGCGGGTCGCCCGGCACGCCGGCCACCGACGAGACCCGGTTCCCCACGGGTCCGATGTGCCGGAAGGTCAGCGGACTGAGTGCAGTCGCCGGGACTTGCTGCGCCGGCAGCCCGGTTGCGCTCAGTACGAGTGCGGGCGCCATACCCGCGGTGCACAGTCTCACGACAAGGGGGAACGCACGCATCGACATGACTCCTCGGTTGGGCCGCCTGATGACCGGCTAATTGGCAGTCCGCTCCGTGCGAGGGCAAGAAGGACCAGGTGGTCTTGGACGGCTGGCCCGGCGCAACTGGCTGAGCCTGTCGGGGTACGCGGTCCGGACTCCACCCCGGAAACCCATGCGCGCCTGGTTTCGCATTCCCGTGATCGCCGCCGCTTTCGCGTGCCGCGCAGACTCACCCAGCGGCCCCGAAGCGCTCGATCCCGTTGACTTCCATGGGGTGTACCCGCTGGCCATGGTCGATGGACACGCCCTCGGCTGGTATCACCATACGGCGAACAATTGCCAGGTCGCATTCGCCGGGGATGGCACGTTGACGATCGGCTCTGGTCAGCCGTTCCTCCTCGCGCTGCCCTACGAGTATCGCTGCCTCGATGGCAACGGCACCGAGGGCTCATCGTTCCTGCAGGTCGCCGCGGGGCGCATCGAGTCGACCGCGACGCAGCTCCAGCTCCTCGGGTATGGCCCGGACCCCTTTGGCCCGGGCGTGATGCCGTGGATGCTCGAGGTGACGCCCAATGGGGAATACATCACGGTCCGCTTCAGGGGCGCGGCCACGCTCATCTGGGCGGACCCGGTCCTCACGCTGGGACCGCGGATTCCACCCGGAACGTGAGGGCGGAGGTGCACGGTGCAACCCCAGGAAATCCTGCACCGGAAATGCAGCGGCGATTCCCCGACGCGACTGGAAGGGTTTTCACTGAGCCGCTGGCCACGATCGCCCGATAGCTTGAGCCCCAAGCCCTGACACCGGGGCCGCATCACCACCTGTTCGACGCCGGACAGCCAGGCCTCTGACGAGGCCACGCGTGCCTGACGTGCCGGGATTCACCCCGGCGGGAGGTACAGATGTACGCAGCAGCCGTGATCATCCCGCTTGCGGCAATGGCCCTGCCGATCCTGCTAATCCTGCTTGCCGTCCTGTTCGATGTCCTCTTCCTGGGATGGGCAGCCGCACGGATGTGGCACGATGAATGGGGAATCCGCCTCGCGGCCTTCGCGAGGGGCCACCTGACCCGCCTGGCCCATGGGCTCGTTCCCCACCGCCCCGTCATCGGCTCACGTTAGGCGGCGAATTGCAGATTGCAGATTGCTGAGTTGGAGTGTGGAGGGCCGGCGGGCGAGGGTCGGCGTGTCGCGTCGTGACGTCCATCCAGCGGCTGCAATCTGCAATCTGCAATCTGCAATCTGCAATCTGCACTCTGCATTCCCGTGCCTGACGAGTACACCGCAACGATCCGGGTCGCGCAGGGACAGGCCGTGCCCGATCCGGTCACCCAAGGGAGGATGCCATGCGCACCCGTGACCTCCTGCTCGCCGGACTGCTGACGATCCCCACCGCCGCGCTTTCCCAGGGAACGCCGCGCGCGGTGGGCGTCGAGCGCTTCGACGTAGCGGGGCTGCCGAAGGCCGCGTCCAGCGATATCGAGAAGGAGATCTTCACCCTGCTCCGCTATCACCGCCGCGGTGATTTGCGGGACGCGACCCGGATTCACCTCAAGCTGGCCGAGTACTACAAGGACCGCGGCGAGACCACGCGCGCCGAGGACTGCACGAAGCTGGCCAATGAGGCCTGGGAGGCGGCCGAGAAGGGCATCCGCACGTCAGCCGGCACGACCGGGACGCCGCCGTTCGAGCTGCAGGGGACGTTCCGCCGGACGTTTGCCTGGTCCGATGAGGACCTGGGCGTCACGCACCGATGGGAGTTCTTCGACGATGGGACGTACGCGCACAGCCTGACAACCCCGCCTGGCCAGACCGCACCGCCACCAATGGAGGCCGGTTTCTACACGGTGCTGGATGGCCAGGCCAGGCTGTGGCAGCCACGGCCGGCGCTCGACCGCACGGTGCCGTTCCAGTTGCTGGGCGAAGGAGGCAAGGACGGCCTGGTGATGGATGGCGTGAAGTTGCGTGCCGTCAGACCCTGAGTGAATGCAGATTGCAGAGTGCAGATTGCGGATTGGAGCGTTGCAGCGCGAGTGTCACTCCCTACGCCCCCACTCTGCAATCTGCAATCTGCACTCTGCAATCTGCACTCATCGTCCTCGTCGTACGGTGCGAAGGCTGGCGACGAAGATGGCGGTCAGCTCATTGCACTCCTGCGCCAGGCGCGTCCGCTCGGGATCGCCGGAGTGCAGTGCGTCGAGGAACTGCAACCAGACCGCCGTCTCGCGCAGCTCCTTGAGGCAAACCTGCATCTTGTGCTGGAAGTCCCGCCGGGACTCCGCCGACCGCGCCTCGGCGCAGATCGCCGCGGGGGCGGTCGCTGAGCGGATGAGCTGCGCCGCTACATGCGCCGTGATGGCATCGCCGCGCGCACGCGCAGGACCGCGGCAGACTCCCACTCCGAACATCACAAGCCGCTGCTGCAAGCGCTCCGGACTGTACGCGTCGTTCGCCATGCCCTGAACATCGCCTTTCGGCCCTTTGGGCCCGTCATCTCCACAACGCAGGCGAAGCTCCGCACCCCAGCTCCCCACCCCAAGCTACCGCAAATCATCAATCTGCGATCTGCACTCTGCACTCTGCATTCAGAACGCCGCTTCGAACGTCCCGCTGGCGCTGCCGTTCTCGTTTTGTGTTGTCTTGGCCGAGATGGTGAACGAGCCGCGCATCCCGGTGGCCGTGATCGCGTCGATCCTGATCGTGCCGGACTCCCCCTGGCCGTAGCTCTTGCCGCCGAACTTGAAGTCCGCCTGGTTCGCCGTGCCCTCGGCCACGCTGAACGTGCCGACGCTCGCGTTGGCGATCCCGAAGCTGACGTGTGAGTCGTTGGGTCCGTGGGCGACGAAGGTGATGGTGACGAAGCCGGCGGCGGCCACGCGATTGGACAGCACGCTGGTCGCGCTCCAGGATGTGCTGTTGATGGTCGCCGACGCCTGGTTCGAGAACGAGCCGTTGCCATCCCCGTCGTCATCCGGGCCCGACGAGTTGCTGCAGGCGAAGAGCGGGACGGCCACCGCGAGGGCGAGGGCGGACATGCGTTTCATGGTGGAGACTCCAGTGGGTGTGAGGTGTGTCAGGCGCCGGTGCGCCGGATGACGACGCGGCGATTCTGCTGGCGACCGGCCTCGGTCCCGTTGTCGCCCACGGGCTCGCTCTCGCCCTTCCCGGCACTCGTCAGGCGGCTGGCGGCGATCCCCTGGCTGGCGAGCCAGCCGACGACGGCGCGCGCGCGCCGGGACGAGAGGTCGCGGTTGTAGGCATCGGCCCCCACCGAGTCGGTGTGCCCCTCGATCTCGACCCGCAGGGTCGGATGCGTGGCCAGCGCCTTCACCAGTTCGTTCAGGGTCGGGGTCGACTCGGGTCGCAGTTTGTCGCTGTCCGAGTCGAACTGGATACCGCGCGTCGTGAAGGTGCCCGCCTTGCTGAGCGCGTCATACAGCGGGTCGGCGTGGACGGCAACCACGATCCCGCCGAGGTACGCCGGCTCCGTTCGCGTGGCGGCGACGTGCAGCTCGATCGCCCGGGCCCGCGGGAAGCTCGCCGCGGGCACCTGGCCGGCACGGTCCGCGCCGGCATAGAGGATCGCGTAGTCCGTCGGCTGCCGGGCGTCCCCGTCCACCTGGATCTTCACCGGCGTCATCTCGCGGCTGATCCGCCACAGGCCCTGGATGCCTGAGACGGGATTGCCCCGCATGGCGATGCTGGTGGCCTGCGCCACGTGGAAGTAATGGTTGGGGTACGAGTTCATGCTTCGCACCTGCGTCGCCCCGACCAGGAGGTACATCGCCCGGTGCGGCGCGGACGCCTGGAAGTCCAGTTCGATCGTGTAGTCGTCAGGCAGCGTGTCGCGGAGCGGGACCCGGATCACGCTGTTCGAGGTCACCTCGAGCAGTCGCTCACCGCCGCGGTCGACGACCTGCACGTTGCCGCTGACGAATTCCAGCTGGCTGGCCGGGAACCGCCCGATGGGCTCGCCCGTGAGGTCGAGCGCGAACCAGACCGTGCTCCCGGGCACGAAGTCGTAGTTGCGCCATACTCCCGAGCCGGGGACGTCCGTGGCCCGCTGGGCAGCGTCGGCATCGGTGATGGGGCGCCCGCGGGAATCGACGACCGTCTTGCCCTCCTTGTCGACGAAGACGGCGGTCTTTCCCTCCTTCTCCGCCTTGTCTGCACAGGCCTTGTCGCCCAGGGCGCATCGCACCGCGTCGCGGGTCGCCGTCTCGAGCTTGCGTCCCACCTCGTTCTCGGCCGCGCGCTCGACGCGCTTGCGCAGCCGGTCCACCACCTGCGCGCCGGCGCCGACCGGGTGGACGCTCGCGGCCAGCGTGAGGATGGCTGCAAGCGATTGGACCGCACGACACAACGACATGGACGTTCCTCCAACTCGGGAACCGATGGCAACCCAGGCTCGACCGAGGTTAGGTGCGCCCGGGATGGACCGGCATCGGCCGTTTGGGTGACGCACCAGCACGGATCGCATGTCTGGGTGATTCGGCGTCACCGTGTCGACGCCGTCACCGGTCGCGCGTAGATTGGGCGCCGACTCCACCATGTCCGCCCTGCCCGTGTCGCGCGCTTCCCGTGTTCCCCTGCTCCTGGTTGTCGCGATGGCCGCCGCACGGGGGTCGGTAGTCGCGCAGGCGACACAGACCGTGCCGGCGTTCCGCCCGGCGGTGGACGTGGAGCGGGCGCTGCCCCAGAGCAGCGTGATGTACATGATGGAGGACGCGCGCGGGTTCCTCTGGTTCGGCACGCGTGAAGGCGTCGCGCGATGGGACGGGTACGCGATGCGCGTGTGGCGCCATGACCCCTTCAACCGCGCGTCGCTGCCGGGCAACGTGGTGCGCTCCCTGGCCGAGGATCGCGAGGGAAGCGTGTGGGTCGTCCTGCACAACTACCTGGACAAGGCCGCGGGCATCGCGCGGATCGTTGGCCCGGAGCTCGAGGTCATGGAGCGCTTCGACCTTCCGGCACGGCACGTCGCGGTGGACACCGACGGCGTTGCGCTCGCGATCACCGCGGACAGCATCTTCCGCTTCGACGCGCGACGTGGCGTGTTCAACCAGCCATTTGCGCGCGCGCCCCGGGCCCAAGGACGCGTGTCCCCGGACCAGGCCCTGATGGCAACCGCCGTGGGACGGGATCGTCGCCTGTGGATCGCGGACCAGGTGAAAGGAGGTATCGAGTCGTGTGACCTGGCGTCACGCACCTGCCGGTCCATGGCGTTTCGCGATGGACGGGACCACGTCCTGCCGGACAGTCTCGTGGCGGGACGGCCGTTCGAGGATCGCGACGGCAACATCTGGGTCGGGTTGCGTGACGGCATCGGGCGCTTCCCTCGGGGACGCGACCAGGCGGAGCGCTTCGATGTCCTCCCTCCGGGAACGGGTGCCTTCGCGTTCACCCAGGACCGCGCGGGGACGCTCTGGATCCTGTCGAACGACGGGGTCTTCGAGCTTCCGGCCGGAGCGACGCAAGCGCGGCAACACCGCCTGACGACACTCGCCAATGAGGCCAACCCCGCGCCGGTCGTCATTCACGCCGACCGCGGTGGCACGGTCTGGGTGGGCACCGTCTGGGGACTGTACCGCCACGAGCTTCGCCGGAGTACGTTCGGTCACCTCGAGCACAACCCGCGCGACGCGAACAGTCCCAGCGCCGGGCTGGTGACCGCGCTCGCCGAGGACCACGACGGTCAGGTGTGGATCGGCACCATCGGCGGTGGACTGAACCGGTGGGATCGACGCACCGGCATCATCACGCGGTTCCGCTACGTCACCGGCGATCCACGATCGCTGAGTCACGACATCGTCTGGTCCCTGGCCGTGGACAGCACGGGCGGCCTCTGGGCGGGGACGGCCTTCGGCCTCAACCGATTCGATCCCGCCTCGAGCGCCTTCCGCCGGTACCTGGCCGACCCGCTGGCGGAGCGCTCCGGCATCCGACCGAGCGACAACGTCGTCTCCGACGTGGTGGCAGACGGTCGCGGCGCGATCTGGACCACGTGCGCGCCCTGCCGGAACAGCCTGCGGCGCCTCGACCCGGCCACGGGTCGTTATGCAGGCGTGTCCGCCTTCACGGAGCCCGCGGGGTACATCGAGCTCGACCGCGGGGCGCTGTGGATCGGATCGACCGTCGGCATTCGACGGCTGGACATCGGGTCGCAAGCCGTCACGTCACCCGCCGATTCGGGCGGGGGCAACCTGGATGGCATCCTCGCCTTCCATCGCGGGTCGGAGGGCAGCGTCTGGGTGGGCGCGAACAGCGGGCTGTTCCGGTTCGATGAAGGCGGGCACCTGAGGGGTCGGTACACGGCAGCCAACGGAATGCCGGGAAACGCGGTGTTCGGCATCCTCGAGGACGCACGCGGTCACCTCTGGCTGTCGACGAATCGCGGACTCGTGTCGATCGACCCGAAGGCGGCCTCGAACGACGTGCGGGTCTACGATCACACCACCGGAATCGGCAACGTCGAGTTCAACCGCAACGCCTCGCTGCGCGCGCGCGACGGGACGATGTACTTCGGTGGGGACCGCGGCGTGACCTGGTTCCATCCCGACTCGGTCGAACTGAATACCTACCGACCCCCGGTGGTCTTCACCACCCTGGAACGGTCGACGCAGCGCGGGACGCGTGTGACACATCATCTCGGCGATGCCCCTGTGCGGGTCGCGGCCGACGAGTACACCTTCACGGTCGGGTTTGCGGCCCTCAACTACATCAACCCGCACCGGAACCAGTACGCCGTGCAACTCGTGGACTTCGACCAGGACTGGAAGTCCCTCGGGGTGTCGCGCACCGCGACCTACACGAACGTCCCGCCAGGGCGGTACGAGTTCCGCGTCCGCGGGTCGAACGATGACGGCCTGTGGAATGAACAGCCGGCGTCCCTCGTGGTGATCGTCGAGCCCTTCTTCTGGCAGACGTGGTGGTTCCGGGCCTTCCTCGTCGCCGCGTCCGTCGCCATGGTCATCGCCGCCACGTGGTATGCCTCACGCAACCGGTTCCGGCTGGCGCTGCAACGCTCCGAATCGGCGCGGGCGCTCGAGACCGAGCGCAGCCGGATCTCGCGCGACATGCATGACGAAGTGGGGGCGAGCCTCACCGAGATCGCGATCCTGAGCGAGGTGGCGTTGCGCACCGGCTCCGGCACCGCGGGCAACGCCCACCTGCAGCGCATCGGGGAGAAGTCGCGCGCCACCATCGACTCCATCGGCGAGATCGTCTGGGCGATCGATCCGCGAAACGATGCCGGTGACCGCTTCGTGGCCTACCTGCGCGAATACGCCGCCGACTACCTCGAGAGCGCCGGCCCGCGCGCAATCCTGGCCTTCCCGGCGTCGCCGGGACCTGGTCGCTTCACCGCCGACTTCCGCCGGACGGTGTTCCTGATCCTGAAGGAGGCACTCGCCAACGCGGTGCGCCACGGCCGGCCCCGGAGCGTGAAGGTGAACCTGCTGCTGGAGGGCGGACAGCTGTCCCTGGTCATCGCCGATGACGGGGTCGGGTTCGATCCATCAGCCGTGGTGGGCCGGGCGCACGGGGAGGATGGCCTCGACAACATGCGCCAGCGGGCGGCCGCCGCTGGCGGGGAACTGGTCGTTCGCTCGTCGCCGGGACAGGGGACGACCGTCGAGTGCAGTTTGCCCCTGCCGCAGGCGGCTGTCCATGTCCATGCCTGACGAGATCACCCGCGTGATCCGGGTCGCCATCGTGGAGGATCGTGCGGATGTCCGCTTCGGCCTGGCGTCCCTGGTCGGCGGGTCGGCCGGCTTCGCGTGCGTCGGCGCGTACGAGAGCGCCGAGCGCGCCATCGAGGTGCTGCAGGGCATGGCGGCGGATGTCGTGCTGATGGACATCGAACTGCCGGGGATCTCCGGCATCGATGCCGCGCGCGAGATCAAGCGGCAATGGCCCGCCGTGCAGGTCATGATGCTGACCGTCTACGAGGACGATGACCGGATCTTCCGCTCGCTGCAGGCCGGGGCGACCGGGTACGTCCTCAAGAAGACCCCACCGGCGGAGCTGGTGCGCTCCATCGAGAGCCTGCACGCCGGCGGCTCCCCGATGTCGAGCGGCATCGCGCGGCGGGTCGTCGAGACCTTCCATGGCGGCTCCGATCGCGCGCCATCGCAGGGGGAGCCGCTCACCGCGCGCGAGAACGAGATCCTGGGCCTGCTGGCGCAGGGATATCGCTACCGGGAGATCGCCGAGCGGCTCTCGATCAGCCTCGACACCGTGCGCACGCACATCCGCCACATCTACGAGAAGCTGCAGGTGCGGTCACGAACGGAGGCGGCGGTGCGCTACCTCAAGGGCACTGCCTGACGAGTGGCCTACCGCACCACGACCAGTTCGCCACGCATCCCGCCCCCCACGTGCGGCGTGCAGAAGAAGCGGTACCGCCCGGGCGGCAGGTCCGGAACGGCGACCTTGTAGGTGTCCCCCTCGAGGACGAGCAGCGGACCGGCGAGGGGCACGTCCCGCGACCACGCGACCTTCGGGCGTTCCGGCATGGCCGCATCGATCAGCCGGTGGGCGGCGTCGCTGAGCGAGTCGTCGGCGAACTGCACGTTGTGCGGACCGCCGCGTCCGTTGATGAAGGCGAGGGTGTCACCGGCGCGCGCCGTCACGAGGGCGGGCAGGAAGCGGTTGTTGTTCAGCCGGACCTCCGCGCGCTCCATGGGCGTTTCGCGCGCGGAAGACACGAGGATGGCAAGCACCAGCGTGGTCACGGCCTTCATCAGCATGGGGGCAATGGCGAACGGGAATGGGCGGCGTCGCTCGCGCCGCGCGCGCCTGGAACGTTAGGATCGAGCGCCCCCGCCAGCAACGGTTCCCGGCACCCGCCGGCGCCCCGCTGGCGGTCCCCTACGGACTGACCGTCAGGCGGTACGTTGCGTGACAGCTCACGCAGTTGTTCGTGAGCGCCGCGAGGCGCGCGACCACCGCTTCGCTCCCCGCTCCCGCGGCGATGCCGGCGGCGAGGCTGTCGAAGCCGGCGCGCGTCGCATGCATCAGCGTGCGGAACGCTTCCGGCATCGCCTGGCCCATGCCGTGACCCTGCCCGCCCATCGCCCGCCCCGGCATCGCGCCCGTCCCACGGCCAGCCCCCATGCGGCCCATGCCTTCACCACGCATCATCGCGGTCATCCCCGCACTGGCGGCCGCGGCGCGCATCGCGGCGGTGTCGTGGCTCGCCACCCCGTGGAGGATCCCGTTGACGCCCTTCAGCAGGCCACGCATCTCACCAAGCAGCATGTCACGCTGCATCGCCGTGAGCGGGATTGCCTCCCTGGTGTCCTGGTGTTGCATGCCTTGCTTCCAGCCTTCGCCGAGAAGAAGAGTCCCGACGATGGCGATTGAGATTCCGCGTGCGCGCATGAGATACCCCCTCGTGATCCCTGGTGAATCGTACGTGTGTTGCACCACCAGGTCAGGCGAGGATCTCCCTACCAGAACGGTGTGGAATCCTGATCCCTCCGGATCGGACCGCGCCGTGGCCCTGTGCTCAGGTCCGGGCGGGCTCGATCTCGACGCGAATGTCCCGCCATTTCCCCTGCCGGAACCGGACGATGCTCAGCAGGCATCGCGTCGCATGTCCCAGCAGGATCGCCGACCAGATGTCCGACGGCTGCAGGCCGCGCGTTGACTGCAGGTACGTGCAGATCCCCAGCGGGATCACGATCTGCGACACGATCGAGATGTAGAGGGGTCCGCGCGTGTCACCCGTGCCCTGGAGGCCCCCGGTGTGCACCAGCGCCACCGAAATGAAGAACCCGGACACCGCCAGGAACCGCATGAGTTGCACGCCGATCTCCACCGCCGCCGGGTCCTCCACCGCACTCATGCCGAAACCGGCCAGCAACAGTCGCGGAATGGACAGGAAGAGGATCGCGACCGCCGCCGAGACCACGAGGGCGATCCGGGAAGCGACCTTCACGCCTTCGACGGCGCGATTCGGATAGCCGGCGCCGAGGTTCTGGCCGGCGTACGCCGCGGAGGCCCCCATCAGTCCCACGGACGTCCAGGTGATGAGCGAGAACAGCTCGGTGTACGCGACGGCGTACGCGCCCTGCGCCGCCGCGCTTTCCTGCAGCGATCCGATGAACCGGATGAGGAGCACCCCGGCAATGTTCATGGCGACCGCCTGCACCCCCGTCGGCAGGCCGAACCGGAAGAGCGCCCTTATGATGCTCCAGTCGGGACGCCAGCCGGTGTCGTTCAGCTGGATGACCCAGTTGCCCTTCACCAGCTTGTAGACGGCGTACCCACTGACGAGCGTGCCGGCCAGGTTCGTGCCGATCGCCGCTCCCATGGTACCCAGACGCGGGACCGGACCCAGGCCGGGGATCAGCACGAGGTTGAGCCCGATGTTGAGCAGCGTCATCGCCACGCCCAGCCGCAACGGCGTCCGCGCATCGCCCGCCGCGCGCAGCGCTCCGCCCAGCATGAAGAACATCATCATGCCCACGCTGGCAACGAACATCAGCCGCAGGAACGGGAGCGCTTCGGCGCGCACGGCGGGCTCCGCGTTGACGAACTCCAGGAGGGACGGCGCCACGAACCAGCCGATCGGCGCCAGCACCGCGACCGAGAGCACGGCCGCCGTGATCATCGCCTGCGCCACGGCGCGATTCACCTTCTCGGGCTCGTCGGCGCCCGCAAAGCGCGCCACCAGCACCGCCATCCCCGTGAACAGCGAGCTCACGAACACCATCACGACCAGGAAGATCTGCCACGACACACCGATGGCCGCGTTCCCGGCGGTCCCCACGAAGTTGCCGACCATGACGTGATCGACGATCCCCTGCAGCCCGCCAAAGGCGTTCTGCAGCATCGTCGGCCACGCCAGCCGCCAGACGGCTGGTGCGACGGGCCCATCGACGATGGACCGGTCAAAACGGCCGCTTGGGATGGAAGCCATGAGTCGTGCAGCATCGCCGGTGGCACGGCGGCGGGCAAGGCGCGCGCCACGTGCCGGCAGCGAGGCCCGTCAGTCCGTCCCGTGTCGCGTCAGGCCGTACCCGCCGACGGGCGTGGTCTCGACCCGGTTGCTGAAGCCCGCGATCAGCGGCCTTCCCTTCGCGATCGCCGCCTTCACGGCGGGCAGGGTGAGCGACGCCGCATGGGTTTCCCTGCTGTCCCAGACCTCCGTGATCCAGAGTCCATCCTCGTCGACCGGGTCGAGCGCAATCACGTACGAGAGGCACCCCGGCATCGATCCGGTCCCCTCGAGGAGGATCGCGCACAGCGCATCGCGCTGTCCTTTGGTCGCGCTCATCTTCCCGATCAGTCCGTACATGGTCACCCCTGGTTTGTCCGTTCACGAACGGTTGTGAATGACTACGGGCGTGTCCGGCAGCGGTGAAGGGTGTCGAGGCGTGGAGGCGCCCACCTGTCGCGATCGGCAAGCCACCCGCACATTCCCCGCACGCAGTCCCTGAAGTCCCCGTCCTCGGAGTCCACATGACCCCAGCACGCGTTGCCGCCCTCGCCCTGATCGCCATTACCGGCACGGCGACCGCCGGTCAGGCCCAGTTCCCCGGCGGAGCGGGCAGCCCCCGTCTGATCCAGCTCGTGATCAGCGGTGGCATGACCCTGCCGGCCGGTGACCTCGGCGATTTCCATGACGCCGGGTTCCACTACGACGCATCGCTCATCCTCAACCTGCCGGGCTTCCCCATCGCGTTGCGCCCGGAGTTCTCGCTGACGCAGTTCAAGCTCAAGGAGACCGCCGGGGGCGGCACGGTCGACGGCGACGTGACGCAAATGATGGCGGCCATGGGGAACATCGAGTTGCCGCTTGGCGGTGGACTGTACGTGTTGGCCGGCGGGGGTCTTCTCTCGCTGTCTACCCCGGGAACGGGCACCAGCGATATCTCACAGAGCAAGCTGACTTTCGAGGCGGGTGCCGGCCTCCGCTTCGGGCTCGGTGCCGTGCGCGGTTTCCTCGAAGCACGGATCGGCTCGGCCTCCTACGACCAGGGGAAGTTCGGGTTCAGCAAGGCACAGTTCATTCCGCTCACCTTCGGGCTGGTCTTCTGAGTGACGCGGATCTCACGACCGGGAAGGCACTCGATCTCCACGGCCGCGCTGCTCGCCCTGGTCATCGTTGACGGCGCGGCCCTGCTGGTTCCTGCGATCGCCGGCGCGCAGTCCGGGAGTGCTGAAGCCACGATTCGTCGACTGCGCGCATCGTCAAACGCATCTATCGCGCGACACGACACGTCCGGCGTCGCCGCGATCCTGGCTCCGGGCGTCATCGTGGTCACGTCGAACTCGGTTCATGCGATCGGTCGTGCGGAGAACGTCCGACTCTTCGCTGACCAGTTTCGCTCGCGCCCCGACGTGAGGTACGAGCGGCTCCCGGACGAAGTCCGTCTCTACGATCCCTGGGGGATGGCGTCCGAGCTGGGACGCTGGACCGGTTCGTGGACCGACGCCGACGGCAGGATCACGATCGCCGGCAGGTACTTCGCCAAGTGGCGGCTCACCAATGGCGCCTGGCTCGTTGAAAGTGAGACGTACGTCCCCGAATCGTGCACGGGAGGCGCGTACTGCCGGCGCATCCCCTGACCTCGCGCGTCGGGGACGGTTCCGTCACCACATCCCGCCGTCCAGATTGCTGATCCGCGTTTCCGGAGTCCACATGCGGCTTTCGTTCGTCAGCGTCAGCCTTGGCGCCCTGTTCACCCTGGGCACCGCGGCTTCATCACAGCAACCTGGCGGTCGCCAGGGCGGTCCCGAGACGTCGATCGCGCCGGGCGCGGAATGCCCCCCGGGGATGACGGAAATCCGGCCGCTCCGGTGCATGGCGCCGCAGTCGCCACCGCCGAGCATCCTCGACTACCGTCCCCGCTCGACGCTGGTCTCGGTGGAGCACACGGTTCCGCGCGCGAAGTACCCGGCCATCGACTTCCATGGTCACCCGGGTGGCTTGCTCGGTTCCCCCGAGGGACTCGCGAGCCTGCAGGCCGCGATGGACAGCCTCAACCTCCGGTTGATGATCGCGGCCGAGAACATGAGTGGCGAGCGCCTGACACGGACGCTGGCGGCGGTGAAGGCGCACCCGGGGCTGAAGGACCGCGTCGCGATCTTCACCGGGCTCGACCTGCAGAATGTGGGACCGGGATGGGCCGAGCGTGCCGTGTCACGCCTCGAGGCCGACGTGAAGGCGGGCGCGGTGGGCGTGGGGGAGGTGGGCAAGGGATTCGGGCTGTCCACGCGCAAGGCGGACGGCACGCGCCTCCGGCTGGACGATCCGGAGCTCGACCCGATCTGGGAAGCCTGCGCCCGGCTGGGCGTGCCGGTCTTCATCCACACCGCGGACCCGGCCGAGTTCTTCAAGCCGATCGACCTGGCGAACGAGCGCTGGCTGGAACTCTCGCTCTTCCCGGGGCGCCGCTACCCGGCCGACCGGTACCCGGCGTTCGACTCGCTGATGGCCGAGCGGGACAACCTGTTCCGCCGCCACCCGAAGACGACGTTCGTCACCGCACACATGGGCTGGCAGGCGAACGACCTGGCGACGCTGGGCCGGGTCCTGGACCTGCCTAACGTCTACACCGAGGTGGGCGCCGTGCTGTACGACATCGGACGGCAGCCCCGGGCCGCGCACGACTTCTTCATCAGGTACCAGGACCGGATCCTGTTCGGGAAGGACTCGTTCCAGCCCGGGGAGTACCCGTACTACTGGCGGGTCTTCGAGACCCGGGACGACTACTTCGACTACTACCGCGACTACCACGCGTTCTGGAAGCTGTATGGCATCGACCTGCCCGACAGCGTGCTGAAGAAGGTCTACTACCAGAACGCGCTGCGGATCACGACGGGCCTGCCGCAGGACGGCTGGCCGCGTTAGGTCCGCGGCCGGCGCGCAGGGCGTCGCGGAAGCGCTGCTTCAGGCGTTCCCCGTCCTTCGGGGGAAGCACGAGCGGCGCCCTGGCCGGTGACACCTTCACCTGGGCGAAGACCGGCCCCGTGCCGTCGTGCACGAGCCGCGTCAGTCGCGAGACCCCGGTCATGGTGGCGATCCTCAGGGCGCGGGGGAACCCGGCGGCCCTGGCGATCCCGGCCAGGTCGACCCCATGGGCGGTGTGGGTCCGCTGCATGCCCGTCTCGCCGTAGCGTTCGTTGTCGAGGACCACGATCGACAGGTTGCGAGGCCGCTGGACCGCGATCGTCGCCAGGGAGCCAAGGCCCATGAGCATCTCGCCGTCGCCGGTGACGACCAGCACCCGTCGGCGCGGCTGCGCAAGCGCCAGGCCCAGTCCCATCATCGCGGCGCCGCCCATTCCGCCCCACAGGGGAAAGGACAGCGGGTGGTCGCCCGCGGCAGTGATGTCCCACGCGGGCGCCCCGAGTCCGGCCACCACCAGCAGGTCGCCGCGCCCGGCCAGCAGGCGACCCACGACCGCGCGCCGGTCGAGCGTTCCGCGGCTCACTTGAACGCCTTGAACCCGAGCACGTGCTGCGCGACGAGCACCGCTTCGGGCGACTCGGTGTCGTAGGCGCGATCCAGCGCGGCGGCCACCAGCGTGGGGACCGCCGCCGCCGACGACGCCCGGGATACGCGCACTCCCATCGCCTCGAGCACCGCCTGGGTCGCGCTCCCCATCGGCACCTGGGCGGGGTTGGACTCGCCCGGTTCGCCGCGCATCGTGACCAGCATGACCACCGGGAAGCGGCACGCCGTGGCGATCGACAGCATGTTGACGCAATTGCCGGTGCCGCTGCTCTGCATCAGCAGCACGCCTCGCTGGTTCCCCAGCCAGGCGCCGGCCAGCAGGCCGACGCCTTCCTCCTCGGTCGTGAGCCTGACGAGGCGCATGGACCGGTCCGCTTCGCAGAACGTGATCAGGCGGGCCAGGCCGGCGTCGGGGACGACGCCCACCATTCGTACGCCGGCGTCCTTCAGGACGCGATGCACGCCGGCCGACCAATCGTCGGTCGGCACAGCCGCGTAAGTCCTCGTGACCTGGATCATCGGTGTCGGGCGGGACGATACCGCTGCGCACCTGCCCGGCGCCAGACACGTGCCTCACCGCGGCCCACTGGCGGCGCGGTCCGCGGGCGATAACGTGAGGCGTCCTCATGACGACCCTCGACGATCGCCCACCGGTCCATCGCCTGCGCGCCATCTTCCTGGTGGTGCTGGTGGCCGGGCTTGTGGTCCTCGCGTGGTCGGACCCGGTGCACCAGACCGCGATCCGGGTCTTCGAGGCAACGAAAGCGATCATGCAGGAGCATCACGTGGCGGGACCCCTGCTCTTCGTGGTCCTCTCGGCGCTGTCGGCCATGCTCGCCTTTTTCTCGAGCGCGGTGCTGGTTCCTCCCGCCGTCTACGCCTGGGGGCCGCTGGCATCGGTCGCCCTCCTCTGGACCGGCTGGATGCTCGGCGGCCTGCTGTCGTACGCGGTGGCGTACCACTTCGGGCGACGCGCCCTGCGCTGGGCAGCCCCGGGCAAGTCCTTCGCGTCCTACGAGCGACAGGTGCGGCTCCACACCTCGTTCGGGTCGATCGTCCTCTTCCAGCTCGCCCTGCCGTCGGAGATCCCCGGCTACGTGCTCGGACTCATCCACTATCCCCTCGGGCGGTACCTGCTGGCGCTGGCCATCGCCGAGCTGCCCTACGCCATCGGCACCATGCTCCTCGGAGTCGGCTTCGTCTCGCGACGGCTGGGGCTCCTGGTGTCGTTAGGTGCGCTGGCCCTGCTGGCGGCGCTCCTGCTGGGACGCGCCTGGCGGGGGCAGCTGGCCCGGAGACCGGCGACGCCCTGACGCGTGGACGGGCGGGGGGCGCCGGCGTAGTATGGCTGCGATCCCGACCTCCACCCTCCCGGACACCATGGGCACCCTCCGACTCGCCCCGGCGACGGTCGCCGACTACCGCCGGCTCGCCGAAGCGCGCCTGCCCCGACAGCTCTTCGACTACATCGACGGCGGTGCGGTCGACGAACGGACGCTGGCCGCCAATCGAGCCGACTTCGCGACGTTTCACCTCCGGCAGCGCGTGCTGCGCGACGTCTCGACGGTCGACACCAGCATCGACCTCTGCGGGCAGCACGCGTCGATGCCCCTCGTGCTGGCGCCGGTGGGCCTGGCGGGACTGATGCGGCGGCGCGGTGAGGTCCAGGCCGCGCGCGCCGCCGCCGCCGCCGGCGTGCCGTTCTGCCTCTCGACCGTCGGCCTCTGCTCCCTCGAGGAAGTGCGGGCGGCGACGAACGCCGACTTCTGGTTCCAGCTGTACATGATGCGCGACCGGGGCCACGTGCGGGCCCTGCTGCAGCGGGCCCGCGCCGTCGGCGTGGGGACCCTGGTGTTCACCGTCGACCTGGCGGTCGTGGGTTCGCGCTACCGCGACACCCGCAACGGCATGGGCGGCGGCCTGTCGCTGGGGGCACGGCTGCGCAGCGCGCTCAACTTCGCCGCGCACCCGCGATGGCTGGCGGACGTCGCGTTAGGTGGCCGACCGCTTGTCTTCGGCAACCTCGCCTCCCTCGTGGCGGGCGCCGCCAACATCCAGCAGTTCCGCGCCTGGATCGACGCGCAGTTCGATCCCTCGGTGACCTGGAGGGACATCGAGTGGCTGCGCGCGGAGTGGCCGGGAACGCTGATCATCAAGGGCGTGCTCGAGGCCGGGGACGCCGTGGCGGCGGCCGACGCCGGCGCCCAGGGCATCGTGGTCTCGAACCATGGTGGCCGCCAGCTCGACTCCGCGCCCTCGTCCATCTCGGCCCTGCCCCGGATCGTCGACGCGGTCCGCGGCCGCATCGACATCTTCATGGATGGCGGCGTGCACACCGGCCAGGACATCGTGAAGGCCCTGGCGCTGGGCGCACGCTCGGTGATGATCGGGCGGGCGTGGGTCTACGCGCTCGCGGCGCGTGGCGAGGCCGGGGTGCGGCACATCCTGTCGCAGCTCCAGCGCGAGCTTTCGGTGACGCTCGCGCTCACCGGCCTCACCTCGGTAAGCGACGTCAGCCCCGACATCCTCCTGCGCGACTGACGCGCGTCAGGGCGCCGGCGGCACCGGCGGCCAGCGGGCCCCGGCCTGCGAACCCTCGCGCGTGTCGAGGTCGAGCTTCCGCTGCCGTTCCTGCAGCCGATCGGTGTTGGACCGCGCCTCGCGTTGCACGTCGGACGAGAGCTGCCGGCACGACATGTCGGTCATCCGCTCCAGCTTCTGCACGAAGTCGCCGGCGGTGCGGATGGCGATGTTCTCGTGCTCACGGATGTGGTTCTCGAGCGACGTCGTGAACGCCTCCCAGGCGGCGGCCACCTCCGGCGGCGCATCGGCCGATGCCTTCCAGTCGGGCACGCGGACTCGCGTCTGCATGTCCACGCGGACGTTGGCAAGGCGGCAACCCGACTTGGAGCTGACCCCGTCGCCCATCCGGTACGAATACCGCCAACCCACGGCGTAATGGCCGATGAATCCGCCTTCCGCGCCGAGGGCGCCGCGCAGCGCAGCCGTGATCTCCTCGACCGTGGAACCGCCGACGGGATACCGCTCGGTGCTCGCCTGCAGCACGACTCCGCGCGGCATCGGGCGCGGCTTGGGATCCTGGGCGCCGGCCGCAGCGGCGGCGACCAGCAGGAGGCTGGATGTGGGCAGGACGAAGCGGGCTCGCATGACCTCTCCGCGCGACAGCTCGGGGTTCAGGTGACTCCGACTGCACGAAGATGAACCTCGCGGCCGGCACCGCAAGGCACCATTCTGGCACGCGGCGCGCTCAGCCGGTTCCCGATCCCGGGTCGAGCGCCTTGCGCACCGCCGGCGCCACGGCGGTCCCGAACAGCTCGATGCACCGCATCATTTTCGCGTGCGGCATCGACCCGACGCTGAACTGGATGAGGAAGCGATCGAGGCGGAACAGCTCGTGCTCCCACAGGATCTTGTCCACCACTTCCTGGGGGTCGCCGACGAGCAGCGCACCCCGCGGGGATCGCTCCGCCTCGTACCGGTCGCGCGACGGAGGCGGCCATCCGCGCTCGCGCCCGATGCGCCCCATCGTGTCCAGGTACGGCGGCCACGCATCGTCGCCTGCCTGACGAGACGTGTCGGCGATGAAGCCGTGCGAGTTGATGCTCACCTTCAGGACGTCCGGGCCATGTCCGGCGTCCCGGCCGGCGTCGCGGTACAGCGCCACCAGGTCCCGGAAGTGCACCGGCGTCCCGCCGATGATCGCCACGGCCAGCGGGAGGCCGAGCGTGCCGGCGCGGACGACCGAGGCCGGCGTGCCGCCCACGGCGATCCAGACCGGCAACGGGTCCTGCACCGGACGGGGATACACGCCGCGGTTGTCGATCGGCGCGCGGTGTCGTCCGCGCCAGGTCACGTGGGTCGACGTCCGGAGCGCGAGCAGCAGGTCCAGTTTCTCGGCGAACAGCGCGTCGTAGTCGTCGAGGGCGTAGCCGAACAGCGGATACGACTCGACGAACGAGCCGCGCCCGGCCATGATCTCGGCCCGCCCGCCCGAGAGCAGGTCCAGGGTCGCGAATTCCTGGAAGACCCGCACGGGGTCGTCGGAGCTCAGCACGCTCACGGCACTCGTCAGGCGGATGCGCCGCGTCCGCATGGCGGCGGCGGCGAGGACCACCGCCGGCGTGGAGACGACGAAGTCGGGCCGGTGGTGCTCCCCGACACCGAACACGTCCAGCCCCACCTGGTCCGCCAGTTCGACCTCTTCCATGAGGTTGCGCAGCCGCTGCTCGGCCGTGATCACGGCCCCCGTGGCGGGGTCGGGTGAGTTCTCCGCGAAGGTATAGATGCCCAGTTCCACGATGGAGGGGGTGATGGTCGACGCACACGGGATCGGACCGGTGTCCCGGGAAATCTGGCATCGTGTCACCCGCGCCGGCTTGCGAAGGCCCCGTCCGCCAGCGACGATTGGCGCGCTCCATCGGGTTCGTCAGGGATCCCCCTTCTGGTGCCGACCATGGCCATCAAGCAGCTGAGCGAGGAACAGGTCGCCTCCTGGTCGCGCCTCCAGAAGGACCAGTGGTGGTTCGAGAACGTGTACCGGGGTGACATGCCGCAGCTCACCGTGCGGGCGGCGATCACCGGGTTCCTGCTGGGCGGTGTGCTGTCGGCCACGGCGCTGTACATCGCCGGCAAGACCGGCATCACCATCGGGGTGGGGCTGACGTCGGTGATCCTCGCGTTCGCGATGTTCCGGATCATGTCGCAGTCGGGGATCATCGACGATTTCACCATCCTCGAGAACAACTGCACGCAGTCGATCGCCACGGCGGCCGGCTACATGGTCACGCCCATCACGTCGGGGATGGCGGCGTACATGATGGTCACCACGAACATCGTGCCGTGGTGGCAGCTGATGCTGTGGAACACGTGCATCTCGTGCATCGGGGTACTGGTCGCGTTCCCCATGAAGCGTCGTTTCATCAACGAGGACCAGCTCCCGTTCCCGGAGGGACGCGCCGCCGGCGTCGTCCTCGACGCACTGTACACGGGCGAGGCCGCGGCGGGGATGTTCAAGGCCAGGCTGCTCGGCGTCACGGCGGCCGCCACGGGATTCTACCAGTTCATCTCCAGCGACGGCTGGATGCGGCTGCTGCAGTTCAGGATCCTGCGCATGGACCGGTGGGCGGGGATGACGGAGCCCTGGCACTGGATGGAGCGCTTCGACACGTACTACTACGATGCCGCCGCCCGGATGAACCTCTGGATCCCCAGGATCCTGGGGACGGATATCCGCCAGCTTGGCCTGCGGCTCACCCTCGATGCCGCGATGCTCGGGATCGGTGGCCTGATGGGCATCAAGGTGGCGACGAGCGTGCTGCTCGGCGCGCTGGTGAACTTTGCGGTGCTGGCGCCGATCATGATCCAGCGGGGGGACATCGCCTCGTACACGGCGCCCAACGGTGCGCTGGTGGCGATCTCGCGGGCCGAGATCGTGAACCAGTGGGCGCTCTGGTGGGGCGTGACGATGATGGTGGTGGGGTCGCTGGTGGGACTCTTCGCCAAGCCGGAGCTGATCACGAAGGCGTTCGCGGCACTGAAGGCGAAGAAGACGGCGCCCGGGGGCGCGGATCCGCTGCGGCACATCGAGCTGCCGCTCTGGATCTCGTTCATCGGCGTGCCGGTCCTGTGCGTGGTGGGCGCGGCGCTCACGCACGTGTTCTTCGGCGTGTCGTGGTTCCTGGCGCTGGTCTCGCTGCCGCTCATCTTCGTGCTGACGATCATCTCGACGAACTCGATGGCGCTGACGTCGTGGACGCCAACCGGCGCGCTGTCGAAGATCACGCAGTTCACGATGGGCGCGATCGATCGGGTGAACCCGGCGACCAACCTGATCCCGGCCACGATGACGGCGGAGATCTCGTCAAACGCCTCGAACCTGCTGTCGGACATCAAGCCCGGGTACATGCTCGGCGCCAAGCCGCGGCAGCAGGCGATCGGTCACGTCATCGGCATCCTGGCCGGCTCCATCGCCACGGTTCCGCTCTTCTTCCTGCTCTTCCTGCCGCCTGGTGCCGATGGGGTCCGCTCGACCACCACGATCGTGTCGGAGCAATTCGCGATGCCGGCGGCGATGCAGTGGAAGGGCGTGGCAGACCTGATCACCAATGGACTGAGCCAGCTGCCGACATCAGCCGTGATCTCGATGATCGTCGCCGCGATCCTCGCGCTCGTCTTTGAGCTCGCCCGGATCAGGTCGAAGGGTGCGTTCCCGCTCTCGGCGGTGTCGATCGGACTGGGCGTGGTGCTCCCGCCCGAATCGTGCCTCGCGATGTGGGTCGGCGCCATGATCTTCTGGTGGATGGCCCGGAAAAAGCCGGCACCGGGCTCACGCGCGCACGCGATCTGGGTCGACGGCTACGAATCGATCTGCGCCGGGTTGATCTCAGGCGCCGCGCTGGTGGGCATCGGGAACGCGATCGTGAACGTGTTGTTGTAGCGGCAGAGCGAGCAGAGTGCAGATTGCAGAGTGCAGATTGCGGATTGCAGAGGGGGTTGTGTCACGCGTTCTCTGCCCGTCCCTCGACATGAGTGCTTCGTTGCCCCTCTGCAATCTGCACTCTGCACTCTGCACTCTGCACTCTGCACTCTGCACTCTGCTCGCTCTGCACTCTACAAGTACCTTCTCGGTGGCACGAGCACGCTCCCGAACAGCAGTCCCGCCATCAGTGCCACCAGCGCGCTCAGCACGGCGACCCCCGTCTCCAGGCCTAACGTGTAGTCCCGCTCCATCAGCGAGGCGAGGCCGCGGAAGCCCACGCTCCCGGGTACCAGCAGCATGATCGCCGGCAGGCGCACGATGGTGCCGGGCCGCCCCGCCACGCGACCGTAGACATTCGCCAGCGCGGCCATCACCAGGCTGGAAAAGAAGACCGCGCCCGCAAACGCGACGCCCTCCGTCTGCGCGAACCAGGCGCTCCCGACGCGGGTCAGCACGTAACCCAGCACCGCGCTCCCCACCACCAGCGGCACGTCGCGCCGTGAGGCGCGGAACAGGATCGCGAACGAGAAGGCCGCCGCCAGCGTGGCGACCACCTCGATCGCCGCCGGAAGCTGGACCGCCTGCGCCGTGCGCGGCACCCACCCGAGCGCGCTCACGATCTGGGCACCCGCCACGCTGCCGAACGTGAGCTTGAACAGCACGACCATGGCGCCGGCGAAGCGCGTCGTCCCGGTCACCAGCTGCTTCGACGCCAGCTCGGCGACCGCGGTCGTCAGCGAAAGGCCCGGCATCAGCACGATCAGCGCGGAAATCACCACGGTCTGGATCGAAAGCGGCGCGATGAAGTGCGCGAAGGCGGCGGCCAGCACCGTGGCCACGATCGCCGCAATCGCCTCCGACGCCGCCGACAGGTGCGGGCGCGTTCGCGCCTCGACCGCGATGCTCCCGATGATGAGGCCAAGTCCCCCGGCGACGGCGATGTCCAGCCAGCTGGTCCGTAACAGGCCCGCCACCGCCGCGGACGCCAGGCCGAAAGCCATCACCGTCCACGCCAACTGCGCGCGGCCCGGCGGCTGGTCGAGCTGGGTCAGGCGGCGCGACGCCTCACCAATGCCCACGCGCTGCGCAATGACATCCTCCGCAACAGCGTCGAGCGTCACCAGGTCCGACAGGTTCGGCTCGGCAGGATCGAGGCGAAGGACACGCGTATGCTGGATCGAGCGCGGGTCACCTGCTTCCGCCATGGAGAGGAGGATGCCGGTCGGGCTCGACCAGATCTCGCACTCGACGCCGATCGCATGCGCGGTCATCCTCACCGCGCCCTCGAGTCTCGCCGCCGAGACACCCGCCAGGTGGAGCCGCCTGGCGAAGTCGGTGATGAACTGCGCGCGCTCGTCGAGCGTCGTCACGCGTCGCGACCCCCCCGCCGCCCTGCGGCAGGGTGCTCGGCGCCGTTGATCGCCGAGCCGCGACCGCCGTCATCCGGCGACGTGCGCGCCGCCATCGAGGCGGTCGACGCCAGCGGAGGGAGGGGCGAGGTGCGCTGGCTCACCCGGACGCGGCGGGCCGGACCGCGCGCCCCGTCATCGTGGTGCTGCGCCGATCGTCGCGCAGGGCAACGACGCCGTTGACCACGACCGCCTTCATCCCGACCGGATACTGGAACGGCTCCTCGAACGTCGCCCGGTCGGCGACCGTGGCGGGGTCGAAGACCACGACGTCGGCCGCGAGGCCCGCGGCAAGGCGACCGCGATCCCGGAGCCGGATCCGCGACGCCGGCAGGCTGGTCATCTTGTGGAGGGCCTGCTCCAGCGACAATGCCTTCCGCTCGCGCACGTACCGGCCGAGGACGCGGGGGAACGTGCCCAGGCCGCGCGGATGCGGACTTCCTCGACGCGTCGGCCCCTCGATGGCGAACGCACCCCCATCGCTGGCGACCATGCCGCGCGGATGCGCGAGGATGCGGTCGAGATTCTCCTCACTCATCGCGAACCCGACCATCCCGATGCTGCCGCGATTGCGGTTGAGCATGTCGACGGTGAGCGCATAGGGATCCGCGCCGATGCTTTTCGCATAGGCGCCGAGTCGCTTGCCTTCGGCGGCTCGATCCTCGGGGGCGCGGACCGACGAGATATGGACGTTCTCCCATCCACCGATCAACTCGACCTTGGCCAGCGTCTCGGTCCTGATCCTGGCGGCGGCGTCCGGTGCGGCGAGGCGGGCAAGGAAGGCGTCGGTGCCGCCATCGCGGCTCCAGACCGGGAACAGGTTGGTGAGTCCGGTGGCGTAGGCAATGTAGGGATAGCGATCGAACATGACGTCGAGGCCCGCGCGCGCGGCGGCGTCGACCCGCGCGAAGACCGTGTCCAGCTTCGACCAGTTGCGCGGCCCCTGGGTCTTGAGGTGCGAGATCTGCAGGGGACACCGCGCGCCCCGCGCCACCGCGATCGACTCGTCGATCGACTCGAGCAGGCGGTCATCCTCGTTGCGCATGTGCGTGGCATAGGGAAGCCCGCGCGCCGCGAGCGGGCGGCAGAGCGCGATGAGTTCCTCGGTCGAGGCGAATGCACCGGGGGTGTACTCCAATCCCGACGAGGCGCCACAGGCGCCTTGAGCGAGCGCCGCCTCGACCATCGTTACCATTGTGCGCAACTCGTCAGGCGTCGCCGGCCGATCATCCGGGCCGACCACCCGTCCCCGCACCGTGCCGAGCCCTACCATCGACGCAACGTTCACCGCCGGCCCCAGGCCGTCGATCGACTCCAGGAACCCGGCGAACGAGACATCTCGAGCGCCTTCCACAGGCCTCTGGCCTGCGGCCTCCGCCATGCCGGTTCCCCTCGAACTTCCGTCCTGCCCGGCGACAATTGTCGTGATGCCCTGCCGGATCAGCGATTCGCCGCGCGGATCATCCTGCAGGCCCCCGTCTCCATGCGAGTGGAGGTCCACGAATCCCGGCGCGACCGCCATGCCACGAGCATCGATCTCCTCGGTGCCCCGCCCGGCGATGCGACGGGCCACCTGCACGATCTTCCCGCCGGCGATGGCCACGTCGGCCTCGACTCCGCCGGCACCCGTGCCGTCGAACACCGTTCCGCCCCGTACGATGAGGTCCGCGGCGCCCTGCTGCCTGACGATGGCCGGGACTCCGGCCAGTGCCAGGAGCGAGCCCGTCCCGGCAACGACGAAGTCGCGACGATCTCCGTTCACTTCTCCCTCCCCGCGGCCAGCCTCGCCATCAGGATGGCCGCGCGCTTGGCCTGGACGGCAAGCATGGTCAGGTCCGCGGTCTCGTTGACCGTATGGTCGGCGCGGCCCTTGAGGCCCAGCCCGTCGAGCGCCGCCTCGACGCGGCCCGCCACGAAGGAGATATCCGCCGCGCCGGCGCGGGCCGGATCCACCGGCCCCACCGCCGGCAGACCGGCGTCGCGGCTGCCCTGGTCGAGCAGCGAGAGCAGCCGGCGGTTCCCGTCGGTCGGTGCGAAGGGCGGATACCCGTCGTCAATCGTGAGCACCGCGTTCGTGCGCGGATAGTGACGCGCCACCAGGCGCTGCATCGTAGCCTTGGCGCGTGCCAGTTGCTCCGGCGTCAGCGCGCGCAGGTCGCCGGCCACGTACGCGCTTTCGGCCACCACGTTGGTCTTGCCGAACGCGGTGCCGCGGTTCTCGACGGCGTCGAACGACACGGTCGTCCCGCCGACCATCACGCCGGGGTTGAACGTGAGCGGTGGGTCGTTGGAGAGCGAGTCATGGAACGCGGCGAGGATCCGGGCCATCTCGTAGATCGCGCCGCTGCCCACTTCCGGCCGGAACACCTGCGACGAATGCGACGGCGTCCCCGACGTGCGCAGCCACCACGTGGTCGAGCCGCGGCGCGCGATCACCGCCACGTGCGGCGCCTCGGGCCCGTTCTCGAAGCCTAACGCGACGTCCGCCCAGTCGGCGGCTGCGGTGAGGTCGTGGCGTGTCTTCTCGATCGGGCGACCGCTGTCTTCCTCGTCCCCCGTGAACACGGCCGTGACCTGGAGCTGGTCGAGCAGGCCGGCATCCTTCAACGCCGCGAGCGCCATGAGCATGACCACGTTCCCGCCCTTCATGTCGGCGATGCCCGGCCCGCGCGCCGAATCGCCCGGCACGCGCTCGAAACGCTGGAACGGCGAATCCTTCTCGAAGACGGTGTCGAGATGACCGATGAGCAGCAGCTTCCGCCCCGTGCCGTTTCCCTTCCACTCGGCGACCAGGTGCCCGGCGCGATTCCAGCTCGCGCCGTCGGCCCATCGCGTCGTGAAGCCGAGCCGCTGGAACCCGGGCGCCAGCGCGTCGGCGACCGCGCGCACGCCGGGGAAGTTGTGCGTCCCGCTGTTGATGTTGACGATGCGCTCGAGCAGGGCAATGCCGGCGGCCGACCCTGCGTCCACGCTCGCCACGATGCGCCGTTCGGCGGCCGTCAGGCCCTGGGCACTCCCGGCGGCCGGGATCGCGAGCAGGACGACGAAGGTCGCGAGGCGGAATTCAGGCAGGTTCATGTGCGTCTCCGGGAATGTCGGGTAATCTACGCCCCACCACCCGGGACAGCACGGCCCATCCCGCCACGCTTGCGCGCAGGCATGCTGGCCTCGCACACTCCGCGGCGACCCTCTTCCCACAGCCATGATCACCCGCCCGACTCGACTGGTCTCCATCGCCGGCTTCCTCGCCGCGGCGTCGATTTCTGAAGCGCAGGTTGCCGGCCTGACGGGCACCCTCATCGTCACCAACAAGTCCACCGCCAACGCGACCATCATCGACGTGGCCAGCGGTCGCGCGCTGGCGACGCTCCCGACCGGCAACGGCCCACACGAGATCGTGCTGTCCGCGAACGGCCGCATCGCGGTCGTCACCGACTATGGGACGGGTCCCGCGCCTGGCAGCTCGCTCACGGTGATCGACGTCCCCGCCCGGCGCGTCGTGCGCACGATCGACCTTGGCCAGTACCGCCGACCGCACGGCATCGTCTACCTGCCCGGCGATTCGCTCGTGGCCGTGACCTCCGAGGCGACCCAGAACGTCGTCATCGTGGCCGTTCCATCGGGCGAGATCCGCAAGGCGATTCCCACGCGCCACAACGGGTCGCACATGGTAGGCGTCACGCGCGACGGACGCCGCGCCTGGACCGGCGACATCGGCAGCAACACCGTCTCCGAACTCGACGTCACGACAGGAGAATACCTGCGCAGCATCGACGTCCCGGCACAACCCGAAGCCATCAACGTGACGCCGGATGGGCGCGAGGTCTGGGTCGGCAGCAACCAGACGGGCAAGGTGAGCGTGGTAGACCCTGTCACCGGCACCGTGACGACCGCAGCCGAGGGAGTGTCGTGGCCGTATCGCGTGCTGTTCACGCCGGACCTTGCGACGGTGGTGCTTCCCGACCTTCGCAACGAGGAGGTTCGCTTCCTCGACCGCTCGTCGCGACGCGAGTTGTCGCGCATCAAGCTCGCCGGCGCGGGGCCGCAGGGCGTGATCATGACGCCCGACGGGCGCTACCTGTTCGAGTCGCTGAGCACGCAATCGCAGGTGGTCGTGATCGACATGCGTACCCGGACGGTGGTCGGCCACATCCCCGCCGGCCCGACCCCGGACGGCATCGCCTACACGACGAACGTCAGTCGCTGAGGAGCGCGCGCGGGTCGCCCCAGAGTAGTCTCCCGTCTCCCGTCTCTATTTTCGCCGGAGCACCTTCCCCGGCCGTGCCGTCGTGAATGCGCCGTTGTCCACCACCGGCACGCCGTTCACGATCACCCAGGGAATGCCCTCGGGATAGTGATGCGGGTCGGCGTACGTGCCGACGTCCCTCACCTGCTGCGCGCTGAAGATCGTCACGTCGGCCGCGCATCCTTCGCGCAGGCAGCCGCGATCGGTAAGGCCAAGCCGCGTCGCCGGCATCGACGTCATCTTCCGCACGGCCTGCTCGAGCGTCAGCACCTTGTCCTCGCGCACGTACTTCCCCAGCACGCGCGGGAACGTGCCGTACGCGCGCGGGTGCGGCACCGCGTCGCCGAGCCGGTTCAACCGGCCATCGCTGGCAATCATCGTCTGCGGGTGCGCCATGATCCGCCTGACGTCCTGTTCGTCCAGGACGTGGTAGATCGTTGACGCGCCGCCCCTGAGCACGGCGTCGAGGATCACCGGCGGCGCGTTCTCGATCGTGGGATCGATGTTCAGCCGGACCAGCAGGTCGTGCAGCGTCTTCCCGTTGAGCGTGGAGTCCCAGCCCACGCGCGAGAACTGGACGCGCTTCAGGTCGCCGCCGCCCCGATCGTTGAGCAGGTTGTCGACGATGCCGGCCTCGATGCTGTCGTTGAGCACCGGATCGCCGAGGCGACGCCGCAGCGCCGAGTCGCCGCCGGCGAGCGCCCAGGGCGGCACGAGGATGTCGAGTCCCGTGTGGCTTGCCGCGTACGGATACTGGTCGATCATGACATCGGTCCCGGCGCGACGCGCCGAGTCGACCATGGCGAGCGTGACCACGCTCTTTCCCCACATCTGGCGGCCGACGGCCTTGTGGTGAGTGAGCACCACGGGGATCCGCGCCCGCCGCCCGATCTCGAGCGCCTCTGCCACGCCCTCCAGGAGGTGCACGCCCTCCTCGCGCAGGTGCGAGGTGTAGATCCCGCCCGAGTCGGCCGCGATCTGCGACAGCGCGACTACCTCGTCGACGTGTGAGTAGAATCCGGGGACATAGCGGAGTCCCGTGCTGAGCCCGAAGGCGCCCTCGCCCATCGCCTGCGCGACCATCGCCCGCATGCGCTGCAGCTCGTCAGGCGTCGGTGCGCGGTTGGCGGTGCCCATCACGGCGCGGCGGATCGTGTTGTGCCCGGTGAGGAAGGCCACGTTCATCCCGAGCTTCACCTGCTCCACGCGGGCCAGGTACGCCCCCATGGGGCTCGCCCCGCCGCCATCGGCTCCGCCTAACGCCAGGGTCACGCCCTGCCGGACGTGCGACTCCGCGTCGGGCATGGTGAGGATCGGCTCGAGGTGGGCGTGGAGGTCGATGAAGCCCGGTGCGACGATCAGGCCCGATGCGTTGATCCGCCGCCGGGCCGCCGACGCCGGAATGGGCGTCCGGGAAACCGCCGCGATCCGCCCCCCGGCGATCGCCACGTCGGCCCGGAATGCGGGGCTGCCCGTGCCATCCACCACCATCCCCCCGGCGATCAGCAGGTCATACGTCGGCGCCTGGGCCGGGGCATGGACGGCGATCATCAGGGAGAACACGCCTGTCGTGAGCAGTCGATTCATGCTCTATTGTTGGCTCGTCGCGGACGATTCGGCCAGTCCCCGCGGCCCCTCAATCACACCGCGCCGTGTCCACCTTTCCCGAATTCGGTTCGCTCGATGCGCTCGGCCTGGCCGCGCTCATCCGGCAGGGCGACGTCTCGCCGCGCGAGGCCGTCGAGGCATCGATCGCACGCATCGAGGCGCGCAACCCGGCGCTGAACGCCGTCGTCCACCGCATGTACGACCGCGCCCTGCGCGAAGCCGACGGGGACCTTCCCGACGGCCCGTTCCGGGGCGTTCCCTTCCTGGTGAAGGACCTGCTCACGTGGTGCGAGGGCGAACCGCTGACCTCCGGCAGCCGGCTCTTCCAGGGATGGGTCGCGCCGATGGACAGCGAGACAGCGAAGCGGTACCGGCGCGCGGGCCTGGTCATCGTCGGCAAGACCAACACCCCGGAGTTCGGGCTCGTGCCGTTCACCGAGTCCGACCTGCTTGGCACCTGTCGCAACCCGTGGAACCCGGAGCGCACCACCGGTGGCTCGTCAGGCGGCTCGGCGGCGGCGGTGGCGAGCGGCATGGTTCCCATGGCCGGCGGTGGCGACGGCGGCGGGTCCATCCGCATTCCCGCGTCCTGCTGCGGACTGTTCGGGTTGAAACCGACGCGCGGACGGACGCCGACCGGCCCGGTGGAGGGCGAGCTGTGGCGCGGCGCGGTGGTCGAGCACGTGATCACCCGCTCGGTGCGTGACAGCGCGGCGATGCTCGACGCCCTCGCGGGGCCCGATGTCGGGGCGCCGTACTTCGCGCCACCGCCGGCAAGGCCGTTCATCGAGGAGGTGAAGACCCCGCCCGGACGACTGAGGATCGCCTTCACGACCGGGTCGATGCTCGGCCACACGGTGCACCCCGACTGTGTCCGCGCGGTGAAGGATGCGGCGACGCTGCTCGAGTCGCTGGGACATGACGTGGTCGAGGACTCGCCCGCCCTGGACCGCGAGGCGTTCAACGAGGCCTTCCTGACCGTGGTCGCCTGTGAACTCGCCGCGGAACTCGACGACGCCGCGGCGATGCTCGGGCGGCGCGCCTCCCGGTCCAACGTCGAAGTCGCTACCTGGGCGCTGGCGCTGATCGGTCGCTCGATCTCGGCGCCCGACTACTCGAACGCCGTCCGGTACCTGCAGCGCGCGTCACGCCGCATCGGCGAGTTCTTCGGGCGGTACGACGTCCACATGTGTCCGGTCCTGGCCGGGCCGCCGTTTCCCCACGGTGCGCTCCAGCCGCCGGCCGGCGAGAAGGCGGCCATGGCGGTGCTCGGCGCGTTGCGCGCGTCGGCCGTGCTGAAGGCGATGCACGCGCTGGAACGCGCCGCGTCGACCGTCTTCGAGTGGATGGCCTTCACCCCGGTGGCCAATGCCACGGGCCAGCCGGCGATGTCCGTGCCGTTGTCGTGGAACGCCGAGGGACTGCCGATCGGTGTGCACTTCACCGGTCGTTATGCGGATGAGGCGACGTTGTTCAGGCTCGCCGCGGAACTGGAGCTGGCGGCGCCATGGCGGGAGAAGAAACCCCGTGACTCGTGATTCGTGATTCGTGACTCGGCACATCGTCGCCCGTCGCCCGTCCCTTCAATCTACGGATTGAAGAAATACGTCGCCTTGATCAGGAAGGTGTTGATCGGATGGGCGCGGAACAGGTCGCGGTAGTCCCGCTCGAGTTCGAATGACCCGCGGTTCAGGTTGTCCTGCGCCCTGCCTTGCTGCCAGACCAGGAAGACGGTCGAGCCCGGGCGGTACTCCCAGCGGATCACCGCGTTCGAGTTGAACTGCTTCACGTTGAAGCCGGTCGGCGTCGCCCCGTTCCCGTACGGCTGGAACCGGTCGTCATACTGCCCCGCCCTCGCCGCCGCGATTTCGCGCCAGTTGGTGAACGAACCCGCGGACATGAACGGCTGCGCGTAGAACTGGAACGTGAGCATCGGCGTCACGGTGAATGACGCGCGCGCCGTCAGGCTCATCGTAGTCTGCGCCAGGCGCGCGAACGTGTAGTGCGTCGTGTCGCTGAGCACGTGTCCGTAGTTGCCGATCCACTGCTGGTTGTCCACGCGCCGCGTCGCGCCCACGCTCAGGGACGTCGAGAAGCGGGTCGAGAGGCGGAGGTCGGAGCCCACCGAACCCCGGCGCTCCCAGGAACGACCGGCGTCGCCGGACTGCACCGCCCACTCGAGCTGCGGGATGACCATGCGCCGGCTGTCGCCATTCACGTTCACCTGGAACGCCTGCGTCGGCTCCACGCGCAGTGCCGGCCCGCCACGCGCGCACGACGTGCAGTAGTTCGCCGTCGGGTTGAGCAGCGTATACGTGAGCGCCCACCCCCAGTTGTTCAGCATGCTGAAGCTCGTGTGCGCGCGCACCAGGTTGCCGCTCGGCATCCCGCCACTCGTCCAGTGGTTCTCCGTCTCGATCATGCTGAACGAGCTGCGGTACCACGAACCGGGCCTCAGCGACCGCAGGGAGATGTTGTTGCGGATCGACCGATCGTTGATGAGCGGGACCAGGCCGGCGTCATTCAGCTCGATCTCCGTCGAGGCGATCCGCACGTACGAACTGTACCGCACCATGCCGCTGATCTTTGACAGCGAGAACGACACCACACCACCCGCCATGCTCGTGCGCGTCGAGTCGAACCTTGCGTCACCGTCGGGCCGCTGGTGCAGGTGCACGGAGCTGAGCTGCGTCCGGGCGATGGCTTCCTCGGAGCCGGTGACGAGGTTGCGACCGGTATAGGCGCTGAACTCGTATCGGTCCCCGGCGAAGCGGTGATATCCCTCCAGGACCGCCATGTAGGCGCCGCTGCGGAGGAACGGACGCGTGTCGTCATCCAGCGAGCGGTTGACGGCCGTCGTCACGAGCCCGATCGACGTGCTCCCGCCGCGCAGGTCGCGCGAGAGCCGCCCGATGAAGTAGTTCGTCTGCGGCTCGATCGTCCTGCCCGTCGCCCCGGTTTCGCGCTGGGTCACCGCCTCGATGATGCCGAGGTTGAGGCCACCGCCGAATCGCCCGGTGAGCTTTCCCGCCCCCAGGATCGTGGTGAACGCCGGGTCCCCCGCGGCGCGCAGTTGCGGCGTGCGCCCGATCCGCCGCGGGTAGAAGATCCCCTGGCAGGGTTGGCACCGGAACATGCCGACGCCTTCCTGGAAGAACGGCCGCCGCTCGTCGAATCGCACCTCGAACGCGGTCAGGTTCAGCACCGCCGGGTCGGCCTCGACCTGCCCGAAGTCCGGGTTGATCGTGGCATCCACCGTCAGGTTCTCCTTGATGCCGTACTTGATGTCGAGGCCCATCGCCGCCTTCTGGGGATGGGCCCACTCGCTGGCGCGCTGCTCGGTGACGTTCTGCGTCGTCACGAACGGCAGCAACTCCAGCTTCGAGGATCGCTGGATGCCACTGAGTCCCTCGAGCGTGCCCATCTGCGACATGAGCGCCTGACGAGAGACGCGGTAGGTCGGCGGCCAGGCGTCCCGCTGGCTGCGCCGCGCGATGTCCCGCCAGACACCGAACCCGAACACGTGCTCGGCCTGGTCATTGAAGCGGAGCTGGCTGAAGGGGATGCGGAACTCCGCCGACCAGCCCGCGGAATCGACCCGGGTGACGACGTCCCACACGCCATCCCATGCCGCATCCGACTGGTTGTCCAGGAAGACCACGGCGTCGTAGCGTACTCCCACCGGGTTCACGGCCAGCATCACCCCCGTGCGCCGGTCGTGATAGGCATCGATCACCAGGCCGACCTGGTCGGAATCGGTGTCGATGTCGCGGCGGCTCAGGCGTCCGACGATGCTGTCCGGGTGCGGGTCGTGCGCGCGCACGAAGACGTACAGGTACCGCTGGTCGTACACGACCTTCGCCACCGTCGGGAAGGCAGGCTCGCCGGCCTCGGCGGGTTCCGCCTGGCGGAAGTCGTCGAGGGTGAGCGCGTCGCGCCACACCGCGTCGCCGTCGCGGCCATCCAGCACGGGGGCCTGCTCCACGCGCATCGTGCGCCCGATGTTGCCCGCCGGCGTCGCGCGAACGAGCTGCGGGTCGGCCGCCGTCGACGCCTGCGCGCCAACGGTGGTTGCACCCAGGACCGCCAGCGCGAACAGGACGGGAAATCGCCGATGACTTTGCGCCTTGCGCCTTGCGCTCTGCGCTTTACGCGGCGTCAAGTGCGAGAATCGTCTGCAGCAGTACATTCGCCCCGTTGATAACATCGCCCGGCTTCGTGAATTCCTTCGGTGAATGGCTGATGCCGCCCTGGCTGGGACAGAAGATCATTCCCGTGGGCGCCAGCTCCGCCATGTACTGCGCGTCATGCCCCGCCCCGCTCGGCAGGTGCTTCGTCGTCATGCCAAGGGCTTTCGCACTCGACTCGATCACCTTCTGCACCCCGTGGTCCATCATCGCCGGCGTGCTGAGGTAGGTCTCCTTGAACGTGAAGGTCGTCCCGTTCTCGGCGCCGATCTTCGTGGCCTCGTCCATGACCTTCCTGGCCAGGCGCACGATCTTCGCCTGGTCCAGGTCGCGGATCTCGAGCGATGCCAGGACCTGGCCGGGGATCACGTTAGGCGCACCGGGGGACGCCTGGATCCGGCCCACCGTCCCGACCTGCCGTCCCGGCTCGGACGTCACCACCCGGTTCACCATCTGCACGTACTTCGCGGCCGCCAGGAGCGCGTCGCGGCGCTTGTCCATCGGCGTGGTGCCGGCATGGTTGCCGAACCCGTCGACGATCACATCCCACCAGCCGATGCCGACGATCCCCTCCACCACCCCGATGTTGAGCCCCTCGGCGTCGAGCGTGCCGCCCTGCTCGATGTGCAGCTCGACGTACGCGGCATAGTCGCCCTTCTTCCGCGCGGCCGCGGCCAGCTTCGTGGTGTCGCCGCCCAGGAAGTTGATCCCGTCGCGGAGCGACTTGCCACTCTTGGCCACGAGGTCGAGGTCCTTGTCGGCGAGGTGACCGGCCATCCCCCGGCTGCCGATCGTGCCGCCTTCCTCGTTCTGGAAGATCACGACCTCGATCGGGTGGCGGGTGGTGACGCCGCGCTCCTTCAGGGTGCGCGCGACCTCGATGGCGCTGAGCACACCGACGTCGCCGTCGTAATTGCCGCCGTCCGGCACGGAGTCGATGTGCGACCCGAACAGGATCGGCTTGAGCGCGGCGCTCGACCCCGGGCGGGATCCGAGGATGTTGCCGGCCGTATCGATCCTGACATCGAGGCTGGCCTCGCGCATCAGTCCCATGACGAACTCGCGACCCTTCCGGTCGAAGTCGCTGTAGGCCACGCGACTCACGCCGCCGTACGGGTTCTTCCCGAACTCGGAGAGCGCGGCGAGGTGCTGGTTGATCCGGTCGCCGTTGACTCGCAGGGCCGCCGAGCCTTGCCGGCTGGCGCCGTCACGAGCCGAGGCGCCAAGGCGGGTATTGCCGAGCGAGAGCGCGCCGACCGCGCCGGCGAGGCGGAGTGAGAAGTCGCGACGGTTCATGGGCCTGGGGGAGAAACGGAGTCGTGGCGTGCGGCTGAAATCTGCCACGCTGCCGCGCCCGGTGTCACCCTCGACACTACCCCTCCAGCGGGTTTTCCCATTGGAGACGCCGATACCTCCCGAAGTCCGAATCACTGGAGCACAGCGTCGCCCCCAGCTCGATCGCCAGCGCGGCGAGGTGAGCGTCCGTCGTTAGGTTGCCGGCGGTGCCGCCGTCCGCCAGCAGCTCGCGGAGGATGCCCCAATGCCCGGGACCGGGGTGCGCCAGCTCGACCACCGGACGCTCCAGCCACGTATCCACGACCTGGATCGCCTGTTCCGGGGTCAGCGGTGAGGGCAGGATGCGCGGATGGGTGCTGAGCCGCAGGAACCCGAGAATCACCACCCACGGCAGGCCAACGGGCTCCTCACCCGAGAGGACTTCCTCCAACCACGCCTTCGCGCGGTGGTGCCGAGGGCTATCCCGGTTGACGGCGTAGATGAGCAGGTTGAGGTCCGCGATCCTCACTTGCGGAGGGACATCTCACGAGCGACTTCCTCGTCATCCAGGGCTGACGAGACACCAAGCGCCTTGTCGAAGTTGACGCCTGCCGCGGGCGTGCCCATGGAGAACGTCGGGCATTCGTATGGCGGGAGCGCGACCGGAGCCTGCTCGAGGCCGCGCCGAATGACGATGCTGAGCAGGGTCTTGAACGGAAGACCGCGCCGGTGCGCCTCGGTGCGCAGACGCTTGAGCAGGCCGGATTCGATGTCGATCGTCGTGCGCATTCATGATGCTAACGCATCATAGTACTGATGTCAACGCATCACTCAATCTGGGCGGGAAACGAAGGTCATTCGAACGTCCCGATCGACCTGCAGCCGGCCCGACCCCGTCGACGCAACGCTGTCGACCGTCAGCCGGATCTCGCGCACCTCCGCGCCGAATCGTGAAGCCGCCGAATCGCCATGCGCACGGCGGACAATCACCACGCCACCCGCTGCCGGGACTCGCCCGGCCCGAACTCCTGCAGGCCCGCGCTCGGCACCGACGGCGGCTCGCGGCGCCAGGAACACCAGCGCCACGAGGGTCCCGACCGCGGCCAGGCGCACGCGGCGACCTGGCGTGGTCTCGGGAATGACCCCGCCCCTGGTGAGGCGCTCCACGCGCCGGACCAGCACCGCGCCCCTTCGCTCCGCCATCGCGGGGACCGGCATGCGCGGTGCGGCGATGGTCCACTCGGCCACGCGCGCCAGGCAGTGCGCGAGGTCCAGTGGGCGCGCGACCCTGGTGGATGCCCAGGCATCGCTCGCGAATTCCGCCGACTCCTGCATGCGACGCCGGGCCAGCGCGTTGAGCGGCTGGAAGAAGAAGATCGCCTCGATGACCCGGGCGAACGTCAGCCACGCGGGATCGTGCCGCACCAGGTGCGCCAGTTCATGCGCCAGGATGCTCTCCAGGCGGATGGGATCGAGCTCGGTGAGCGCGCGCGACGGCAGGCAGATCTCGTCCCCGCCCAGTGCCACGGGACTCGTCAGGCGGTCGGACAGCGTGAGCGTGACCGGGCGCGAGAAGCCGGATTCGCGGCACAGGTGACGCAGGGCGTTCGCGGCCAGCGGGTTGGCGGCGGGCCGGCGTGGCCCGATCGATCGCAGGAAGCGCCCGCGGGCGACAAAGAACCAGGTGACCAGCCCCGCGGCGAGCACCAGCCACGCCCCGAGTGCCAGGATTGGCCAGCGCGGGGCAATTTCGATCGACGAGGCCATCACCATCCGTGGTCCCCCCTGCGCCTGCCACGCGACCGCTGGCGATCCGGGGGTGATCGACGCCGGGGTCAGTGCCTGGTCCGCCTTCATGTCGACCCGCACCATCATGCGGGCCGGCGTGTCGCTGTCCAGGCGAAGCGTCCCGCCGAGCGGCGACGAATTCCTGAGGGATTGCAGCGATGCCGAGATGATCGCGCCGACCAGCGCAAAGCGCCACAGCCATGAACCATGCGCGGCGGCGATTCGGCGTCCCCGCGCGGTCGCGGTCACCAGCAACAGCCCGCCGATGACGAGCGTGCTGTGGATGGCATACGTCATCAGCCACTCGGCGAGCCCATTCGCCGTGCGCACCGCCGCGCCGAGGAAAGGCAGCAGCTCACTAATGAGCGGCATCGCGCCCCCCCTTCGAGGCGCGTTCCGCCTCCGTCAGGAGCCGCTTCACCTCGTCGAGATCTCCCTTGCCGATCTCCTTCTCGGCGAGGAGGTGGCTGATGAGCGCTGCCGGCGAGCCGTCGAACAGCAGGTCGGTGAGTTCGGAGACCATCGATCGCCGCACCTGTGGTTCGGTGACGAGGGCGCGGTAGACGAAGATCCTGCCCCGGGCCTGGTGCCGCACGATGCCTCGCTTTTCGAGGCGGGTAAGAATCGTGGCGACAGTGGTTTGCGCGAGCTTTCGCTCCGGCACGAGGGCTTCCTGGACCTCGATCACGGTGCATTCGCCGCGTTCCCAGAGGACGCGGACGATGGCGAGCTGGAGGTCGGTGAGGCTGACGGTTTCGGTCATCGTGGGGCCGAGTTCGACGGGTGTCGATGATCCGACACGCCCTGGCCGGTCACGGGTTTACGCCCGCGCCGTGATTCCGGGCGTTCCGGGTGATGGTGACACACCGACGGGGCCCCTCGGCCTGCCCCGCGGGCGAGTCGCCGGGTCCCCGCCGATTGGACGCCGCGAGCGGTTCGCGCCATGGTGTGTCGAGCCCGTGGCCGCGGGCGGGCGGGGTCGTTAGGCACGAAGCCCACCGATGTGTCCGTCGGTGGCTGGTTCTCCGGTGCCCGCGGGAGCGCGTCGTCGTTGGCTGGTGGGGGAAAGGCAGTACTCTGGCCAGCGGCGGCGCATGCCCCGGGGGCGGCGCATGCCCCGGGAATCCTCCTCCCGGAAGGCCGCATCGACCACGGGCCACCGTTCCCGGTCGCCGGCTGCCCCAAGCTGCGCTACTGGGGCGACACCGACCGGATGATGCTGTTGAAGAACAGCTTGAACGTGCCGTGCGGCTGCGCGCGCTTGAGGATCTCGGGGCCGAAGAACACGGCCCGACCTTTCCCCACCGGCGCCTCGAACGCCACCACGCCGCTCTCCAGGTAGCTCTCGCCCCAGCTCCAGCCGCTCCGGAGCGGCGTCTTCGAATCGAACCAGCCGATGCGCCTGACTCCCGCCGCCCCGGCCGCGGCGCCCAACCGGAAGACCGGACTGTCATCGAAGAAGACGTTCGTCAGCTCGTCCATGCCGAGCGCTATGGGATTCGAGGTGTCGAAGCGCGCCGAAAGCACCGAGCCCGGCGTGTAGAACTTTGCCTGCGGCAACGGCTGCCCGTTCTCCACCAGGTGATCCTCGACGGGGAGCTCGAGGAACGCCGACAGATTCGTGGCCGACGAGCCGATCGCCACCACCGTGCCACCATTGTCCATGAAGGCGCGCAGTTGTGGCAGTGTCGTCTCCCGGGTCACCCGTCCCAGGTGCGGCCGGTACTCCGCCGGGACATCGTCAGGCGAGGGGCCGGCGGCGCCTCCGCGTCCACCGCCGCCACCGGCGCCGGGAATCCCGCCGCCGACGAAGACCAGCACGTCGTACTTCGCGTTCAGGTTCCCGGCGTCCAGTTCCTGCGGGAAGACCCGCGCGAACGGGAACTCGTACTGCTCCAGGATCCAGCGCGCCCACCCCGCGTCCATCGACCCGCCGTACTGGTCCCACAGCCCGATGCGCGGCGCCCGCACGCGCGTCGCCGTGCCCGGCGCGCGCGCCGTGACTCCCGCGAAGCTGACGCCGAGCTGCGTGGCCATCGAGTCGAGGCCACGACGCGTGGCGGCGCCGCGTGCGCGCACGTACCACGAACCCGCGGGATGCGTGACGCCGCCCGCCGTCAATGGAGAGCCCAGTGCGTAGACCTCCTCACCGGCCTTCAGCAGGCGGTTCATCGCGATGAAGGCATCGTTCACGCGCCGGCTGGCGATGAACCCGGCCGCGCCGTTCGGGCTCGTTATGCGACCGGGCATCGGCCGCGCATTCCAGTCGGTCACCGGTTCGAACGGCCCCGAGAAGCCGTCCAGGATGCGGTCGTATTGCACCCCCATCTGCATGGCGAGCGTCCACCCGGCATTGTCGTACGGAGGGGTCGGCGGTCCCCCGGGAATGGGGAAGACGTCCGGGTGCACCTGCGGCTCGAACATGTCGATCACGTGCGGACGGAATGCCTGGGCCGTCATCACCACGTACGACCCCGCCGGATACGCCTTCCCCTGCACGGTGAAGTCCGCGGTCGCCCGCTGGACGGCGACGTTCACCTCGCGGAGTGCGTTGATGAACCTGGTCGCCGTCGGGAAGTCCGGCTGGTCCGACGGGATGATGTAGCCGCGCGGGTCGCGCAGCTCGGGGCGATGCAGCTCGGCCCACGCCGCATCCTCATTGGAGACGGCCCCGCCGCCACGTCCCCCGCGTCCGGCCCCGCCGAACCGCGCCGCCACCTGCGCCAGCCGCTTCGGGTTGGTCGTCCACGTGTCGGTGCTGCCGCGCGCGATCGACCGCTTGCCGGCCGCGTAGATGTTGTAGAGCAGCTCCTCCCGCATCCCGGCGGCGTAGTTGAGCACGGCGCGGTTGAGCGAGATGGAGTAGTCCACGCTCTGGCGGAAGTGCCATGCCTGCGGCGCGATGGGATACGCCAGGTCCGCCGACGGCAGTTGCCGGCTCATCACCAGCGGGATGCGTTGCGGCGTCGGGTTCCCGATCATCTCGGTGAGCAGCGCGATCACGTTGTGAAACGAGGCCGTGTTGCGGATCCCGCCGTTCCACCACCCGTCGTAGGGCCCGCCGGAGCGCATGGTCGCCCCCGGCTTGCCCTCGGCGGCGAGCCGCGAGTGCATGGCCGCGCCTAACGCCTGGTACCCCAGCACGACGATGGGGTCGAGGTTGAAGTTGTACGGGTCGCGCAGCGGCGGCGACCAGAACACCGTGCCCGCCGGGCCGCTCTGGTGGTGGTTGTACAGCACCTGCGGCATCCACTGGTGGTACAGCACGCGGCTGATGTTCTCGGTCTCGGCCTGCGTCGACATGAAGAAGTCGCGGTTGTTGTCGTGGCCGATGTACTTCTGGTACAGCTTCGGCGCGCCGCCGGTGCTCCGTTCCTGCGGGTTCGACTTCCGCATGTACCAGTCGGCCAGCAGGTCGTTGCCGTCCGGGTTGGCGTGGACAAAGAGGATGATGACGTTGTCCAGGATCCGCATCGTCTCCGGATCGGTGCGGCTCACCATCTGGTACACCATCTCGCCGAGCTGCTGGGCACCGAGCACCTCGCTCGCATGCAGGCCGCCATCGATCCACACGACCGCCTTGCCGTCGCGGGCGAGCGCCCGGGCCCCGTCATCCGTCAGGCCTTCGGCCAGCCCGAGTCGCATCGACACCTGGCGATACCGCTCGAGGGTGCGGTGGTTCTCCGGCGAGGTCACGATCGCCATGAAGTGGGGCCGCCCCTCCGCGGTCTTCCCGATCTCCTGCACGACCATCCGGTCCGACTCGGCGTCGAGCTTTCGCCAGTACGACGCGATCTGCTGGTAGTTCGCGAGGAAATAGTCGTCGCCGAAGTTGGCCCCGAACTCCTCGCGAGGGCTGGTGATGCGCCCCTGGCCCTGACCGATCGCCGGCACGAGCGGGACGAGGAACACGCTGACGATGAAGGCAAGTCTCTTCATTTCCGTGGCTCGATGAGGGCGGACAACGAAAGCGTTGGGGGGGGACAGCTCGACATCGGACTGCATCAACATGCTACAGGAGCAGGTCAAGCCGGGTCGCCAGCGCACGCTGCTCTTCGCGGAGTCTCCGGATCAGGGACCCCCGGGAGCGCAACACGAAGAACCGGCGGGCATCGCTCCAGGACGCGCGCCACTGCTCGCGGACCAGCAGTCCGCTGATGGCTACGGCTGGAACCAGTACCGCGCTGAGCAGCGCGACCAGTCCTCCGAACACCAACCCGGCAGCAATGACCAGCAGCACCAGCCACGCGACATAAAGCACCGCCCCGATCAGCAGCTTCCACGTGGATCGAACGTCCGCCTCGAGCCGGATCCGGTTCACGATGGTCCCGGTCAGTTGATACGGGATCCAGAAGAGCGCGGCGCCTGCCGTCGCCAGCAGGATTCCGAACGGGAGCAGGAGATGCAGGCGTCGCGCCGCCCATCGCACGCCGCGCGTCGCCCCGACGTCGGCCCGCAGGTCGGAAGGCCTGAGCCTCAGCCGGCGAAGCCGCCCGTCATGCCGCCGGACCTCCTCGGCCAGGACCAGTCCCGCGGCGTCCTTCCTGGCACGCACGTCGGCAAGCAACCGGGTCGTGAGTTCGAGGCGCGACACGCGCTCGGCCTGTCGCGACGGCTCGCCGCGCTCCGCCTCCCAGATCCGCACCGCGCACTCCACCAGCGGCCGGTCTTCCCAGGACTCGAGGTTGATCGTCACCGCGCGAAGCGCGTCGTTGATGCGCGACGTGAGGTCCTTGACCGCACTGGCATCCTCGACTCCGCGGCGTGCGAGGTCGTCCCACGACAACGGCGCGCCACGGACCACCAGCGCGTCGGAGCGGAAGGTGTCCTTCTCCCGGAAGGAAAGGCCCACCGGGACGATCGGGAACGAGCGGCCGAGTCTCGATGCGGCGCCGAGCGCGATGCGGGCGGCACCGGTCTTGAGCGGTGCGAGCGACGGTTCGCTGTGGCTGATCCCTTCCGGGAAGATCCCGACCGCGGCACCGTCGGCGAGGACGCCGAACACCGCGCGGAAAGCATCCTCATTCCGATCCATGAGCGCGGGGTCGTCGGCTCGCCGGTAGACCGGAATGGCGCCCGCAGCCCGGATCAACCACCCGATCTTTGCGTCGCTGAACAACGGCGCCTTGGCCAGGAACTGGACCGGTCGATTGGCGGCGGCCGCGACCAGCGTCGGATCCATCAGCGAATTCGGGTGATTCGCGACCAGCAGGAGGGGTCCCGTCCGGGGCAGCGACGCGCCGTCAGACCGCACCCGGTAGTAGACGTGGGCAGCCGCTCGAGCAATCGGGGAGAATATCGGCAGGAGCCACACGGGACGATCGACACGGGTCGGGTCCGGGGAACATAGGGCACCACCGCTCGGGCGCGAGGTCGATCTGCACCGTCATGAGCCACTCCGTGCCGTCATTCCGCATGGGCCATGACAGGAGCCGGAGGCACGATGCTGGGGATCCATGGTTCGGCGGGACGCGCGGTTGTCGCGACGCTCTCGGTCGGCGCGCTATTGGCCTGCGGCGGCGGCGGGGAGGGCGATCCCGTCACGCCACCGCCGCCCCCGCCACCCGTGCAGGCCACCACCCTCGTTGTCGCGGGCGGAAACGACCAGCAGGCGACGGCTGGACTCGCCGTGACGACGGCTCCCGGCGTTCGCGCCGTGAGCGCGACGAACACCGGCGTGGCTGGCGTGGTGGTCACCTTCACGATCGAATCGGGCGGCGGCTCGCTGCAGTTTTCGCAGGCCACGACGGGCCAGGATGGCGTCGCCAGCGCCGGTCAGTGGACCCTCGGCGCCGTCCCCGGCGAGAACACGATCCGGGCGAGCGCGAATGGACTCGCCCCGGTCACGATCCGGGCCATCGGTATGGCCGCGCCGCTCGTCGGTGCCGACACGACGATCGCGGTCGGCGGCGGCTCCGTCGAGATCAATCAACCGGGGAAGCCGGGCGACGGCATGCGCGTGACCATTCCCTCGAGCGCATTCGCGGCGAGCGTGCACGTGACGATCGACGTCGACACGGGTCGCACGCTGACGCTCCCGGCGGGAGTCTCCATCGCTGGCCCGGTCTATCGGATCTCGGGATTCCCGGAGCATGCGGCCGACGGCTTCCTGACGATCCGCCTGCCGGTGACGAAGCCATTCAGTACGGTCGTCGCCGCATTCCTGCGCGATCCCACGACCGGGCGCCTCGAGCTCCTGCCCGCGCAGTCGCGCACGGCGACCGAATACACGGTGGTCGCGCGCCATCTATCGCCGGCGATGTTGCTGCGCCCCTCGGGGACTGCGTTCCGTCGCGTGGGAGCTCCGGCATTGTCGCTCGCTGGCCAGACACTCGAGCTCCTCACCCTCGAGGCCATCGAGGCTCGCATCGCGAGCGGCGCCGAAAGCGGGTTCCGGCCCGGCGTCGATGACTGGGAGTTCGAGAACAGGGGATCGTACATCTCGCAGGGGGGGCACTGCGCCGGGCAGAGCCTGTCGGCCATCTGGTACTACCTCCGCCGGAAGTCGATAGACGGTCCGCTCCATGGTCGCCTGAGCACGATCCCCGGGTTCGACCCCGACAATCGCGACGGGTACCGGTTCGCCAGCGTCGTGCAGGAGTCGCTCGACTGGAACGCGATGGAGCGTGCCTTCCTGGTCGTGACCGGGACGGGCTTCGCCACCTCCGTCCCTCGCGACAAGCTCCACTTCACGGCCTCGGTGCTCAGCATGATCGTCACCGGCGAACCGCAGTTGATCACGCTCCAGAACCAGACGGGCGGCCACGCGGTCGTCGCGTTCCGCGCCGACGCGAATCACCTCTACATCGCGGACCCGAACTATCCGGGGCAGACGCGGGTCATCGACTTCGACGGCACCACGTACACGCCGTTCCCGGCGGAAACCGTGAGGGGAGCGCAGACCAGCCTGTATGACATCATCCGCGGCGTCGGCATCACGACCCTCGTGCCGCTCGGCACCGTCGATGCGCTGTGGCCGCAGGTCATGTCGAGCACGATCGGCGACCAGGCGTTCCCGGCACTGCGCTACGAGTACTACGACCTGCTGAACGACGCCTGGGCCAACCTGCCGGGCAGCCTGGTGACGCGACAGGACCAGCTGCGCGTGCGCTCCATCTGCGGTGCGTGCACCCAAGGGATGCCGGTGGCGCCGGGAACCACGCCCCCCGACTGGGTCGAGTGGCTGTCCGCGCATGATGCCGGCGGCAACGTCGTGGGCGACTCGTGGCAACCGGCGGGGCAGACGACGGACGGCACCACCTTCCCGCTCGCGTCCGGTGCGCAGAAGATCGGCCTGTTCACGCAGGCCGACAGTGAGGACGCCATCTGGGTCTTCCTTGACTGGACATGGCTCGATGTGACGTCGGTCCCGTTCACCATCGAACCCGCCGACGCGAAGGTGGCTCCCGGCATCCCGGCGCCGTTCGTCGCCCGTCCCTATGGCGTGCGCCCGGCGGTCGCTCGTTATGTCTGGGACTTCAGCGACGGCACGGCCCCGGTCACCGTGCTCGATGATTCCACGGTGCAGCACTCGTTCGCCGCGTCGGGCCTTCGCACGGTCTCGGTGGAACTCTGGGACCACGCCGCGGCGAAGCGGCTCGCGCGCGCGGTGACCTCGGTCGAGGTGGGGGACTCCATCACCACCTGGATCTTCGACGAGCTGAAGGGCACGGTCCCCCCCTGGTCACCGGTTGACGTCTCGACCGCCAACGACTGGACCAAGCAGGGCCTGTTCTTCGCCGCCATCCAGACCGCGCCCGCGACCGGCAGGCTCGACTACAACGAGCCGCCCGGCCACCCGGAACGCGGCAGGATCCGGCTCGTCGTGTCGCCCAGTCCCACGACCTTCAGTTCGCTGCTGATGGCGACGCGTGATACGGTCTGCAGCCACATCGGCGTGCTGAACTTCACCGGCACCACCACCAATGGCTCGCTCATCGGCAGGGGCCGAATCAATTCCTGCCTGATCGGCCCGACACCGGGCACGCCGGTTCTGGCGTCGAGGTTCGAGATCGAGGGGACGGCCGTCGGACGCCACCTGACCGGCACCATCCGGGCCGTCTATCAGGACTTCAGCAAGGCCGGCAGCAAGCACATCCCGACCGCATCGATGACCGTGACCTACACCTTCAAGGCCCACCGTCCATGACGCGGGCGTGCGAGGCGGGCCGGGACCGCCGGCTACCGGACGCCTAACGCGCCGAGGATGGTGTCTCCCCAGCATAACACCCTCCCGCGCTTGTCCAGGCCGCAGGCGTGGATCTGTCCGGCGCTGATGGCCCGAAACAGCGTGCCGCCCGCGGCCAGCGCCGGTTCCAGCGGCTCGCTGTCCGCGAGGTCCGATCCGGCGTGGTCGTAGGCTCCCCAGCAGTAGACGCGACCCGACTCCGTCAGCGCGCAGGAGTGAACGCCGCCGCTGGTCACCTCGAGGAACTTCCCTGAACGGCTGATCTTCACTTCCGCCGGGGTGCGGACGAGGGGGACGCCCGGGCCGTGCGCCCCAACCTGGCCGGCACCATTGGCGCCCCAGCAGAACACGCGACCGGTCTCGGTCAAAACGCAGGCGTGCGTGGAACCAGCGGAGACTTGCCGGATGCGTTCCGGCATCCGGACCTTCACGGGCCGGAGGGCGCAGGCGACCGGGTTGACCTCACCACAGTTGTCAGCCGCGCCGGCGCCGATCACCCCATCGATGTTCGAGCCCCAGCACAGCACATCGGCGGACTCGGTGACCCCGCAGGTGAAGCCGAGTCCGGCCGACAACCCGGAAAAGCGCACCGCCGTATCGACCGGTGTCGGGCCCGGGACCATGGACGTCGACAGGCCGCCCGTGCCCGTACCCGTCTCGCCGTCCACGTTCCAGCCCCAGCACAGCGCCCGCCGCTCCGCGTCCAGCACACAGGCATGGCGGCGACCGGTGACGAGCGCAGTCGCCGGAGCGGGGAGGACGACGTCGCGAGGGGTGGTGGCGACCTCCGGCCAGCCCGGAACGACGCGTTCCGACCCCCAGCAGAGCACGCGGCCGTCGACCGTCCGGCCGCAGCTGTAGCTGCCACCAGCGCCGATCTCCACGAAGGGAAGCGTGGTCTGGACCCGCTGCGGCAACCGGCTGACCCGCCGTTGTCCGTCGCCTAACGCGGCTGCGCGTCCGTCTCCCCAGCACCAGCCGGCTCCATCGAGGGCGACGCCGCAGGAGTGGGAGAAGCCGGCGCTGACGGCCTGGAACGTGAGACCGGGTGCCGTGCAGGCGGCCGTGCTTCGCGTGCCGCACTGCGGGCGCTGCGCCGCCGCGTGTCGGGCACCCAGCGTAAGGAACACCAGCGACCCGACGGCAAGCGCGATCAATGGGGTCAGACCCCATTGGGGCCGCCCGGACGAGCCTGGCGGACGGAGCAATAAAGCAAACACAGCCAGACCTCCCACGACGCTGGTGCGCCCAACCTATGCCCCGGAGCCCTGCCATGGCGAGCCCGGCGGGACTATCCCTGGGGAGTAGGCAAAAGCACCACCGACGGGTGATTTCCCCCGCAGACCCGGAAGCCGTTCTTATTGAACGCTTTGTCTCGGCTGAGTCCGACGCATTTCCGAGAGGTTTGCATGGAGCAAGTCCAGAACGCCTTTCCGTCCGCGGACGGGGCGCGCGCGTTGTCGCCACTCACGCCAGCGCCTGACGACGGTATGGCGGTCGATGGCTTTTCCAGGCAACTGCTGTCAGCGATGTACGGCTTCCGCGACGGGAACTTCTCCGTCCGCTTGCCACAGGACCTCACGGGCCTCGAAGGAAAGATCGCCGACGCCTTCAATGACATCGTCACGCTCGCGGAACGGCGGTCGCGCGAGACCGCTCGAGTCTCCCACATGGTGGGGCGCGAGGGAAAGCTGAAGCAGCGCATGTCGGTGCCGGGCGCGAGCGGTGGGTGGGCAGATGAAGTCGCGGCCATCAACACCCTCATCGACGACTTCGCGTTCCCCACGGCCGAGGTCACGCGAGCCGTGGGCGCGGTCGCCAAGGGCGACCTCGGTCAGTCGATGGCCCTGGAAGTGGACGGCCGCCCGCTCGAGGGCGAGTTCCTCCGCTCGGCGCGGCTCGTCAACACGATGATCGACCAGTTGTCGGTCTTCACGTCGGAAGTCACGCGCGTCGCCCGCGAGGTGGGAACGGAGGGCAAGCTCGGCGGACAGGCACAGGTGCGCGGGGTGTCCGGGGTGTGGAAGGACCTGACGGACTCCGTGAACCAGATGGCCGGCAACCTCACGGCCCAGGTCCGCAACATCGCCGACGTCACGATCGGCGTCGCCAACGGCGACCTGTCGCGGAAGATCACGGTCGACGTGCGGGGCGAGATCCTGCAGCTCAAGGAAGCCATCAACACGATGGTGGACCAGCTCCGATCGTTCGGCGCCGAGGTGACGCGCGTGGCGCGCGAAGTGGGCACCGAGGGCAAGCTGGGCGGACAGGCGGTCGTGCCGGGCGTCGCGGGCACGTGGAAGGACCTCACCGACTCGGTGAACGCGATGGCCTCGAACCTGACGGCGCAGGTCCGCAACATCGCCGCCGTGACCACCGCCGTCGCCCGCGGCGACCTGTCGCGCAAGATCACCGTGGACGTGAAGGGCGAGATCCTCGAGCTCAAGGACACCATCAATACGATGGTGGACCAGCTCAATTCGTTCGCGTCCGAAGTGAGCCGCGTGGCACGGGAGGTCGGGACGGACGGCAAGCTCGGCGGCCAGGCGACGGTGCCCGGCGTCGCCGGCACGTGGAAGGACCTGACGGACTCGGTGAACGCGATGGGCACCAACCTCACCGCGCAGGTCCGCAACATCGCCGAAGTGACCACCGCCGTCGCGCGCGGCGACCTGTCGCGCAAGATCACGGTGGAGGTGAAGGGCGAGATCCTCGAGCTCAAGAACACCATCAACACGATGGTGGACCAGCTCAACGCGTTCGCCTCGGAGGTCACGCGCGTGGCGCGCGAAGTGGGCACCGACGGCAAGCTGGGCGGACAGGCCGTCGTGCCGGGCGTCGCGGGCACGTGGAAGGACCTCACCGACTCGGTGAACGCGATGGCCTCGAACCTGACGGCGCAGGTCCGCAACATCGCCGCCGTGACCACCGCCGTCGCCCGCGGCGACCTGTCGCGCAAGATCACGGTGGACGTGAAGGGCGAGATCCTCGAGCTCAAGGACACCATCAACACCATGGTAGACCAGCTCAACGCCTTCGCGTCCGAGGTCAGTCGCGTGGCGCGCGAGGTGGGCACCGACGGCAAGCTCGGCGGGCAGGCCGAGGTGCCGGGCGTGGCCGGCACGTGGAAGAACCTGACCGACAACGTGAACTCGATGGCGTCCAACCTCACGGGCCAGGTCCGGAACATCGCCGAGGTGGCGACGGCCGTCGCGCGTGGTGACCTGTCGCGCAAGGTCACGGTGGACGTGAAGGGCGAGATCCGGGAGCTGAAGGACACGATCAACACGATGGTTGACCAGCTCAACGCCTTCGCGTCCGAGGTGACGCGCGTGGCCCGCGAGGTGGGCACCGAGGGCAAGCTGGGCGGGCAGGCGACCGTGCGCGGCGTCGCGGGCACCTGGAAGGACCTGACCGACAACGTCAACTCGATGGCGGGCAACCTGACCAGCCAGGTGCGCAACATCGCCGAGGTGGCGACGGCGGTGGCGCGCGGCGACCTGTCGCGCAAGATCACGGTGGATGTGAAGGGC
>JAUQWM010000070.1 GCA_030835125.1 Gemmatimonadaceae bacterium | reverse complement strand
GTGCCGGTTGCTCCAGGCCTAAGCCCCAGCCCCAGCCCGCAGCTGCCGGCAGCAGCAGGCAGCAATCAGCACGCAGCTCCCGTCCCCTGGCCCCTTCACCATCGGCCCGGGATGCTATCTTCCCGCTCGATGCGCCTCGCTCCCCTCGTACTCGCGTTCGGTGCCGGCTTGGCGATGTCCGCCGTCTCGGAATCCCGGCAGGGCGCGCCGGCGTGGACCGAAAACGCAATCGTCGACTCCGCGAGCGCCGCGCGCTCGGCGTACGCGCGGGCCAGCGCCGCGCTCCGGGGCGGCGACCTGGCGACGGCGCGGCGTGAGGCGGCGAGGGCGGCCCGGGCCTGGCCGACCCAGCCCGCCTACCAGTGGGCGCGGGTGGCGATCGCGCTCCGCGCGTCGGACACGACGACCCTCCTCGACGCGCTGACTCGTTATGCGGATCTCGGGGTGGGTCGCGACCTCACCCTCGACCCGGCGCTGGCGCGGTATGCCGCGCTCACGGCCTTTCGCGCGGGCGCGGCCCGCCACGCGGCGCAGGCCGCGCCCCTCGCCCGCAGCGTGCCGATCGCGGTCCTGCCCGACTCGACGTTCTGGCCGGAGGGGTTCGATGCCGACCCGCGGACGGGGTTCCTGTACGTGACCAGCATCCGGCACCGCACGATCGCCGAGCTGACGCCGCGGGGGGATTACGTGCGGGAAATCTTCCCGCGTGGCGGCGTGGGACTCGGCGCCATGCTCGGCGTGCGGGTCGATCCCGCCCGCGGGGTCCTGTGGGCGACGACGGCCGGGATCCCCCAGGTGGCCGGCTACGCACCCGCCGACTCGGGGACCCAGGCGTTACTCAGGATCCGGCTGCCCGAGGGCGAGGTCGACGGGCGGTGGGACCTCCCGCCCTCGGCCGCAGGACATACGTTAGGCGACGTGGCGATCGGGCCGCTGGGCGACGTGTTCATGAGCGACTCGCGCGACCCGGTGCTGTACCGGCTGGCCGCGGACAGCACCAGGCTCCAGGAATACCGCCACGACCTGTTTCGCTCATTGCAGGGCGTCGCGCCGGCGCCCGGCGCACGCGTGGTGTTCGTGGCGGACTATTCCCACGGACTCCTGAAGGTGGATGTCTTCTCGGGCACCGTGACGCGGCTTGCCGATGCCCCCGGATCGACCTCGCTGGGGTGCGACGGACTCACCTGGCACGATGGCGCGCTGATCGCGGTGCAGAACGGCGTCACGCCTCCGCGCGTGATGCGGTTCACGCTCGACAGCGCCTGGACGCGCATCACGCGCGCCGACGTGCTCGACCGGAACGTCCCCCTGGCTGACGAGCCGACGATGGGCGCGATGGTCGGCGACGCGTTCGTGTACGTGGCGAACAGCCAATGGCAAAAGTACGACGACGCGGGGACGCTCCGGCCCGGGGCGACGCTCCGGAAGCCGGTGCTGCTGTCGGTGAGGGCTGCTACGCGGTAGGGAGCTGCGTGCTGATTGCTGCGGGCTGCTGCTGCCGCTGCGGGCTGGGGCGAGCACCAGCAAGATGCGGCAGGACCAGCATGCAGCAATCAGCACGCAGCATGATTCTCAGCTCGCCGTCGCCTTCAGATACTTCGCATACCACGCCAAATACCGCTCGTACCGGTCCTTCTGGTACGAGGGCAGCGCGATGCCGTGGTTCTGGTTGGGGTAAACGATCAGCTGCGTGTCGATCCCCTGGCTCCGGAGCGCCATGTACATCTGCTCGCTGCCCGTGATCGGCACGTTCATGTCGCGTTCGCCACCCATGAACAGCGTGGGCGTCTTGATCCGGTTCGCCTGCCAGAACGGATACGAGAGCTTGTCCCACAGTTCCTTGTTCTGCCACGGCTGCCCGATCTCGTTGTCGTACTGGTAGATGTACTGGTCGGTGCCGTACATCGTGGTCTGCAGCGCACTGCCGGCGCCGCTCGTCGCCGCCTTGAAGCGCGTGGTGGTCGCGATGGTGTAGTCGGTGAGGATCCCGCCATAGCTCCACCCCCCGATGCCGAGCCGTGTCGAGTCGGCCACACCCGTCTCGATCGCGTGGTCGACCGCCGCGAGCAGGTCCTGCACCTCCTTGTTTCCCCAGTCGGCGTAGATCGCCTTCTGGTACTCGGCGCCGCGCCCCGCGCTGCCGCGGTAATTCACCGCCAGCACCACGTAGCCGTTCGCCGCGAACAACTCGCGCTCGAAGCTGAAGGTGTGCTGGTCCTGCGAGTTCGGGCCGCCGTGGATCCGCAGGAGCGTCGGGTAGCGCGTCCCCGCCCGGTAGGTCGGCGGCTTGACCATCAGGCCGTTCACCACGGTCCCGTCCTTGCCCCGGGCGGAGAAGTCCTCGGTGGCCCCCAGTTGCACCTCCGCGAGCCATGACGCGTTTTCCGTCGTCAGGGCGCGAAGCGTGGCGTTGTCGAGGGCAAAGACTTCGTTAGGCTGGGCGGCGGTCCCGGCGATGAGGGCCACCCGCCCGTTGGCCGCCATGTCGAAGCCGGCGACCGCGCGCCGTCCCTCGAGGACGCGGGTCAGCGTGCCATCCGCCACCCGCACGCGTGCCAGGTGCACGGCGCGGTCGTCCTGCACCTGGACCACGATCGTGCCGCCGTCAGCCGACCACTGCGGACCGCTGACCGCGCGATCCAGCGCCGCCGTGAGGAGGCGCGGCTCGCCACCCTCCACCGGGACGATCGCCAGCCTCGCCAGGCTGTACGCGGACAACTTTGGCTCGCTCCCCTGCAGGTACGCGACGTGCTTCCCGTCGGGGCTCCAGGCCGGGGTTCCCTGGTCCGGACCATCGAACTTCGTCAGTTGACGCGGCTGCGCGCCGGTGCGCGCCTCCACGACGTAGATGTTGGAGTCGTTGACCTTGTCCGGGTCCGGGGCGCGCTCCGACACGAACGCGATCCACCGCCCATCGGGCGACCACGAGGGGCTGGACTCGGTGTAGCTCCCCGTCGTGAGCGGCTCGAGCCGCTTCGATGCGATGTCGTAGAGGAACAGGTGCGTGCGCCGGTTGCCCAGGTACCCCTGCCCGTCCTGCTTGAACGCATAACGATCGATGACGATCGGGCTCGGCTGGCGGCGGCTGGAATCGGCGGGAGGCGGGCGGTTCGCATCGGGGTCCGGGTCCTGGATGGAGAGCACCAGCCGCTTGCTGTCGGGGGACCATTCGTACCCGCTGACGCCGCCGCGGACCTCGGTCAGCTTCGTCGCCTCGCCGCCGCTCCGGTCCAGGACCCAGACCTGCGCGCCCGCATTGGGCCCGGTGGTGGGCGCGCCGCGCGATGACGTGAAGGAGATGTACTTCCCGTCGGGACTGAAGCGCGGCGATCCCTCGCCCTCCGGGGAGTAGGTCAGCCGCATGCTGCGACTGCCGTCCCACCGCGCGGTGTAGAGGTCGGACGCATTGCGATCGCGCACTGAGTCGAGCTGCGAAACGGTGTACAGGACCCACTCGCCATCGGGGGAGATCTGCAGGCTGCCCACCGTACGGACGCGGTACATGTCGGCGATGGCCAGCGCGCGCCGGCCGCCCGGAAGCGCCTGTGCCGTGGGCGCCGAAGCCCCCGCCCCTCCACGCCCGCCTCCCCGTCCCCCACCCCTCCCCTGCGCGTCAAGATCCCGCGGTGCGACGAAAACAGCGGCCAGTGCAAGCGTGGCTACGAAGGAAGCGTGAGTGCGCATGTCAGCATCAGTTGGAGGTCCCGCAATACTGAACCCCCTTCGTCACCGGGTAAAGGGCAGCGCCCCGTCCGGACCCCGAGTGCAACCGCACCCGTTGTGCGATGCGCCTCGCGTTTCTGCGTTCTGCACTCTGCACTCCGCAATCTGCAATCTGCAATCTGCACTCCTACACTTTTTCCGCTCCCGGCTTCCCATCCTGCACCACGTAGCTCGCCACCGTCTCCACCGGCGCGCCCGGCCGCATCACGTACGGCACCATGCGGTAGTCGGACCGCCACTGCGTGGGTGTCAGCTCGCAGGTGACGTACCCGCGCCGGGCATTGTGGTACTTCATGTTGGGTACGGTGGTCTCGTAGTCGCGCAGTTGTCCCCACCGGTCGAACCCGTCGCGGCCCGACGTGATCGACGTGGCGATGAACTCGGTCGCGATCGTCGCGGACTCCGGCTGCAGGGCATCGCGCACCACGTTCATCACGAACGCCGCGTGAATGTCGCCGGTCAGGACCACCATGTTCCGCTGTTGGCGCTCAGCCATCCAGGCCAGCAGGCGGTCGCGCGCCGCGGGGTACCCGCTCCACGGGTCCATGGCGTGGTACTGCGGGCGGTTCGGGTCGGGAACCCGGCTGAACGCGATCTGCTGGGCGAGGATGTTCCACCGCGCCTGCGACTGGTCCACGCCCCGCGTCAGCCAGCGCTCTTGCGTGTCGCCGAGCATCACGCGCGACGGGTCGCTCCACGCCGGGCACGCGGGCTTGTTCCCGTCGCCGCACGACTGGTCGCTCCGGTACTGCCTCGTGTCGAGCACATGGAAGCGGGCCAGCTGGCCGGCGCCGATGGTGCGGTACAGCAGCATGTCCGGGCCCCTCGGGATCGAGGCCTTCCGCAGCGGCTGGTGCTCGTAGTACGCCTGGTACGCCGCGGCCCGCCGCGTCAGGAACGCGTCGCGGGGAACGCTGTCCTGCGCCACGTCGCCCGCATAGTTGTTGTCCACCTCGTGGTCATCCCAGGTCACCACCCACGGGAACGCCGCATGGGCCGCCTGGAGCGCCGGGTCCCCCTTGTAGAGCGCATAACGATTGCGGTACTGCTCCAGAGACATCGGCTCCCATGGCTGGTGCGGGCGCGCGACGGCCCCGGCGGTCGCGTTGGGGTTGCCGGCCGACTCGTAGATGTAGTCGCCGAGGAACGCCACCAGCTCGACGTCCTCGCGCGCCAGGTGTTCGTGCGCCGTGTAGAGCCCGTTCTCGTAATGCTGGCACGAGGCGAAGGCGAAGCGGTACCGGTCGGGCCGGCTGTCGTTTGCCGGCGCGGTGCGCGTGCGGCCCACGGGACTCGACTCCCCGCCCACGTCGAAGCGATACCAGTACCACGACGCGGGGCGCAGTCCCTCGACCTCGGCATGGATCGAGTGCCCCAGGTCCGGACGCGCGCTCACCGTGCCCCGCCGGACGACGTTGCGCATGGCGTCGTCGGTGGCCACCTCCCAGCGCACATTCACGGCTTCCGGCGTCATGCCGCCGCCGTTGAGCGGGTCGGGCGCGAGGCGCGACCAGAGCACGACCCCGTCCGGGCCGGGGTCGCCCGAGGCGACACCCAGCGTGAACGGGTTGGCGGCGAAGCGCGGCCGCAGCAGGACCGGGAAGCGCGGAAGACCCGCGAGCGCGAGACCGAACGCGGAGAGCCGGGCGACGAAATCGCGGCGGGAGGTCGACATGGGCGGGCGGGACTCGTGATTCGTGACTCGTGACTCGGCGATCAACGGATCCAGCGAAGCTACGCGCCGGAAACCCGCGCCGCGATGCGCGCCGGGGTGCGCCTGGTCACGAATCCCACCTTGCCCGTCACGGTTTCCTCACAGCCAGCGGGACGTCGCCCGTCCCGGCTCACGCCGCCTGGGTCACCCGATTCCGGCCGGCCTGTTTCGAGCGGTAGAGCGCGCGGTCGGCGAAGTCGACCAGGGCCTCGCCCGTACCAACCTCCTCGCTCATGCTCGCCACGCCGATGCTCGCGGTGATCGGTCGGTCGTCCCAGGTCGCCGTTTCGATGAGCCGCCGCAGTTGTTCCGCCACGACCATGGCGCCGGCGTTGTCGGTGTTGGGGAGGATCACGGCGAATTCCTCGCCCCCGTACCGCGCGGCGAAGTCCGCCGATCGCAGGGACCGCTTCAGGAGGCGTCCCACGTTGCGCAGGACTTCGTCGCCCTTCGGGTGGCCGTAGGTGTCGTTGAACGACTTGAAGTGGTCGATGTCGAGCAGGACCAGGGAGAGCTCGCCGCCGTGCCGGCGCCAGCGGCGCTCCTCGTCGGCCAGGCGTTCCTCGAAGGCCCGCCGGTTCCGCAGTTGCGTCAGGCCATCGAGCGATGCGAGTTCCGACAGCTTGCTGTTCACGTCCTGGAGCATGTCCTGCTGCTGGCGCAGCTTCCGCTGCGCTTCCTCCAGGCGACGTTCGTTCTGCTTGCTGTCGGTGATGTCCCGGGACGACACCTGGAGTCGCACCACCTGGCCGGCGTCATCGAGCACCGCCCGCCACATCATGTCGAGCCACAGGTGGCGCCCGGTCTTGTGCATCATCCGCACCTGGATCGATGCCACCGGTTCGCCGCGCACGAGCTGGTTGAAGTGTCGCTGCAGCCGGTCCAGGTCCTGGGGGTGCACGGTCGCGAAGGGGGCCATGCGCGGCATCTCCTCCGGCAGGAAGCCGAGCACGCGCTCGCACGAGGGACTGATGTACACGATGCGGCCGGTCACGTCGTAGAGGCTCACCACGTCACTGCCGTTCTCGGCGATCAGCCGGAAACGCGACTCGCTCTCGCGGAGCGCCTGCTCCGTTCGCAGCCGCTCGAGGTGGCTCTCATGCAGTTGCGTGGCAATCCACGCCACGATGGCGACGAAGATGAGGATCGTCGACAGGACGAAGAGCGTGTCGGCGAGGTCGGGGTCGATCAGGCTGCCGCGGCGCCCGAAGATCAGCAGCCACCCCAGGACCGCGGGCACCAGCACGCCGGCGGGCAGCAGGGTGCGGGCGAGTGAGCCGCCCGGACTCTCACTGAGGATGATCGCGATGAGGCCGTCGCCGCTGGACAGCGTCATGACCGCGATCCCCAGCGCCGCGAAGGCGACCGCCGTCGGCAGCGCCATCCGGTTGAACATCCCGACCGACTCGAACCAGCCGCTCTGATAGGCGTGGGCGATCAGTGCCGCCTGGGCGCTGAAGAGCACGAGCACCGACATGATCTGCGCCAGGATGCTCGCGAAGCGCGACCGCCGCATCTGCAGCAGGATGGCGCCGCCGAGCAAGACGAAGTTGATGGCGCTGTTGAGCGACATCCGGTTGTCGCGTCCATCGGCGGTGTGCGACATGGCGTCGCCGAACAGCAGCAGGTCCGCGCCGAAGGCATCGCCCGAGACCAGGCCGTAGAGCCGCGCCATCCCGACCACGAACACCAGCAGCGCCAGCGCCCGCGCGATCTCGCGGCTGCGGCGCACCTCCTCGCGGGCCAGCAGCCACAGCGCCGATCCCAGGGCAATGAAGCAGGCCGCCGAAGTCGGGTTGATCGCCGCCCGGTCCGCGGGACCTAACGCGCGCAGTTCGGGGACGCCGACCAGCCAGCCAACGAGCGTGAGCACGCCGATCGCGATGGCGAAGGCGATCGCGCCCCGGGCGATGACGCCGGGGTTCGACCACCACGCGACCCCGAAGGTGTCCGCGGCGACGGCGCGCGGCACGGGTGCCACTGGTGTCTCGGTTCCAGGTTGCATGATCTCTTGCCAATGACGTCCCAGCGCGGCAGTGGTCACCGGGGCGGAAGCCGAGTCCTGCCAACGGGTTGCTGGTGGTGTCGTGGGTCCCGCGGGCCGCACCGGCCCGGAGCCGTTACCAGCGCGGCGCGGTCGCCAGGAGGGCGTCTATCTCCTGCGTATTGCAGGGCCGGGAGAAGATGAAGCCCTGGGCGAGGTCGCAGCCCATCGATCGCAGGAGTTCCAGCTGGCGGGCGTTGGTCACCCCCTCGGCGACCACCTCCAGGCCGATCGCGTGCGCCAGGGAGATGATCGCGCGGACCACGTGCAGCGGCCGCTCCTCCTGGTCGATCGAGCTGGTGAACGCGCGATCCACCTTCACGGCGTCCAGCGGAAGCCGGTGCAGGTAGCTGAGCGCGGAGTACCCCGTCCCGAAGTCGTCGAGGTGGATGGCCACGCCTAACGCTCGGAGCTGCTCGACCGTCTCGATCGCCGGGTGCTTCTGCCCGATGATCGCGCTCTCGGTGATCTCGAGCCGCAGGGCCGTGGGGGACAGGCCGGTCTCGTCGAGGATCGCCGAGACCGCGCGCACCAGGTCCGGCTGGGCGAACTCCCGCACCGACAGGTTCACCGAGATGGCGAACGGCGTCCCGTCGCGGCCATGCCCCTGCCAGGACACCGCCTGGCGGCACGCCTCGCGAAGGACCCACCGGCCCAGCGGCACGACCAGTCCCGTGTCCTCCGCCACCGGCACGAACGTCGCCGGCGAGACCACGCCCCGCTCGAAATGGCGCCACCGCACCAGCGCCTCGACGCCGGTGATCCGCCCGTCCGCCAGCGCGATGATCGGCTGGTAGTGCAGGAAGAACTCGTCGCGCTCGAAGGCGTGGCGCAGGTCCGTCTCGATCTGCAGCCGGGTGAGCGCCTCGGCGTGCATCGCGCGGTCGAACATCTCGTACCGCCCGCGGCCGCTGTTCTTCGCGCGGTACATCGCGATGTCGGCGCTGCGCAGGACGTACTCGGGCTGCTCGCTGGCCCCGCTGCTCAGCGCGACCCCGATGCTCGCCGACGTCGCGTGCTCGTAGCCGCCGATCGACAGCGGCGCGTGCAGTGCCTCCTGCACCCGTTCCGCGACCATCGCCGCGTCGCGGACGTCCGAGATCCGCTCGAGCAGGATCGCGAACTCGTCACCGCCCAGGCGCGCCACGATGTCGCCGCCGCGGACGCACTGCTCCAGGCGGCGCGCGATGGCCACGAGCATCTCGTCGCCGACGTGGTGCCCCATCGAGTCGTTCACCAGCTTGAAGCCATCGACGTCGAGGAACAGCACGGCGAACAGACCATCCTGGCCGCGGCGCGCACGCTGGGTGGCGTCGGCGAGCCGCTTCATGAACAGCGCGCGATTCGGGAGGCCCGTCAGCGAGTCGTGGACCGACTGGTGCCGGAGCTTCTGTTCGCTGACGTCGCGATCGGACAGCAGGTGGCGCAATTGCAGTTCCGTGCCCGCCATCTGCCCGAAGTCGGCCAGGATGGACACTTCGGCGGGCGACCAGGTGCGCGGCACGTCGTCGAGCACGCAGATCATCCCACCCACCGTCCCGTCGGCGCGAAGGAATGTCGCCGCGGCGAGGCTGACGATGCTCAGCTCCACGGCCGCCGAGCGCAGGAGCACGTCGCCCTCGATCGCGTGGAGGTCGCGGAGCGCCAGCGTGCCGCCGTTGTCGATCGTGCGCTGCATGATCCCGCAGCGGATCAGCGCGCCGGCGTCGTGCGCAAACCAGTCACGCCACATGTCGCCCGCCCAGAAGCTGCGCCGGTCGTCACCAAGCAGGGCCACGAGCGCGGCCGGAGCGGGGACGGTGCGCGAGACGACGCCGACCAGCCGCTCCATGGACGCGGCAAAGGTCCCGCTCAGGGCAGCGCGGTCGATCTCGGCGGTGAGGGCGGCGTCGGGAGTCGCGCGGGAAGTGGCCGTGGTCACAACAAGATGGACGTCTCGCGACAGGACCCGTCACGGTCGCGCACGCTTGTTGCCATTCGAGGAACGCCGTGCCACCGTTCCCGCGACAATCCGGGCCACGTCCGCGGACGCGGCACCGGGGCGACGACACCCTTGGAGCGAGGACCCACCCGGCGCGTGACGCCTCCACATGATGTTGTGGTTATTGGGGTTGGGGGCATGGGTAGCGCGGCCGCATACCAGTTGGCTCGTCGAGGGCTCACGGTCCGAGCCATCGAGCAGTTCACGCCTGGCCATGCGATGGGATCGTCCCATGGACACAGCCGGATCATCCGGCTCGCGTATTTCGAGCACCCGTCGTATGTCCCCCTCCTCCACCGCTCGTTCGAGCTGTGGCGCGAACTCGAGGCCTCGTCAGGCGAGCGATTGCTCAACGTCACCGGTTCGATCGATGCCGGCTGGCCGGGGTCGCGAGTGTTCGAGGGGTCGCTGCAGTCATGCCGAGTCCACGATCTCGAGCATGAGATCCTGACGGCGCAGGACGTCGCCGCCCGGTTCCCGGCCTACCGCCTGCCCGAGGGCATGCACGCGATCTTCCAGCCGGATGGCGGGTTCCTCGACCCCGAGCGGTGCATCGCGGCGCATGTCGCCCTCGCCCGCTCGTCAGGCGCCGAAGTCACCACCGGCCAACGGGTACTGGGCTGGACCCGCGCGCAGGGAGGCGTGGTCGTTCACCTCGATGGGGAGGATGTCCGCGCACGACAACTGGTGACCTGCGCCGGCCCCTGGACGGCGAAGATCCTCCCCGGACTGGCGACCCTGCTCCGCCCTGAACGGCAGGTCGTTGCGTGGTTCGCCACCCGCGAACCCGGACCGTTCGACCCCGGCAACTTCCCGGTGTTCGTGATGGAATCCGGCCCTGGGATCTTCTACGGATTCCCCATGCACGGCACGCCGGGATTCAAGATCGGGAAGTACCACCATCGCGGTGAACTCGTCGACCCGGACTCGATGGACCGCTCGGTCCACGACGCCGATGAGGACGTCCTGCGGGAGTGCGTTCGCGAGGTGTTCCCGCTCGCCAACGGGCCAATGCTGCATTCCTCCGCCTGCATTTTTACCAACACGCCGGACGAGCACTTCATAATCGACCGGCTTCCCGGCGCTCCCGAGGTGCTCGTCGTGTCGGCCTGCTCCGGCCACGGATTCAAGTTCTGCAGCGTGATCGGGGAGATCGTGGCCGACCTGGTCACCCGCGACGCAACGTCGCACGACATCACGCCTTTCGGTCTCGGGCGCTTCCCGACGCCACTGCCATCCTGAGTCGGCGGGTCGTCCGGAAAACCCCCACGGCCGGGGCGGGTTTTCCTGCTGGTACGGGCGACCGACGCAGAGGATGATCCGGGAGACCCCCGCCGCCCGGGTGGGGATCGCGCAGGGGGTGGCATGGGGCGCGAGACGAAGCACTCCGCAGGCAACAACACCGGACCGGATGGCCTGGGCGCTCTGCTGGAGACCGAGCGGGAGCTCGCTGGTGTCATGGAGCACGCTCGCGAGGAGGCTTCACGAATCCTCGCCGCGGCCGCAGCGCAGGTCAGGTCCCTGGAAGGCGAGTTCGAGGCACGGCTGTCGCAGGACCTTGCCCTGCTCGAGGAAGCCGAGGAGCGGGCGACGGTCGCGAAGGTTGGCGCCGCGGCAGCAGTGGCGAAGGAACGAGCGGCACGCCTGGACGCAGCCCCGACGGAGGTCGTCGAGGAACTCGCCGATGCGGTGCTCTCCGACTTCCTCGGGATCGCACCGATCTCCACGTCGCCATGATCATCCCCATGGCGAAGGTGCGGATCCTCGGGCCGCGCGAGCGCATCGACGACGCGCTCGCGGCGCTCCAGGATTTCGGCCTGGTCCACCTGGGCGACGCCACCGGAGTTCCCGGCCTGGCGCCAGGCCCGGTCGACCCTCGTCAGGCGCGTCGCGACCGGCAGGTCCGTCGGGCCGTGGAGGACCTGACCGAGGCCCTCCGGCTCCTCGGCGCGCCCAGCCGGGCACTGCCGCCGTCCGCTCCCGGCACGATCGACCTTCGGCAGGTCGTTCGTTTCGCGCGGCGCATCGTGACCAGGGCGCGGGCCCTCGAGGCCCGACGGATCGGCCTGGCGGAAGAGCGCCGTGAACTCGAGCGGTACCACGACTTCCTGGCCGCGATCCGGCCGGCATTGGAGCGGCTCGCCTCGTCGCCACGCCTGACGAGCTACGCGGTCGTGATCCCCGCGGCGTCCCGCGACTCGCTTGGCAAGCTGACCGAGGCGCTGAAGGCCGAGGCCGGCGCCGAATTCGCCACGGCGTCCCGTGAGCTGGCCGGCGGCGATCTCGCCGTGCTCCTCGTGCTGCCGAAGACCTTCGCCGAGCAGCTCGAGTCGAGGCTCGCCGAGGCGCGCGTCCCCGAGATCCCGGTGCCGGCGGAGTACGTGGGCAAGCCGCTGGCCGAAGCGGCACCGTCGATGCTCGCGCGCCTCGACGCCATCCCGGCGGAGGTGGCGGCGGTGGATCGCGAGCGCCGCGCGCTCGGCGACACGTCGCGACGCGACCTGGCGCTGTTCCGTGCCGCCCTTCAGGACTGCCTCTCGAGCATGGAAGCCCGGCGGCGCGCCGGCGTGACCGCGCGCGCCTTCGCCATGGAAGGGTGGCTGCCCTTCGCCCGCACCGGCGACCTGCGCGCGATGCTCCGCGAGCGCATTGGCGAGACCGCGGTGGTGGAGGAGCTGGCGCGTGAGGCCTGGGCCGCCGAGGACGCGCCGGTGGTGTTGAACAACCCGCGCTTCTTCAGGCCGTTCGAGTCGATCGTGCGCATGTTGCCGCTGCCCGTGTACGGGACGATCGACCCCACGCCGTTCGTCGGCGTCTTCTTCCCGCTGTTCTTCGGGATGATCATGGGCGACATCGGGTACGGGATCGTACTGGCGGCGCTCGGGTTGTGGCTGCACCGCCGGTCGAAACCGGGGTCCATCTGGCGGATCGCGGCCGAAATCGCCGGGCCGTGCGCGGCGTTCGCCATCGTCTTCGGGGCGCTCTACGGCGAGTTCCTCGGCGACCTGGGGCGCCGGTTCGGGTTGCACGCGCTCTGGTTCGACCGCGAGGAATCGATCATGGCCGCGCTGGCGGTGGCGGCGGGGATCGGCGCCGTCCACATCGTGCTCGGCATCGCGATCGGCGCGGCGAGCTCGTGGCGCTTCCATCGCCGCCAGGCGATCGGACGGGGCGCATCGGGCGTGATGGTGGTCTTCGTGATTGTCGCGCTGCTGGCGGCGCTCGATTTCCTGCCGGGCCGGCTCTTCACGCCGGCGGTGGTGGTGATGCTCATTGCGTTCCCGGTGCTCATCGCCGCCGAGGGGTTCCTCGCGCCGCTGGAGCTGCTGGCCACACTGGGGAACGTGCTGTCCTACACGCGCATCATGGCGCTCGGCACGGCGTCGGTGATGCTCGCGGTGGTGGCCAATCGCATGGTGGGGGCGGTCGGGAGCACCGTGGTCGGGGTGCTCTTCGCGCTGCTCTTCCACCTCGTGAACTTCGCGATCGGCCTGTTCAGCCCGTCGATCCACGCCATGCGACTGCACTTCGTGGAGTTCTTCGGGAAGTTCTACAGCCCGGGGGGGCGCCGGTACGAGCCGTTCGGCCACTGGCACCCCACCCCGGGCGCCTAACTGCAAGGGAGGTAGGGCATGGAAGCCATGTGGATTGCCTTGAGCGCGGCACTGGTCCTCTCGGTGTCGGCCATCGCGACGGCCTGGGCGCAGTCCCGCATCGGCGCCGCGGGGGCGGCGACGCTGGCGGAGAAGCCGGAGCTCAGCGGCACGATGATCATCCTCGTCGCCATTCCCGAGACGATGGTGATCCTCGGGTTCGTGGTGGCGGTGCTGATCATCCTCCGGGGTGGCGGCTGATGGGGAGCAGTCCATGACCATCGGGCCCC
>JAUQWM010000069.1 GCA_030835125.1 Gemmatimonadaceae bacterium | reverse complement strand
TCAACCCAATGGGGTCTGACCCCATTGGCCCGGCACGCCAATGGGGTCAGACCCCATTGGGCTAGTCGGGCTTCCTGATCGGCGTGCCGGCGCTGGCCGTGTCCGCGTTCACCACCCGCACCGGGGCATCGTGCGTCAGCGTGAGGTGGCCCTCGACGATGACCTCGTCGCCCGGTTCGACCGGGATCAGGCCCGTCCCGGAGTCCGGCAGGACTTCCGTGTCCAAGCCGTTCGACCGCCCCGGGTTGATGTAGACCCACTGCGCACGGCCGTTGCGCACCACGAACACCAGCGGGCGGTTGTCGCGCTGGATGATCGCCCGCGTCGGCACCAGCCGGCGGCCCGGCAGGCGCGTCGCTTCCAGCTTCACGTCGGCGTACATCCCCGGACGGAGCGCGCTGTTGGCGGGAACGCGCACGAAGGCCCGCCCGGAGCGTGTGGTCGTGTCGACGATCGGCAGCACCGCCACGATGCGACCAATGATCGGCCGGTTGCCTGACGCGGCGCTCGACACGATCGCCTGGCCGCCCTCGCGGATCAGCGGCAGGTCATGCTCCAGCACCTGGGCATCGATCCGCAGCGCACCAAGGTTCACCACGCGGGTGAGCAACTCGCCGGCGCTCACGCGCATGCCCGGGGCGATCATCACCTGGTCCACCAGTCCGTCGAACGGGCTGATGACGTTGGCCTTCTCGCGTTCGAGCTTGGCGCGATCGAGCGACACCTGCGCCGATGGCACGCCGGCCCGGATCATGGCCGTCCGGCGCTGGTCCTCGGTCGGCACCCGGCCGCTGACGACGGAGTCCGGATAGTACGTCTCACGATACGTCTGCATCGCGCGGTCGAGCCCCGCCTCCGCATCCCGGACGTTGATGTCGAGCGGCCGCGGGTCGAACGTGACCAGTACCTGGCCGCGACGCACCCGGTCCCCCGGGCGCACCAGCACCTTTTCGACCGTGCCGGCGACCTCGGATCGAAGGGCGGACACCTCGTCGGACGCCACCTGGCCCGTCGTGGCGACGGTCAGCACGAGGTCACCGTCGCGGACGGTCATGGCCGCCACGGGAAGCGCGAGCGCAGTCGTCGGTGCGTCCGTGGCCGATGCCGTCGAATCGCCGCTGGAGGCCGCACTGGAGTCAGACTCTGACCCGTCGGCCTTCTTGCAGGCATCCAGGGTGACGGTCAGTCCAAGGACTGCAACGAGGGCAAGGAGGCGCGGCGGAGTCATGTCGGTCAGGCTAAGGAGGCTGGCGTTCAACTACCTTTGTCGTCGGATCGCGGCGAAGGGTTGCCCCGATTCTGTCCGAAGCCAGAAGATGGGTCGCCCAGGCGGCCGGCACCACTACGGAGTGGCTGAGGCGTGGTGACAGGGCCGGTCGCGCCGAGGGCCGTCGCGCGGGTGGCCTCCGGGCGGAGGTCTGGTCGTCTGGCGACCACCGTCAGCGCAACGAACCCTTCCGTAGGACCAGTGTAGCAGGGCCGTCACGGCATCAAATCCCCTTCCAGAACTGGCCACACCGGTGTGATCGAATCCTGCCCGAGGCGGTTCTCCCTGCGGCCGATGGCGGTCGCGCTGGCGATGGTCACGCTTCCCCTGGCCGCGGGCGGCCAGGAGACGCTGTCTTCGGTGCAGGGGGTCGTGCGGAACGAGAGCAACCGGCCGGTGGAGCAGGCGCAGGTCCTCCTGGATCCGGGGCAGGGGCAGCGGGAACTCCGGACGGACGCCGACGGCCGGTTCCGGTTCATCGGTGTCCCTGCCGGGTCGCACCGGCTGCGCGTGATGCGGATCGGCTTCCAGCCGCTCGACACGACGCTCGTCGTCGCCACCGGAGCGACCGATATCTCGATCTCGCTTCAGAGACTCACGACGCTGGGCCAGGTCGCCGTGACCGCGCGTCCCACGGGCGTCTACGGCACGATCCTCTCCCGGGACACGTTCGCGCCCCTCGAAGGCGCGCGCGTTGAACTGCTGGGCGCCCGGACTCGCGACACCACCGACGCGGCCGGCGCCTTTGCGATGGGCACGGCGCCCCCGGGGACCTTCATGCTCCGGGTGACGCGGGAAGGGTTCGACACCCGACTGATTTCCGTTCGGGTTCCGCGGGACAGCGGCGTCGGCATCGACATCGTGCTCAGGCCGGGCACGCCAGCGCTCGACGCGCACATGGAGATGCTCTGGGCCGACATGGCGCAGCGCATCAACTGGAAGGGCGTGAACGCGGCGGTCGTGGGTCGCGACGAAATCGTCGAGCACGGACGGGACCTCTCGCTTGGCCTGCGGTTCGCGCCAACGTTCGCGAAGAGCGGGCTCGTCATCGACGAACTGGCCTGCCTTTACGTCGACGGCATTCCCAGGCCATTCGCGACGATCAAGGATTTCGACGTCGAGGAGATCGAGTCGATCGAGGCCTATGGACGGGGAGGGGAGTACACGAAGAATCTTGCTCCCCGCTGGCCGGCGAAGGTGCCTTGCGGCAATCCTGGGGCGCAGGCTGCGCCCGGGAATCGCGCCATCTACCTCGTGATCTGGAGGCGCCGATGAGAAGGCTCGCCGTCCTGCTGGCGATTGCCGGCATCGCGGAGGTCGCGACCGGGCAGGGACTGGCGACCGTGCGCGGGACCGTCAGCAACGAGGCCGGCCGGCCGCTCGAGCAGGCGCAGGTCACCCTCGACCCGGCAGGCGCCAGTCGTGCGGTGCGCACCGATCGCGAGGGCCGCTACAGCTTCGTGGGAGTCCCGCCGGGCGCGCACGTCCTGCGGGCGACCAGGGTCGGGTTCCGTCCCGAGGTCCGCCCGATCGACGTCACGCCCGGCGAGGTGACGGTGGACTTCACGCTGGGACGCCTGACGGTGCTCGATACCGTCGCGGTCACGGCGAAGCGCACCGGCCTGTACGGCTCGGTCATCTCGAAGGACTCCCTGCTCCCGGTCCCCGGCGCGCGCATCGAGGTGCTCGGCGCCCGCAAGGCCGACTCCACCAACTCGTCAGGCACCTTCACGCTGCCCGACGTCCAGCCGGGCTCGTACCTCGTGCGGGTGAAGCACCCGTTCTTCGAATCGAGGAACTTCGCGGTCGTCGTGCCCGTCGGTGGCGGGACGGAACTCGACGTCGTGGTGGAACGGGGCCGGGTAAGCCGCGACCAGCACCTGGAGCAGTTCTACCGCGAGATGGACACCCGCCTCACGTTCCGGGGCGTCAACTCGGCGTTCGTGACGCGGGAAGATCTGAAGGGACGCGAGAAGATGACGCTGGACGCGGCGGTCCAGTTCGCGCCAGAATTCGCCAGGCGGGCCCTCTTCATCATGTCGGACATCTGCGTCTTCGTGGATGGCGTTGCCCGGCCGGGGGCGACCCTGCGGGACTTCGCGCCGGAAGACATCGAGGCGGTCGAGTTCTACGGCGCCCCATGGCGCAACATCCTCGACAATTCGGGTCGCGCAGTGGCCCAGATGGACCCGACCGGATCGCTACGCGACCGCTGGCCGCCCCGGACTCCCTGCGGCCTGCCGCTGACTCCGGGGGAATCGAAGATCAGCAAGTCGGTGGTGAAGGTGATGTTCGCGGCCGTCTGGCTCAGGCGTTAGGCAGCAGACGCCGGGGCCAGGGGAGTGCCGCCCCCTGGCCCCGACCTCCGACCTCTGACCTCCGACCTCGACCACAGCTCACGGTCGTTCCGGCATCGCAAACCGGTGCCGCTGCAGGTACTGCAGGTCGTCCTCGTCGGAACGCGTGATGTAGATCGTGCCGTTCCCGAACCCGACCAGCCGCGCTTTCTTCGGCAGCACGACCTTCTGCACCAGGTTCCCCCCTCGGTCGATGACGTCGTAGGTCGGCGGCTGACCCGCCGGGCCCGTGCGCGCCACCCAGAGATAGCCGTCGTTCGAGAAGTTCAGCGTGTTGCCGGACAGGAACGGCGGCATGTACTCGTCGCCCCACGTTTCGGGGTCCTGGACGTCGCGCTGCGGCACCATCGCCGCCGATCGGCGCCCGTTGTCGTTCGTCATCATGATGCCCATCGCGTTCTTCTGGCGGTCCCGCCACTCCTGCTTGTGGCCGTCGGAGACCTTGATGCGATCGTACTTGATCGGCTGTCCGCGCGTCCGCTGCTTCGCCTCGTTCACGAACTCGACGCTGTAGGGGTCGTGGTGCACGAGGGCGACGCGTCCGTCGGGCGCGACCGCCATCTGGTCGGCGCCGGTGAAGGGGGCGCCGCCGCCGATGCGCACCGACACGTTCGCCCCGCCCCGTCCCCGACTGCCGCTGATCTGGTTCGCGCCAGCCGGGATCCGCAGGAACGCGACCGTGTCGCGCTTGCCGGTCGCCCGATCCCATCGGGTCATCGGCGCCGAGTCCGCCGCCTGCGGGACGCCGTCCACGATCCGGAACGGTGAGCCCTGCGCGTACATCCTCCCACGGGCGTCGGCTGCCGTCGGCATGTTGTTGCCGACCATCATCGTCGCGCCCCGGCCATCACCACGTCCTGCTGGCGCTGGCACGTTCAGGTCGACGAACCCGCCCACCTTCGCGTCGGGGTTGATGAGCAGCATGCGGTTGTTGAGCATGTCGACGATCGCCGTCGTGTCGTTGGGCAGCGCCAGCAGCCGCATCGGAAGCCCGTATTCGCCAGGCCCCGATCCCTCGCGACCAAGTCTGGTCGCGCTGCCGGACTTGAAATCCACCACCTGGATGGTCTTGTCGCGCGGGTCGATCGCGATCACCCGGCCGTCCTTCAGCTCACGAACCCCAGCGAGCATGGTGAAGGGTTCGGAGAACTCGGCGTCCGGCTTGGAAAGCGTGCGCGTCTGGACGCTCTGGGCCACGGCAGGAACGGCCAGCAGCGAGAGCGCGAAGGCCTGGGTGAAGAATCGTGTCACGAGCATTGGTTGGGACCTCGGGAGTGCAAAGCGCGAAGCGCAAGCGCAAAGGGGTGGAAAGGGTCACGCGGGCTTAGTCCTCGCGGCCTCCGAAAGGGTTTACTACGTGTGTAGGCAGCCGCATCGACACGGCCCAATGCACCCCCGTGCGCCCCCCCAACACCCGACCGTAACCGTTTGTCGCTTTGCGCTTTGCGCTTTGCGCTCTGCACTCTGCACTCTGCACTCTGCACTCTGCTCTCCGCGCTCTGCACTCAAACGATCTTCGCCTTCAGCGCCATCACCTTCCGTCCCACCCTCGGGAACCGCAGCCTCAGTCCCTTCAAGGTCCGGGTCATGACCTCGGTCACGAGGTAGTTCCGAACCGTCTTCGAGTCGGCTGGCACGACGTACCACGGAGCCCACGCAGTGCTGCAACGCCAGATCGCTTCCTGGTACGCCTTGGTGTAGGCGCCCCACATTCGTCGGTCATCCAGGTCCCCGGCGCGGAACTTCCAGTTCTCCTCGGGATCCTCGAGCCGGTCGATGAACCGTTCCTTCTGTTCCTCCCGCGAAACGTGCAGGAAGAACTTCAGGATCGTGACGCCGTTCATCGTCAGCATCCTTTCGAAGGCGTTGATCTGGTCGAACCGGGCTTTCCAGACCTTGGCGGGCGCGAGCTTCCTTACCCGAACCGCCAGCACGTCCTCGTAGTGCGACCGGTTGAAGATCCCGATGTAACCCCGCGGCGGCACGGCAGCGTGAATCCTCCACAGGAAGTCGTGGGACCGCTCCAGTTCCGTCGGCACGCCGAAGGACGAGATCCGGCATCCCAGCGGGTTGCAGCCGTCGAACACGTTCTTGATCGTGCCGTCCTTGCCCGAAGCGTCGCGCCCCTGGAGCACCACCAGGACCGCGTGCTGCTTGCCGGCAAAGAGCCGCTCCTGGAGGTGGCCGAGGGCTTCCACTTCGTGCGCCAGCGCCTGCTTGAGCGCGTCGCGGTCGTGCAGCGCGGGGGGACGCCGCGCGTCGCGGTCGGTGAGAGAGACGACGGTGCCTGGGCGCACCGGCTTCAGGATCATGGGTGGTTTCGGCATACGGACCCTAGATTGCACGCGCGCCACCGCCATCGACAGGGCGCATCATCCATTTCCTTCCACCCGGCGTCCGTGTTGCGTCCAATTGGCATCCTCACGCTCTCGCTCTCGTCCGTCGTCGTGCCTCGCGTCGCGCGCGCGCAACGTGAGACACACACCAACACCAATGCCTGGTTCGTCGTGAGCGGCGATGTCGCGCTCACTGAGCGCTGGGGAGTTCTCTTCGATGCTTCGGCTCGCCGCTCGGGGCCCGTCGCCCAGGCGATGGCCAACTTCGTCCGCGGCGGGCTGGCCTACGAAGTCAGCGACGCCGTGCGGGTGGCCTTCGGCGCGAACTGGTCGCGCAGCTACCCGTACGGCGAGTTGCCGAGCGCCTACCCGGTCACCGAGCGCCGGACCTGGCAACAGGCGGTGATCTCGCACGACATCGGCCGCCTCGACGTTTCGCACCGCTACCGGCTGGAGCAGCGCTGGCGCGGGGAACGCAACGATCCCGCCGTCGACCACATCGACTCCTGGGAGCGCTCGTCGCGCTTCCGGTACCAGGTGAAGGGCACGCTCCCCCTGCGCGGGGACGGCATCGATCCGGGCGAAGCGTACGTCTCCCTGTCGAACGAGCTGTTCATCGGGATCGGGCGGTACGTCGGGACGAACATCTTCGACCAGAATCGCGCAACGCTTGCCCTGGGCTACCGCCTGACGAGTGCCTGGCGGGGTGAGGCCGGATTCCTCGAGCACGTGATCTTCAAGGGCAATGGGACGGACGTCGAGCGCAACCACACCTTCACCTTCGGGCTGTCCTACACGCGGTCCGCGCCTCGACCGGCCGGCGCCGGCAGCGAGGGCCATTCCGCGCCGTGACGTTCGTCGTGGACGGCGCGCGGTTCGATCGGGCGCCGCGGTTCGCCGAGTACCTGCCGTCCGTGGTGACGTACGCCGAGCTGTGGCAGGGCGTGTATCGCACGGCGAACATCCAGCCCGACGTGGTCGAACGCATCGAGAGGGTGTCCGGGGCGTGGCGCCTCCTGGCGCTCAGCGAGGATTGGTGCGGCGATGCCGTCAGCACGCTCCCGGTCATCGCGCGCCTTGCCGAACAGGCCAGGCTCGACTTCAGGGTCCTCGGGCGGGACGCGAATCCCGACCTCATGGCGGCGCACCTGACCTCCGGGTCGCGATCGATCCCGGTGGTGATGGTGCTCGATGCCAGGCTCACCGTGCGAGCATGGTGGGGGCCTCGGCCGTCGACGGTACAGCGCTGGATGACCGGCGAGGCTCTCCTGATCCCGAAGGAAGACCGGAACCGGCGAAAGCGGGCCTGGTATGCCCGTGACCGGGGGCGAACGACCGCGCTCGAGGTGGCGGAGGCCGTCGAACGGGCAGGGCGCCGGGCCCTCGCGCACCCTCGCGGACCTCTGACCGCGGACCCCGCACCTGATATATTCTCCCCAACCTGAACCGAGGACACCGATGGGGCGCCGTATCGAGGGCAACTTCAACCAGGGCTGGGGGATCGCCGCGTTCATCACGTTCCTGGCCGCGGCCGGTGTCGCGACCGCGTACACGATCAACCAGCGCACCTTCCACTCACCTAACGACGTCACCGCGCCGACCACCGGGGCGGCCGAGTCGCACGCACCGGCTGCCGCGAAGCATTAGCCGAAGGTCACCGGCGCCGCGACACCTTGCGGCCGGACCCGTGTACCACGGCGCCACCCCGCTGACCCGACCATGCGCCGACTGCCTTTCCTGATCCTCCTGCTGTTGCCGGTGACGGTGCCGGCCCAGGTGATGCCTGCCAGTGTGGTCGGCCGCGGGGTCGGCTTTGGCGGGCTGGCGGTCAGCGTCGGTGAACCCATCAGCTTCATCCTGGAGTACGCGCAGGAACTGGACCTGACGGACGACCAGCGCCTGCGGCTGATCGACGTCCGGCGCCGGCTGCGGGTCGTCAACGCGCCCTTCATGCAGCAGATCGATTCACTTCGTGAGTTTGTCGGCCTCAGCCTGGAGCCGAAGTCGCGCGGCATGACGACCGAGGATCGCAACAAGCTGCAGCGGTTCGAGCAGCTCTCGAAGCCCATCGCCGATTCCATCCGCGTGAACAATGACGCGGCGAGGGCCCGGGCGCGGTCGTTCCTCGACAGCGTGCAGGTCACGCGGCTCGACTCGATCAGCGAGCGTGACCCCAACGGTCGCCGGCCACCCACGGGCCCGCCGCTGTCCTGAGTGCAGGAGCACCGGCTGGTCACCACGCGCCGCGCCCGGTACTACACCATCGGCGGCGATCATCCTCCGGGCGAATCGTGGATCGTGCTGCACGGCCTCGGGCAGCTCGCGTCCGTGTTCCTCGGCTATTTCAAGTCGATCGCGACTCCAGGGCGCCTGGTGGTGGCCCCCGAGGCGCTCAACCGGTACTACGTGACACCGGGCGCTTCCGGCGGGACGGCCGATGCGAAGGTGGGCGCGACCTGGATGACGCGCGCCGATCGTGAGGCCGAGATCGCGGACCAGGTGGAGTATCTCGATGCCGTGTGGCGCGAAACCTCGTCAGGCGCGGGGCGCGTGACCGCTCTGGGTTTCTCGCAGGGCGTGGCGACGGCCGCGCGGTGGATCGCTCGCGGCACCTCGCGCATCGACCGGTTCGTGGCGTGGGCGGGGCAGTTGCCTCCGGACGTGGAGCCCGCGGTCTATGCAAAGCTCTCTGGCGGCCTGACGCTGGTCACCGGCACGACGGACGAGTACGCGCCGTGGATCGCCGAGGGCAATCACGACGCGAGGCTGGCGGCAGCGGGTGTCACGCCGCAGGTGGTGAGCTTCGAAGGCGGGCATCGGATGGACCGGCTGACACTGGACGCGATCGCTGGACCGTGAGGACGTGACGGGATAGTATCGGCGCAGGTCAACCTGGCGGGGTCGAACGTGCTCCGGTCTCGAAGGGTATTGCTGGCGTTGTCGGCGTTGCTGGTGCCTGGCGGCGCTCTGGTTGCGCAAGACGCCAGGGTTCCGACCATCATCCTTCGGGGATCCGTCGGTCGGCTCGTCGACGGCTTCTCAGGGATCAGGGCCATCCGCGAGCTGCCTGACGGTCGAGTGCTGGTCAGTCTGTCGAGCGATCCCCATCTGGTGGTTGCGGACCATCAGACAGGATCCTTCGAGCAGGTCGGCAGCGTGGGGAGCGGCCCAGGTGAGTATCGCGGCGTGACGGCCGTCTTCGCGTTGAGTGGTGACTCGACCCTGGTACTCGATGCTCAGCAGGCGCGCTGGGTCATACTCTCCGGGACGAAACCGGTCGCGACCCTCCGCAGTCGAACGCGAGGGATGTGGGCCGAAATGGTCGACGGGGCAGACACCCTCGGCCGCGTCCTCGAACTGGCGGCCCAGAGGTATCCCGCTGGTTCACATCCAGCCGAGCGCTACCGTCAGAACGCAGAGTCGCTGGCGGTTGTCGTGCACCGCCGATCTGGTCCCCGCACAGGTGACGCACTTTCCGTTCGATCTGACACCCTCGCCGTCATCCGCGGCGCGTTTCGCGAAGTGAGGCGCCTGACGCATGGCAGCTATGGCGGCGCCGGGATCCGCTACACGCTGTACACGATCCTGGATGGAGCCGAACAGGCCGCGATGTTCGCGGACGGCTGGGTTGCTGTTGTTCATGCCAGTCCGTACCACGTGGTGTGGCACGCGCCCGACGGTCGGCGGACCATTGGACCGTTGCTTCCGTTCGAGCGCGTTCCGGTCGATGAAACGCAGAAGTTGGCCGCTGTCGCTCGCGACTGGCCGAAATCCCCGACCTTGTTCAAGCCCGAGGAATACCCACCGTGGCCGCGCATCCTGCCGCCGTTCGAGGGGAGCCGGGCGGCGATCGCCATGTCAGACGGACGGCTCGCGATCAGGCGCACCCCGGACGCGCGCTCGAAGGCGATCTACTACGACCTCGTCGATCGCAGTGGCCGGTTGTCGGCGCGGCTCCAGATCAGGGAGAACGAGCAACTGTTCGGCATCACTGGTCGCTGGGCATATGTCGCGCGCCGGGACCAGGACGACCTGCTCTGGCTCGAGCGATACAGTTGGCCGCCGTCGTAGTGTTGGCAGCAATCTGCCCCAGCCCCAGCCCCAGCCCGCTGCCCGCAGCAGCAGCAAGCAGCAATCAGCACGCAGCAATCAGCACGCAGCCCCGTCAGCCCCCCCGCCCCCTCCACTTGTCGATCACGCGTCGTTCCTTCTTCCCGGGCTTCCCCTTGTCGCGAAAGACTGGTGGGCCGATCGCCTTGAACTGCGCCGCGAGCACCTCGCGCGCCTTCCGGCTCTCGTCCGTCTCGACATAGAGCGTCGCCGCCACCGGCGCGGGGCCGCGCTGCTCCGACTCGCCGAGCACCTCGACGACCTGCTCGAACGGTGGCTTCCGGACGCGGATGGAGTCCCCGACGGTCACGGCGCGGGAGCGCTTGGCGCGCTGGCCGTTCACCTCCACGCGGCCGGCGTCGATCGACTCCGCGGCCAGTGACCGCGTCTTGAAGAAACGCGCAGCCCAGAGCCAGACGTCCAGACGGACGGACATGGGGCAGTGATGGAAAGGAGGAATCGCCTACAGTTCGCCTGACAATACGCGCTGGAGGGTCGAGGAATCCACGTTGGCGCCGCTCAGGACGATCCCCACGCGCTTGCCCTCGAGCTGGGGAGCGAGCTTGATGAGGCCCGCCAGCCCTGCCGCGCCGGCGGGTTCCACCATCGAGTGCGTGGTGCGCAGCAGGATGCGCATCGCATTGGCGATCTCGGCATCGGTCACCGTGACGAAGTCGGCGAGTCCATCGAGCAGCGCCGGGAACGTCATCTCATAGGTGGATCTCGTCGCAAGGCCGTCGGCGAACGTGTCGGCGCGCTCGATCGTGACGGGCTTCCGCGCATGCCATCCCGCATGCGACGCGGCGGCGCCCGCCGCCTGCACGCCGTACACCTTCGCCTCAGGCTTGAGTGCCCCGAGCACCGTGAGCGCGCCGACCGCCTGCGAGCCGCCGCCGATCGCGATCACCAGCGCATCGATGCGCGGCTCCTGTTCGATGATCTCGAGCGTCAGCGTCCCGGCCCCGGCAATCACCATCCGGTCATTGGTCGAATGCGCCATGGTCGCGCCTTCGTCGCGCGCGATCCGCTCGGCGACCTTCACCGACTCATCGTAGTCGCGACCTTCCTCGATGAGGCGGGCGCCGAGGGCGCGCATCGCCGCGTTCTTGTCGGGATTGTTGCCGAGGGGCACGCAAACGGTGGTGTGGACGCCGAAGGCGCGCCCGGCGTACGCGATTCCCAGGCCGTGATTCCCCCGCGTCGCCGCCACCACGCCGCGGGCCCGCGCCTCGTCAGGCAGTGCCGTCATGAACGAGAGTCCGTTTCGCACCTTGAACGAGCCGGTGGGATTGAAGTTCTCGTGCTTCACGTGCACGTGGATCCCGTGCCCGACGGCATCATCCAGCTCGCGGTACGTCCGGAGCGGCGAGGGGGAGAGCAGGGGCGCCAGCCGGATGCGCGCGGCGCGGATGTCATCGAGGGAAATGGACACCGGAGACGGGGACGGGAGAGGGGAGCAGGTGTGAACCGCAGCGAAGGATCACCAGCGCAGGCCACACCTGTCCAGACGACGTTCCGAGGGTTACCCGACGCGATGTCGGCGATCTTCCGGTGAAACATGCGCCTGAGGCCGGCGTACGATGCACCAACAGTCATCACGGCCAACCACCATGTCTCCGCAATCCCGCCTTTTCCGACGCACCGCCACCGCGGCGCTGCTGCTCCTCCCCTCCCTGGCCGCCGCGCAGTATCGCGGTCGCGGGGAAGGCTCGTTCGACCGTCCCATCTGGGGCGCCGCCGGTGGCAGCTTCACCTATGGCCGCCCGGTCGGCGACTTCCTGCACTACGTCAACCAGGGCTTCGGATTCGATGTCTTCGGGCGCCTGAACCTCGACCGCCAGGGCATCATCAGTCTCAAGCTGGACGGCGGCTACCTGATCTACGGCAACGAGACCATGCGCGTCCCGCTCTCCGGCACCATCGGCGGCCGCATCCTCGTCGACCTGACGACCAATAACAGCATCGTCTGGATGGGCCTCGGCCCGCAGCTCACGCTTCCCAGCGGGTTTCTCCGCCCCTATGCGAACGCCGCGCTCGGCTTCTCGTACTTCTTCACCGAGTCGAACGTCGAGGGATCGAACAACAACAACGAGCCGTTCGCCAGCACGACCAACTACTCGGACGTCGCCTTCCGGTACGGGTTCGGCTGGGGTGTCCTGGTGCCGTTCCAGGCCGGAACCACCGAGTGGGCGATCGACCTGGGCGCGATCTACCACGGGAACGGCCAGGTCGAGTACCTCCGTGAAGGTGGCATCGAGGACCGGCCGGACGGATCGATCGTCCTCCACCCGATCCGCAGCGACGCCAACCTGCTCAGCTATCGACTCGGATTCTCGATCTCGCTGCGCTGAGTTGCGCCCCGGTCCGCCGGGATGAAGCTTGGTCGCGGGAATCGAATCCACGATTCCCGCTTCCCCTTCGACCGATTCCTGCAGACGATCTCGATCGAGGCCTCGCGTCACGTCTTGCCGGCGTCGTGTTCGGCGTCGTGCTGGGCGTGGTCTTCGGATTCCCGCTCGGGTATCTCCTCGGGGTCCGTGGCCTGCTGTTGGTGCCGTTCGCGCTCCTCGCGGGCATTCTCTTCGGCGTCTTCATACAGCGATTCACGAACCGTGTGACCGAGGGGACGGCCAACGCCGTGCTCTCGATCGTCTGGCCGAGCGGGAACTCGACGCCTTACGCGAAGACGTACTCGGCGGAGCAGGCGCTGGCGGTGCGCGGCGACCACGCGGGCGCACTCGAGGCCTACGAGGCGGCGATGCGGCTCAATCCCACGGATCCCGAGCCGCGGATCCAGGCCGCCGAGATGCTGTTCCGCGGTCCAACGCCGGAAAGGGCCGTCACGCTCTTCCTGGAAGCCAGGACCCTGGCAGGGGCGGATCGCGCACGGGAGCTCTACGCCACGCAGCGACTGATCGACCTCTATCTCGGCCCGGCCAGGAACGCGTCACGCGCCCTGGTGGAGCTGCGGCGACTGGTGGAGCGATTCCCCGGGACGCGAGAGGCGATGGCCGCCCGCGAGGTCATCGGGAGGCTGAAGGTGACGCGTGAGTCGTGAGGCAGGTCGCTCGATGGTTACTCATCGCGATCGTTCGAGCGGTCGCGCTTGCGCTGGCTGCGGAGCTTCTTGACGCGGATGCGCTCCTCGCGCGAGCCGGCGGTGGGCGCGGTCTTGTGGCGCTTCCTGGGCACGTGAAGGGCGTGAGCGACCAGTGCTGCAAGGCGTTCCTCGGCCAGCAGGCGGTTCTGTCGCTGGCTGCGGGTGTCGCTCGCAGCGACCCTGATCCAGCCCTCGCCGTCGAGTCGCGTCGCGAGCTTCTGCGCGACGCGCGCCTTCTCGTCAGGCGACAGCGCGCCGGACCGTCCCGGGTTCCAGCGGACCTCCACCCGGGACGAGGAGGTGTTGACGTGCTGTCCACCAGGCCCGCCTGATCGCGTGGCCTTGGTGATCAGCTCGTGGCGCGGGATGACGTGCGAGCCGTCGATGGAGAGGTCGGACAAGGAAGGTGGAGGAGCGGGATGAAAGCAGCACGATCGACCAGCAAACGTTCACGGACCCAGCCTCCAGCCCCCAGCCCCCAGCCCCAGCCCCAGCCCCAGCCCCAGCCCCAGCACGCAGTTGCAGCAGCAGCAACCAGCAATCAGCAATCAGCAATCAGCTCGCCGTTCTCCGATTAATCCTCACCCCCGCCACCCGCCGCCCGTCCATCGCGATCACCTCGAGATCCCCGCCCGGAAACACCACCCGGTCTCCCACCCGGGGAATCCGGCCCAGCCGGGCGAAGACATAGCCGCCTAACGTCGACCAGTCGCCCTCCGGGATCGCCACCCGGTGGTCCGACCGGACGTCGATCAATGACAGGTTGCCGGCCAGTTCGAGCACCCCGTTCACCTCCACCGCCTCCCGCGCCACGTGGTCGTACTCGTCGGCGATGTCCCCGATCACTTCCTCGATCAGGTCCTCCATCGTGACGATCCCGGCCGTGCCGCCGTACTCGTCCAGCACCACCGCCATGTGCGCCCGCGTCTTGCGCAGGTCATCCAGGACGCGCACCGCCGACCGCGTCGCCGGCACATAGAGCGGGTCGCGCATGAAGCGCTTCAGCGAGAACGGGACGTCCTTGTTGTACAGCCAGAGGTCCTTCGCCAGGAACACGCCGACCACGTCGTCGAGCGATTCCTGGTAGACCGGGTAGCGGGAATACCGCTCCCGGCCGAGGGTCTCCCGGACCTCGTCCTCCGTGGCGTCGATGGGCAGGGCGACCATCTCCGTGCGGGGACGCATGACGTCCTGCACCTTCTTCTCGTGAAAGTCGAACACCCCCGCCAGCATCGCCGAGTCGCTCTCGTCGAGCGTGCCGTGGGCGCGCGCCTGCATCACCAGCATGCGCAGTTCCTCCGGCGAGTGCACGTGCCGCTGTTCGCCCATCGGCTTGATCCCGAACAGGCGCAGCGACGCGTTCGCCGTCCCGTTGAGCAGCACGATGAATGGCGTCATCAGCTTGGCGAAGACGATGAGCGGGAGGGCCACGTAGCCGCTCAGGCGCTCCGGCATCACGAGGGCGACCGTCTTCGGCGCCAGTTCCCCGTATACCACGTGGAGGAAGGTGATGACGGCGAAGCCCACCGCGATCCCGGCGGCGGTGTGCGTCGCGCCTGAGGGTACCGTCACCCCGAACACCGCGAGCAGCGCGTCGATCATCCCGGCCACGACCGGTTCACCGACCCAGCCGAGGGCGAGTGACGCAATCGTGATTCCGAGCTGGGTGGCCGAGATGTAACGGTCGAGGTTGTCGAGAAGCCGCAGGCCAAGCCGGGCAAACCGGTCGCCCCCTTCCGCCATCTCCAGCAGCTTCGAGCGGCGTGCCCCGACCGCGGCGAACTCGGCCGCCACGAAGAAGCCATTGAACAGCACGAGGGCGAGGACGGCTCCCAGCCGGACCACAACTTCTTGCCAGGTCAGGGCATCCGCCGCGGTCACGGGGAAACCCCCGGTGACGCAAATCGTCCAAGTCGTAGCAGAATGCCACGGTTCCCAACCACCCCGGCCCCTTGCACCTTGCAAGACACGACTCGCCCCGTTCCGTGAACACGCTTTCCAGGGCGCAGCTGCGAACCGTCACCGTGCTCGATCCGCGGCTGCTGCTGCGCTGGGAGTACGCCGTCCGGTTGGGGATCACGGTGGCGCTCTTCCTGGCCGTCGCGTTCGTCTTCGAGGACTCGACGACGACGGACAAGACGGTTGCCATGTCGCTCGTCGTCGCGGCCGCGGTCTTCACCGCGTTGTCGGCGATTTGGAGCGAACTCCGCTACCGGGACCTCAACGACGTCTTTCTCGGCATCCAGATCCTGTTCGACCTCATCCTGGTGACGGGACTCGTCCATGTCACCGGCGGCGCGACGTCGCAGTTCGCGGCCCTCTATATCCTCGTGATCGCGGTTGCCGCCCTGGAGCTCACCGTTTCGGCCGGCCTGCTCGTCGCCGCGCTGGGATGCGTCCTGTACTTCGCCGACGTAATCCTGGCCCATCGGTCGTCGCTGGATCTCGGTAACTGGCTGCAACTCGGGGTGTTTGCGGGGGTGGCGCTCAGTTCCGGGCACATCGCCTCGCGACTCCGCGAGGCACGAGCCGGACGGGAGGAACTGGCGGCCGAACTGGTCAAGGTGAGACTGCAGGCGGAAGACATCCTGCGCAACATCCGGAGTGGCATCGTAACCGTTGACGCCGCTGGCCGCCTCGTATATGCCAACCCGGCTGCCAGTGCGTTGCTCGGCCTGGACCTGGACGAGGCCACCGGTCGCGCCGTCGGCGAGGTCTTCGGCGCCGTCTCGCCCGAGCTGGTATCCGCCCTGGAGCATGCCGCGGAGTCGGGAGTCCGGACGATCCGGGCCGAGGGTCGCGTCATCAGCGGGAGCCGCGCCTTTCCGATCGGGCTCAACACCACGGTGACCGAGGAGCTCGAGGCCGCGACGCCGCCCAACGGGGAGACCGGCGGGCGGACGGCGACGGCCATCTTCCAGGACATCACCGACCAGAAGCGGCTCGACGCCCTCCGGCGTCGCACCCAGCGCCTGGAGGCGGTCACGGAACTAAGCGCCTCGCTGGCGCACGAGATCAAGAACCCGCTGGCGTCCATCCGCAGCGCGGTCGAGCAGCTCGGCAACTCCTCGCGGGCGACGGCGGACGAGCGCACGTTGTCGACGCTGATCGTGCGCGAGTCGGACCGCTTGTCGCGGCTGCTGACGGAGTTCCTCGAGTTCGCCCGGGTGCGCGTGCAGCGGATCCAGCAGGTCGACATCGGGAGGCTGGTCCATGGGGCGTCGATGCTGGCCGCCGCCCATCCATCGCGCTCCGAGGGGGTTCGGCTCGTGGTGACCGGGCATCAGGGCGCCATGGGGGACGTCGCCGGGGACGATGACGTCCTGCATCGCGCCGTCTTCAACCTCGTGCTCAACGCGGTCCAGCATTCGCCCCAGGGCGGTGATGTTCGCGTGGACGTGACGTCCCTGCGCAGCGACGAGGCCCCGCCCGGGGTGCGACTGCCGGGGGGTGGGGTGTCGATTCGCATCGCCGACGACGGTCCCGGCATCCCGGCGGATGTGCGTGAGAAGATGTTCGACCCGTTCTTCACGACCCGCCCGGGCGGGAGCGGCCTCGGGCTGGCGGTGGTCCACCGCGCGGTGGAATCGCACGCGGGATTCGTGTTCGTCGACAGCGAGGTCGGGAGCGGGACGCGCGTGACGGTCCTGCTGCCGCGGGAACACGACCAACCGGTGGAGGGAGCGTGAGCGAGCGGAATGCGGGGATCGCCAACGTCCTGGTGATCGACGACGAGTCGAGCATCCTGGAGTCGCTGCGCATCCTGCTGCGGAACGAGGGGTTCACCCCCCACGTGGCGCAGGGCGGGCGGCAGGGCCTCGAACAGATCGCGTCGCTGTCGCCGGACATCGTCCTGACAGACGTGCGCATGCCGAACGTGGATGGCATCGAGATCCTCTCCGCGGTGCGGAAGCAGGACCCCACCACGCCCGTGATCCTGATGACCGCGCAGGCGACGCTGCAGTCGGCGGTGCAGGCCGTGAATGAGGGGGCCTTCTACTACATCCAGAAACCGTTCCGCAACGACGAGCTGGTGGCGATCCTCCGCCGCGCCGCCGAGCACCGGAAGCTCCGCGTCGAGAACCAGTCGCTCAAACAGGAGATCCGGCGCCGCGAGACCTCGATGTCGGGGCGTCCCGTCGGGAAGAGCCGCGCCTGGACCGAGGTCCTCCGACTGGCCGAGACCGTCGCCCCGACGGAGTCCACCGTCCTGATCCAGGGGGAGTCGGGCACCGGCAAGGAGGTGGTGGCGCGGTACATCCACCAACTGTCGTTGCGGGCCGAGTCGGGATCGTTCCAGTCGATCAACTGCGGGGCGCTGCCCGAGAGCCTGCTCGAGAGCGAGTTGTTCGGCCACGTGAAGGGGAGCTTCACCGGCGCCGTAAAGGACAAGCAGGGGCTGTTCACCGCGGCCGGGGGCGGGACGTTCTTCCTGGATGAGATCGGCGAGACCACGCCGGCGACGCAGGTCAAGCTCCTCCGCGTCCTGCAGCACCGCGAGGTCATTCCCGTCGGCGCGACCGAGCCGATCCCGATTGACACCCGCCTGCTGGCGGCGACCAACCGTGACCTCGAGGAGGCGATGCGCCGGGCGACCTTCCGGCAGGACCTCTACTACCGGCTGAACGTGATCGCGCTCCACCTGCCGCCGCTCCGGGAGCGGCAGGACGACATCCCCCTGCTCGTCGACACCTTCCTGCAGCGCCTGGAGCAGACGCGGGGCGGCGGCGCCAAGGTCCTCAGCGAGGCGGCGTCCGACGCCATTCGTGCCTATCAGTGGCCGGGCAACGTCCGCGAGCTGGAGAATGCCCTCGAGCGGGCATGGATCATGACGTCGGGGGCGCGGATCGAGGTCTCGGCGCTGCCGGAGCGCGTCACGTCGCCCACGCCGGTACGGCTGCTGGACGAGCGTGCGGCGCCCAACCCGACGCTCGAGTCGATCGAGCGCGCGTACATCCTCTGGGTCCTCAACGCCGAGGGCGGCAACAAGACGCGGGCGGCCGAGGCGTTAGGCATCGACCCCTCGACGCTGCACCGGAAACTGTCCCGGTTCGGGGCCGAAGGCTGATGGCGGCCCCGGGGAACCAGGCCGCGCCGGACGCCCTGCCGGGGGCCGGACGCGAGCGGATCGTCCCGTTCGTCCTGGCGGCGCTCGCCCTCCTGGCGGTCGTGGTGTCCATCGAGCCGTTTCCGGTGGGCGTCTTCCAGGACGACGGGATCTACACCGTGCTGGCCAAGTCGCTGGCGACGGGGCAGGGCTACCGGTTCCTCCATATGCCCGACGCGCCGAACGCGACGCATTACCCGCCGCTCTACCCGCTGCTGCTGGCCGGGCTGTGGAAGCTGTCGCCGACGTTCCCGGCCAACGTGACCGTGTTCAAGTTCGCGAACGCCGGCCTGGTGGCGGTGGCCGCGGTCTTCGCCTGGCAGTTCGCCCGCCGCCGCGTCGGCCTGGGGCCGTGGGCGGCCGCGCTCTCGGTGGGCGCATTCACCGCCTGCACGCCGATCGTGCTGCTGGGCGTGATGGTGCTGTCGGAGCCCCTCTTCCTCGCCATGCTCTGCCCGGTGCTGTTCGCGTGCGAGAAGGCGGCCGACAGCGGGCGGCCGCGCGACGCGCTGGTCGCCGGCGCGGCGGGGGCGGCGCTGGCGATGGTCCGCACGTTAGGCGCGGTGGCGATCCCCGCCACGGCCCTGGTGCTCGCCTGGCGCCGCCGCTGGCTGGCGGCCGGCCTCGTCTGCCTCGCCGGGTTCCTGGTCATGCTGCCGTGGCAGCTGTGGGTGGGCGCCCACGGCGCCGAAGTGCCGCCGGTCTTCCAGGGCAAGTACGGGTCGTACTCGGGGTGGCTGGCCGACGCCGTCCGCGACGGTGGCGTGCCGTGGGTCGCGAAGCTCGTGGTGTTCAACCTGGCGCAGATCGTCGCCCAGGGGTGGGCCACGCTCGCCGTCGACCCGCTGCCGGAGCCGGTCCGGTGGACCGCGACCGTCGTGGTGACGGCCTTCTTCGTGGGCGGATGGTGGAGGCTGGTGCGGAAGGCCCCCGTGAGCGCGTGGATGGTCGCGATGTACCTGGGCCTGGTGGTGTCGTGGCCCTTCATGCCCGCCCGCTTCACCTGGGCCATCTGGCCGGTCGTGGGGATGATCTTCGGGCTGGCGATCAACGGGGTCATCAGGTGGCGGCCGGCATCGAGGCCGCGGATGGCCGTTCGCTGGGCCGGCGTCGCACTCGCCTCACTCCTTGTCGTCGGCTACGCGCGCTACAACTACCTGGGCGCGACGCGCGGCTGGTGGACCCAGGTCCAGGCCATCGTCGCCGATCGCGCGAAGCCCCTCGCCGAGTGGATCATCCGCAACACGCCCGAGGATGCCGTGATCGCGAGCGATGACGACGTGCTCCTGTACCTGTACACGGGACGGCGGACGATTCCGAACGGCACGTTCACGCCGCAGGAGCACATGAAGCGCCAGACGCCGGCGTTCGCCACCGAGACGTTGCGGTCGATCATGCGGATCTACGACGTCGACTACGTGCTCGCCTCGTCGGACTATGGCACCTACGCCGCGGCCGGCCTCGTCCAGGCCGACCCGCCGGAGCTCCGCATCGTTGGTGCGCTGAAGGTGGGGGCGATCTTCGCGCCGACCGGGCGGGGCCGGGGTCAGTGACGCCCACGGCCGTGCCTGACGAGGGCCTCCGGCTGGCACGCATCCTCCCCGTCGCCATGGCGGCGCTGGTGCTGCTCGTGGCCCTGCTCACCGTCACGCCCTGGCCCGTGGGGGCCTTCCAGGACGACGCCATCTACACGGTGCTGGCAAAGGCGCTGGCGACCGGTGAGGGCTACCGGATGATCAACCTGCCCGGTTCCCCCCACGCGACCCACTACCCGCCGGCGTATCCGTTCTTCCTCTCGCTGCTCTGGCGGCTGGCACCGTCGTTTCCGGCGAACATCGTCGTGTTCAAGTTCGCCAACGCCGCCTGGCTGGCCCTGGCCGCGTCGGGATCATACCTGTTCGCGCGAACGCGGCTGGGGTGGGGTGTCGGCCAGGCGTCGGCGGCCGCGGTGGCCGGCACCCTGGCGATTGTCGTGCTGCTGGTGACCGGGGTGGTGCTCTCCGAGCCGATGTTCATGGCGCTGCTCTTCCCGGCGCTGCTGCTCGCGGAACGCGCGAGCGACACGGGATCGCTGCGGATGGCGGTGATCGCGGGCCTGGCCTGCGGTGTCCTGGCGCTGGTCCGCACGCTGGGCGCGGTGATTGTCCCGGCCGCGTGCCTCGTGCTCCTGGCGCGCCGCCGCGTGGCAGCGGCCGCTGCGCTCGCCGCCTCGGCCGCCGTGTGCGTGGTGCCGTGGCAACTCTGGCTGAACGCATGGCAGCACGAGGTGCCGTCCGTGCTGATGGGGAAGTACGGCGCCTACGGTCCCTGGGTCGCCGATGGCTTCCGGGAGGGTGGCTTCGCGTTCGCGTGGGAGGTCGCCGTCGCCAACGTGGGGGCCATCGTCCGCTTTGTGGGCTATGCCTTCATGCCGGTGGCGTCGCTGCCACCGCGGATCCTCGTCGTTGTGGGGGCGTGCGTCGTCTCCAGCCTCGGCGTCGTCGTACTCGTCAGGCGGGCGCCGGTGACGGCGGTCTTCCTGGCCGCATACGCGGCGGTGGTCGTGGCCTGGCCGTTCGACCCCGACCGGTTCGTGCTGGCGCTGTGGCCGTTGCTCACGCTGTGCTGGCTGGCCGGGCTCGAGTCTTTGGTCCGGTGGCGGCCGGCTGGGCGGCTGCGAGGTGGCGCCCGCGTCGCGGTCCTGGCGGTGTGCATGGCGATGGTCGCCGGTTTTGGCACCTACAACTGGCGCGGATACCGCCACCAGTGGTGGGCGTCCGTCCAGCGCGACGCGGGGAGCCGGGCGAAACCGATCGCGGAATGGGTCGCGGCGAGCACGACGGCGTCCGACGTACTGATGACAGACGATGACCTCATCGTGTATCTCTATACCGGGCGGCGCGCCATGCCGACGTCGACGTTCGTGCCCAGCGAACGGGTGCGGCCGCCCACCGACCAGGAGACCGAGGCCGCTGCGCGCACGATGCTCGACCTGTACCGCCCGCGGTACTACATCACGACGTCGGCGCCGGGCCAGCGGGCCGCGGAACGCCTCACCATGGGCGATGCGCCGTTGCTGCGCCGTCACCAGCTGATCCCCAACGCCTTCATCTACGAGCGTATCGCCCCATGACCGCCGATATGCAGCGGACCCTCACGCCCCTCAGCACCGAGACGATCGAGGCCCTCGTCCCCCGGTTGCGGGGGCGGACGCCCATCGAGCGCGCCGACCTCCGGCTCTCGGTCCTCATTCCCGTCTACAACGAGGAACGCACCCTCCGCGTGATCCTGGAGCAGGTGCGCTCGGTCCCGGTGCGACTCGAGATCATCTGCGTGAACGACTGCTCGACCGACGGGTCGCGGGCGATCCTGGACAAGCTCCACGCCGCGGGCCTGATCGACATCCTCGTGCACAAGGAACGCAACGCGGGGAAGGGAGCCGCGATCCGCGACGCGCTCGCGCGCAGCACGGGGAACGTCGTGATCGTGCAGGACGCGGACCTCGAGTACGATCCCGCCGACTGGCCGCTGATGCTCGACCCCATCATCGAGGGCAAGGCCGACGCGGTGTTCGGGTCGCGTTTCCTCGGGGGCTCGCATCGCGTGCTGTACTTCTGGCACCGGCTGGGGAACCTGCTGCTCACCATGGTGAGCAACATGTTCACGAACCTGAACCTCACCGACATGGAGACGTGCTACAAGGCGATTCGCGGCGACCTGGCGCGCTCGCTGGTCCTCACCGCGGACCGCTTCGGCTTCGAGCCGGAGGTGACGGCGCGCCTGTCGCAGGCGCAGGCCCGGATCTGGGAGGTGCCCATCTCGTACTCGGGGCGCACGTACGCCGAGGGCAAGAAGATCGGCTGGAAGGACGGGATCGCCGCCTTCTGGCATATCGTGCGCTTCAACGTGGTCCGGCCGGTGAGGAATCGCACACCCTGAGTGTGCGTGCCTGACGAGTGTTACGCCGGCACGGATCGTCCCGTCTGGTGGCTGTTCCCGGGTCGTTGCGCACCGGATGTCGGGGCGGGATGGCACAGGACGGAGAGGGGCCGGCGATCGCAGGATGGGGTCGTGGCAGACTGCAAGACGGGTCGCAATTCACGGGCAGCAAGGCGACCCGGACGCCGTCGAGTGAGACAGCCAAGTGGTTGTGGAATGGTCGCTTGGCTCGTGCCTCCCGCTCTGGTCCGCGTGTTGCCCTATCGGCAGGCGGCGCCGGCACCACGGCGACTTCCACCTCACTTGGGACCTACGGAGACCACAGCATGAGCAACACGATTCGCAAGGGTTTCACCCTCATCGAGCTCCTGATCGTCGTCGTGATCATCGGCATCCTGGCGGCCATCGCCATCCCGAAGTTCGCGAACACGAAGGAGAAGGCGTACCTGGCGTCGATGAAGTCCGACCTCCGCAACATGGCGACCACGCAGGAGGCCTACTTCGCTGACTTCCAGATCTACGTCTCCGGGACCGCGTCGAACGTTGGTGGTACGACCGCGGCGGTGAACGGCTTCGTCCCGTCGGCTGGCGTGACGGTGGCGGCGGCTGCGACGGGTGGCACGGGCTGGAGCGCCACCTCGGGTCACTCGGGCACGACCAAGACCTGCGCGATCTTCGTCGGTGTCGGTGCGGTTGCGCCGGCCACGGTCGAAGGCGAGCCGAAGTGTCAGTAACCTCGTAGCGACCTCCCACAGCTTCGAGGTGGAACGGGCGGCGGCCGAAAGGCCGTCGCCCTTCCGCTTTTCCGGGAGTGCCGGCACGCCGGGTCCATGCGTCGAGCCCGTCTCGTTAGGTCGAGACTGCCTGGGTGCGCCCGGGCCCGCGGACCCACCGACCCCTCCCCCCGGTACCACGCTCACACCCCCGCAGACCGGCGCCTCGCTGGCAAGGTGAACCTTCGCCGCCATCGCGTGCGGCGCCGTGCGGGCTACACCGTGAGGGAGGAGACCATGCGATTCCCGACGATAGTCACGACGGCGGCCGCGCTGGCGCTGATCGGCTTCACGCAGGCCCCGGCATCCGCGCAACCCGTCGACATGCCGATGCTCGCCATTGCGAGTGCGGTGCAGCAGACGCCGCCGGCCCAGCCGCAGGGCGGCGACATCAAGGTGGACGTCGACCTCGATGACGATGGGCCCACCGTGTGGTACACGGATCCCCTGTGGATCGTACTCGGCGCGGCGGCCGTCATCGTCGTCGTGGCGCTCGTCGCCATGGCGGCGCGCGGTGGCGGCGGTGGTTCCACGACCGTCATCCGCTAGCGCCTCAGCGCGGGTGCGCGACGGGCGGCGGCCGGAAGGCCGTCGCCCGTCTGCGTGCGGTGAAATGACACCGGCTGCGTTGGGACGATGATGGCCCGGGAGGCCTGCCGCCCTACCTTCGCGCCATGCAACGAGCGTTCACGCTTCCCGAAGTCCTGGTCGCCATCCTCGTCCTCGCGGTCGGCATCCTCGGCCTCGCGTCGAGCGGCACCTTCATCGCCATCCAGGCTGGCGAGGCGCGCGCGGTCACCGAGGCCGCCCTGCTCGCCGGGCGGGTCGTCGACTCCCTGCGGGCCATCCCCTGCGCCACGGTCGCCAGCGGGACGATCACCACCCGCCGGGCCACCGTGCGCTGGACGGCGTCCCCGGCCACGCGGACGGTGGCGGTACACGCGACCCTGGAGGTCCCCGGCCGGCGCGGGATCCGGCAGTGGCCGCTCGACGCCCTGTTGCCATGCGAACGTTAGGCATGTCGCCCGCGGAGCGCCGGCGTCGCGCCGGGACGTCGCTGCCCGAGCTCCTGGTCGCCCTGGTGCTCTTCGGCCTCGTGGGCGCGGCCACGCTCCGCGCACTCGACCGCCAGGCACGGTTCCACGCCGGGGTCATGGCCGTCCTCGAGGCGCGGGGCCAACATGCCGCCGCCCATGAGGCGCTCGCGGTGTCGCTGCGCGGGATCTCCGCGACCGGGGGAGACATCGCGCGGCTTGCCGATTCCGCCATCGTCTTCCGCCTCCAGGTCGGCAGTGGGGTCGTCTGCGGCCTCGCCGGCGGCGCGCTTGACCTGGCGCCCGATTCCATCGCCGCCGGCCAGCGACTCGGCGCCTTCGCCACGTGGCCACAGGCTGGCGACACCGCCTGGCTCCTCGACGAGGGACCCACCGACGCCGCGGCGGACGATGCGTGGGCGGCGTTGCAGGTCACGTCCGCGACGCTGGCCGCCGGCCGATGTGCGGGAAGTCCACTGGTCGACCCGGTCCTCGACGCCGCGCGCCCGGCCTGGCGCCTGGCGGTCTCGGGGTCGCCACCCACCACAGCCGTCACGGGCGCGCCGGTCCGCCTGACGAGAGTCGCTCGCTTCGCGCTCTATCGCGGGGGCACGGGCGAGTCCTGGCTGGGCTACGCCGAGGTGCAGCCGGCCGCAGGGTGGATCACCATCCAGCCTGTGGCCGGGCCCTACCTGCCGTACAACCGCTCGGCGCCGCCGGCCAGTGGCATCGCCCTGCAGGCGCTCGACTCGTCAGGCGCGGCCGTCCTGTTCCCGGGCGGCGCCGCTCCGGTCATGGTGTCGATCGCGACCCGCACGGTCACCTCGCGGACGGTGCGGATGGATGGGCTTCCGCACGGCCTCCGCGCCGATTCGCTCCACTCGCTGATCGGCCTGAGGAACAACACCCGATGACCCGCCACCCGTCGACACGAGTGCCGTCGCCGGCGCGACCGGGACTGGCGTTGCCCGCCGCGGTGTTCGTGGTGGCGGTCATCACCCTGTTCATCGCCGGGAGTGCCTTCGCGACGGCGCGCGAAGCCGGCGTCGCGGTCGGGACCCTCGCCCAGCGTGTGGCCCTGGAGGCCGCGGAGTATGGCGCCGCCGCCGTCCTGCGGGACTGGGATCCGGCGTGGAACGTCGGGATCCCGGTCGGACAGTCGCTGGGACCGTTCGTGCATGCCGTGCGCGGCGGGACGGCGCGCGTGCGCCTGACGCGCACTGGCGCCACGACCTGGTGGGCCGTCAGCGAGGGCACGGCTGGCGGCACCATCGCGCGCCGCATGGCGCGGCGCACTGTTGGCGCCACGTTCCGCCTGGACCTGGCGGCCGACCCCGTGGTGGCCGCGCTGGCGGTGGCCGACAGCGCCCGGGTGTCGGGCAGCGGCATCGTGGCCGGCGCGGACAGCGTGGAACTGGCGACGACCTGCGGCCCGGGCGCGGCGTCCATCGCCGGCGTCGCCTCGCCGGACACGACGCGCACCTGCGACGGCACCTGCGGCGCGGCGGGCCTCCGCATAACGGGAACGCCGGCGCGGCTCGCGGACAGCACCGTCGCAGCCCGCGTGGCGTCCCTGCGCGCGGCGCTCGCGCCCGACATCGTCCTGGGTGCGGGCGCGGTCGTGACACCGGGCCCCGTGGTTGCCGGCGCCACGTGCGACGCCATCTCGCCGTCCAACTGGGGAGATCCCGGCGGCACCGGGGCGTGCGCGAACCGGATGCCGGTCATCAGCGCGCCCGGCGACATCACCATTCGCGGCGGGATCGGGCAGGGCATCATCATCGCGGGTGGCGACGTGGTGCTCGAGCAGGGCGCGGTCTTCGCGGGACTGGTGGTCGCGCAGGACGACATCGTGACCGGCAGCGGCGGCGGCACCATCCTCGGGGCTGCGCTGGCCGGTGATGCGCGGGCCGGCTCGGCGGATCACAGCCACATCGGCGACGGCGGCATGGTGCGGCGCTCGTCGTGCCGGTTGCGCCGCGCGAGGCTGGGCGTCGCGTCACCGGCGCGCGTGCTGCAGCGCTGGTGGGCGGAACTCGGCTGACCGTGCGCAGGGCGCGTTCCCAAGGCGCCTCGCGCGGTCGGGCCGGTGTTTCCGGCATGAAAGTGACGACGGTCGCCACCCGTGGTCACGCATCGCGAGTGACCCCGCTCACCTCCGCCGAAAAGCGCAACATGCGATGCAATCTGCTGTTACTCCCCCTCCGGGGCGGTCGTGTATTGGGCAGCATCGACCGAGCGATGACAGCGGTCGCGCGCCATGCAGGCTGAAGGAGCCGCAGGAGCGCGACGGGTCATCGGAGGCCAACGCTGATCACCGCGCCGGGCGGAGCGGTTTCACAGCCGCGACGTTCCCCGCAGGATCGCAGTCCGCACGTTCACGCCGGGTCCCGCACCATGCGGCCCCAGGCACCGGGACACTCGCAACTGGACCAACTCGTTATGGCGCTCTTCGGTCGCAGGAAGTCGACGATCGGGCTCGACGTCGGATCAGGACTCATCAAGGTCGCGGTCATCGACCACAGCCGCGGCGAGCCCGAGCTGGCCCGTGTGGTCGTCACGCCGCTCCTCGCGGATGCCATCGTCGAGGGCGAGGTCATGGACCCCGGCATCGTGACGGACGCGATCCGCATGGCGCTCGAGCAGTGCGGCCTCAAGTCCCGTGACGTCGTCACCGCCGTCGGCGGCCGCGACGTGATCATCAAGAAGATCCAGATCGAGCGCGTCAAGGAACAGCAGGCGCGCGAGCTGATGCGGTGGGAAGCCGAGCAGCACGTGCCGTTCGACATGGAGTCGGTGGAGCTGGACTTCCAGATCCTCGATCCCGAGGGCAGCGGCGTCGACATGAGCGTCCTCCTCGTCGCCGCGAAGCGCGAGCTGATCGAGTCGAAGATCCGGTTGCTGTCGGATGCGGGCGCCCGGGCGGCAATGGTGGACGTGGATGCCTTTGCGCTCCACAACGCCTTCGAGGTCAACCACCCGGACGCGATGAGCGGCGTCGTCGGCCTGATCAACGTCGGCCACGAAGTCACCAACATCAACATCCTCGACGACGGCGTCCCGATCCTCACCCGGGACATCACGGTGGGGACGCGCCGCTTCCGCGAGGACCTGCAGCGCGAGCGCGGCCTCGGGGCCGACGAGGCCGAAGCGCTGCTCCAGGGCTACGACCGGTCGCCGCACCTCGACGCGGTGATCGAGGGCCGGGGCGAGGAAATCGCCGTCGGCATCGAGCGCGCCGCCGCCTTCCTGGCGTCGTCGTCGCGCTCGGCCAGCCAGATGCGGTCGGTCTTCCTCTGCGGGGGCGGCGCCAGGGTGCCGGGCCTCGCCGAGGCCCTCGGCCGCCGGTTGCGCGTGCCCGTGGAGCTGGCCAACCCGCTCGCCAACATCCGCGTCCGTGAAGGCGCCCTCGACGGCCTGGTGACCGACGAGATCGCGCCCCTGCTCATGCTCCCCATCGGCCTTGCGCTCCGCAAGGCTGCCTGACGTCCCTCGCCGACAGACCTAACGATGATCGAAATCAACCTCCTGCCGGGCGCCGCCCGGAAGGCCAAGGGACGCGGTGCCGGCTTCTCGCTGGCCGGCGTCGTCGGCGACGCGCAGTCGTCCATCAAGGACCCGTTCCTGATCGCGGCCGTCGCCAGCGTGCTGCTGGCCGTCGGGACCGTCGCCGGCATGCACCTGACCCAGGCTTCCACCACGTCGACCCTCGCCTCGCGCGAGGAGCGGGCGGTCGCCGACTCGTCCCGCTTTGCCGCCGTGCTGCGCCAGCGCCGCTCGGCCGAGGCGAAGCGGGACTCGGTGCAGCGCCAGCTCGAGGTCATCCGCTCCATCGACTCCGACCGGTTCGTCTGGCCGCACGTCATGGACGAGGTCAGCCGCGCGCTGCCGCCCTACACCTGGCTCAAGTCGCTCGCGGTGGCCGTCTCCCAGGTCGCACCCCAGTCGGCGCCGCCCGCAGCCGCGGACTCCGCCGCCAAGGCGCAGGGCCCGGCCCCCGCCCCCGAACCCGCGCGCTTCCGGCTCGTCGGCAACACCGTCGACATCCAGGCGCTCACCCGCTTCATGAAGCTCCTCGAGTCTTCGCCCTTCATCCAGAACGTGCAGCTCGCGCGCTCGGAGATGGCGCTGGTCGATGGCAAGGAAGTCACGGAATTCACGCTCGAGGCGCAGTACGAGCGCCCCGACAGCTCCGTGATCATGACCGCTCCCGTTTCGCTCTCGGTGAGGTAACCGTGGCCCTGCTCACGAAGGACCCGCGCAACCAGAAGATGGTGCTGGCGACCGTGCTCGCCGTCGCCCTCGCGGGCCTCTACGCCAATTTCGTCTACCTGCCCAAGCGCACCGAGCTCGTCGAGCTCACGACGCGCCTGGACACCCTCGAGGCCCGCAACGCCGTGGCCCGCGCCCGCGTGGCGCAGGGCACCGAGGCCGACCTCCAGGCCGAGGCCGAGCGCTTCACGCGCGACCTCGAGGTGATGCGCCAGCTCGTGCCCACGGGGAACGAGCTGCCGTCGCTGCTCGAGCAGGTCTCGACCGCCGCGCGCCGCGAAGGACTCGACATCTCCAGTGTCGAGCCCCAGCCGGTGGTGCAGGGCGACCAGTTCGACACCTACCGCTACAAGGTCTCGATCACGGGCGGCTACCACGCGCTCGGCGAGTTCCTCACCAATGTCGGCTCGCTGACGCGGATCGTCGCGCCGGTGAACCTGTCGCTGGCGCTGTCGGGCAATCGCAACGCCAACGCCGTGAAGATGGCGCCGGCCGGCACGGCCGCCATCGAGTCCAAGTTCGAGATCCAGACCTATGTGATCCGGACCGCGCCTGCCGCGCAGGGGGGCAAGTCATGAAGACGTTGACACTGGTGGCGGCGCTCTCGCTGCTGGGCGCCGGGGTGGCGCCCGCGCAGTCCTCGCCGATCACGAAGCCGAAGGCGATGGCCCAGAAGGCCGTCGACGCCACGAACGAGCACACCCGGCGGATGACCGCCGAGGCGCCGGCGGCGGATTCCGGCCGCGACGCCGCGGTGACGCAGGCGTCGGCCGGTTCGACCGTCGCCCCGCGCGACACCGCGTCGTTCCAGCGCGAGGCGTTCCGCTATGAAAAGAGCGGCCGTCGCGACCCGTTCGTGTCGCTCATGGCGACCGGCGAGCTGCGCCCGCTGATCAGCGACCTGCGGGTCACGTCGATCGCCTACGACCCGCAGGGCGGGTCCGTGGCCGTCCTGCGCGACCTGGGCACCAAGGAACAGTACCGCGTGCGCGTCGGTGAGTCGTTAGGTCGCATGCGCGTCGCGAAGATCGCCGCCAAGGCCATCACCTTCACCATCGAAGAGTTCGGCTTCAGCCGCCAGGAAACGCTGGCGCTGGTCGTTCCCAACAAGGAGAGCTCGCAATGAGGCGAATTGGTACGCTGGCAGCAGTGGCGGCCGCCGCGCTGAGTCTTGGCGCCGGCCCCGCGGGCGCCGCGCACATCGACGGCCGAGCCCATCGCGCCACGGGGCACCCGGCGGCGGGCGCCGTCACCGCCCTCAGCGTCGTTCCCGGCGACGGGCGCGCCGATGTCGTCATCGCCCTCACCGGGCCGGTGCGCGTCGCGGACTTCGCGGTCGAGGGACCGGACCGGATCGTCGTCGACCTGACCGGCGCGCGCCTCAATGCGCTCGCCCGCTCCTATGACCGCAAGGCACGCGGCGGGATCCGCAACATCCGCCTGTCGCAGTTCAGCCCGTCCGTGGTCCGCGTCGTGCTCGACCTCGATGCGCGCCGCACCTACGCCGTGACGCAGTCCGAGACCGAGATCCGCATCGCGGTGGACGGGGGCGAGCGCTTCGTCGCCTGGACGTCGCAGGACGAGGCCACGATCGTGGCCCAGGCCCTGCCCGAGGTCGACGCTCTCGAGCCGGTGGCCAACATCGCCACGGGTTCCGTCGTCCCGCAGCCGGTGGTGCTCCCGCAGGCCCCCGTGGTCGCGCGTGCCGACACCGAATCGGTGGTGGCGCCGTCGGTCCCGGTGAAGAAGGCGCCCGCGTTGGCGCTCTTCGGCCAGCAGTCGCAGCAGCGCCGCATCTCCATCACCTGGGAGGACGCGGACATCGCCGACGTCCTCGCCGCATTTGCCGAGTACTCCGGCCGCACGATCGTCCGCGGCAAGGCCGTCACCGGCACCGTGTCGGCCGAGATCAAGGACCAGCCGTGGGACGTCGCCATGAAGGCGATCCTCGACGCGCATGGCCTGGCCGCGACGGAGGAGAACTCCGGCATCATCGTCGTCGACAGCTACGAGAACATCCTGCAGCGGCAGTCCAGTGAGCCGCTGGCGATCCAGATGGTCGGCATCAACTACGTCTCCGCCGCCTCGCTGGTCGAGACGGTGAAGGGCCTCCTGTCGAAGGACTGCCCGCAGGGTGCCGCGGCCGCGTCGGGCGCGACGTCCGGGGCGCCGAACTGCATCATCCGCGGCACGGTCGCCGCCGACAGCGGGACCAACTCGCTCATCATCACCGAAGTCAACTCGCGCCTGCCCGGGCTGATGCAGTACGTCCGCCAGCTCGACGTGCGCACGCCGCAGGTCCACCTGAAGGCGAAGATCATCTCGGTCAGCCGCACCGCCATCGAGCAGCTCGGCCTCAGTTACGACCTGGGTTCCTCTGCCGCGTACTTCAACAACCTGATCCCGCGCAATCGCCCCGGCACCGAGTCCGTCGACGATCGCGAGGGGCGGATCACCCTCGGCGGCGAAGTCCTCGCCGGCATGGGCAACGCGTCCCGCAAGTACAAGAACGGCTCGGCGCTCAACCTCCTGCTGTCGACCGCCCTGGGCAAGTACAGCCTGACGGCGTTCCTCGACGCGCTGCGCGAGCAGCAGTTGTCCGACATCCAGGCCGAGCCGAGCATCACGACGCTCGACAATCGCGAGGCGAAGATCCTCGTCGGTGAGGAGACCCCGGTGCGCGTCATCGACGCCGGTGCCGCCTCGCAGGTCGGGGTCCCCGCGCGCGCCAACGTCCAGTTCAAGGAAACCGGCATCATCCTCACGGTGACGCCGCACATCACGAACAACCGCCAGATCCGCATGTCGATCGCGGCCGAGCAGTCGGAACTCCGCATCATCGGCGGCGACCTCGGCTTCACCATCCCGAAGCGCAACGCGACCACGCAGCTCCTGGTCGGCGATGGCGAGACGGCGGTGATCGGCGGCCTGACGCAGACCCAGGTGGTCAAGAACAAGTCGGGCATCCCGCTGCTGTCGGACCTGCCCCTGATCGGGCGCCTCTTCTCGCAGACGGATACGCGCGAGGAGAAGCGGGACCTGCTGATCATGATCACGCCGCACATCATCGACGAAGGCGAGGCGATCCGCCCGCCGAACCACGACCAGCACTAACCCCCACGGAGTCCTGACGATGAGGCTTTACAAGCATCGCGCGGCCTCTGTGGCCACCGGCACGCTCGCCGCCCTCGGGCTGGCGGCGTGCGGGACGACGGATGTTGCGTCGTCCGGCCAGGACCGCGTCATTCCCGAGGTCGCGATCAGCATCCAGAGCGCCTTCGGACCCGCGGGCTTCGACTCGGTGTCCGTGCGCGCGCCCCTCGAGGTGCGGATCACGGCCACCGACAACGCCGCGCTCTATACCGCCGTCACCCGCGTCTTCGCCGACACGGTGCTGATCAAGACCGACAGCACGGTCCTGAGCGGCAGCAAGTCACTCGACAAGGTCATCGACATCTCCCTCGCCGGCGTCCGTTCGGGCCAGCAGGTGGCGGTGCTGACGACCGTTTCCGATGGCGCCGGCAACGGCGCCAACGCGCAGGCCCTCGCGACGGCGTTCGACCCGAACGTCCCGCGCCTCGCCTTCATCGACCCGGCCGCGACCGTCATCACCGGGGGCACGTACACGTTCCGCCTCTCGGCGGTCGACACCACCGGCCTGATGAAGGTCGGGTTCCGCGCCACCGGCGCGGGGCTCAATCGCGCCGACAGCACCCTGTTCTTCGAGCCCCTGCCTGACGCCGACACGGTCACGTTCCAGATCGCGATCGCGGCCGATGCGACGCCGGGGACGACCTTCAACATCGCGCCGTTCGCCGAGAACCGGGACGCGCTGCGCGGGGCCGGCGTGACGATCCCGGTGCGGATCATCGCCGCCGGACCGGACCAGCTCTCACCGCTCGTCTTCCAGACGGTGGCGCCGCGGCTCGAGACGCCTGACTCCATCACGATCACCGCGCGCGATGCTGACGGACAGGTCCGCGTGGTGGGCTTCATTGCCAGGGACCAGGCGGGCAACCTGCTCCACCGCGCGGCTGACACCCTGACGGTGCCCGTCCAGGAGGTCACGCGCAGCAAGGCCTTCAACGCGCCGATCTCGCTGCGCGGGAAGTCGATGTTCATCACGGCCTACGCGATCGATGTCGCGGGCCGCATCGGGTACGGCGTGCCGCAGGGCGCGAGCGTCCCGGTGAGCGAAGAAGTCCAGGGCAAGCGCGATCTCGCCGTCTACGCGTTCGGCCTCACCTACGCCCTGCCCGCGGGCAGCCTCGGTGCGGACATCGCCGTGGACACCGCGCGGAGTGCGGTCTACGTCTCCAACATCAACAAGAACCAGCTGGAGGCGTGGAGCTACTCGGCCACGCTGTCCCGCCTGCCCACGGTGGCGGTCGGCGCCATGCCCTGGGGCATGACCATCGACAACTCCGGCTCGCTGCTGTTCGTCGCGAACTCGGGCGGCACCAACGTCTCGAAGGTGAACCTGCTCGACCGCGTCGAGCAGGGCCGCGTCAAGACCGCGAACGAGTACGTCTTCGACGTCACCTACTCCAAGGACGACGCGTCGGGCGGCTTCAAGTTCAGCGTCGCCCCGCCGATCGACTATTCCGACCGGCCGCAGTACATCGCGCAGTCGGCGAGCGGTGCGCTGTACTACAGCACGCGCCCGACCAGTACGGCCACCCCGGGTACGCTGCGTCGCATCGACAACTACCTCGATGCCCGCACCGAGCCACGCCAGATCTGGCAGTACGGGGCGTTCCGTGAAGGCAAGTACGTGATCCTCAATGCCGACCACGTCGACGTGATCAAGGGCCAGAATGGAACCCCTGACCTCATCGTGATCTGCGAGCATACGCCGGGAGACGAGCCGTCGACCGCGGTGTGCGTGCAGAACATGACCGTCGAGGGCGCGGTGGCGCAGCTCTCCTCCGCCCCGACCAACGGCAACCTCGAGGCGGTGAAGGACCTCAGCGTGGAATCGCTCGCGCTGCAGGACACCAACTTCGTGGCCATCGGTGGCGACCGTCGTCGCGTGGCCTTCGGGGAGGCCAACTCCGGCAACCGTGCGGGTCGCGTCATGCTGGTCTATGACCCGAATGGCACGCCGGCGGGCGCCGAGCAGTACTCGCGCCCCCTCGAGATCGTCGACCTGACCAGCAACGCCTCGGACAAGGTCTTCGGCATCGACATCAACAACAACAGCACCAACATCGGCGTGCACGGCGTCGAGACGTTCTTCGCCGACTCGTCGCTGCGCCTCCAGGGCAAGTTCGCCACCTTCAACACCGGCGCGGGCATTGCCTTCCATCCGCTGAACATCGACGAGTTCACCGCCGACACGCTGGCGCGCGTGGCCTTCGTGGCCTCCGGGGACTTCTCGATCCAGATCGTCGACACGTACTCCTACCGGCTCCGTGGCCGGATCCCGCTCCGCACGAACCTCTATGGCCCGCTCCGCGCCGTGCTGCCAACGGCTGCCGAGCAGGGCGCCGACGCCAACCTGGTCGTCAAGCTCTTCGGCTTGACCCCGGAGGGAATCGTGGTCATAGATGTGCGCAGGGGAGATATCGACAACGCGCGAACGCCCTGACGTCGCCTGAGGGTACGCAGTACTGTTCCGCGAGCCCGGCCTTCCTGGCCGGGCTCGCGGTCATTTGGGGGGATGATGCTGCGCTTCACCACCGCTGGTGAATCACACGGTCCGGGCCTGGTCAGCATGCTGGAAGGCATGGTGGCGGGGCTCCCGTTGCTGGCTGGGGATGTCAACCGGGAGTTGGCGCGCCGGCAGCAGGGTTACGGGCGCGGCCGGCGGATGCAGATCGAGCGCGACGAGGTCGAGTTCATCGCGGGCGTGCGCGCCGGCCAGTCCCTGGGTTCCCCGATCGCGATGCTCATCCGCAACCGCGACTGGAAGAACTGGCAGGACGTCATGGATCCCGCGCCGCGCGAAGGCGATCCCGATCCGCGCCGTCGCGCCGTGACCCGCGTGCGCCCGGGGCATGCCGACCTTACCGGCCTGCTCAAGTACGACCGCGACGATGCCCGCGACATCCTCGAGCGCGCGTCGGCGCGCGAGACGACGGCGCGCGTGGCCGCCGCCGCCATCTGCCGGCGCCTGCTGGAGGAGTTCGGTGTCCGCCTCGGCAGTCACGTCACCCACCTCGGGGGCATCGACGCGGCCCGCCCCGATCCCATGCCCGCCGACATCAACGCCGCCGCCGACGCCTCGCCGGTGCGCATGCTCGACGCCTCCGCGGAGGCCTCCGTGACCGCGCGCATCGACGAGGCCAAGCAGGCGGGCAATACCCTCGGTGGCATCTGCGAGGTGGTGGCGGATGGGCTGCCAGTGGGCCTGGGCTCGCATGTCTCCTGGGATCGCAAGCTCGATGGGCGCCTCGCCGCGGCCCTGATGTCGATCCCGGCGGTGAAGGGGGTCGAGCTCGGCCTGGGGTTCGACACCGCGCGCCGGATGGGTTCCGAGGTGCATGACGAGATCGAGGCCGCGCCCGGCCGCCCGCTGGCCGGCAACGTGAGGCGGCGCACCAACCGCGCCGGGGGCACCGAGGGCGGCATGACGACCGGTGAGCCGCTGGTGCTCCGGGTGGCGATGAAGCCCATCAGCACGCTCATGCGCCCGTTAGGCACGGTGGACGTGGCGACCGGGCAGGCGGCCGCGGCGACGGCGGAACGCAGCGATGTCACCGCCGTCCCGGCGATGGGCGTGATCGCCGAGGCGATGGTGGCGTTCGTCCTGGCGCAGGCCTGGCTGGAGAAGTTCGGGGGCGACTCGCTGGATGAGGTGCGGCGCAACTACGACGGCTATCTCGCGCGCGTCGCGGAACGCATCGGCGGGTGACCCCCGTCTCGGGCCCGCCGCACATCGTCCTCGTCGGGCTCCCGGGTTCGGGGAAGACCACGGTCGGCAGGCTGATGGCATCGGCGCTCCAGGCCCCGTTCCTCGACTTTGACGAGGAAATCGAGCGTCGCGAAGGCTTCCCGGTCGCCGAGATCTTCGCCCAGCGCGGCGAGGCGGCGTTCAGGGCCCTCGAACGGGAGTTGACGCGTGAAGTCGCCGCGAGGCCCGGAATGGTCCTCTCCCCCGGCGGAGGCTGGATTACGGGTGCGGGAAACGTGGATCTGCTGCGTCCCCCGGCTCGCCTGATTCACCTCGCCGTAACGGTCGCCACGGCCGTGGAGCGACTGGGATCTGGGATGGAACGACGGCCTCTCCTGGCCGGACCGTCAGCGAGCAGCCGTTTGGACGCCCTCGCAGCTGCCAGAATGCCACTCTATGGTAGCGCCGACGGGGTAGTAGATACGGAAACTCTTACCCCACAACAAGTTGCGAATTTCGGCATCCGGCTTGCCTCAGGGTGGGGATGGCCGATAGGTTAGCGACCCCACCGGGATCATCGTCATTGTCGGGATGCCCGACCCGGCTGCGTGCCACACCGGAAGTTGTTGCTCGGCCGCGCGTTGGAGGGTCGTCGAAATGATGTCCGCTGCGTTCTGGGGGTTAGGCAGCTGTTCGCTGCATGCTGCAGCTTGTGAACGAACAGCCGCTCGGGGGGAATCAGAATGACGTTTCGCGTGATGGGTCCCCATGAGTGGGGTCGGTTTGCCCCCGAAGCGTGGGGACACCTTCTCCGGTTGTCTGACAGCGGGGCCCTGAATGGTCCGGAACTGGAGCAGGTGATCGAACGGGCGCTGACGCACTTCGACGGGCGGATTGCGCTCGAGGACCTCCGTTCGCTCATCGATGGGTCGGCGTTCGATGAATCGGGTTCGGGGGTGGACCAGGTGAGGGTGCACTAGGAACAGGCATCGGGCATCAGGCATCAGGCATCGGACATCGCACATCGGGCGACCGACGGAAGCAGGAATACATGGCCATCAAGAAGAAGACCACGGATGACGCGACCAAGCCGACGGTCCGGCGGATTGCCGGACGGGGAGCTTCTGCGCGCGCGTCGACCGTTGCTGCGAAAAAGAAGCGGAAGACCGGGACGACGGCCGCGAAGTCGCGCGCCAAGGCCGCAACGAAGTCGGCCGCGGCGCGTCGCGTCGTCGAGCCTGACGAACCGGAAGGCGAGAACGGGACTGGCGGCGGTGGCGGTGGCACGCTCGTCATCGTCGAGTCGCCGCACAAGGCCAAGACCATCGGCAAGTACCTCGGCCGCGGCTACCGCGTGAAGGCAACGGTCGGCCACGTACGCGACCTGCCGGAGAAGAAGCTCGGCATCGACGTCGAAAAGGGCTTCGCACCCGAATACGTCACGATCGCCGGCAAGGAAAAGACGCTCGCCGACATCAAGGAAGCGGCGTCCCATGCCGATGCCATCTATATCGCGACCGACCCTGATCGCGAGGGCGAGGCGATCGGCTGGCACGTGGCCGAGCAGATCAAGCGGAAGTCGGGCGTGCCGGTCCGTCGCGTGCTCTTCCATGAGATCACGAAGGAAGCCGTGCGTGCCGCCATGGAGCGGCCGCGCGACATCGATACCAGGCTCGTGGATGCGCAACAGGCGCGGCGCGTGCTGGATCGCCTGGTGGGCTACAAGGCGAGTCCCATCCTCTGGAAGACGGTGAAGAAGGGGCTCTCGGCGGGGCGTGTGCAAACCGTCGCGCTGCGCATGCTGGTGGAGCGCGAGCGCGAGATCCGCGCGTTCAAGCCGCAGGAGTACTGGACGATCGCCGCCACCATGGAGAAGGACGGCCAGCGCTTCACCGCGCGCCTCCATTCGGTGGACGAAAAGAAGACCGAGATCCACGACCAGGCGCAGGCCCAGGCCATCGTGTCGGACGTGGAGCGCCTGGCGCGGGCGACCGCGACGGCGGCTGGGCTCCGTGCCCCGTTCGCGTTCCCGCTCACCGAGGTCAAGCGCCGCGAGCGGCGCAAGAATCCCGCGGCGCCGTTCACGACCAGCACCCTCCAACAGGAAGCGGCCAAGAAACTCGGGTTCGGGTCGAAGCGCACGATGCGCATCGCCCAGTCGCTGTACGAGGGTGCCGACGTGGGCGAGGACGGCGCGGTGGGTCTCATCACCTACATGCGCACGGACAGCACGCGCGTGGCGGAGAGCGCGGCCCAGGCCGCGCGCGATGTCGTCACGCGCGAGTTCGGCGCCGAGTACCTCGCGAACGGCCCGCAGCTCTACGGCGGCAGCAAGCAGTCGGCAAATACGCAGGACGCGCACGAGGCCATTCGCCCGACCGATCCGGCGCGCTCGCCCGATGCCGTCAAGCGGTACCTGAAGGAGGAGCAGTTCCGCCTCTACCAGCTCATCTGGCAGCGCTTCATGGCGTCGCAGATGGCGCCGGCCGTGTTCGACACCACCACGCTCGACTTCCTGTTGGGCGGCCAGGAGAATGGCGCGACCTCGATCCACAAGTACCTGTTCCGCGCCACCGGCAGCATCGTGAAGTTTCCCGGCTTCCTGGCACTGTATCGCGAGTCGCGCGAGGAAGGGGAAGGCAAGGCGCTCGAGGACGAGCAGGCGCTGCCCGTCGCCGAGAAGGGCGAGCGCCTGCAGATGAACGAGGTGCTGCCCTCCCAGCACTTCACCGAGCCGCCGCCGCGCTTTTCCGAGGCCAGCCTGGTCAAGGAGCTGGAGAAGCTCGGAATCGGCCGGCCGTCGACCTACGCGCAGATCATCTCGACCCTCCAGGATCGGCACTACGTGCTCCTCGAGCAGCGCCGTTTCTTCCCCACGCCGCTGGGGGAGAGCGTCGAGCGGGTGATGGTCAGGCAATTCCCGGACGTCTTCAACGTCGGCTTCACGTCCTCGATGGAGCAGGAGCTGGATCGCATCGAGGAAGGACGGCTGGGCTGGCAGCGCGCGCTCAAGGACTTCTGGAAGACCTTCGAGGTGTCGCTCAACGACGTGCAGGTCGAGTCGCTCATCGCCGAGGCGCACGACCTCTCGGCGCTCCAGACCGAGCGGTGCCCGCAGTGCGGCGGCAAGCTCGTGCCCAAGGGCGGCTTCTTCGGGCCGTTCGTGGCCTGCGAGAATCACCCGAAGACCTGCAAGTACACGCGGCCCATCAAGGGCGAGCGGAAGCCGGCGGAACTGACGGAGCACAAGTGCCAGGAATGCGGCGCCCCGATGGTGATTCGACATGGCCGCGCCGGCGACTTCCTGGGCTGCTCGAAGTTCCCGAAGTGCCGTGGGACCCGCTCCATGCCGACCGGCGTGATGTGTCCCAAGGACGGCGGTGAAATCGCGCAGCGGAGATCGAAGAAGCGCGGCAAGGCGTTCTACGGGTGCTCGAACTACCCGAACTGCGACTTCGTCTGCTGGGACAAGCCCGTGGCCGAGATCTGCCCGGAATGCGGCAACCTTGGCGCGGAAATGAAGAAGAACAAGACGCGCGGCGAGTATCGCCGTTGCCTCAAGTGCGCCAACGAATGGGACGTGGCCTCGACGGAAGCCGAGGCCGAGGCACTGGCAGGCTAGCGTCGCGTCGGGCTGGTGTCAGGGACGGCACGGATCGTGTGCAGGGCGTCGCGCAGGCGTTGGGCATCCCCCAGGCGCCCGGTCGTGATGCTGGCGACCAGGCGCTTGCGCCAGTCATCCGCTCCCCAGAGCGGGGTGCCGTCCCATTCCGCGAGTACGGTGAATCGGTTGGCGCGCGCGGTGGCATTCCAGACCGCGCGATAGCCCCCGAGACTGCCCGAGCAACCGGCTTCCTCCTTCTCCCGGGCCGGCCGACCGGCAGGGTAGAAGATGGTCCGCGTTGGCGACGTGCTCACCTGGACGCTGAGCGTCGTGCTGAGGTGGACGAACTCGATCGACCGTGACGTGCGATTCCGCGCCGTGAACTCCGCGGGCACCGCCATTTCGATGTCGGAGAACCGGTGCACCTTCCACCCCGTAGTATCCGGGGAGGCCGGCAGGCAGGTGGTGGCGATCCAGGCCTCCTCGGGCCGCGGTGCGGTGCCGGGTGGTGGCGCACTACTGCACGCGACCGCCAGGCACAGCACCGTCACCGACCGACCTCCCGAGGAACGCGAAAGGCGGTGCAGCCGGGTCATCTCCGGCGCTCGCCACGGCCGCTGATGACGGTCCGTCTTCGACCGCAGTAGCGCTATCCTTAGGGCATGAGGGATCACGGGGCGGCTCCGGTGCATGTCACGGGTGGCGGGCTGGCTGGCAGCGAGGCCGCGTGGCAACTCGCCGAGCGCGGCTGGCGCGTTGTACTCCATGAGATGCGTCCGGTTCGCCAGACGCCGGCCCACCAGACCGACCGCCTCGCGGAGCTGGTTTGCTCCAACACGTTCAAGAGCACCGAGACGTCCAACGCCCACGGCCTCCTCAAGGCCGAAATGCGACTCCTGGGGAGCATGGTCCTGACGGCGGCGGATGAAGCTCGGGTCCCCGGAGGAAGTGCGCTCACGGTCGACCGGGACGTCTTCTCGGCAGTGATCACCTCCCGGATCCAGGGCCACCCGCTTATCGAGGTCGTGCGCGAGGAAACCACCTCGCTCGCGTCCCCCACCATCGTCGCCACGGGGCCGCTCACGTCGGAGGCCCTCGCCGAGGCGATTCGGGGGCGCACCGGGAGCGATGCGCTGTCGTTCTACGATGCGATCGCACCCATCGTCGCGTGGGACTCCATCGACCATGACGTGGTCTTCCGCGCCTCGCGCTACGGGAAGGAAACGATGGAAGGCGCCGGGGCGGAGGGCGCGTACATGAATTGCCCGATGACCCGCGAGGAGTACGAGGCCTTCCTCGACGCCATCGCCGTCGCGGACCAGTACCAGGCCAAGGCGTTCGACGAAGTCCCGTACTTCGAGGGGTGCATGCCGATCGAGGTCATGGCGCAACGCGGACGGGAGACGCTCCGGTTCGGTCCCATGAAGCCCGTCGGCCTGGAGGATCCCCGCACCGGGCGGCGCCCGTGGGCGGTCGTGCAATTGCGGCAGGAGGACCGGGCCGGGGCCATGTGGAACCTGGTCGGCTTCCAGACACGGCTCCGCATCGCCGAACAGCAGCGCGTGTTCCGGATGATCCCGGGCCTCGCCAGCGCCGAGTTCCTCCGCTGGGGCCAGATCCACCGCAACGCGTACCTCAATGCCCCGGCCTGCCTGACGAGTCACCTGTCCCTGCGCGACGATCCGATGGTGCTCTTCGCCGGGCAGCTCACCGGCGTCGAGGGGTACACCGAGAGCACGGCGACCGGCCTGGTCGCGGCGCTCAACCTCGATCGCCTGCTGGGGGGCCTCGCACCGTCAGTCCCGCCGCCAACGACCATGATCGGCGCCCTGTACCGCCACCTGCGCGAGGCCGACCCGCGCCACTTCCAGCCGATGAACGCCAACTTCGGCCTGGTCGAGGGACTGGGGACCGAGGTCCGCGACAAGAAGCGCAAGAAGGAGTTGATGGCAGAGCGCGCCCTGGCCGACCTCGCGGCGTGGCGTGACCAGCTGCACGCGCCGCTGGGCGCGGCATCATGAGCAGCGGGAAGGACTCGTCAGGCGGCCCCGCGAGGGCGCGGCATCCCGACGTGGAGGCGTTCCTCACGCACCTGGCCAAGGAACGCGACGTCTCGCCGAACACGCAGCGGGCCTACGCGAGGGACCTGGCGAACCTCGAGGAGTTCCTGGACTCCCACGTCGGACCCGGATGGACCTGGCCCCAGGTCGACCGCCTCGCCCTGCGCGGGTTCCTGGGCTTCCTGACGAGGAAGGGGCTCTCGAAGCGCAGCACCGCCCGCTCGCTCTCGGCCGTCCGCACGCTGTTCCGGTTCCTGCACCGCGAGGACGTGATCGAATCCAATCCCGCCCGTGCGGTCGCGAGCCCCCGGCTGGAGAAGTACCTGCCGTCGTGGCTCGACCGGAAGCAGGTGGAGGTCCTCTTCGACATGGCCGAACTGCGCGCGAAGGAAGGCGGCTTTGCCGAGGTCCGGAACCTCGCGATCCTCGAGCTGTTCTACTCCACCGGCATGCGGTTGTCGGAATGCCGTGGCGTGAATCGCGCGGACCTGGACCTCGTGGCGCAGCAGGTGAAGGTGCGGGGAAAGGGCAGGAAGGAGCGCATCATTCCTGTCGGCGACAAGGCGTCCCTTGCGCTCCGGAACTACGAATCGAAGCGGGACGAGCTGGTGCGACGTCTCGGGCCCCGCGCGGACAGGGCGGCGTGGTTTCTCGGCCCCCGCGGCAAGCGGCTGTCGCTGCGCGGCATCCAGCTCATCGTGACTTCCTTCCTCGACCGGCTCGACGAGAGCGCGGGACTCTCCACGCATTCGCTGCGTCATTCGTTCGCCACCCACCTGCTCGACGCCGGCGCGGACCTTCGGGCGGTCCAGGAGCTCCTGGGCCACGCATCGATCTCGACCACCCAGATCTACACCCACACGAGCGTCGAACGCCTGCGGGAAGTGCACCGGAAGTCGCATCCCCGGGCCTAGGTAGCGTCCCAGAGCGCAGGGCGGACAAGGGGGAGCCTTTGGATCCCGCCGCTTTGTGCCTTGCGCCCTGCGCTTTGCGCTCGGCGCTGCGGTGGCTAACTTGGCTCTCCCCAAGGACGTCGCCCAATCCATGGCCAGCAGACCTCTCCGCATTCGCAGCACCACCATCCTCAGCGTCCGTCGCGACGGCAAGGTCGCGCTCGGTGGTGATGGCCAGGTGACCGTGGGCGATACCGTCATGAAGGCCACGGCGCAGAAGGTCCGGACCCTGGCCAATGGGCGGCTGCTGGCCGGGTTCGCGGGGAGCGCCGCTGACGGGCTCACCCTCTTCCAGAAGTTCGAGGAGAAGATCGAGCGCTATCCGGACAACCTGCGTCGTGCGGCGGTCGAGCTGGCGAAGGACTGGCGGAGCGACCGGGTGCTTCGACGGCTGGAGGCCCTCCTCGCCGTCAGCGACCGGGAGAGCAGCTTCATCCTGTCCGGGACCGGGGACATCATCGAGCCGGATGACGGCGTGCTCGCGATCGGGTCCGGCGGGCCCTATGCGCTGGCCTCGGCACGCGCGCTGCTCGCCAACACGCAGCTCTCGGCGGCGGAGATCGTCAGGCGCTCGATCGAGATCGCCGCCGAGATCTGCATCTACTCGAACAACCGCATCACGATCCTCGAGGCATGAGTTGAGCATTGAGGGTTGAGGGGTCTCGTCCTCGCAACTCGCAACTCGTCAACTCGCAACTCGCTGCCATGTCCACGAACCGCACCGAACAGGCCCTCGCCCGGCTCGCCGACCTCACGCCCCGCCAGATCGTGGCGGAGCTGGATCGGTACATCGTCGGGCAGCACGACGCCAAGAAGGCCGTCGCCATCGCGCTGCGGAACCGGTGGCGGCGGCAGCGCGCGCCCGAGAGCATCCGCGACGAGATCTCGCCCAACAACATCATCCTGATCGGCCCGACCGGCGTGGGGAAGACGGAGATCGCCCGCCGCCTGGCCCGGCTTGCCGGCGCCCCGTTCGTGAAGGTGGAAGCGTCGAAGTTCACCGAGGTCGGCTACGTCGGGCGCGACGTCGAGGGGATGGTGCGTGACCTGGTGGAGAGCGCCATCGACATGGTGCGCACCGAGCGCGAGACCGAGGTCGAGGACCTCGCCCAGGAGCGCGTCGAGGAGCGGCTGCTCGACCTGTTGTTGCCGGCACCTAACGACCTGAAGCCGCCGGTCGCGGCTCCGCCCAGCACCGATCCCGCCGCCCCGCCGGGATCCAGCGGCGGCGTGTTCGTCGTCTCGCCGGCCGGCGACATCCAGCAGGACCGTGACGCCGACGCCGCCCGCGACCGCTACCAGCGCACCCGCGACAAGCTGCGCCAGCTCCTGCGCGACGGCCAGCTCGAGCAGCGCGAGGTCGAGATCGAGGTCTCGCAGGCATCCACCCCCATGCTGGAGATGATGACGCCCCAGGGTGCGCCCGAGGGCATGGAGAACTTCACCGAGATGCTGCGCGACATGCTCCCGCGGCGCAGCCGCAAGCGGACGGTGAAGGTCAGCGAGGCCCGTCGCATCCTCATCGAGCAGGAATACGACAAGCTGATCGACCACGAGGACGTCACCTCCGACGCGCTCGAGCGCGTCGAGCGCCTCGGCATCATCTTCCTCGACGAGATCGACAAGATCGCCGGCGCCCGGTCCGAGGGCTCGGGGCCCGACGTCTCGCGCGAGGGGGTCCAGCGCGACCTGCTCCCGATCGTCGAGGGCTCCAACGTCCAGACCAAGCACGGGATGGTGAAGACGGACCACGTCCTCTTCATCGCCGCCGGTGCGTTCCACGTCTCCAAGCCCAGCGACCTCATTCCCGAGATGCAGGGCCGGTTCCCGATCCGGGTCGAGCTCAAGCCGCTGACCGAGGAGGACTTCGTCCGGATCATGACCGAGCCCGAGAACGCGCTCACCAAGCAGTACGCGGCCCTGGTGCAGTCGGAATCCGCGGCGCTGGACTTCACCAGCGACGGCGTCGCCGAGATCGCGCGCATCGCCGCCATTGCCAACCAGCGCATGGAGAACATCGGCGCCCGGCGGCTCCACACGGTGATGACGACCCTGCTCGAGGACGTGCTCTACACGCTGCCTGACAAGTCGATCGAGACGGTCACCGTCAACCGCGGCATGGTCCAGGACCGACTCAAGGCGATCCTGGAAGATGAAGACCTCCGGAAGTACATCCTCTGAGTTCGCGGTCCGGGCGTGGAGGTCCGGGGTCCGGGCGACCCGGAGTGCCGCCACCGGATCCCGGCCCTCAGACCCCTGACCTCGCCACGGGTGCGCCACTTCCTCACTATCCCCGACTTCACGCGCCCCGAGCTCGAGGCGCTGCTCCGGCTCGCGGAGTCCATGCGGGTCGGCCGCTACGCCGCACGCCCGCTCGCCGGGAAGTCGCTGGCGATGATCTTCATGAAGTCGTCGACACGGACCCGCGTGTCGTTCGAGGTCGGGTGCCACCAGCTCGGCGGCCATGCCCTGTTCCTCTCGCCCCGCGACGCCCAGCTGGGTCGCGGTGAACCGATCGAGGACACGGCCCGCGTCCTCTCCCGGTACGTGCAGGGCATCATGATCCGCACCTATGCCCACCGGGAGATCGAGTCGATGGCGCACCACGCCACCGTGCCGGTCATCAACGGGCTCACCGACCTCCACCACCCCTGCCAGGTGCTCGCCGACGTGCTCACCATGCAGCAGCACCTCGGCGGCCACGAGGGCAGGACCGTGGCGTGGGTTGGCGACGGCAACAACATGGCCAACTCCTGGATCGACGCCGCCCGCATGCTCGGCTTCGCGCTCCGCCTCGCGTGCCCCGAAGGCTACGAGCCCGATCCGACCCTGCTCGGCCGCGCGCGCCGCGAAGCCGACGTCCAGCTGGTGCGCGATCCGCGTGAGGCCGTCGCCGGTGCCGACGTCGTGACCACCGACGTCTGGGCGTCCATGGGTCAGGAGTCGGAACAGGACGAGCGCAGCCTCGCCTTCGGCGATCACACCGTGGACGTGGAACTCATGCGGCGCGCCGCCCCCGGGGCGATCTTCCTCCATTGCCTGCCGGCCCACCGCGGTGAGGAGGTCAGTGCCGACGTCATCGACGGCCCACAGAGCCGCGTCTGGGATGAAGCCGAAAACCGGCTCCACGTGCAGAAGGCCATCATGGCTGTCCTGATGGGAGGAGAACCGCTCGCATGATCGCCACGGGAACGACGGCGCCGGACTTCACGGTCGAGACCGACGAGGCCACGACGGTTTCCCTGCACGATTTCCGTGGCCAGTGGGTCGTGCTCTACTTCTATCCCCGGTCCGATACCCCTGGTTGAACCGTCGAGGCGTGCGCGTTTCGCGACGCCTTCCCCCGGTTCGGGGGACTCGAAGCGGTGGTCCTCGGCGCCAGCCCCGACACGGTGAAGAAGCAGGCGAAGTTCAGGGCGAAGTACGGACTGCCGTTCACGCTTCTCGCCGACACGGATCACGCGATCGCCGAGTCGTACGGCGCGTGGAAGCTCAAGAAGTTCATGGGGCGCGAGTACATGGGCGTCGAGCGATCCACCGTCATCATCGATCCGAACGGCAAGGTCGCCCGTACGTTCGAGAAAGTGAGCCCCGCCGAGCACCCCGCCGACGTTCTCGCCGCCCTGAAGGAACTCCAGGGCTGACCCGGGACTGGGAAGAGGGGGTTGGTCCGCGGTGCCGGTCTGACCTCCGACCTCCGACCTGTATTCAACGCCCTCTGCCGTCTGCCCTGCCAAACCGGCATATTGGGACCATGACTACCGAAACGAACCTCAAGCGCACGCCGCTCCACGACATCCACGTCGCCCTGGGTGGCAAGATCGTCCCCTTCGCCGGCTTCGAGATGCCGGTCCAGTATCCCACCGGCATCACGGCGGAACACAAGGCGGTGCGGGAACGCGCGGGCCTGTTCGACGTTTCGCACATGGGTGAGTTCATCGTCCGTGGACCCGGAGCGATCGACTTCGTCAACAGCGTCACGACGAACAACGCCGCCGCACTCGCGGTCGGCCAGGTCCAGTACTCGTCGTTCCTGTATGACAACGGGACGTTCGTCGACGATTGCCTCGTCTACCGGTTTGCCGACCATGTCATGCTGGTGGTCAATGCCTCGAACGCCGCGAAGGACTGGGCCCACATCCAGCCGAAGGCCGCCGCGTTCGATTGCGAGCTGACCGACGTGAGCGACCAGACGGCGCTGCTCGCGCTGCAGGGCCCCATGGCCCAGCAGGTCCTGCAGCCCTTCACCGACGCCACGCTCGATCCCATCGAGTACTACCACTTCACCACCGGGTCAGTGGCCGGCGTGCCGAACGTGATCGTCTCGCGCACCGGCTACACCGGCGAGGACGGGTTCGAGCTGTACTTCGACCCCACGCACGCGACGACGATCTGGAAGGCGCTCACCGCCGATGGGCGCGTCACGCCGGCCGGGCTCGGGGCCCGCGATTCGCTCCGCCTCGAGATGGGTATGGCCCTCTACGGAAACGACATCGACGACACCGTCACGCCGCTCGAGGCCAACCTGGGCTGGATCGTCAAGCTGGCCAAGGGCGACTTCACCGGGCGCGAGGCACTCGTCAGGCAGAAGGCCGGGGGCCTGACGCGGAAGCTCGTCGGGTTCACGTCGGCGGAGAAGGTCTTCCCGCGGCACGGCTACCCCGTCTTCGTGGGCGACACGCCCTCGGGCACGGTCTGCAGCGGCACCATGAGCCCCACGCTCAACATCCCCATCGGCACCTGTTACCTGCCGGTAGCCTCGGCGGCCGAGGGATCGAAGTTCGAGATGGAGATCCGTGGCAAGCGCGTGCCGGCCACCGTGGTGAAGATGCCGTTCTACAAGAATGCCTCTCACCGGTAGGGGCACGGAACGAGGTCCGAGGTCCGAGGTCCGAGGGGCGAGGGATCCATTCCGCGGGCACCTCTCGGACCCCCGACCTCGGACCTCGGACCTCGTCCCATGAGGATCGCCGTGCTCACCGTCTCGGACGCCGCGTCGCGCGGCGAGCGGGTCGACACTTCCGGCGACGCCATCGTGGCCTGGGCCGAGTCCCGGGGCGATCGCGTCGTCGAGCGTGCGCTGGTGCCTGACGAGTCGGCCCGCATCGTCCCCATGCTCCTCGCCTGGTGTGACGGCGATTCGGCTGACCTCGTGCTGACCACCGGGGGCACGGGCCTCAGCCCGCGCGACATCACGCCCGAGGCCACGCGCGCGGTGCTGGAGCGCGAGGCACCGGGCATCGCCGAGCGCATCCGGGTCACCGCGATCGAGGCGTTCCCGCGGGCCGCGCTGTCCCGCGGACTGGCCGGGGTCCGGAACCGGGCGCTGGTGGTCAACCTGCCGGGATCCCCCGGGGGCGTTCGCGATGCGCTGGCCGCGCTCGAGCCCATCGTGCAGCACGCGGTGGACATCGTCCGCAGCGCGCCCACCGACCATTAGCGGAGCGCGAGCCGGCATGGCGCCTGTTTCCCGTCCCCCCTCGGTCCTCGTCACGCTCACGGACGTCGAGCCGGCGGTCCGCCTTGGCAAGCTCCTCGAGGAGGAGCAGGTCGAGACCGAGATGGTCTCGCCGCTGGACGACTTCCGCTCGGCGTTGCGGCGCGCCCGGCCGGCGCTCGTGGTGATGACCGGCGGCCTGCTCGATCCGCACAACGTGCAGATCGTCCGCGAACTGCTCTGGGACGACATCGCGGTGATCGGCTTCGCCGACGTGCGGGACGAGGCCATCGACGCCCGGCTCCGCGCCGCGGGGTTCGTCGAGGTGTTCCCCAAGCCGGTCGTGCTCGACGAGGTGGTGGAGGCCATCAAGCAGCTGCTGCGGCGGCAGCACCTGTCGCGGGAGACAGGGCTGATCGGTGAGTCCGAGGCGATTCGCGAGGTCCTCGTGCAGGTCGAGCAGATCGCCCCCGTTTCCAGCACGGTGCTCATCGAGGGGGAGAGCGGCACCGGCAAGGAACTCGTGGCGCGCGCCATCCACGGCCTGTCGCCGCGTCGCAACAAGCCGTTCATCGCGGTGAACGTGGGCGCGCTGCCCGAGACGCTCCTGGAGAGCGAGTTGTTCGGGCACGAGAAGGGCGCCTTCACCGGCGCCGCCGAGCGGCGGCTCGGCCGGTTCGAGCTGGCCCATGGGGGCACGCTGTTCCTCGACGAGATCGGGGAGGTCCCCTCGTCGACGCAGGTGAAGCTGTTACGGGTGCTCGAGGAGCGCGTGGTGACGCGCGTGGGCGGGACGCAGGAGATCCCGATCGACGTGCGCGTGGTGGCCGCGACGAACGCGCCGTTGCGCGAAGGCGTGGAGGAGGGCCGGTTCCGCGCGGACCTGTTCTACCGGCTGAACGTGCTGCGGATCTACCTGCCGCCGTTGCGCGAGCGTCGCCAGGACATCCCCTTGCTCGTCAGGCGGTTCATCCGGCACCTGTCGAAGCAGCACGACCGGCCGTTTCACGGGCTGTCGGCCGACGCGCTGCAGTTGCTGGTGGAGTATCCGTGGCCGGGCAACGTGCGGGAGCTGCGCAACCTGATCGAGAGCATGGTGGTGCTGTCGCCGGGTCGTGAGATCGGGCCTGACGACATCCCGCCGCAGATCCGCGATGCCGGCGCGACGCGCTTCCTGCCGGTACACATCGGTCCGGTGGTGCGTGATCGCGCGGGGAGCGAGGGGCGCGAACTGGAGTTCATCCTGCGCAGCCTGGTGGAGCTCAAGCTGCAGATGGAGGAGTTACGCCGGCGGGTGGGCGAGTTTGGGATAACTAATGTGACGCCGGCTGTGGGCGTCGGTCAGTGGGTTGGTGAAGTGCGCGGTCCCACGGGACCGCCGTGGACGGCGATTGGCGTCGGGGCCGGGATCGAGCCGCGCGACCATGCGCGGCCGCCGAATGAGGCGGTGATCAGGGCGGGAATGTCGATGGCCGACGTGGAACGGGCGGCGATCGAGGTGGCGCTTCGGGAGACCGGCGGTAACCGGCGCCGAGCGGCAGAATTGTTGCAGATCGGCGAGCGGACGTTGTACCGGAAGCTCCGGGAGTACCAATTGCCGGTAGACGATCTGGTGCTTGACGAAACCGGCGAGAAGTCCGTACAATAGGGCGCGGCGTAAGCTGTTGTGTTACAATCGTCTAAGCGATTGCACCTGAGAAACGTCTGTAACCCAATCCGGCATTTGCCAGAATTGGTCCCAGGGGAGACAACCGACTGATGACACCTCAGGTGCAGCCGTCGACGGCGATCGCGGGGAGTGTGCTCCCGATCAAGCGTGCCGAGGAGCTGCTGCAGACGTTACCGGGCGTGATCGCGGCGAGGATAATCGCCAGCGACACCGGGGCCGTGGACGAGATCCATGTGCTTACGTCTGCGGAAGTTACGCCAAAGCAGACCGTCCGGAACATCGAGAGCGCGCTCATAGCGCACCTGGGGATGCGGGTCGATCACCGGAAGATCTCGGTGGCGACGACGCTGGAGAATCGGAAGCCTGGGGAAGTCGAGGTAACGGCGCCCCCGGTGGCGACCCATCCGGTGACCCCGGTTGGGGGTTCGACGGTGGTCCCGGGGATGGTGGGTCAGCTGGCCGGCGTGACGGCGCGGGTGGTGGTCTTCGAGGATGTGGAGGTCCGGCGGAGCCGGGCGAAGGGGATCGCGTGCCGCGTGACGCTACGCAAGGGTGACCAGTCTTACACCGGGGAAGCAGAGGGAATGGAGAACGAACGTTCGCGCATGGAGTTGGCGGCGCGGGCGGCGTTGAAGGCAATTGCGGAACTCGACGGCACGGCGCGGGCGCTGGACCTGGGTGGTGCGCGGGTGGTGGAGGCGTTCGACCGTGAGTTTGTGTTTGCGGCGGTGACGGCGCAGATGGCGCGGGAGACGATGCTGTTGACGGGGACGTGTGAGGTGAAGGAGAGCCCGGAGACGGCGTGCGTGCTGGCGGTGCTGGATGCGACGAACCGGTGGCTGATGAACCCGAAACGCGGATAGGACGGCGCTGGTTGCGCGCCGGCGGTGCGTGGGATCCCGTGACGGAGCGCGCGAACGGCAGGACTACCTAACGATGGAACGACAATAGACTACGCCCCCCATTTCCGCTGAGCGAAGTAGAGCGGGAATGGAAGTGCAGGTGAGCGGAGCCGACCAGAGGTTGCATACTCGCAAACGAGTATGACTTAACTGAAGGGAGGTGACGCAAGATGATTAACTGGACGCTGTCTTGGCTGTTCTCGTTGATCAACTGGAGCTAGTAGGTGGAGTGGGGGGCAACTCTTATACGCTGACGCAAACCGAGGTACTCGGAATGCTGACGCTGGTGGCAAAGGCGCTGTGACGGATACTCAAAGGGCAACTTCACATCTACCTTTCCGCCTTCAGCCAAGGCCATGGGGTCGCTTGCGCGAACGTGCGCAAACGAAGGCCCTTGGCGCTGAAGGCTCGCGTCGAGTTGCCCCGCTTGTCGCTCTCACGACTGTGCTCGCCATGGTTGCCTATGCGATCATGGCTCGAGAAACGACGCTTGTTTTTCCCGCAGGCAGCGGACTGGCCGCCATGCTGGTCGCGCTCGGTCTTGGAGCGGAACTCCTCTCGTTCGATCAGTCGAAAGATTCCGCAGGATCGGCGGCCGTAATTCCGTTTGCCGCTGGCGTATTGGTGGCACCCAGCGCCACCACCGTCGCGATGATCGTCTTCGCGGAAGTCATTGCGCAGCTGCTGCACCGACGCACGCTCATCAAAGCAGTCTTCAATATCGCCCAACATACGCTTGGGCTTTCTATTGCCATTCTGGTCCTTCAATGGACCGGCGGACCGGCCTTCGTAGAGCTGAGAGGCGCGTCCTTTGTGACGTGTCTGAAGGCGTTACTGCTGCCCACAGTGCTCTTGGTGGCGGTGGTCCAATTCGTCAACAACTTGTTTGTCAGCGCAGCGATCTCGATCAGTTCGGGGCGACCGTTCGTGCCTCTGTGGACTTCGCACCTGCGGATGGGCGCGACCAACGTCCTGGTCAATGTTGTTGTTACGTTCTACGTCACTTGGCTAAGTGTGAATCTCGGCATTGCCGGTACTGCCGGTATGGCGATTCCGATTATCCTGGTTCGACAACTGTACCGCACGACGGTCGAACTCACCACAGTGACCGAGGAGTTGCTCGAGCTGATGGTCGCGGCCATTGAAGCGCGCGATGCCTACACATCGGGCCACAGCCGCCGCGTCGCAATGGCGTCTGAAATCATCGCGAAGGCGATCGGGCTGAGTCCGCCGGAAGTCGAGCGAGTCTCCGTGGCCGCGCTCCTACATGACGTCGGCAAGATCGACGAGCGGTTTGGTCCCATTCTCGCGAAGGAGGGCCGCCTCACGCCAGAAGAGTGGGAGATCATGAAGCAGCACCCGATTAGAGGTTCGCAGCTCGTCGGTCTCCTTTCGAGCCTGCGTGACATCGTGGCGCCAGTACGTCACCATCACGAGAACTGGGATGGGACCGGCTATCCGGATGGTCTCCGTGGCGAGAGCATTCCATTGGCATCTCGTATCATCATGTTTGCGGATACCCTCGACGCTATCACGACCGACCGTCCCTATCGAAAGGCACTCGGAATCGAGGAAGCGCGCGCTGAGTTCTTGCGGTTCAGAGCGAAGCAGTTCGATCCAACGATTTGCGATCGTGTCGTGTCAGCCCCGGTATGGTCCGAGCTGTACGAGACCTTTGTCGGGAAGTCGAGGCAAGTCCAGAAGGTCGCGTCTTAGTCTGGTAATACTTCGGAGTCGTATCGGAGCTGTATCGCCACCTCAAGCGATGTTGCGGCTCGCCGTAGCGAAGGTAGCAGGAAATCGCTCTCGCGCCGGAATAGGCACAGGTAGTCCCTCATCAGGACCTGGGCATCCGCTGAGCGTTCGAGGAGACACATCGCCTGCGCCATAACGGTCACGACAAAGTCTTGGTCGCAACGATTGCGAAGAGTAGGGAAGAGCTCCTCCGCTTCTGCCAATTTGCTCGCGACGACGCCGGGTGCTCCGCGCAGCAGACTATCCCCTAGGTCCAGCGCAAGGATGTTCAGCCGTGTCCTTGGTGCCCGCTGGAACGGCGCTAGATACTCACGGCGAACCTGAAAGTCCCGAAGGAGACTTGAGTCACCAGATTCGACTGCTAACCGAACACGGAGCTCGTACTCAATCGCATGAGCGTAGAACTCCGTCGGGTTTTCAACGCCAAGTCCGTGCAGAGCGTCGATGCTCTTCGCAACCGCATCGAACTGCCCTTCCTGCAGGTCCATTAAGCTCAGGTGCTCCATACAGTACACAACTTGGTTCGTTAGCGATAACCGCTCAAATACCGTCAGAGCGTCCGCGAGAACTTCCCGAGCTAGGTGTCGAGGACCAAAACGGCTGAGCCCCCACGAGGCTCGCCTTAGCAGGACCGCCCGAGCGACAGGGTGCTGCACGTGTCTAGTGATATCGACTAGGTCGTTGAGCGTATCGGGTACGCGCCTCACGTCGCCGAAGGAGGCATGATACACAGCTTCCACTGTGAGTCGGTCTATCCTCTCACGCAGACTCGATGGCTGCAGCTGCGCGACCGCGTTATAGACGAAGGTTGCTTCCGTCTCCTCGCCGTGATTGTCAGCTTGGATTAGCGACAGCGCGGCAGCGGCGAGGCGATGACCCGTATGCGCTGTGTGCGATGTAACGCACTTGCGTATGTCCTTCGGCAGCGTGCAGAAAGTGTCAGCCGAGTAGAAGTGAGCTTCTAGTCCGAGAAGCTCCATTCGTGAGTGAGTCGCTGGCCGGTGACCGGCAGCGACGCACGCACGCTCCCACCTCTGAAGGACAGCTCGCAAGTTGTCCCAGTCTCTGAGCATTCTTGCGGAGCGTGCTTGGCCTCGGAGAGCGCTAATCAGATCATCCGCGTCCTCGGTTCTGGGTTCCACGTCCTCGAGGACAGCTTGGGCATCGCGCGCGAGACCCAGCCGTAGCAATCGTCGCGACAGCAGGAGAGCGATCTTCACTCCGTTCTTGGCTGAACCCGCGCCCCTCCAGTGGTGAACGCACTCCCACAACAGCGCAACACCCCCCTCGCGCAATGCCTCGCGGCCTAACGTTCGCGCCGCCCGACGGTGCAGCAACACCCGCGCCGCAGTCGGTGTCCGCTCCAGCACCGCGTCACGGATCGTGTCGTGACGACACTGCGTCCCGCTGTCCGCGGACGACAGCATCCCCGCCGCATGCAGCTCCGTCAGCGCACCGAGCACGTCACTCGTCCTCCGCTCCACCACCCGGTGCAGCCGCTCGACGCTCGAACTCAACCCCAGCACCGCCGCCGCCCGCAACACGGTCAGCGCCATCGGCGACAACCGCCCCAGCCGGTCCTCCAGCAACGCCTGCACTGTGATGGGCAGGTCGTCGGTCACCAAATCCGACCGGTGCCGCAGCAATTCCACCAGGAAAAACGGGTTCCCGCCCGACAACTGGATGATCCGCTCGCGCGTCTCATCGTCCACGGCCTCCTCGTTCACGGCGCAGAACCGGTGCACCAACCGGTCACAGCTCTCATCGCTCAGCGGCAACAGGTCGTGCAACGTGCTGGTCGCCGCCAGCCGCGCGAACCGCTCCACATCGCTCGCGTCCGGCTGCCGCATCGTGAACAACAGCAGCAACGGCCGCGCGGCATGCGTGCGAAACGCATCCTGGAGGATCGCCTGGCTCTGCGCGTCCAGCTGGTGGGCATCGTCCACGTGGATCACCAGGGGACCCTCCGACAGGATGGCGTCCAGCACGTCCAGGATCGACCACCGGACCATCGCAAACCGTGCCTCGCCATCCGCCTCGAGCGACAACGCCGGTTCGCGCATCGGCACCGGCGACGAGATCCCCCGGAGGCACTCCAGCGCCGCCGGCGCGCACCCGATCGCCCCGGGCATCTGCAGCAGCCCATCGACCAGCTCACTCACCGCGAACAGCGCCTGCGTGCGACTGCTCGGCTGCGTTCCGATGGTCAGGACGCGTGCCCCCTGCACCTCCGCCATGCGACAGCACTCCGACGCCAGCCGCGTCTTCCCCACACCGGCAACGCCGGTCACGATGTACGACACGGCACGGTTGCCGCGCAGGCGCTGAAACGCCGAGAGCACGCGCTCCACGTCCTGCTCCCGCCCGATCATCGGTAACTCCACCGCCGCCTGGTTGCGCCTGACCAGCCGGTCCGAGATCCGCTCTCTCAACAGGCTCGCCGGCACGCGCAACTCGGCCTGATGCCGACCTACCTCACCCGCATACCGATCGATCAGCCCGACGGCCTCGACCTTCCCTCCGGCCAGCGCCACCGACTCCGCCAGCGCCAGCGTCGCCTCCTCGTTCAGCGGGTCCAGCCGCAGGCAGAAGCGACACAGCCGCTCCACATCCGCATACCGACCACGGGCGCGCATCTCACTGATGGCGCGGACCAGCCCGCGCCGCAGCTTGCCGCCCACGTCACTCCTGAAGTCCTCGACCCAGCGCGCGAACGGCCTCGAGAACCGCGGCGAGTATCCCGGCAACACCGCGACATCCGCCAGCCGCAGGAAGGCAGACGCGGGCGCCCCTTCGGCGACGGCGGGGGCGTAGTCGGCCTCGACGAAATGCGATTCGAGACGGGTGGTCCGCGTTCCGGTACGAACCGCGACACCCAGGACCCGCAGGCGATAGGTCGCCTGTCGCAGGCAATGGCGGCCGCCCTCGATGTCCTGGTCTGGCCAGAACAGCCGGATGATCTCGTCGCGCGGCACCTCTCGCCCGGCCTGGGCGCAGAAATACAACGCCAGTCCGAACTGCAACTCGGACTCGGGCGTCAACCGGATGCCACGGGTGTGGATCTCGGCCTGGCCGAGTATGCGGCAACGAACGATGGAGAGGTTCACGGTTCCCGGTAGTCACCTGCCTCGCTGATGAGACAGGGTATTCCGGGGCGTCACCTCGCCGTCACCTGCCCCCGGGTCCGTGATGAGAACTCGGCGACGCCGGACCCGCAAGACGGTCCCGCGCGGGCGTCCTACTTGCCCTTGAGCACCTGCGCGAGCAGGGTGTCTGCCGAAACCCCTTCGGCCTCCGCCTGGAAGTTCAGGACCACACGGTGGCGCAATACTGTCATGGCGATGGCGCGAATATCGTCCAGATCCGGCACCGACCGACCATCCATGGCCGCCCGGGCCTTGGCGCCCAACACCAAGTACTGCGACGCCCGCGGCCCGGCACCGTAGCTCAGGAACTTCTTGATGTCCGGGGTCGCGTTCGGGTCACCCGGGCGCGTGGAGCGCGCAATCTGCACCGCGTACTTCACCAGGGTCGGCGGGGCAGGGATCCGTCGCACGAGGTGCTGCAGGGCCAGCACTTCCTCGCCCGTCAGCACCGGCTGGATGACCGCCTCGGTGTCCGTCGTGGTCCAGGAGACGATCCGCTCTTCCTCCTCGATCGACGGATAGTGCACCCGCAATTCGAACATGAAGCGGTCGAGCTGGGCTTCCGGGAGCGGGTACGTCGCTTCCTGCTCGATCGGGTTCTGCGTGGCGAGTACGAAGAAGGGCGCGGGCAGCTTGTAGGTCTGGCCGGCAACGGTGACGGTGCGCTCCTGCATGGCCTGGAGCAGGGCGGCCTGCGTCTTTGGCGGGGCGCGATTGATCTCGTCGGCCAGCACCACGTTCCCGAAGATGGGTCCCTTCACGAACTTGAAGACCCGCTTCCCGGTCGCGTGGTCTTCCTCGAGCAGTTCGGTGCCGGTGATGTCGCTCGGCATCAGGTCGGGCGTGAACTGCACGCGCGAGAACTGGAGGTCGAGTGCCTCAGAGACGGTCTGGACCAGGAGCGTCTTCGCCAGGCCGGGTACGCCCACGATCATCACGTGACCGCCGGCGAGGATGGACGCGACGAGGTTCTCGACGACGTCCTGGTGCCCGACGATCTTGCGGCCGATCTGTGCGATGAGGGCCTTTCGCGCGACCGAGAGCTTCTGGAGCAGCTCGAGGTCGTGCTGGTCGTCAGCCGTGCGTGTGGGGCTGGCCTGTGTGGTCAAGTGCGTACGCCGTGAAGGTTTCGGAGCGCGGAAATTAACACCGGGCGCGGAGTACGTTTGCCGGGCGGTCACCCGGCCCCACCCCTCGCCCTACCGGACCTCGAACTCTACGCGCTCCTCCAGCGGCTTGTTCTCGCTCAGGAGCGAGGCCACCGCCAGGTACTTCCCCGGGGGCACGGCATAGCGCCACGCGGCCTCCCAGGTTACGGTCGCGTGGGTCTCGAGGACGCGGTTCTGGAGGACCTGTGTGAACATCCGGCCCTCGCTCCACCGCCAGACCTCCCTTCCCACCGAGTCGAGGACGACGATCTCGTGCGTCTGGCCGCTGGGGAAGAGAAGCTCGAGCTTCCGGCTGGCGTTGTTGGTGACCCGGAAGGTGAACTCGATGCCGTCACGCACCTTGACGTCCAGGACCGCGGCGACCGGCGGACCGGCCACAGCTGCACTCCGTCGCTCGGGTTCCGAGGACCGGGCGCGGGGTCCGCAGGCGTAGGCGACGCCCGCCACGAGGATCAGGGCCGCGGTGATGGATCGGTTCATTCTGGCTCGGTTGCCAGTCCGGGACTGGCTCATTAGAGCGTCACCCGGGACAGGTCTCGAAATCGCGCGGCGAAGTTAGTGATCGAAATGTCAGCAGTCAATAGCCAGTATCGCTATAACTCAATGATCCGAGCCATGTTCGACGCGAAACGCGTTAGGTGACCAACCGACGCGCAAATGCCAACAGTCACAAAGTTGGTGTGGATTCGGGTTGCTTGCGAAAAATTTCACAAAGTCCTAAATTCCGCCCCGCAATGGACCCGGAGCGTAAGCCAGAGACCAGTCGCTCCGACCAGTCCCAACCGGATTCGATGTCCGGCGGGGCAATGGCCGGGCTGGGGCTCCAGTTTGCGATCTCGATCCTGCTGTTCCTCCTGGCCGGCCAGTGGCTCGACCGGAAGCTCGGTACCTCGCCGTTGTTCCTGATCGTGTGTGTCTTCACCGGCGCCGGCGCCAGTTTCTACTCGATCTACCGCAAGCTGATGGAGCAGCAACGTCGCGACGACGAGCGCCGGAAGCCGTGAGGCGCACGCTCCTCTTCGTGGCAGCGTGCGCGGCACTGATTGCCGCCACGTGGCTCCTCGGGATCCTGCTGTTCGACGCGCCGGCGGTGCGGCAGGCGTTGACCGTGGCCGCGGGAGCGGCGTTAGGCGTGCAGGTGGTGGCGTTCCTCATCGTGCGCGGCATGGCGACGAGGAACGTGATGGCGGGATGGGGGCTCGGCGTGCTGGTGCGGTTCCTCGCGCTGGCGATCTTCGCCCTGCTGGTGGTGCCCGGGCTCGGGCTTCCGCTGGGGGCCGCGCTCCTCGGGCTGGCGACGTTCCTGTTTGTGACGACCCTGATCGAACCCCTCTTTCTGAAGACATGACGCGCCTGGGTTCCCTGCTGCTCGCGCTCTCGCTCGCGATCCCCGCCGCCTCCCTCACCGCGCAGGACCACGCGCCCGCTCCCGCCGTCGAGTCGTCCGCGGCGCAGGGCGAACACGCCGCTCCCGCCGCCGAAGAAGTCGACATCATCACGCCGCACATCACGGACAGCTACGAGATGGAGCTGCCGTTCTGGAAGCCGCCGTTCGCCATGCACGTCTGCCTGGGCCGCCACGTCGGGGAGCACGGCTGCGGTCCCCTCTGGGACCCGGTGCACATCGGCCCCCTGGAACTGCAGCTCTCCCCCACCAAGCACGTGGTGATGCTGCTGCTGGCCGCCACCCTGGCCGGCGTGATCCTGGTCGGCACCGCCCGGGCCCACGTCCGCCACACCCATGCGGTCGGCCGGCCGAAGGGCTTCGCCGCCGGCATCGAGGCCATGGTCCTGTACATCCGGAACGAGGTCATCGTGCCTAACGTCGGACCGCACGGGGACGCCTACGCCCCGTACCTCCTGACGGTCTTCTTCTTCCTCCTGTTCGCCAACCTCCTCGGCCTCATTCCGTTCGGGTCGACGGCCACCGGCAATGTGTCCGTGACCGCCACCATGGCGATCCTGTCGCTGCTGGTCACGGAGATCTCGGGCATCCGGTCCCAGGGCCTCGGCTACCTCAACACCGTCTTCTACTGGAACCGGGAGATGGCGCTGCCCATGCGCGTCATCATGTTCCTGATCATGTCGCCGGTGGAGATCATCTCGAAGTTCACCAAGCCCTTCGCGCTGGCGATCCGCCTCTTCGCCAACATGACCGCCGGCCACATCGTCGTGCTGGCGTTCATCGGCCTGATCTTCGCCTTCAAGCTGCCGGTGGGCTTCGCGCCGCTGCTGATGGCGATCGCGATCATGCTGCTCGAGATCTTCGTGTCGTTCCTGCAGGCGTTCATCTTTACCCTGCTCACGAGCGTGTTCATCGGGCAGATGCGAGTGGCGCACCATTGATAAGCGCACAGCGCAAAGCGTTGCACCTGAAGTGCCGAGTCACGAATCACGAATCACGTTCCTGAGGGCGCGGAGTCTTCGCTCCACTCCGTGCGACAGGTACCGGGTCGAATGACCCGGGAATCCCGTTGAGGCCCGGGCCTCGGTGACGGGAAGCGACGGCCGGGACGGCGTTCGCGGGGCGTTCCACGTTCTACGCACCATCGTTCGGAGAACACCATGATCGAGATCATTCCCATGCTCACCGCTGTGGCCCAGGCCGCCGGCGAGAACAACGCCGGATTCGCGATGATCGGTGCCGGACTCGGCGCCGGGCTCGCGACGGTCGGCGCCGGCATCGGCATCGGCCGCATCGGCGGTTCCGCGGTGGAAGGCATGGCCCGCCAGCCGGAAGCGGCCGGGCGTATCCAGACCGCCGCGCTGATCCTTGCGGCGCTCATCGAGGGCGTCGCGCTCTTCGCCGCCGTCATCGCGTTCGTCATCCAGGGCAAGGTCACCTTCTGATTCGAATGCCGGCGGCAGGCCCCGGGGTCGGCCGCCGGCAGTCAGGAAGCGTCACGTCTCCCGTCTTCCATCTCCTATCCAGCTTCAATGTCCACGTTCCTGCTGATTGCCGCGGTCGCCCAGGAAGCCGAGCGCAAGGTCGACCTCCTGTCGCCCAGCGGCGGCCTGATGTTCTGGACGATCGTCATCTTCGTGCTGCTCCTGGTGGTGCTGTCCCGGTACGCCTTCAAGCCGATGCTGGCCGCGGTCGAGGCGCGTGAGCGCTCCCTGCAGGCGGCGATCGACGCCGCGCGGCGGGATCTCGATGAGGCGGCCCGCCTCCTCGCCGAGCAACGCGCCAGCCTGGAGCAGGCGCGCGGCGAGGCGCAGAAGCTCATCGCCGACGGGCGCGCTACCGCGGAGAAGCTCCGCGGCGACCTGCTCGAGCAGACCAAGGCCCAGCAGCAGGAAATGCTCGATCGCGCCCGCCGCGAGATCGAGACCGAGAAGGTCAACGCGATCGCCGCATTGCGTCGTGAGGCAGTCGAGCTCGCGATCGCCGGCGCGGGCAAGGTCATCGAGCGCAACCTCGACAGCGACGCCAACCGCAAGCTGGTCGAGGACTTCCTCGGGTCGGTGACGCTGGGCGGGAAGGCGTAATGCGCGCCATCACCATCTCGCGGAACTATGCCGAGGCGCTGCTTGCCCTGGCGACGAAGGCGAACGACCTCGAGGGATGGGGACTGGCGATCCACGGGGTGGTGACGGCCATTGAGAGTGATGCGCGCCTGCGGAACTTCCTGGCCGCCCCCCAGGTCTCGGCGTCGCAGAAGAACGTCGTGATCGGGAAGGCGTTCGCCGGGAAGCTGCCGAAGACCATGGTCCGGTTCCTCCAGAAGCTGGTCCTGAACCGCCGCCAGTTGCTGCTGTCACAGATCGCGTCCGAGTACAGCAACCTGGTGGATGAGGCTACGGGCCGGTTGCACGCCCAGGTGACGCTGTCGCGCGAGGCGTCGGACGCCGACCGGCAGATGATCGCGGCGCAGCTGTCACGGGCGTTCTCGAAGACGGTGGTGCCCCACGTGAGCGTCAACCCGGAGTTGTTAGGCGGCGTGGTCGTCAAGGTCGGCGACCAGGTGCTGGACGGGTCGGTGCGGAAGCGGCTGAAGACGCTGAAGTCGAGGATCGTGGCCGCGCGATGAGCGGCCGCGTCGAGGTGACGACGGTCCCCAAGCCGTGGGGACACGAGACCATCTGGGCGAAGACCGATCGCTACGTCGGGAAGATCCTGCACATCCGCGCCGGGCATGCGCTCTCGGTGCAGTACCATAACGTCAAGGACGAGACGGTCCTCCTGCTCTCGGGGGAACTCAAGTACTGGGTGGCGAAGGGCGAGGCCACGGGCCACCGGCCACAGGCGACGGGTCCATCCCAGGGCTCGGGGATGCGCACCGCGGGCACCGGCGAGACCCCGGTGGCCGGGCGCAGTCCGATCCCGGAGCTCACCGACGTGCACCTCCTGGTCGGCGATTCGTTTCGCATCACCCCGGGTACGATCCACTACATGGAAGCGGTGACCGACTGCGACGTGCTCGAGGTGTCCACGCCGGAACTCGACGACGTCGTCCGCCTCAAGGACCGCTACGGACGCGAGGGCACGAACGCGCCATGAAGGTCATCATCCCGCTGGCCGGCAAGGGGACGCGGCTCCGTCCGCACACCCACATCACGCCGAAGCCGATGCTCAGGGTCGCCGGCAAGCCGGTGATGGCGTACATCCTCGAGGACCTCGAGAAGCTCGGCAACGTCGAGCAGGTGGTCTACATCACGGGGCACCTGAAGGAGAAGGTCGAGCAGTACACGCGTGAGGCGTTCTCGCTCCCGGCGGTCTTCATCGAGCAGCAGGTGCAGGACGGCACCGCCGGCGCGGTGGAACTCGCGCGCCCGCACGTGGACCAGCCGGTCCTCATCATCTTCGTCGACACCATCTTCGACGCCGACCTGTCGGTGATCAACCGGACCGACGCCGACGGCATCATCTGGGTGAAGGAAGTCGAGGACTACCAGCGCTTCGGCGTGGTGGTCACGGATGCCGACGGCAACATGACGAAGATCGTCGAGAAGCCGAAGACGCCGATCTCGAAGCGCGCCAACATCGGGCTGTATTACATCCGGAACTGGAAGCTGCTCTACGAGGGCATCGCCCACGTGCTCAGCCAGCCCAAGAACCAGGGCGAATACTTCCTGACCGATGCGTTCCAGTACATGATCGACCACGGTGCGCGGATCAAGGTAATCGACGTCGAGGGCTGGTACGATGCCGGCAAGATCGACACGCTGCTGGAGACCAACCGGGTCATGCTGGAGAAGGGCCGGGCACGGATCCCGGCCGGGATCGACCGGTCGCAGGTGATCGAGCCGGTCTATATCGAGGACGGCGTGAAGATCGCCAACTCGAAGGTCGGGCCTAACGTCTCCCTTGGCGCCGGCACGATCGTCGAGCATTCCACCCTGCGGGACACGATCGTCGGCACCGGGGGCCGGATCGTCCGGTCGCACCTCACCAAGTCACTGATCGGCGACGAGGTGTTCGTTGCTGGCGTCGATGGCGAAGTGACGCTGGGCGACCATTCCGAGGTCCGCGCCGACGAGGCGTAGACCGGGAATGGACCAATGGGGTCTGACCCCATTGGTCGCGTCCGGTCAGGCAGGGGCTGGCTCCGCCTCCCTGCCGGCCCTTGATTGCATCCCCTGGATTCGTGTCGCGAACGCGGAGTCAGGCATGAACGTGGCACTACGAACGCCGTGACGTCACGGGGCGGGCCTGTGGTCATCATCGGTGCCGGTCCCGCGGGACTGGCGACGGCCGCCGAGTTGTCGCGGCGGGGCGTGGCGTATCGCCTGCTGGAGCGCGGTCCAACTCTCGGAACGTCGTGGGTCAACGCCTATGACTCGCTGACGCTCCACACCGGGCGGCACATGTCCACGCTGCCGGGGCGCGACTTCCCGGATGGCACGCCGCTGTTCCCGACGCGGGACCAGTTCGTGGCGTACCTGCGAGACTATGCGGCCGGTGCCGGGCTGAAGGTCGAGACCGGGATGACCGTTTCGGCCCTCCGGCGCGATGGCAATGAATGGGTTGCGATGGTGAAGGGGATCGACGTGCGGGCCTCGGCGATCGTCATGGCCACGGGGATCATGTCGAACCCGGTCGAACCGGAGATCCCCGGCCGCGCGTCGTTCGCCGGGTCGATCACCCACTCGGTGAACTACCGCAATCCGGGGCCCTGTGCCGGCCAGCGCGTGCTGGTGGTCGGGGTGGGGAACTCCGGTGGCGAGATCGCGAGCGAGCTGGGTCGCGCCGGCGTCGACGTGACGATCCTCGTCAGGCGCGGGGCGAACGTCGTCCCCCGGGCGATCGCCGGCATCCCGATCCAGTACCTCGCCGCCGCCATGCGGCGGCTGCCGATCGGCGCCCGTCGTCGTGTCTCGCGCCTCATGCAGCGGGTCTCGGAATTCCGCCATGGCGCCCCCATCCTGCCGCGACCACCGTGGACGCCCGCCGATGCCGTTCCGGTCATCGGCTTTCACCTCGTCGATGCCATTCGCGAGGGCAAGGTCCGCCTGCGGGTCGGCACCATCGAGTCGCTCGAGACGGGCGGCGCACGATTCGCCGACGGTTCGCGCGCCCCGTTCGACCGCATCATCCTGGCCACCGGGTTCGCGCCGGCGCTCGACGCGCTGGGAACGCTGGTGCGGCGGGACGAGAAGGGGTTCGCCCTGCGCACCGACGCCGTGACGAGCGCGGACCAGCCGAACCTGTACTTCGTCGGCATGCGATACGACACCACGGGCGCGATCGCCAACATCAGCGCCGACGCACGGCTGGTGGCCCGGCGGTTGTCTCGATGACGCCAGTGAGCTGGACCGTTGGTGGGAGGCCGGTGTAATCGGCCCAATCGACGGAGGGCTGAGCGGTCCCATCGTTTCCCCGGAGTCGCGAATGCATGGGTGCGCGCGAATTGCACGACGTGGGCCAGCCACGTTCCTGGGTGTGATGGCGCTCCTGCTCTCCCTGCCCCTGGTCGAGGGGCTTGCCCAGGACATTCGCGGTCGGGTGCGCGACGAGAACGGGCGACCGGTGTCGTACGCGCAGGTCGGGCTGGAACCCGGGGACCGCCGGGTCGTCGCCGACCAGAATGGCGAGTTCGTCATCACCGCGCTTCGCACCGGCGAGTACACGATTCGCGTCAGGCGCATCGGGTTCGAGCCCGCGCAGGTGGCCGTGCGCCTGCCGTCGGATGGCGCCCCGATCATCATCACGATGCAATCGCTGCCGCGGTTGCTCGACTCGGTTCGCATCCGCGAGCGAGGGCCGGTGGCGCGCTATACGGGGATCGTCGTCGATGACCTGGACCAGCCCGTGGTCGGGGCGGAGGTGATCGCGGCCGGCGCCGCGGACCTGCACGTCAGGACCGACTCCGCCGGGCACTTCCGGCTGCTGAAGGCGCAGAAGGGCACGATCGTGCTCCGCGTCCGGAAGGTCGGGTACACGCCGTACTTCGGGAGCCTGAGCCTGCGCGCCGAGCGCGAGGACACGATTCGCGTGAAGCGGCATCCGCAGGGCCTGCCGGAGGCGTACATCCTGGCCGAGAGCGGCTTCGGGCGCGACACGTTCGCCTTCATCGAGCTCGACTCCCGGATGCGGTGGAAGCTCTCATCCGGGGGCGTGGCGTCCCGCGAGGACCTCGACCCATACGCGGACATGGACCTGTGCCAGGCGCTCATCCGGACCCCGCTGGCCGGCAAGATGATGCTGCGCGAGTCCGGCTGCTCGGCGCCCCGGTGCGTGATCATCGACGGCCTCCAGCCGCTGGTGCGGCCGCTCAACGCGTACATGGCGTCGGAAGTAGAGGCGTTCGAGTTCCACCTGAAGGACTGGTCCGGCACGCTCCACGACCGCATGGGCGTCTGGTGTGGCGGGCATGCCGGCGCCCGTGACGCGGGTGGCCTCGTGATCTGGCTGCGCCGCCAATGACCGTGACTGCCTAACGATCCGCCAGCGCGCCCAGCAGGAGGGCGGCGCGCGCGACGCCGCGCGCCCCGTCGCGGTTCTCGAACCACTCGGTGGGCGTATGCGTCTCGCCACCGGCCCCGCCGCCCCCGATCGCGATCGCCGGGATACCGCGGCTGAGGGGAATGTTGGCGTCGGTCGACGCGATGGCGAATTCCGGCAGGCGCTCGAGCCCGCGGGTGGCCTCCGCGGCGGCGCGCACCAGCGGGTGGTCGTGCGAGACTTCCCCCGCGGGGCGTTCCCCGATGAGCGTCAGCGTCACGGCGAGCGGCGCGGCGTCGGGGCGGCGGCGCGCGTTCTCCTCGTCGGCCGCGTCGCGGGCCGACCTCCTCACGTGCTGGTCGAGGCGGGCCAGTTCAGGCTCGCTGGTCGAACGCACGTCGACCTCGATCCACGCTTCGGCGGGGATGGCGTTGATGGTGGAGCCGCCGGCGATCCGGGACACCGTGAGCGCGGTCCGGGCGTGGTCGTACGACGCGTAGCCCGTCAGGCGCGTGACCAGGGCCGCCGCCGCGTGGATGGCGTTGGGCGTCCCGTACCGTCCCCAGCTGTGGCCCCCGGGGCCGCGGAAGGCGACGTGATACCGGCGGCAGCCTAACGCTGCGGTGACGATGCGCTCGTCGCCGGGACCGTCGACGGCAATGGCCGCCCGCGCGTCGGCCCCCTCGGTGTCGAACAGGTGGCGCGCGCCGCGAAGGTCCCCGTGCCCCTCCTCGCAGGTGGTCGCCGCGAACAGGATCGGGCGATGGGCCGGCAACACGCCCGATCCCGCCAGGTCCGCCAGCGTGGCGATCGTCGCCAGCCCCCGCGCGTTGTCGCTGATGCCGGGCGCATGAAGGCGGCCGCGCTCGCGGCGCACTTCGATGGGGGCGCGGGAGTCGAACACGGTGTCCAGGTGCGCGCAGAGGACGATCGGCTGCGCGCGACCGGGTGTCCCCGACCAGCCGACGACGTTCCCGACCGCGTCGAGGCGGACGTCGCGGAGCCGGGCCGCCCGGAACCGGCGGAGCATCCACTCGGCGCGCTCCGCCTCGGCGCCCGTTGGCGCCGGAATGCTCGCGATGGCCACCTGGTCCGCGATCGTCAGTTCGTCGCGGTCCCTGGCGTGTTGAAGCGCGCCCACGGAATCCATGGTTCAAGTGTGTCCGGGAAGCCCGGCATACTCAAGGCCGGACGACCAGAGGTTGGAGGTGTGAGGTCGGAGGTCGAGGTCCGCTGCCCGTTGCCAGCTGCCCGGGCGTTCACCACGATTCTCCATGCGCTTGCCCCGCACGGTGATCGCGCTCGGCGCCGTCTCGCTGCTCACCGACGCATCGAGCGAGATGATCTACCCGCTGCTTCCCGTCTTCCTCAGTTCGGTCCTGGGGGCGGGGCCGCTCGCGATCGGGGCCATCGAGGGAGCGGCCGAATCGGTCGCCGCCCTCCTCAAGCTCGCCAGCGGCTGGTGGTCCGACCGGCTGCCACGGCGCAAGCCCCTGGTGGTCGCGGGGTACGGGATCGCGTCCGTGGTCCGTCCGCTCACCGGCCTGGCGACGGGAGTCGGGCAGGTGCTGGCGATCCGCCTCCTCGACCGCGTGGGGAAGGGTATCCGGGGGGCGCCGCGCGATGCCCTGATCGCCGATGCCGTCGAGCCGCCGCATCGCGGCCGCGCGTTCGGGTTCCATCGCGCGGCGGACCATGCCGGCGCGGTGATGGGCCCGCTCGCGGCCTACGCGTTGCTGGCGTGGGGAGGATTCTCCCTCCGCACGGTCTTCCTCCTGGCCGCGATCCCGGCCGCGGCGGCCATGGTCGCGCTGCTGTTCGGGGTCCGGGAGTCGCGTCGCGAGGAGCCGGCCGCTCGCCGGAGGGACGGGCTGCGGCGGCAGGGACTGGACCGCCGGTTCTGGCTCTACCTGCTGGTCCTGCTCGTCTTCACGTTAGGCAACTCCACCGACGCGCTGCTGATCCTGCGCGCCACCGAGCTGGGCGTGTCGGCGACGATGGTCCCCATCCTGTGGGCGGCATTGCACGTGGTGAAGTCGGCGTCGAGCACGCCTGGCGGGATCCTCTCTGATCGCCTGGGCCGGCGCCCGCTCATTCTCGCCGGGTGGGTCATCTACGCCGCCGTGTACCTCGGCTTCGCGTTTGCGACGGCGAGATGGCACGCCTGGGCGCTGTTCCTCGGGTACGGCCTCTACTTCGGGATGACCGAAGGGGTGGAAAAGGCCCTGGTGGCGGACCTGGTGCCGGCGAACATCCGGGGCGCAGCCTTCGGCTGGTACAACCTCACGATCGGATTGGCGGCGTTCCCGGCTTCCCTGCTGTTTGGCGGGATCTGGCAGGCGTTCGGGGCACCCACGGCGTTCGTGATGGGAGCCGGCCTCTCGCTCCTGGCGGCAACCGGGTTGCTGGTGACCGTCGACCGGGAATCGGGGCCCGTGAATGGGGAACCCGGCATCGCGAGCGCTACTTCCCCCACGCGATCCGGTACCGCTTGATGCGCGGGACGTCATCAGCGTCGTACGCGACCGCCCAGACCTGGTCGCCGCGCCTGACGACGCTCGAGACCTTCGGTGGCACGCCGACCTGTCCCAGGTAGCGACCGTCGGGTTCAAAGACGTCATAGAGGGCCGGCCGCGGCTGGTCCGCCTCACTGGACCGCGGCGCCGGCGGTGTCGCGCCCGGCATCCCCACACCGCCCGATCGCATGCTTCCGACCCTTGGCGAGACCTCTTTCACGAGCGCCACCCAGATGCGACCGTCGAGCCCGACCTCCAGGCCCTCATACAGCGGCTTCGTCTCCGGAATGGCGGGGCCGTTCCAGCTCCAGGTCGGGTCGGTCTGGTGCATGCGATCCTCGACGCGGCGTTGTTCCCGGGACCGCTCGGCACGAGACACGGTCGCGGGCTGCACGTCACGACGGACGCTCAGCACCGCGCGCCCCGGCTGGTGGATCTCGAACGCATAGCGATCCGGGAGCCCCGCCACGAGGTAGCCGAGGGGACTCATCGAGACGAATCGCTGTGGTGCGAACGGCACTCCCATGCTGACTGCTGCACGCCCGGACGTCGCGCTCAACGGCGGGGTCTCGCGTACGGGCGGCGCGTGCAGCGTGTCCAGCACGCGACCGTCATTCCGGTACCGGATCCAGACCGTCGGGCGGTTCATGATGTCGCGCGCGTCGACGATGGTCTTGCGCGTGACGATGCGACCGGCGGTGTCGACCAGGACGGCGCGGGAGAACCCCGCCGTCGACGATCCGCTGCTTCCGCTCGGGGTCACCCACTGCGTGAGGAAGTCACCGTTCGCGGCGTAGACGTTGAGTCGCCAGTTCCCGGTATCCCAGAGCAGGAGGCGCCCGTCGCCCATCGTGGCGATGCCCGACATCGCGCGAAACTCGCCGGGTCCGGATCCCGACCTCCCGATGGTCCGGAGAAACCTGCCGCTGGCGTCGTAGTGGCGGACCGCCGGGACCTGCCGGTCGAGCACGTAGATTGACCCGTCCCGGCCGAGTGCGATGTCGGCGACCTCGCCCAGCATGTACTCCTCGGCTCCATCGGAGACGCCGATGCTGACCTCCTCGAGGAGGGTGGCAACGCCGGGATGGACGGGCGCACCTGCCATCCTGACCACGGTATCCGCGGCGATACCCTGCACGACGACCCTGGGCGGAAGTGGCGCGCGGAATCCTGGTGACAGCGGGAGGACGGCGATGAGGAACCAGGCAGTGCGCATGGACGGGCTCGCGAGGCGGTGGGACCTGCGAGTTGGACCCGGACAGGCGCCAATGCGTTTCCGTCAGTCAGCCGAGTGCCGACGCGCGACGTGTTCGCCCCGGACGGGGACACCGAGGAAGTCGCCGTACCGCGCGAGGGCCTTCTCGAGCCCGCGCTCTTCCCCCGGCGAGAGCGTGTCGAGCAGCTTCAGCGTGACGGTGACTCCGTCGCCGGTCATGGTCCGGCGCCATCCGCCGACCAGTTGGCCATCGATCACGATGACATTCGCGATCAACGCGTTGCCGCCCGTCACGGTAGCGGTGCTCCCCAGGCGGCGGCCGAGCGCCCCGCGGTCGCGGTGGCCGATGAAGAACTCGTCGTAGTTAGGCAGGAGGTGGACCGATCTCCTCGTCCGTGCCGGCGGGTCGCCCGACACCCAGTACGTCCTGCCCTCGACAGACACTTCCTCCAGGTCCGCCCGCGCGACCTCGATCCCGCGGCGGACGTCGGCCATGGTCAATCCTGACCACCACGAGAAGTCGCTCGCGGTCGCGGGGCCCCGGGTCCTGAAGTACAGTCGTGTCAGCCGTTGCAGGGCCTCGTCGCGGTCGATGTCGGGCTGCGCCGGCACACACAGGTCGAAAAGGGCATATGTGAACTGCTTGCCGCGCCGCGGCCCGCTGCAGACGACCTGATCGAGTTCGGCGCGCATCAGGAGGTGGGCGGCGCGCTGGACGCCGAGTTCGCCGATCTTCGCCTTCAGGAGCACGTCCTTCAGCTCCGCGCGTGTCAGGAATGCGCCGTCACGGAGCGCCCTCGTCACCGCCGCATGGCTGCGCCGGTAGAGGGCATCGGTCAGGCCGAGCTTCCGGTCGTACGACGCCATGACCTTCCTCACCCTCGGCCCGGTCAACGTCAGCATCCAGCGGAGGTCGCGTGGATGGACAAAATGCCAGGTGGGGCGCAGCACATGAGTCCGTATGATCGACCCTTCGTTGACCTCCCGCTCGACGGCAGCGAGCCCTGCACGCGACATGCGCTGTCCCAGGGCCCACAAGGCGCCCTGGTAGTCCTGGGCCTGCACCGCCCCGAGGGATTCAACCACATCCCGGGCGCGAGCGAAGTTGCTTCCGAGCAGGAACGAGCGGGCAAGCCGCTGACGGGCAATGTCCATTGGGGTGCGTTACTGTGCGGTTCGGGGGATGCCGCTGTTAACACCCGGGCGGCGTGCGGCATCCCCGGTACAGAACCAAGATCGCTCTCCCTCAGCCCTGTCACCACAGCCCGCCGTGATTGCCCCCGACGCCCTCGAACCGCGCAGGCCTGATCCTCCGGGTGGGGAGTCGACCGCGCTGGTGACGGCGGCCCTGGCAGGTGATCAGCGGGCCTTCAGTGGCCTGTATGAGCGTTATGCACGGGCCGTGCACGGGGTTGTGCTCGCGCACGCCCCCCCGGACGACGTCAAGGACCTGGTCCAGGAGACCTTCCTCGCTGCGTGGCGGCAGTTGCATTCGCTCAGGGATCGTGGCGCGTTCGGGGGTTGGCTGATGGCGATCGCCAGGAACGTCGCGCGGCAGAGCCGGCGGGCGAACCTCAGGCTCGTGCCACTGGACGAGGGCCTCCCCGCGCCCGCGAGTGAGCCGGAGATCGATGGCGACCGCGCGCTCGCCGCGATCCGGTCGTTGCCGGAGGCATACCGGGAGACGTTGCTGCTGCGGCTCGTGGAGGGAATGAGCGGGCCGGAAATTGCCGAGCGCACGGGACTGACCCACGGTTCGGTGCGCGTCAACCTGCATCGCGGCATGCAGATGCTGCGCGATACGCTGGGATGGAAGCATGACTGACGAATCCGACTACCTCTGGAACCCGAACGCCGGGACGCGTCCTCCCGATGTCGTCTCGCTCGAGAAGGCATTGCTCCGGTATCGCTACCAGGTGCCGGCGGTCGTGCACCGCCATGACGTGAGCCGCCTGCGCCGGGTTCGTGGGCCGGCCGTCGCCGCCGCGGCGCTGGTCATCGCGGGCGGCCTGACCCTGTTCCTGCGACCCGCCCGGTGGAGTGTGCGCGCCGAGGGCGTCGTGACCGTGTCGGACCAGGCGGTGGACCGGAAGACTCGCCTCCGTCCCGGTGACCTCCTGGTGACGGGCGATGGCTCGTCGGCGCGGGTGAAGGTCGGCTCGATTGGCGAGGTGCGCGTCGGGCCATCGTCTTCGATCCGGCTCGAGGCGGCGGAGTTGCTCGAGAACCGCTTCCGGCTCGAGCGTGGCGAGATGCACGCGCGGATCTGGGCCAGGCCACGCGTGTTCGAGGTGGCGCCCGCGCGCGCGCGGGCGATCGACCTGGGCTGTGTCTATACCCTGCGCGTCGACGAGAACGGTGACGCGTCGATCGAGGTCGAGTATGGCGCGGTCGAAATGGTGCACGACGCCGACACCACGCTCGTCCCGGCCGGGAATGCGGCCGGCACCGATGAGGCCGGGCGCACCGTGCCGTGGCCCGTCACCAGTTCGCCCGAGTTCCGGCAGGCTGCCACGGCGCTCTCGTCAGGCGCGACCGATTCGGCGTCGCTGGCTGTGCTCCTGGCGGAGCCGAACGAGCGGTCCACGATCACCCTGTGGCACCTGTTGCCGCGCGTCGACTCGACGCTCCGGCTCGTGGTTGCCCGGACGATCGCGGCCATCGTGCCTCCGCCGACCGGCCTGACCGTCGAGCGCGCCGCAGCGCTGGATCCGGCTGCCCTCAGCGCCTGGGAGGCCGTGCTGGAGCCGCACTGGTCGACGGAATCAGGCGGCGCGTTCAGGCGCTTCCTCGTCCGGTGGCGCCTGGTCAAGCCGCGCGCTGTCCTTGCGCTCCCCGGGGCCGGTTCATGACACGTTCGCGATGGATTGCCCCGATGATGGCGATGGCCCTCGGTGGGGCCTGCACGATCCACGCGCAGTCCGCTCCCACCGGCGCGTGGCGCTCGGGTGCGATCACCGTGGAGTTCACCGACGAGGGCCGGGCGCAGTTCACGAGCCCGCGCGGTGTGCTCATCGCCGCGGCGTGGCGCGTGCTCGGGGACACCATGCAGCTCCGCGATGAGTCGGGACCGGCGGCATGCCTCGGCGAGGAGGACCCGTTGTCGGACATCCGGAACACCCGCGCGATCGCGGCGGTGTTCCAGCGGGGTCGTCAGGTCGTCCGCTGAGGCCCGCTCCCGGGTGCCAGGGCGGCTTGTGTGACTGGTGCCGTCACGGATGAGCCATCGCCGTGCACCTCGTGTAGCACGCGTACGTTCATTCCGAACACACAGGAGGTCAGGATGCGTTCGCCACCCGTGGCAGCCGCGTTCATCGCCGGCTTGCTGGTTGCCGCCTGCGCTCGTCAGGCAACGATTGAATCGACCGGAGACGTCGCCGTCAGCGCCACGCCCGCGGACACGCGGACGCTGCCACCCGGCACCACCATCGACGTCAGGCTGGACCAGGAGATCGGGACGAAGGTCAGCAAGGTCGGCGACACGTTCGCCGCGACCGTCGAGAACGCCATCGTCGCCAGCGGCGGCGGCACGGCGGTGCCGGCGGGCTCCAAGATCTACGGCAAGATCACGGGGCTGGACAATTCCGACCGGACGGGCGAACCCGCCGCGATCAAGGTCGACTTCGAGCGACTGGTCGTGAACGGTACCAGTCACCCGTTCTACGCCAAGGTGACCGCCACCGATCTCCAGACGCGCGGGGCGGACACGCGGAACGAGACGATCCAGAAGGCGGGCGTCGGGGCCGCAGCCGGCGCGGTGCTGGGAGCGGTGCTCAGCGGTGGTGACCTCGACAAGATCCTGCTGGGTGGCGTGCTCGGTGCCGCCGCGGGCACGGTGATCTCGTTGGGGACGGGCGACGTCGAAGGCGTACTCCCCGCGGGCACCTCGATGAAGCTCCAGACGACCCGGACGGTCGCGTTGCGTTAGGCACGGCCGGCGGGACCCTCAGGACGGATGCGGGCAGGGAGACCGGACGCTCCCGGCCCGCATTCTCGTTTCAGGGCCGCCGCTGGAGCCGGAAGACGCGGATCAACGGCCGGCCGTCCTCGCCCTCGAGCGGCACCGCCACCTGCTCCCGGCCGAGGGCGATCGGCGTCCAGGTCGAGCGCGGCCAGTCCGCGGCCGCAACCTCGATCACGTCGAGCCAGACACCCACCTGGTCGAAGAGGTCGAACGCTACCCGTGTGGTATCGGTGTCACCGCGGCGTACCCAGGTCCGGCCGGCGGCGTCGACCCAGAGGCCCTCGAAGGCCGGACGCGTATCGGGGATGTACGAGGGGTCGAAGGCGGCCCGGATCGTCGATTCGGCGATGTCGGGAGCGTTGTTGCGGTACACCTCCGCGATGCGCTCCTCCACGATCCGGGCCTTCTCGGCCCCGGACACCGGGCTTGGGGACCACTCGCGACCGAACACCGCGGTGGTGTCGCTCCCCGTCGTGGTGCGGCGGAGGAGGTACTCTCCCGAGAATCCGGTGACCAAGCCGGCCGTGGGGTCGATGGCGTGGAAGGCGCGGGGCTGAAACGGGACCACGACCGACATGCGGACGCGGCCGCCCTCGCGGATGACCCAGGGCGCGCCGGCACCGGCCCGGCCGCCGTCGGCAACGAATACGGTCTCCGCCTCGGCTCCGCCCAGCGGAAATCGCACGAACGCCTGAACGTCAGGCAGCGCCGTGTCGGGCGCCGTGACCATGGCCCGGACCGTAGCCCTCCCTTCGCCGTCGATGCCGATGGGGAAGAAGTAGCAGCAGGCGGTGCGGCGCTCGGACAGCAGGGCACCGGTACGCCAGTTGAAGGACGTTGCGCGGCTGTTCTGGGCATCCTGGGCCACGATCGTGTCGCCACGCACTGCGATGTACGCGGCGCGAAATTCCCCCGGGCCGCTGCCATCCCGACCGATGGTCGCCGTGAGGCGGCCCGCGGGGTCGAAGACCTTGATGGTGGTCGGGCGCGCCTCGACGACGAACACCACGCCGTCGTCGGTGATGGCGACGTCCTGCGGGTTGGCGAGTTCGCCGGGATCGCTTTCCGGTGGCTGGATGTCGCGGGCGACCACGAGGCTCCACCGGCCGGAATCCGATGGATGCGCGCTGATCGTGCGCCGGATGCCGCCAGGGAGCGAGTCGACGCGGATGCCGGTCCCCGCTGGAGCGGCGTCACGGCAAGCGGTCGCAAGGAGCGCCGCGAGTGGCAGGAGGCGTTTCATCGGGGAGGGGTGTGGGTCGACATTGCGACACCCCGGACCCGGGTTGCGTTGGCCGGCGAAGGCGAGCCGCGCCGGTCAGGCGGCGAAACGGTACACCGCGACGAAATGGCAGCCCGTACCGGCGAGCACGAAGAGATGCCACACGAAATGGGCGTATCGCATGCGGTGCGACGCGTAGAACGCGATGCCCGCGGTGTAGGCCAGGCCGCCCGCGGCGAGCCAGAAGATGCCCCAGCCCGGCACGTTCTCCCAGAGGGGCCGGGCCGCGATGACGACCAGCCACCCCATCGCGAGGTACACGGCCGTGGATACTCTGGGGTACCGGATGCCTCGCACGGACTTGAGGAAAATGCCGATCACGGCGAGCCCCCAGATCAGGCCGAACAGCGTCCAGCCCCACGGACCCCGCAGGACGCCCAGCGTGAAGGGGGTGTACGTGCCGGCAATGAGGAGGTAGATCGCCGCGTGGTCGAGCACCTGGAAGACCCGCTTCGCGCGGTTCGGGGCGATGGCGTGGTAGAGGGTCGAGGTGAGGTAGAGCAGGATGGTCGTTGCGCCGAAGATCGTTGCGCCGACCACGGCGGTGGCGCCGTGGTTCAGGGCGCCGATCACCAGGACGGGCAGCGCCGCCACGGCGGCCACGAAGCCGATGCCGTGACTGACGCTGTTGGCGATCTCCTCGCCGGGGGATTGCGGTCGATGCTGAGCGGCTGATCCAACGAGCACGAGTCCACCTCCTGCTGAAAGGTAGTCGGCTGGACGCGCAGGGTCCGCGACTCGTAAGTTCGCCCCATGACCTCACGGATCAGTGCGGCTCTGGCGGTCCTCGCCTGCATGGCCTGCCAGGGCGGACCGGGTGACTGGCCCGTCGCCGGCGGCGACACCAACAACACGCACTACTCGACGCTTGGCCAGATCACGCCAGCCAACGTCGCGCACCTGCAGGTCGCGTGGACCTACGAGACGAAGGACGAGTTCCCCGGATCGGAGATGCAATCGAACCCGATCGTGATCGACGGTGTCCTGTACGCGACGTCGCCGAAGATGCGCGCCTTTGCGCTCGATGCGGCGACGGGGCGTGAACTCTGGAGCTTCGACCCCGCCCAGGGAAGTCCGCTTCCGGGCCGGTTCCGGCATCGGGGCGTCGTCGTCACCGGCGACCGCGTGCTGTTCAACTATCGCCACCGACTGTGGGCATTGGACCGGAAGACCGGAAAGCCGATCCCCTCGTTCGGTGTCGACGGCATGGTGGACCTGCGTGAGGGTCTCGACCGGCCCGTGGAGACCGTGTCGGTCAACGCGAGCAGTCCTGGCGTGGTGTTCGGAGACCTGCTCATCATCGGGAGCACGGTTCCGGAAGCGCTCCCGTCGACACCGGGACACATCCGCGCCTATGACATCCGCACGGGCAACCTGCGCTGGGTCTTCCACACCATCCCGCACCCGGGCGAGTTTGGCTACGACACGTGGTCCCCGGATGCGTACAAGGTCTCGGGCGGCGCGAACGCCTGGTCGGGCGTGACGGTGGATGTGCGGCGCGGGATCGTCTTCGCGGCCACGGGATCCGCCTCGTTCGACTTCTACGGGGCGAACCGCATCGGCGACAACCTGTTCGCCAACACGCTCCTCGCGCTCGACGCGCGCACCGGGAAGCGCCTGTGGCACTTCCAGGCTGTCCGGCATGACCTGTGGGACTGGGACTTTCCCGCGTCGCCGACGCTGGTGACGGTCACGCGAAACGGCCAGCGGGTCGAGGCCGTCGCGCAGATCACGAAGACGGGGTACGTCTACCTGTTCGATCGCGTCACCGGCGAGTCCCTCTTCCCGATCGCGTATCGCAAGGTGCCGCCCTCGGACCTCGAGGGCGAGCAGGCGGCGGATTCGCAACCCTTCCCGACGCTGCCGCCGCCGTTCACGCGTCAGCACCTGACGGAAGACATGCTGACGCGCCGCACCCCGGAGGCGCATGCCGCCGCGCTCGCGGATTTCAGGCGATACCGGAGCGGGATGTACGATCCCCCCGTCCTCGAGGGAAACATCATCTTCCCGGGCGTCGACGGTGGTGGCGAATGGGGTGGTCCCGCGTTCGACCCCGAGACGGGGCTCCTCTACGTGAACTCGAACGAGATGCCCTGGCTGCAACGGCTGGTGCCGAGGAGCGACCGGTCGTTGTATGGGTCACAGTGTGCGAGCTGCCATGGAGACGACCAGCGCGGCTCGCGCGATGCGCCGTCGCTCGTGGGCGTGGCGAGCCGGCGGACGCGGGAGCAGTTGCTGCAGGTCATCGGGCAGGGAACCGGCAGGATGCCGGGCTTCGCGGCTTCGCTCGACAACAATGCCGTGAACGCGCTCGCCGACTTCCTCATCAGTGGGCGTGACATCGCCGACACCGCGTCGAACAACCCGAACTTCCTGAAGTATCGCAGCACGGGGCTGAAGATCTGGCTCGACCCCGATGGCTACCCTCCGATCACGCCGCCCTGGGGCACGCTCAATGCCATCGACCTCAACCAGGGCGAGATTCGCTGGTCGATCCCGTTCGGCGAATACCCGAAGCTGGCTGCGCAGGGGATCACGAATACCGGCACCGACAGTTATGGCGGACCGGTGGTGACGGCGAACGGCCTGCTGTTCATCGCCGCCACGACGTACGACAACAAGTTCCGGGCGTTCGACAAGAAGACGGGCGCGCTGTTGTGGGAGGCGTCGCTTCCAGCGGCAGGGAACGCAACGCCGTCACTGTACCTGGCGAACGGCAAGCAGTACGTGGTGATCGCGTGCGGCGGTGGGAAGAACGACGCGCCGTCGGGCGGGACGTACGTGGCGTTTGCGCTACCCTGACTCCTGAGGTCGGAGGTTGGAGGTCGGAGGTCAGACTACCCGGGGGGTCGGCTTCGTCTCCAGAGTGAGGTTCCTCGCCTGCGCTCACGTCAGGTGGACCGGACGACCCCTTGACTCTGGAGTGCGCTCCAGGGTTTAGGATTCGCTCCATGAGATCCCAGCCAGGTGGCACAAGCGAGCGCCGGGTCGCGCAGAGCCCGGGCACCGTCCTCCGTATCGGGGACGTTGTATCGTCGACGGGCGTGAGCGCCGACACCCTGCGCTTCTACGAACGTCGAGGGCTCTTGCGGCCGGTCGGACGCCGCGCCAGCGGCTATCGCGAGTACGACGACGGGGCGGTGCGGCTGGTGCGGTTCATCCGGCGCGCCCAGTCGCTCGGATTCACGCTGGCCGAGGTGGAGGAACTGATCCATCTCCGGGAGCGAGCCTGGTCCGGTACCGCGCCGTCGCGACTGCGCGAAGCCACCGATGCCAAGATGCGGGAAATCGATCGCCGCATCCGTGAGCTCGGCGCCCTCCGGGGCGCGCTGGGGAAGCTCCTCAAGGACTGCGATCGCGCCTGTGCCGCGCCGCGTGATCCGCGCGGGGCGCTCGACTGTCCACTGGTCGAGGCCCTCGAGGACGCGAGTGGAGAGGGCGCGGTCCAGGGCAAGAAGCGATCGCCGTCGCCGGGGCGGCTGGTCGCGAAGCGCGGAACGTCCCCGGCGGCACCTTCAACCGCTTCCAGGAGGAACGTACGATGATGGACGAAACCTGCACGTGCACCGGGTGTGGCGACGACTGTCCCTGTCCGTCCGGTACCGGCTGCTGCTGAAGCAGCGCAACGAGGAAGGCGCGCGGTCATCGATGGTCGGTGGCCGCGCGCCGTCGTCATGAGGTCGTGAAGGAGCGAGCGTCCGGGACTACGGATTGCGGGCGGTCGCGTTGGCGTAGATGGCGATTTCGACGCGACGATTCAGCTGGCGCCCCGCCTCCGTGTCGTTAGGTGACAGCGGTTCGGTCTCGCCACGCCCCACCGCCTGGAGCCGTCCCGGGCTCACGCCCTGGCCCGTCAGGAAGTCAGCCGCGGCCGTGGCGCGCCGCTGCGACAGGCCCTGGTTGTAGGCCAGCGTGCCCGTGGCATCGGTGTGGCCGACGATGATGAGGTCGGTGTTCCGGTATTTGCCCAGGCTCGCGGCCAGCGCCCGCAGGTTCTTCGCCGCTTCGGCCTTCACGACGTCCGAGTCGAAGTCGTACAGCAGGCCCGAGGCGAAGGTCACGGCAATGCCTTCACCGACACGGGACACGGTGGCGCCCGGGATGTTCTGCTGGAGCTCCTTGGCCTGCTGGTCCATCTGGTGCCCGATGATGGCGCCTACAGTGCCGCCGACGACGGCGCCGATGATCGCGCCGCGAGCGGTGGATCCCGTCTGGTGGCCGATGACGGCGCCCGCCGTCCCGCCGGCCGCAGCCCCGATGACCGCTCCCTTCTCCTTGCGGCTGAGGGATGCGCACGCGGTCAGTTCCAGCGCGAGCAACGTGGCGAGCGCGAGGCGTGCGCCCCGTCGGGCGTTCGAGCGTGCGATGGTGTGCATGAGCCCCTCCCCGGGCGGCGCGGACGGGTCCGTTCCGCTGGTGGTTTGATTGGTGTGGTCCCTTCACTATCAGCGCCCGCCAGGGCGGACACGGACTGCCTACACGATCCGGCGACCCTGGATCACGCGAACCAGGAAGACCACGATGGCGATGACGAGCAGCCCGTGGATGACGCCGCCCATCGTGGTCGACGTGACCATCCCGAGCAGCCAGAGGACGATCAGGATGAGTGCGAGTGTCATGAGCATGTCTAGTCCCCCGGTGTATCCCTGTTGGCCGGGACAACGGAACGTGAACCGCCCGGCGACAACCAACGCCTGAAGCTGACAGTGCATCGATGCACGGGCGCTGACCCTCATAGCATTGACGCCAGCCGGACGCGGTGAAGTCGGGGACATTGCCTACCGCGGCAAGGACAGCCCCTACAGCCACGGGTTCTCCCGGCTGCCACCGTGCCCTCACCCCCCCGAAGGCCAATGGCGCCGGTACCGGTCCTCCGGTACGGTTCAGCGGCAGCGCTTCGGAGGATCGCCACGAAGAGGTGAGCATGCAGACGATCGTCTCCAGGGTGCGCGCGCTCCAGGGCCTCACTATTTCCCTGTCGGCTGTGCTGGCTGCGTCCTGCGCCATCACGCAGCAGCAGGAAGTGGAGCTTGGCGCCAGCACGGCGGCACAGGTGAGCGCCGAGCTGCCGCTGGTCCGGGACGCGGCAGTCGTGAACTACATCACGACGCTCGGCAACCAGCTCGCGTCGGTGACCGACGACCGGAACCTCACCTGGCACTTCACGGTCGTTGACAGCAAGGAGGTCAACGCATTCGCGGTGCTTGGCGGTTGGGTCTATGTCAATCGCGGACTCATCGAGCGAGCCACCAGCATGAGCGAACTGGCCGGCGTCCTTGCGCACGAGATCGGCCACATCACGCGTCGTCACTCTGTGCAACAGATGCAGCAGGTGCAGGGGGCGAACGTCGGCGTATCGCTGCTATGCACCCTCACCGGGGTGTGCGAAAGCGGCGCGAGTCAGGCCGCCATCAACATCGGCGGCAGCGCGCTGTTCGCGAAGTTCAGCCGGAGTGACGAGTCCGAGGCGGATGCGGAGGCCGTCGCAACGACGATCAAGGCGGGCATTTCGCCGAACGGCATTCCGTCGATGTTCCAGCTCCTCCTGAACGAGCGCCAGTCGAATCCGGGCGGGCTCGAGGCGTTCTTCTCGTCCCATCCGCTCGAGGAATCGCGCATCACGGCGACCCAGGCCCGGATCGCGACGTATCCTGCGGCGCAACTCCAGCGCCTGACGAAGGACACGCCCGCGTTCCAGAGCTTCCGTCGCCGCCTGCTCGCCCTGCCGGCATCGCCAACCCCGAAGAAGCCGTAATCGACCGGGGGCGTCCGGCTGCCGATCAGGAAGAGAGAGCCTCCCCGTCGGGCACGCTTTCGGTCCGCGCGGACCCTGCGTTCGGCATCGGGTTCTTCTGGCGCCAGGAGTAGTAACGCGCTGAAATCACCAGCGCTCCCCGTTCCTCTCGGCCGTTTCGCCGGTCAGCGGACGCGTGCGTTCGAGGTTCAGCAGCAGCGATTGCCGGGCTGGTTGTAGCGCGCGTCCAGGCGGCTCTGCGCAAACTCCTCGCGCGACATGACCGCCTGGCCCGGGTGGCACTGGTGCACGTGCGCGACGTATCGCTCGTAGTCCGGGGCTCCGATGATGGTCCGCACCACCCTCGCGACACGACGCACCTGGTCGGCGAGGCTGAATCCGCCGGCATCCAGCGTAGGTCCCTGGCCCTTCATGGCGCAGCGTGCCTCGCGCACGGCGCACGGCGCGGATCAGGACGGGTCATCGCCTGGCTCCTGGTCTCAGGGTCCTCTCGAATATGTCGAAGATACGTCGATACTCGTCGGTCCACGAATCCGGCCTCACGAAACCATGATTCTCGACCGGGTAGGACGCAAGCTCCCACCCCGTCTTTCCCAGCTCGATCAGCCGTTGCGACAGCCTGACGATGTCCTGGTAGTGAACATTCGTGTCCACCATGCCGTGCAGCATGACGAGCGGATCCTCGAGGCCCTCCGCGAAGAAGATCGGCGATGAGCGGCGGTAGGAGAGCGTGTCGTCCTGCGGCAGGTTCAGGATGCGGCCGGTGTAGCCATGGTTGTAGTGCGCCCAGTCGGTGACCGATCGCAGGGCGGCGCCGGCGCCGAAGTCCTTTGGTGCGGTGAACAGCGCCATCAGGGTGATGAACCCGCCGTAGCTCCCGCCGTAGATCCCCACCCGCTCGGCAGGGATGCCGAACTCCTTCCGCAGGTAGCGTGAACCGTCCACCTGGTCCTGCAGGTCCCGGCCGCCCATCCATCGATAGATGGCCGTCCGCCAGTCCCGGCCATACCCGGCGGAGCCACGGTAATCGATATCGAGGACGACGTAGCCCTTGGACGCCAGGAAGTGGTGGAACATGTACTCGCGCGAATACGTGGACCAGAAATTGTGCACGTTATGCAGGTACCCCGCGCCGTGCACGAAGATGACGGCCGCCCCGTTCGGTCGCGCCCCGACATCGCGCGGCCGGTAGATCCGCGCCGGCACCTGCACGCCGTCCGACGCCGGGATCCGCACGATCGCCGGTTTGAGCCACCGGTGCGCGAGCCACTCCGCCGTCGGCGAGGTGGTGAGCTGCGACAGCGTCGTTCCCGCCTGGTACGCGCCGACGAACAGTTCGGGCGGCCGGTTCGCCTGCGAGTACACATCCGCAATCAGCTGGCCGTTCGGCGACACCACCACGGTGTGTCCACCCTCGTTGGTGGTGATGCGCTCGGCGGGCCCGCCGGTGACCGGCACCCGGTAGAAGTGCCGCTCGAAGGGCGAAGCCTCACTGGTGTGCAACTCGAAGAAGCGGCGATCGTGCGAGATCCGCACGTCCTCCACCTCCCACTGGCCTCGCGTCACCTGCTGCCGGCCGCTGCCATCGGGGTTCATGGTGTACAGGTGGGCATACCCGTCGGCCTCGCTCACCAGCCAGACCTTGTCGCTGCCGGGGATGAACCCGCCGCAGGGGTAGCACGGTCCGCCGACCCAGGCCGAGTCCCGCACGGTGTCGATCGTCGTCAGGCGCCCACCGGCGGCGTCGATCCGGTGCAAGTATCGCTCCTTGAAGTCCCGCCGCTCGGCGAAAAGCAGCGCCTGGGTGCCGGCATCGTTCCAGCCAAGGACCGCCGTGATCGACGGCACCTCGGCGGAGTCACGCGGGATTGGCCTGAGCCACTGCACCTCCCCCGAGGGGAGGGCGATGAACGCGGCGCGGCCGCCGTTCTGGACGTCGCCCACCTTGGTGCGGACGGTGAGGTCCTCGGTGTACCCGTTGAGCGTGATCCAGTTCGGGACGATGGTCTGGCGCGCGCCGGCCGTCGTTATGGTCGTGGTGACGATCAGTGCGTTCCCGGCGGGGGACACGGTGAGTCCGGTCACGCGCTCGTTCTGGCCCAGGTACAGCGTCTTCAGGCGCGTCGCGTCGCGCTCCAGGCGGTCGGCGCGATTGATCGAGTCCTGCCGGACCTGGTCGCGGATGACGCCGAAGAGCTGCTTCTGCTGGGCCTCGAGCGCGGCGCGCTGCTTGTCGGTGGTCGCACGCGGGTCGGCGGGGGCCGGACCCGGGCGGATGTCCGACACCTGGCGGATCAGCGGTGCGTCGAGGTCGAGCGACAGGACGTTCATGCCGTCGCGCAGGAAGTAGATGCGATTGGCGCTGCTGGCGAACGTGGGGTTGCTCTCGGTGATCGCCGGCGTGTCGGTCAGGCGTCGCGTGGTGCCGGCGCGAAGGTCGACCAGGTAGAGGTCACCGTTCCAGGACACGACCCGCCGTTGTCCGTCGCGCGAGGTGGCGCCGGGGGCGAGCGACGGGCCGACGGAGTCCATGTGGGCGGCCGTCACGCGCTCCGGTGTCGCCCCAGCCTGCGCGCGAACGCGCCAGGGCTTGAGCGTCTCGCGCCAGTCGGTGCCTGGCGGGAGCCAGTTGAAGTAGAGGTACTGGCCGTCGGGGGTGAAGCGCGGGTTCTGGGGCTCGCGGCCATAGTGCTCCGGTCCCCGCATGATGTTCGGGATGGTGAGGTCGAACCGGCTGGCTTGCGCGTGGGCGATGGCCGGCGCGACGAGCGCGGCGACGAGGAAGATCGATTTCGGCTTCATGTTGGCTGGAACTCGGAAGGCGTGAGCCAGTGCGGACGCCCCAATGTGGGGAGATGCCGCACGACCCGCCACCGGCCAGGGATGAACGGCGTCCCGCCGACCTGCTTGCGAGGGTGAATGCCTCAGGAACGCGCGTCGCGCCGCGATGGAGCCATCGAACGCCACAGCGCGCGGGCCGAAAGGAGGGCGGCGAGCGTGCCCGTCGTCCCGACGGTGATGAGGCTCCAGATGAAGAAGAAACCGCCGCTCGACGTCGCGATCGCCGCGTACCGGGCCCCGGTCATGTGAAGGACTGGCATCGCCGCCGCAAAGAGCCCGCCAAGCAACATGATGACGAACCCCAGGCGCCGTTCGGTGAGCAGCAGCGTTCCGACGAGCCAGACCACGAAGATGGCGACGGCACCGACGTTTTCAGCGGCGGCCGGCGAGATCCCGCGCACGATGTCGTCCGTGATGTGCAGCGTCATGAGCAGGATCGAGACCAGTGACATGATGGTCAGCAGCGTGGCGTTCTTCATCGTCGGTCCGCGTGAGGGGTTACCGTCATATTGGCAACCCATACGACAGGGGCCTCCCGGGGTTTCAGCAACCGGGGCGGCGCTCTGATCAGGACGGTGACGAAGCACGGAGTCGATCCGGGGGTGTACGTGACCTCTGAACCGGAACGGGGAGAGGTTTCATGCAGACTCTGCCATCCACGTGGCGCGCCAGCCGCGGCATTGCGACGCTCGGCGTCATCGCGGCGGCCGCCTGTGGCATTTCCCAGCAACAGGAAGTCGAACTGGGCGCCAACACCGCGGCCCAGGTCAACGCAGAACTCCCGCTGGTGCGGGATGCGGCGCTCAACAACTACATGACGTCGCTCGGCAACCAGCTCGTGGCCGCGACCGACAGCCGGGGACTCAGCTGGCACTTCACGATCGTCGACAGCAGGGAGATCAACGCCTTTGCCGTGCCGGGAGGCTGGGTGTACGTGAACCGGGGGCTCATCGAACGCGCCACCACCATGAGCGAACTGGCCGGCGTGCTCGGTCACGAGATCGCGCACATTACACGCCGGCACTCGGTGCAGCAGATCCAGCAGGCCCAGGGGGCCAACGTCGGTGTGGCGTTGCTGTGCACCTTGACCAGCGCGTGCCAGAGCGGAGCTGGCCAGGCCGCCATCAACGTCGGCGGCAGCGCGCTCTTCGCGAAGTTCAGCCGCAGTGACGAAGCCGAGGCCGATGCAGACGCCGTGGCGACCACGATCCGTGCGGGGATCTCGCCGGAGGGGGTTCCGTCGATGTTCCAGATCCTCCTCGACGAGCGCAAGTCGAATCCCGACCGGTTGTCTGCCTTCTTCGCGAGCCACCCGCTGGAGGAAGAGCGCATCGAGATGACCCGGGCGGAGATCGCCCGGCATCCGGCGAGCCAGGTGCAGCGCCTGACCAGGGATACGCCAGCCTTTCAGAGCTTCCGGCGACGGCTGATGTCGCTGCCACCCTCACCGAAAACGACACGCTGAAGCCGGGAGGGAGCGCCAGGAGTCGGCGCCTACGGCTTTCTGGCCTGTGCGTTCGCGTAGATCGCGACCTCGACCCGGCGGTTCTGCGACTGACCGGCCTCGTCGTCGTTCGAGGCGATCGGCTCGGTCTCCCCGCGACCCGCTGAACGCAGGCGTCCTGGCGCAACGCCCTCGCCAACGAGGAAGTTCTGCGCCGACCTCGCGCGGCGTTCCGAGAGTCCCTGATTGTAGCTGTCCGGGCCGGTCGCGTCCGTGTGGCCGACGATCAGGATGTCGGTGTTCGGATACTTGCCGAGGCTTTGCGCGAGCGCCCGCAGGTTTTGCGCCGCCGTGGGTCTGACCACGTCCGAGTCGAAATCATAGAGCAAGCCCGACGCGAAAGTCACCGCGATCCCTTCGCCCACGCGGGTGACGGTGGCGCCCGGGATGTTCTGCTGCAGCTCCTTCGCCTGCTGGTCCATCTGGTGACCGATGACCGCGCCAGCGGCACCACCGACCACCGCTCCGATGATGGCGCCGCGAGCGGTGGAACCGGTCTGGTTCCCGATGACCCCGCCGATCACGCCGCCGGCCGCCGCGCCGACCGCGGCTCCCTTCTCGCGATTCTTCCACGAGGCACACGCCCAGAGCTGCGATACCCCGATGATCACCAGCGCCAGCGGCGCGATGCTGTTCCGTCTCATGGCTCGTTCCGTGTAAGGAGGACCGGACCCATACCCCGCCCGATGCCATCCTTGCCTTACGCGGACTGAGCCATTCGGTCAGCCTTTGTGCCGCCGCCTGGCGGCATCCGGCGCTCACCCCTCCTAGTCACCTGCCACGGCCGTACGCGGCTCGAACGGGACCTCCGTCGACACGGCGGGCATGCGACCCGAAACCACGGCGTACCACTGCCGCGCGCTGTCGGCGATGATGATGATCACCGCGATCATGAAGAAGGCAGCGACCGCCGCGTCGACACGGTCGTTGAAGATGAACCGCTGGGCGACCTCGGTGCTGGTGATGCCCGGGGGCAGGGTACCGGCCGCGAGGGTCGAATCGTAGAGGTTGGCGCGAGCGAGGAAGCCGAGCTTCGGATCCGGCGAGAAGATCTTCTGGTAGCCGGCGGTCATCGTCACGATGAGGAGCCAGGCGAGCGGCAGCATCGTGATCGGCGCGTATTTCGCCTTGCCCATCTTGATGATCACGGTCGTGCCCACGCACAGCGCGACCGCGGCGAGCAACTGGTTGGCGATGCCGAACAGGGGCCACAGGGTGTTGACGCCGCCTAACGGGTCGATGACGCCCTGGTAGAGGAAGTACCCCCACATCATGACGAAGATGGCGCTGGTGAAGACGACGCCCGGGTACCAGGAGACCTTGCCCAGCGGGGCCCACGCATGCTTGAGGAGGTCCTGCAGCATGAACCGGCCGACGCGCGTGCCGGCGTCGAGCGTCGTCAGGATGAACAGCGCCTCGAACATGATCGCGAAGTGGTACCACAGGGCGAGCGCCGTCGGGCCGCCGAGCACGCCCGAGAACAGGTGGGCCATGCCGACCGCGAGGCTCGGGGCGCCGCCGGTGCGCGACAGGAGGCGCTCCTCACCGATGCTCGACGTCAGTTGCCTGAACGCCTCCGGGTCCAGCACGAATCCCCAGTTGCGGATCGCCTCGGCCGCGGACTCGGGGGTCGTCCCGATGATCCCCGCCGGTGAGTTGATCGCGAAGTACTCACCGGGGGTCAGCACGCAGGCCGCGATGAGCGCCAGGATGGCGACCAGCGACTCCGTCAGCATGGCGCCGTACCCGATGAACCGCGCGTCAGGCTCATGCTGCAGCAGCTTGGGCGTCGTCCCCGAGGAAATCAGCGCATGGAATCCGGAGATCGCCCCACAGGCGATGGTGATGAAGCAGAACGGGAAGAGCTTGCCGGCGAACACCGGGCCCGTGCCATCGATGAACTGCGTCACGCGGGGCATCTGCATGGGCGGCAGGACGATCAGCACCCCCAGGGCCAGCGCCACGACCACCCCGATCTTCACGAACGCCGACAGGTAGTCGCGCGGCGCCAGGAGCAGCCACACCGGCAGGACCGACGCGGCAAACCCGTAGATCATGATCAACCACGCCAGGTTGGCGCGGCTGAGCGTGAACATCGGTGCCAGGGCGGGATTCTCCGAGACCGCTCGGCCGAGGAACAGCGCCACCACGAGCAGCACGAGCCCGATCACCGTCGCCTCGAGGACGCGATGCGGACGGATCCACCGCATGTAGCCGCCCATGAGGAGCGCGATGGGAATCGTCAACCCCACGGTCACGATGCCCCACGGGCTCTCGCCGAGCGCGTTCACCACCACCAGGGCCAGGACCGCGATCAGCACGATCATGATGCCGAGCACGGCGACGAGCGCGGTGAACCCGGCGACGGGCCCGATTTCCTCCTTGGCCATCTGGCCGAGGGACTTGCCGTTGCGGCGAAGCGACGAACAGAGAATCACGAAGTCCTGGACGGCGCCCCCGAGGGCGACGCCGACGATGATCCAGATCGCACCGGGCAGGAAGCCGAACTGCGCGGCGAGGGTCGGCCCGACGAGCGGGCCGGGTCCGGCGATGGCGGCAAAATGGTGGCCGAAGACGATCCAGCGATTGGTCGGCACGAAGTCGCGCCCGTCGTTCAACCGCTCCGCCGGCGTCAACCGGTTGGCATCGAGGGCGAACACCTTCGCCGCGATGATCTTGCTGTAGAAGCGGTAGGCGACGACGTAGGTGCAGACGGCCGCCGTGAGGAGCCACGCCGCACTGACGTGCTCTCCCCGGCCAAGGGCGAGGACTCCAAAGGCACCTGCACCCGCGAGGGAAACCAGGACCCAGATCAGGATACGCAGTGGACGCATGGGGGAATTGGAGTAAACAGAGCGGGTCGCTGTGAGGAATGCCTGATGCCTGATGCCGAGGTCTGATGCCTGATGCCCGATGCCTGATGCCGAGGTCCGATGCCTGATGCCTGATGCCTGATGCCTGATGCCCGTCCCTTGGCTGGCAGAACATGGGACGCGGTTCCGGAGTGGTCAACGACCAATCGCCGGCTTCTTCGAACCTCGCGCCTATGGCGTGTCCACCCGCGGGACGTAGTCTTTGCACCAGCCTCCCCGCCCCCAGTCACCCGATTCGCCGATGCCAGCTCGGTCCCGTCGCCTCCGCGCCTTCGCCGCCTCCGTCTGCCTGACGATCCCGGCCTGCCAGCCGGAGCAGCCTTCCTTTGCCGGGTTCGTGGACCGGTATCTCGACGACTTCGCGCGGCGGCATCCGTCCATTGCGGCGGGGAATGGGCTGCACCAGCACGACGACCTGCTCGACGCCTTCTCGGCCACCGCGATCGGCGACGAGATCGCGGCGCTCAAGCGGGACGCGGAAACCCTGGCCGCGTTCGACACGCTGGCGCTCACGCCTGACGAACGGGTGGACCGGGTCATCCTTGCCGGCATCATCGACGGATGGTTGCTCGAGCAGGAAACGCTGCAGAACTGGCGCCGGAACCCGATGCTCTACGCCTCGGCGTTGTCCGACGGGGTGCACAACCTCATGGCCATGGAGAGCGACCCGGCAGCGGTGAGGATGCGCCGCATCATCAGCAAGCTCGGGCAGGTGCCCGCATTCCTGACCGACGCGCGGGCGAATCTCCAGAACCCGCCCCGCCTCCTTGCCGAACGAGGTCTGGCGATGATGCGAGGAGCCGTCGACATGCTCGGGCGCGACCTCGACCTGGCCTTCGCGTCCGACTCCAACACCGTCCTGCGCGACTCCCTGCGCCGCGCCGCCGACCAGGCCATCCCGGTGATATCGTCGTACGTCGATTGGCTGGAGAAGGACCTGATCCCGCGGGCGACGGGCGACGTCGCCATCGGCGCCGACAACCTCGCGCGGCGGTATCGCGCCGAGGACCTGATCGACACGCCGCTGGATACCATGCTGGCGATCGGAGAGCGTGAACTGGCGGCATCGCAGGCCGAGTTTCGCGCCACGGCGGCCCGGCTGGCGCCGGAACGTGATCCGGTCGCGGTGTGGCTCGAGGTGCGACGCCATCATCCGGCGCCCGGAGGTGTCGTCGCCGCGACCCGCGCCATCGTGGACTCCCTGGCGGCATTCGTGGTCGCGAAGGGCATCGCGGCCCTTCCGCCTGACGAGCGCGTGAGTGTCGAGCCGGCGCTTCCGTTCGACCTCGGTTTCGCCTCGATGCATGCGTCGCCACCGCTGGAGGCGACCCCGGTGCGCAGCGTCTATTACATCACCGAACCACCCCTCGACATGCCCGGCGCCGAGGCCGATGCCTGGCTCGAGCGTTACAACTACGCCTCACTGGAGAACACGTCGGCGCACGAGGCGATTCCCGGGCACTGGCTGCATTCCGTCTACATGCGGCGGACGCCGGGGAAGGTGCGGCGTATCTGGATCGGGCTGAACCCGTTCCCGCAGCCCTCGTCGGGACAGGACGGCTGGGCGCACTACGCGGAGCAGATGGTCCTTGACGAAGGGTTTGCCGACAATGATCCGCGGTTCCGGCTGGCGCAGCTCAGCGATGCCATGACGCGAATCTGCCGCCTGCTGTCAGGCATCCGGGTGCATACGAAGCAGTGGACGCTGGAGGACGCGCAGCGGTGCTTCGAGGAGCAGGCCTACGTCGCGGCGCCGGCGGCGAAGCGTGAGGCGGAGCGGGCGACGTACGACCCGACGTATGGCGGCTACTTCCTGGGAAAGCGCGGGATCCTCGAGCTCCGGGCGGACTATGCGGCAACGGCGGGCGACCGGTTCAGCCTGCGCGACTTCCACGAGCGCGTGATGTCGAACGGGATCGCGCCCATCCGCGCGCACCGGATGCTGATGCTGCCGGGGGACACGATGCCGGTGATTCGATAGGGCTCCCCCGAAAGTCGGCCGCGGCACCGGTCCGGTTGCACGACCGCGATCGACGCTGCACCGGCAGTCGTGCAAAGCCGGGGTCGGCCAATCGGGGTGGCTCGCCGTGTCGCTACACCATGGTCAGCAGGGGGCTTAACTTACCGCCTCCCTTCGAGATCCCGTGAACCGACGCACACTCATCGCTGCACTCGTCCTGGCCGGCTGTGGTGGCGGGCGTGCGACGCCCCCGTCGATCCCGGTCGACGAGCAGCCGCTGGCGTCGTTCGCGACCATGCGCCTGCTCTTCCTGCCGGTGCAATCGATCGCCGCCGCCCCCGGATTCGCGTGGGCGTCGGTCATCGGCGACGAACAGGCGTTTCGCGCCCGCGCCGACAGCGCGCTGGATGCGGTCCTGCGGGATCGAGGGATCGCGACGACCTGGGCGATGCCGGCCGACATGGAGCGCACCGCGAGGCGCAACCCGCAGTATGCGCTGGCCCCGAAGGACATCCGGGCCGGCTACGCGGTGCGCGTGCTCGTCCGGAACCGCGACGCGGAAATCCCCGAGCCGGTGGCGACGCAACTGCGGACGCTCGCCGGGTTCCATGACGCCCGGCACGCCCTGGTGCCGCTGGAGATCCGCGTGGAGCCGGGCGCAACGCCGGCCAGCGGCCGGTTGGTATTGCGGGTGGCCGTGCTGGACCTGCGCGCCTCGCGACTCGTGTTCATCGGTGACATCGTCGGCGACGATGCGGCCGCCTTCAATCCGCAGTTGGCCGCGGATCTCGCACGCCGGTTCGCCGACCTGATTTCACCTCGATAACGCCCCGCCCCCGTTCCCAACCGCTGCCCCCCATGCCCATCCCCTGTACGCTCATTCCCGGTGACGGCATCGGGCCGGAAATCACCGAGGCGACGATCAGCGTCCTCGCCGCCGCCGGCGCCACGTTCGACTGGGAGCGCCAGGTCGCCGGCGCGGCCGGGGTTGCCGCGCGCGGGACGCCCATGCCTGACGAGACACTCGAGTCGATCCGCCGCACCCGCCTGGCGCTCAAGGGCCCGCTCGAGACGCCGATCGGGGAAGGGTACCGGTCGGTCAACGTCGCCCTCCGGCAGACCTTCGACCTCTACGCGAACGTGCGTCCGGCGCGGGACATCGTCCCCGGCGGGCGGTTCGAGGGCGTCGACATCGTGCTCATCCGCGAGAACACCGAGGGCCTGTACGCGGGACTCGAGCACTACATCCGCATCGGCGACGACCCGCAGGCCGCGGCCGAGTCCGTGGCGCTGGTGACGCGCGTGGGCTCCGAGCGCGTGGTGCGATATGCGTTCGAGTATGCACTTCGGCACAACCGCAAGAAGGTGACGCTCGTCCACAAGGCGAACATCCTGAAGTACTCGCAGGGGCTGTTCCGTTCGGTGGGCCAGCGCGTCGCGCGGGAGTATGACGGGAGGGTCGCGTATGATGAACGCATCATCGACGCGGCGGCGATGCAGCTCGTGATCAGGCCCGAACAGTTCGACGTCATCGTGACGACGAACCTGTTTGGCGACATCCTGTCGGACCTGGTGTCGGGACTGGTGGGTGGGCTGGGCCTCGCGCCCGGCGCGAACATCGGCAAGGACGCGGCGATCTTCGAGGCCGTGCACGGCACCGCCCCCGACATCGCGGGGCAGGGGATCGCGAACCCGTCGGCGTTGATCCTCGCGGCCTGCCTCATGCTGGACCACGTCGGCGACCGGTTCCGCGCCGACCGGATCCGGCGCGCTCTCGAGGCGACGATCAAGGCCGGCCGGATCCTGACGAAGGACCTGGGTGGCACCGCGACCACGAGCCAGTTCGCGGACGCCGTGATCTCGCACATCTCGTGAGGGTCGAGGGTCGAGGGTCGAGGGTTGAGAACCGGCCTGTCGAAGGCAGGGGGCCATGAACGCGGTCCGCGTATTCCACGTCTCGGACCTGCATTTCGGCATGCCGGCGGATCACCACCTGATCGAGGCCATCGAGGAGCATATCGCGCGCGATCGCTACGACGTGGTGGCGGTGAGCGGGGACATCACCCAGCGCGCGCGTGCCGGGGAGTTCCAGCGGGCGAGGGTCTTCCTCCGGGACGCGGCGAAGGTGAGCCTCGTGATCGTGGTCCCGGGCAACCACGACGTCCAGTGGTGGAAGTCCCCGATGATGGTGCGCGGCGATGACGCGATCTACCGGCCGTACCGCCGCTACATCGACGAGGAACTCGAGCCGGTGCTGCGCGTCCCCGGGGCAACGTTCGTCGGGCTGAACACGTCCCAGGGCGTGAGCCGCCGCACGCTCACGTGGCGATTGCGCGATATCTCGATCATCGGGCACCTGCGACGCCGGCAGGTCGAGCGCGCGCACGTGGAGTTCACGGCGTCGCCGCCTGACGACGCGCGCGTGATCGTGATGCACCACAACCCGGTGAAGGGCGAGCTGTCGCGGCGCCACGGCCTCAAGCATACGCCGCGCATCCTCGGCGCGTTTGCGCAGATCGGCGTCGACCTCATCCTCTGCGGCCACGACCACCAGGAGGCGATCCACTTCGTGGAGCACACGCGGCGCGGCACGGTCGTCTCGACGGCCGGCACCGTGTCGAACCGGTCCCGCGGGGGGCGGCCCTCGTCGGTCAACGTCGTGACGATCACCCGCCAGTCAATCGCCGTCGAAACGCTGGTCTGGTCGTCGGGTGACCACACGCTATCGGTCGGGCCACGCAAGGAGTTTCCGCGGCACGACTGATGGCGGACCGCCCCGACGGTTCCCCGAGCGAGGACTAAATTCCGGTCATGCGGAACGTCCTCCTGACTGTCGTTGCCCTCGCCGGCCTGTCGCTCGGCTGGATCGGGACCCGGGGCACGGCGTCCATCCCGCCGCTGTCCCCGTTGCTCGATCCGCTCAACGGCGCCTGGGCGGCCGCGGCACGGGCCGACCTGCCCGCTGACGCCGTCGGCGGGATCCCGAACCTGGACGGCCCGGTGGACGTGCGGTACGACCGGCGCGGCGTGCCCCACATCTTCGCCGGCACCGAGGCCGACGCCATTCGCGCGTTAGGCTTCGTCGTCGCGCGTGACCGGCTCTTCCAGCTCGAGGTGCAGGCCCGCGCCGCGTCGGGCCGCCTGACCGAGTGGGCGGGAGCCGTCGCGCTTCCCACCGATCGCCAGATGCGGCGGCTGGGCCTCCCCGCGTCGGCCGCGGCGATCACCGAGGCACTGCCGGCCGGCGGACGGGCGAGAGCCATCCTTGACGCCTATGCCGATGGCGTGAATGCCTGGATCGATGGCCTGCGCCCGGGCGACGTGCCGCTCGAGTACCGGCTGCTCGGGGTGAGCCCCGAGCGGTGGTCGCCGGGCAACACGCTGCACCTGTTCGCCCGGATGGGCTGGACGCTCGCGTTCGGCTCGGCCGAGCGATCGTACTCGGCCGCCGCATCCCTCGTCGGCGAGGCGGCCGCCGAGGCGCTCTTCCCGAAGGACGGGCCCATCGTCGAGCCCATCCAGCCTAACGGGTCCCCGGCGCCGCGGTTCGACTTCCGGACCCTGCCCCCGCCGGGCGCACCCGCGCCGGGGGCGCGTGGCCTCGCCGCGCTCTGGCCCGTGGCGCCCGGGGACGGAGAGCCGTCCCCGTCGTTTGCCAGCAACAACTGGGCAGTGGCGCCGTCGCGCACCGCCGCCGGGAGGGCGCTGCTGGCCGGCGACCCGCACCTCGACATGACGCTCCCGAGCCTGTGGTACGAGGCACACCTCGTGGTGCCCGGGGTGCTCGATGTCTACGGCGTCACCATTCCCGGCGCGCCGGGGATCGTCATCGGCTTCACGCGGGACCTGGCCTGGACCTTCACCAACACCGGCGCGGACGTCCTCGACCTCTATCGGGAGACCGTCGACGACGCGAACGATCCGCGACAGTACCGCCTCGACGGCGCGTGGAGGCCCCTCCGCATCCAGGTCGAGCGGTACCGGGGGAAGCACGGCGAGGAGATCGGCGTGGACACGCTGCGATTCACGCACCGCGGCCCGATGTCACGGTCCGCGGACGGGTGGACCTCGATGCGGTGGACGGTGCTCGAACCGGTCCTGAGCCAGACCGTGTTCCTCGATGTCGCCAGGGCCACGTCGGCGCGCGACTTCCTGGACATCATGGCGACGGGATTCGGCGCCCCCGCGCAGAACATGCTCGTCGCCGACCGCCAGGGTTCGATCGCCATCCGCTCCACCGGCCACTATCCGATCAGGCCGGAGGGCGCACGCGGCTGGGTGATCCAGGACGGCAGCAGCAGCGCCAACGACTGGCGTGGGTTCTGGCCGCTGGACCAGTACCCGCAGGCCTTCAACCCCGCGCAGGGGTTCGTCGCGTCGGCGAACCAGGCGCCCCTCGATCCGAGGCAGCAGCCCCGGTACTTCGGCCGTGAGTCGGACTTCGACCCCTGGAGGGCGCTGCACCTCAATGCGCTGCTGCGTGGCGACACGGCGGTCACCCCGGAGACGATGATGCGCTGGCAGACCGATCCCGGGAGCGCGCGGGCCGACTGGTTCGTGCCGGCGTTCCTGGGCGCGGCGGCGCGGATGCGACAGCAGGGCCGCGCGACGCCGGGGCTGGATTCCGCCGCTGCCTGGCTCGCGGCCTGGGATCGCCGTTACCTGCCTGACGACGATCACGTGGCGCTGTTCGAGGCGGCGATGCGGCAGCTCACCGCGCGCACATGGGATGAACTCGCGCCGGACGGCGGCGCGCGCGTGGCCACGCCGGGCACCGCCATCCTGCTGAACCTGCTGCAGGACTCGTCGAGTGCGTGGTGGGACGACCGCCGGACGGCAGGCGTCGTCGAGGACCGGGATGCGGTCGTGAGCGCCGCGCTGGTTGCGGCTCATGATTCCCTCACCAGGCGGTTCGGCCCACGGGACCAGGGCGGCTGGCGCTGGGGCCGTGTCGGCGCGACCAGGGTCATGCACCTGCTGGATATCCCGGCGTTTTCCGAGACCGGAATCTCCATCCAGGGCGGTCCCGGCACGCTCAACCCGGCGTCGGCGGGCGGTCACGGCCCGAGCTGGCGCATGGTCGTCGAGTTGGGGGATACGGTGCGGGCGTGGGGCACGTACCCCGGGGGCCAGAGCGGCAACCCGGCGAGCGATCGTTATGCGGACCGGCTGCCGCGCTGGCGAACGGGAACGCTCGACACGCTCCTTGCGCCGCGCGATACCGGGTTCGCGGCAACGGCACGACTGCGCCTGACGCGGAGCGCGAAGTGAGGGGCTTCCTCGTCGGCGTCGCGATCATCGCCGGCGGGACGTGGATCGGCGCGCCGACACTGTCGCTGCTTGGCGCCGGGGTCGTGGTCGGCGCTGCCTGGCCGCGTCGGGCGGCGCGGACCGTCGCGGCGGCGGCGGTCGTCGCGTGGGGTGGCGTCCTGATCGTGTATGTCCTGCGCGGCTATCCGGTCCTTGCACTCGGGCGGAAGCTCGGGGGCGCCATGGGACTCCCCGGGTGGGCGCCCTTCCTGGCCACCCTGCTGTATCCGGCGGTGCTTGCCGCGTCGGCCGCCTGGCTGGCGCAGTTGGCGTCACCGCGCCGGCGCGCATACGATCCCCCTGCCGGCGAGCGCGCCAGCGGGCTCACCTGACACCGCACCCCCATGCCTTCGACCAGCGACTTCTACGACATCGACAGTGTCCTCTCCGAGGAGGAACGTGCCATCCGGGACTCCGTCCGCCGCTGGGTGGATGAGCGCGTGCTGCCCATCATCGGGGACTGCTACGTCCAGGGCCGCTTCCCGAAGGAACTCGTGCCCGAGATGGCGGCCCTCGGCGTCTTCGGCGCGAACCTTCCGGAGCAGTACGGCTGCGCCGGACTGAACAACGTCTCCTATGGGCTGATCATGCAGGAGCTGGAGCGGGGCGACAGCGGCGTGCGGTCGTTCGCGTCGGTGCAGGGCGCGCTGGTGATGTACCCGATCTTCGCGTTCGGCAGCGAGGCGCAGAAGACGGCGTGGTTGCCGAAAATGGCCAGCGGCGAGGTCATCGGATGCTTCGGCCTGACCGAGCCGGACTTCGGATCCAACCCGGCCGGCATGATCACGATGGCCAGGGAGCAGGCCGATGGCACCTGGATCCTCAACGGCGCCAAGATGTGGATCACGAACGGCTCGACCGCGAGGGTAGCGGTGGTCTGGGCCAAGACCAACGGCGACACCGACGCATCGTCCATCCGGGGATTCCTGGTGCCGACGGACGCGAAGGGATTCTCGGCGAGAGACCAGAAGGGAAAGCTCTCGCTGCGCGCGTCGGACACCAGTGAACTGGTTTTCAGTGACGTGCACCTGCCGGCCGATGCGATCCTGCCCGGGTCCGGGGGGCTCAAGTCGCCCCTGATGTGCCTGACGCAGGCGCGGTTCGGGATCTCGTGGGGTGCGGTCGGCGCGGCGATGGCGTGCTTCGAGGAGGCGGCGTCGTACGCGAAGAACCGCGTCATGTTCGACCGCCCGATCGGCGGCTTCCAGATCCAGCAGCAGCGGCTGGCCGGGATGCTGACGGGGATCGTGCAGGGACAGCTGCTGTCGCTGCACCTGGGCCGGCTGAAGGACGCCGGGACGATGACGCCGCAGCAGGTGTCGCTCGCGAAGCGGAGCAACGTCTCGATGGCGACCGACGTCGCGCGCGAGGCACGGCGCTTGTTAGGTGCGGTGGGGGTCCTGGCCGAATACGCGTCGATGCGGCACATGGCGAACCTCGAGAGCGTCTACACGTACGAGGGCACGCACGACGTGCATTCGCTGGTCCTGGGCCAGGCCATTACGGGGTTGAGCGCCTTCTCCTGAGGGCGCGGCGGATCGCCGGCGCATGACCACGGGCGGTGGTGGGCGGGCCGGTGAGCCTCCGGTCCTGTTCTACGACGATCGGTGCGGGTTCTGCAGCGCGACCGTGCGCTTCGTGCTGCGGCACGAGACCGCGCACGACCTGCGCTTCGCGTCCCTGCACGGGCGGCTTGCCGCGCGCGTGCTCGCGGGCGCGGGCCCGGGGCCCGTCGACACGGTGGTCTGGTACAATCCCGCGGACAACACCGTCCGCGTGCGATCGGACGCGATTCTGGAGATCGCGCGCTACCTCGGAGGCGCCTGGCGCGTCGCCGTGATCGGGCGCGTCGTGCCGCGGTTCATTCGCGACGGCATGTACGACCTCGTCGCACGCCACCGGCACCGCTTGCCATTCGGCCACGAGGCGTGCCACGTTCCCCCGGTGGACGCGCGGCCGAGGTTTCTTGAGTGAGGTTCGAACTCCGAGGTCCGAGGTCCGAGGTCAGAGGTCCGGACGTGGCAGCCCGAGTTCAGGCGGAGCGAATGTCAATCCTGACATGCCGTTGGCGCAGATGGCCAGTGAGGCGATGCGGAGGGTGGGAGCCGTGGGCGCGGCCAACGCGATCGCGCAGGCGGACCTTCCGCGTGAGTTGCAGGACTCCCTGCAGCCGCTGGTGGAGGCGGGAGTGATCCGTGAAGGCGCCCCCGGCACCTATTACCTCCACGAATCCGGGCGCTGGTCCCGGGGACGGATCCTGAAGGCCATCAGCTTCTGGTTCCTCGTGATCATCATTCCCGTCATCATCCTGCAGCTCTCCAACGGTCGCTAGCGCGGCCTCCGCTGCAGGGCCACGATCGTCACGGCGTAGATCGCCACGATCACCGCCGGGATGACCACGAACCTCGCCTCGGGGAACGCGTACCAGGCGGCGAGGCACAGGACCGTGCGCGACACGGCGTGGAAGGTCCCGACCCAGTGCTGGATGATCCAGCCGAACGGGAGCCACATCAACCCTGCCAGGATGCCCACCGTCAATGGCAGCGAGGTGGGCTCGAGACGGAAGAACGGGATCGCGATGGCGAAGACGAGCCAGGCCATCACCACCGACCGCATGAAGAGCGCGTCGAACGGGTTGCCGGGCCGTCGCTTGCCGAGCAGGTCTTCGCCGGTGAACTTCGCCACCACGAGACCGAGCGAGAAGATCATCCCCGTGCCGATGAAGAGCGCCCAGGCGGCCAAGGGGATGGGGAGGAGCGCGCCCGCAATACCGATGGCGGTCCAGGCGAGCGCGCCGGCAATCGGCATCGCCAGGAATGGGCTCTGCGCGAAGTACGCGCGGTGTTCCTCGAGGGTGATGCGGTCGGCCTGGGTCATGCGCTGAGTACGGGCGAAACGATGCCCCGGATTCAGCGCCCCGGCTTACCGCCGACGCCCCGGCAGGTTCTGTCCGCCCTGATGGAGGACGAGCCCCGTGACCGCGCCGGATGCATCCTTCGTGAACGTCACCTGCGCATCCACGGCCCGCAGGAAGAAATCGACCTCCGACTCGGCGAAGAGGGGGAAGCGCGGCTGGCCGGTGGCCTGCGCGAAGAGCGCGTCACCCACGCGGGTGATGACGATGGAAAAGGTGGGCGCCAGGTCGTAGGTACCGACGTAGCGCTGCAGGACGTCGGGCGACAGGCTGATCGCCACGCGCTGTTTCGGGATCGGGGCCAGCGGGATCGAGGCGTCGAGGAGGTGCAACCCGATGTCGTCCACGCTCACCGCGGAGTTCGCGATCACGACCACGCCGAGGCGCGATGCCTCGTCGAAGCCGGCAAAACTCCGGTAGCCGCCGGTGCCGCCGTTGTGCCAGACGAGCGTACGCCCCGACGGCGCCGCCAGGCGGTGCCAGGCGAGGCCGATGGTGACCGTGGGCGCCGGTCCGGGGCGGCGGCCGGCGTGCGTCATCGACAGCGTCCTGCCTAACGGCTGGCTCGTGGGATCAGCGTTTGCGCGGACGAAACGCAGCATGTCGTTCACCGTCGAGCGCAACGCCCCGGCGCCGGCCAGCGCCGGCAGATCCCACAGTCCAGCCACCTGCCCCGCCTCGTCGTGCCCGGGTGCGAGGCGGCGCTGCATGGCGGGCGTGAGCGTGACGCGGGTGTCGTGCATGCCCAGCGGCGCGAGGACGCGCGCGGTGACGAGGGCCTCGTAGTCCATCCGCGCACGGTGGGCCAGCGCCTGCCCCAGCAGTCCCATCCCGAGGTTGGAATACTCGTATTGTGCCCCGATTGCGCGGGGGAGTGTGTATCCGGCGAGGAAGTCGAAGAGCTGTGCCGTCGTGTACGCGGCGTACGGATTACGCGGGTCGGTGACGGCCAGGTTACCGGGCAATCGCGGCAGCCCCGAGGTCTGGGTCGCCAGGTCGAGCAGCGTGATCTGGCGTGCGTCGCGCCCGGGGATCTTCGTGCCGGCGGGGAGGTGCGTGGCGACGGGATCCTCGAGGGCGACCTCGCCCTTCGCGATCATGTCCGCAAGGATGGCCGTGGTGAACGCCTTGGTGATCGAGCCGATCTCGAATACGGTATTGCCGTCGAACGGGGTCACGCCCGCGCGCGGCCCATAGGCCGTTACCTGCTGCCGACCGTCGGGTGCGACGAGTCCCACGACGAGGCCCGCATACCGGCCGGTATCCACGCGCGCCTTGAGGATGGCGAGCACCGCGCTGTCGGAGGGCATGGATTGTGACGGCAGCGCCGCCGGCATGGCGAACAGGAGCCCGGCGAGCAAGGTGTGTCCGGTCATTTCACCGTCTTCGCGGCGGGAACGTCCGTCTGCTCGATCTTCGCCAGGCGCGACTTCGCGTCGTCGAGGACGTAGCGAAGCCCTTCTGGCGGCTTGTCGAGGGTACGAAGCACCCGGCGGTACTGGTAGGCGGCCGCCTCACGCTGGCCCGCCTCCTCGAGGGCGACGCCCCGCTCATACGCGACCAGCGGTGTCATCGCGATCGTCACCGAGCTCGAGCGTGGAAGGTTCGGGGCGGCATCGGGCCACATCAGGTACCGCTCCACGTCCGCCGGCTGCCCCCGCTTCCGCAGCGCGCGCGCCACGAGAAGCCGGTCGAGCGCCTCCATCGCCATGAACGAGCCGCCGCTGTGCATCACGTCATCGCTGATGGCCCGGAGGCTGTCTGCTCCCTCCTGCTCGTTGGTGCGGTAGCGCCAGAGGGCGTCGAGCGATCGGGCTGCCGTGGCGGCCAGGGGAGCCCGGTCGGCACGAAGCCGGGAGACGACGGACCTGACGCGCGGCTCATCGCCCAGCGCATTGCCGATCACGCCATCGACCCAGGCCAGTTCGATCCGGTCCGCCGTCACGTCCTCGGCGCCGCGAAGCGCGCGGACGCGCCTGAGTATCGAGTCGGCGCTGGCTCCTCCGAGGGTGCCAAGCCAGGCCCCGAGGGCGGCCATCCGGGCACTGGTGATCCGGGCCGACATCGGCAGAGACGATCCTTCAGTACGCTGGAGCGCATCGAGGCCGGCGTCCCATTCGCCCCGCGAGATCCGGGACAACCCTTCGCCAAACGTTGACGCCCGTAACAGGTCGCCCTGGTAGATGCCGGCCTTGCGAACGGAGTCGAGGGCGTCGAGCCGGTAGCCGATGTCCGAGTCCCCCATCCCGAGGCTCCCCGCGATGAAAGCGGCGACCGGGTTCTTGCGTGCATCTTCGACGATCGATCTGGCCAGCGCAAACATGCTGTCGGGCGTCGGCAGCGGCTTGCCTTCGAGCCGCGCCCTGACGATTGCGGCGTCCAGCCGGAACCCCGTGGCCCACACTCCATTCGTCAACTGGGCAACCGCCTCGGCAGCGTCAACGAACTCGTGCGGCGTCCCGACGACCATTGCCACCATGGCCATGTGGAACTTCGTGTCGCCATGATCAGGCACGAGCTGGTCGAGCCGTTCGAGGATCGGGCGGGCTTCGGAGATCGGAATGCCGTAAATCGGCCCCGAGTGGATGATCAGGTCGGCCGCCGACATGAGGAGCGGCGGGTAGTCGGGAAACCGCTGCGCCGCTGCCTTCCACTTCGCCACCTTTTCCGGAACCGGGAGTCCAAGCCCTCTCGTCTCCACCCAGAGGCGTTCCCGTTCAGGCAGGCGGTCCACGAGCGAGAGCAGCCGTGACCTGATCCGTTCGTCGACCGGACTGAGGTTCCAGCTGTTGACGTAGTCGTGGCGCAGGTACGCCTGCGCGAACATCGTGTCCAGCTCCAGGGCCCGCTGGTACGACGCCAGCGCCTCGGGCGTATCGAGACGCTGGAATGCGCGCTCCCCGTCCAGGAAGGCGCGCAGGGCATCCATCGACTTCGTGGTGAGGCCGGTGAGCACGGGCGACGGCGGCGTCCCCTTGCGCCAGACCTGCTGCAGGACGGCCCAGGTCAGCGAGTCCGTCAGGAGGTCGATCTGCCCGGGAGGTGCGATCGCGGTGGCGCGCGCCAGCACCTCGCTCCCGCTCACCGGGGTGAGCGTAACGGTCGCCCGCACGTTCGAGCCTTCGTGGATCAGCGTTCCGCTCAGGACGCTCAGGGCACCGAGTTCGCTGGCCAGTCCCTGGGCATCGGCGAGCGGGGTTGGCGCTGGCAGCTTGCGGGCGCGCATCAGCAGCGTGACCGCGTCGACGGTTCGCAGCGAGCCGACCCCGTCCAGGTTCGTGCTGAGCGTGACGGCGAGGTCCTGCCCCAGCCGGGCGAGCGAGGTGTCCGACACGGCGCCTAACGGCATCACGGCGATGATGTCGGCGCCCTCGGCAACCACCGGGCGCGAGGCGCTGGCGGAACGCCACCAGGCGCCGGCGGCGACGAGGACGAGCGCCAGGGTCACCGCGCCAAACGCCACGGGCCGCAGGGAGCGCCCCGCCCGGCGGACCGGCACCACCGGGCGCACGCTCGCGGTCGCCGCGGCGGTGCCACCGGGGGTGACCGCGGCATCGAGCGCGGCGATCATCTCGTCGGCGCTCTGCGGGCGCTCGGCGGGGTCCTTCGCCAGGGCGCGCGCGACCAGGCTGGCGAGCAGCTCCGGTACGTCGCTCCGGCGCTCGCGCAGCGGAGGCGCCGGCGTCGCGATGTGCGCAGTGATCAGCTGCTGCGTGTTCCCGGTGAACGGCGGCGTCCCCGTGAGCAGCTCGTAGGCCAGCACCCCCACCGAGTACAGGTCGGCGCGATGGTCCGCGGAGGGATCGGCGGTGGCCTGCTTCGGGCGCCATGTACGCCGGGGTCCCGAGCGCCACGCCGGCGGACGTCATCGTCCCCGACTCGCGCAGCGCCTTGGCGATGCCGAAGTCGGCGACGACCGCATGACCGGCTTCGACGAGCACGTTCTCCGGCTTGATGTCGCGGTGGATCACGCCGTGCTTGTGGGCGAAGGCCAGGGCATCGAGCACCTCGCGAAGGACTCGCGATGCGTCGCCGATCGCCATCGGTCCCTCGCGGGCCAGGCGCGCGCGGAGCGTCTCGCCGCCTATGAACGGCATCACGTAGTACAGGTCCCCGTCGGCCACGCCCGCCGACAGGATCGACATGACGTGCGGATGCTGGAGGCGGGCGATGACCTGGATCTCCCGCCGGAAGCGGTCGCCGCTGACCCCGGCGGTCGACTCGCGCGAGAGCACCTTGACGACCACGTTGCGGTCGAGCGCCACGTCCCGGGCCACGAAGACCCGCGACATGCCGGCACCGCCGAGCTCGCGCTCGAGGACGTAGGCCTGACCCAGGGCGCGCTGCAGTGACTCGCGGACGGCGTCGGTCATTCGTCGTCGCCCGGGTGTGCGTTGACCACTGGTGCCGCTCGGTTCGTCACGCCCGGAAGCTGCCCTCGCCGCCGGGCGCCGTCCAGTGCGGCCGCGACCGCCACGCGGCGCACGCGCAGGCGCCGGTCCGTAAATTCCACGACAGCGCTGGACCCCCAGGTTCGTGAACGCATGCGGAGGATGAACGAAATGAAGAGTGCGATGTGGACGTCAGCCGGAGTGCTGTGCCTGGCCGGCCTGCCGGCGGCGAGCGCATGGGCGCAGGGTGTCGATCCCCGGCCCGCGAATGGCGCCAGCCAGGTCCCGGCGTTTGCCGGCCAGACCGATGCCCCCGAGCGGAAGCTGGGGGTCGCCTTCGAGGTGGTGACGGTTGCCGACGGGCTCGACACGCCGTGGGCGCTGGCCTTCCTGCCTAACGGCAAGATCCTGGTCACCGAGCGGCCGGGGCGCCTGCTCGTGCTTGGCGCGGACGGCGCGCGGTCCGCACCGGTGGCCGGGCTGCCGGCGGTGGCCGCCCGCGGCCAGGGTGGCCTGCTCGACGTGGCCCTCGATCCCGACTTCGCCAGCAACAACCTGGTCTACTGGAGCTACGCCGAGCCGCAGGAAGGCGGGATGAACAACACGGCGGTGGCGCGCGGCCGGTTCGTCGATGGCGCCGCTCCGCGCGTCGAGAACATCCAGGTCATCTACCACCAGGTGCCGCCGATGAACTCGCAGGCCCACTTCGGGAGCCGGCTCGTCTTCGGTCGCGACGGCACGTTGTTCATTACCCAGGGCGATCGCTCCCTCACCGCGGGGCGCATGCAGTCGCAGAACCTGGACGTGCTCATCGGCAAGATCGCCCGCGTGAACCGGGACGGGACCATCCCCGCCGACAATCCCTTCGTGGGGCGCACCAACGTGCGTCCCGAGATCTGGTCGATCGGGCACCGCAACGCGCAGGCGGCGGCGCTGCATCCCACGACCGGCGAGCTCTGGGCGATCGAGCATGGCACGCGTGGTGGCGACGAGATCAACATCGTGCGCAAGGGGAAGGACTACGGGTGGCCCACGATCGCCTATGGCATCGAGTACCGCGGGGGCCCCATTACCGGCGGCATCACGGCGAAGGCAGGGATGGAGCAGCCGGCGTACTACTGGGATCCCGTCATCGGGCCGAGCGGGATGGCGTTCTACACGGGGAGCCTGTTCCCGGCGTGGCGCGGCAGCCTGTTCGTGGGCGGGCACGCGACGAACGACCTGGTGCGGTTGTCCCTCGAAGGCGATCGCATCGTCGGCGAGGAGCGGTTGTTGCGGGACCTGCAGCCACGGCCACGCGTTCGCGACGTGCGTCAGGGCCCCGACGGCGCGCTCTATATCCTCACCGACAGCACCAGCGGCAAGCTGCTCAAGCTGGTGCCAAGACGTTAGGCGGCGCGCCGGACCGGAACGAAAAGGCGCCGGGTCCCCACGAGGGACCCGGCGCCTTTCCTCTCGAGCCGGTCAGGGCTGCCTGGTGCCGGTGAAGCGGTACCGCATCACGACCGAGTCCGGCTTGTCGGCGAGCCGCATCATGCCGGTTCCGGTCACGGTGCCGCCGCTCACGCGGGCGACCCAGTGGTCGGTCACCATGGTGCCGCCCATCTGTGGGTCAGCGTAGGCCGGCGACGTGCCCACGGCACTGTCGCCTGCGATGACGTAGGTCGAGCTGACGGTGTCCTTCGGGCTCTCCTGCGTGGTCAGCCGGCACGTTCCGGCGCCGCAGATGTCGGTCCAGTGCGCCATGACCGAGTCGGAACCTTCCATCATGATCGTCCCGGTCCACGTGCCGGCCACGTCGGCCTCGGTCAGCGCGGGAGTGGCCATCGCGGCAGAGTCGGCCGGCGGCGTCTCCGCCTTCGCACAAGCGAACACAAGGGGAACAGCGAGCAGGAATCTGCGCATGGACGCTCCAAACGAGGGGTGATGCGCACGACGATACGGCGAACGGGCGCACGGGGCAACACCCGGATCCGCATTCCAGGGCCCACTTACCGCCGAGACCGGATCACCAGGTGCCAGGCCCAGCGGGGCATGAACCGGAGCGCCAGCGCCGCCAACCGGTACCCCAGCCCCGGGATCACTACCACCGGACGACGCCTCCGCACGGCACGAAGGGAATCGGCGACGACCCGGTCCGCGGTCATCCACCACCAGCCGGGCACCCTCGTCTTGTCCATCCCGCCTCGCTGGTGGAAGTCGGTATGCGTATAGCCGGGGCAAAGCGCCTGCGCATACACCCCCTTGCCCGCCAACTCCAGCGACAGGGACTCGATATACAGGCGTTGCCAGGCCTTCGTAGCGGCGTAATTCACGTTTCCCGGGCTTGTCAGGAACGAGGCAATTGAGGAGACCATGATGATCGCGCCGCTTCCCCGGCCGACCATTCCCTGAACCGCCGCCTGGGCCAGCCGATGCGCCGCCAGCACATGCACCCGGAGCATCGCTTCCTGCCCGTCGCGCGACGTGCGGGCGATGCTGCCCCGGGTCCCGAATCCGGCGTTGTTGACGAGGAGGTCGATCGGCGAACGATCGATTCGGGCGACCAGGCGCGTCACGTCAGCGTCGACCGCCAGGTCCGCGGCCATCACTTCAACGACGGATCCGTGTTTGTTCCGGAGTTCGTCGGCGAGCGATTCGAGGCGATCGGCGTCGCGCGCCACGAGCACGAGATCGTGGCCCGTCCGGGCCAGCTGCAGGACGAATTCCCGCCCAAGCCCGGACGATGCACCGGTGACGAGGGCTACCGGCCTGGACGTCGCATGCATGGTGAGAAGTTACGCGTCCGCGACGGCGCTGGTGGGATTCCCGCGGTTGCGCCCCGTGGTACGCCCGCAGACCATACGTTCCGACGAGGACGCAACCGGAGCGTGCGCATGGTGACCGACCCGATGACCCCCTGGCGCGATATCGTCGCGCGGTCGCTCGACTGGCAGGAAGCCCACGCGACGTTCGATGCCGCCGTCGCCGACCTGTCACCCGGCTTGCGCGGCGTGCGGCCCGATGGGTTCCCGCACTCGGCGTGGGAACTGGTCGAGCACATCCGGATCGCGCAGGAAGACCTCGCGGACTTCATGGAGTCGCCTGCGTACCAGGCACCGAAGTGGCCCGATGACTACTGGCCACCCTCGCCGGTCCCGCCCTCGGAGTCGGCGTGGGAGCGCAGTATCGATGCGGTGCGGCGCGACCGGCAGCGGCTGAAGGACTTCGCCCTGCGGCCCGGGTTCGACCTCACGGCGCCGATCCCATGGGGCGATGGCCAGACGTACCTGCGGACAATCCTCGTGGCGGTGGATCATGCGGCCTACCATGTCGGGCAGGTGGTCGCGGTGCGTCGCCTGATTGGGGCGTGGGGTTGAACCTGTTAGTATTCTGGCCCGATTTCCTCGAGCCAACGCCGCCACGTGAAGATCGCCGTCTGCATCAAGCGCGTCCCCGAGATGGACGTGAAGTTCCGGATCGCCGCCTCAGGGACGGCCGTGGACGAGACGGGGCTCAAGTTCGACATGTCGGACTTCGATGGGTACGCGGTGGAGTTCGCCCTGCAGCTGACCGAGCGCCTCGGCGCCGGCGAAGTCGTCGTGATCTCGCTCGGGCCCGACGCCGTCCAGGAAACCCTGCGCAAGGCGCTGTCGATGGGCGCGGCGCGCGCGGTGCAGCTCAAGGTTGACAGCATCCCCGCGGACGGGTTTGCGATCGCACAGGCGCTGGCCGCCGAGCTGAAGGACGGCGGGTACGACCTCGTCCTCTTCGGCAAGCACGCGGCCGACTCGGCCAGCGGCGCGGTCGGGTTGATGACCGCCGAGCTGTCAGGCCTCCCGATGGTGCACGCGTGCACGAAGCTGACGATCGAGGATGGGAAGGGCACGGCACGGCGTGAGGTCGAGGGCGGCGCCGAGATCGTCTCGTTCCCGTTGCCGGCGGCGGCATCGATCGACGAAGGGATCGCGCGGCCCCGCTACCCATCGCTCAAGGGCATCATGGCCGCCAAGAAGAAACCCATGGACGTGAAGCCCGCGCAGCTCGGCGCAGCGCGCCTGGCGATCACGAAGATGGAGTTGCCGCCCGAGCGACAGGCCGGGCGGATCATCGGCGAGGGAGCGGCCGCCGTGCCGGAACTCGTCCGCCTGCTCCGCGAGGAGGCGAAGGTCCTCTGATGCCGAACATCCTGGTGGTGGCGGAGTCGCGCGCCGGTGAGGTGCGCAAGGTCGGGTTCGAGCTGCTGGCGGCCGCGCGGCCACTCGCGGCCGGCGGGGAGGTACACGCGGTCCTGGCGGGCGCCGCCGGGATCGGGGCGCAGGCAACGTCGTTAGGCGCCCACGGCGCCGATGCCGTCTACGTGACGGCGCATGCGGCGCTGGCGGAATACAACGCCGAGGCGCTGGCTGCGCTGGTCGCGGCACGGGCGACGGCGGGTGGGTATCGCGCCGTCCTTTTCGCGGCGTCGGCGCAGGGCAGGGACCTCGGGCCGCGCGTCGCGGCACGGCTTGGCGTGCCGATCGCGTCGGATGCGCTGTCGATCGCGGTGGACGGCGACGCGACCGTCGTCACGCATTACGCATACGCCGGCAAGGTCGTCGCCACGTTGCGACTCAACGCGACCCCCGCCGTCGTCTCGCTCCGTCCCGGCGCGGTCACGGCCGTAGCCACCAACGGAGCCGGCCGCGTGGAGGACGCGCCACCAGTCGGCGATCCGTCGGCGTCGCGGGTGCTGGTGACCGAGTCGATCAAGGGCGATTCCCGGAAACTCGATCTCGCCGAGGCGCCCGTCATCATCAGCGGCGGACGCGGGCTCCGGTCCGCCGAGCACTTCAAGCTCGTCGAGGACCTCGCGGAAGCGTTCGGCAACGCCGCCGTCGGTGCCACGCGTGCCGTGACCGACGAGGGTTGGCGACCGCACAGCGACCAGATCGGCCAGACGGGCCGTCAGGTGAGTCCCGACCTGTACGTCGCGGTCGGCATCTCGGGGGCCATCCAGCACCTGGCCGGCATGCGCACCTCGCGGACGATCGTCGCGATCAACAAGGACAAGGACGCCCCGATCTTCAAGGTGGCGGACTATGGCATCGTCGGGGACGTGTTCGAGGTCGTACCGGCGCTGACCGCCGCGATCCGGGTGGCGAAACGGAGTTGAGAGTTGAGAGTTGAGAGTTGGGA